>NZ_JBFAIR010000002.1:0-585051 GCF_040654815.1 Streptomyces sp. NPDC050619 | reverse complement strand
GTCCTCCACCGGACCAACAAGACCCGGACGCGGCCCAGGAACCCCACCCTCCACACCACCACCACCGTCACCGCCAGCGCCAGCGCCAGTGCCAGTGCCAGCACGGGACGCCGGACCAAGAGGAGGCGGCTCCAGACCCCGCCCCTCCACGGCATCAGCCGCACCGGAACGCGGCTCCGGACCCCCACCCCCCACGGGATCGGCGGCACCGGAAAGCAACCCCGCAACCCGATCCTCCACGGCACCGGCGGCACCATCCGCACCAGAACGTCGCGCAGAAACCCCATCCGTCTCCGCCGGAGAAGCGTCCACCGCCCCCGCCGCCGAGGCGAAACGGTCGTCCAGTGAGTCGGGTGCGGCCGTGGGGCCCGTGTCCTCGGTGGAGTCGTTGTACAGCTGTTCCCACCAGTCGTCCTCGTGACCGGTGGGTTTTCCCCCCTGCTGGCTCATGCCCCTAATTGTCCACCGCGAGGGCTGAATGAAAACGGGGCATCCGCAAAATCCGAGCGCGGCACCCCGTGTCGAACGGCGCGGCGAGTGAGTCGTCGAACAGCTGACCCCAAGAAACCGCCGGGCGGTCCGACGGATCTGCGCCTCGGCCGGTGCTCCGGCACTCTGGACAGATGGGAGTGGTGGACCTCCTGCTGGTCGGGCTGGTCATCCTGCTCGGTCTGGGCGGAGTGCTGGTGCCCGGGGTGCCGGGGTCGTGGCTGGTGTGGGCCGCGGTCATGTGGTGGGCGTTGAAGGATCCGCAGCTGCTTTCGTGGGCCGTGCTGGTGGGCGCCACCATCGCGCTGTTCCTCTCCCAGGTGGTGCGCTGGGCACTGCCGCCGAGACGGCTGCGCGCGAGCGGCGCCACCCCGCGGATGGGGGTGTACGCCGGCGTCGGGGCGCTCGTCGGCTTCTTCCTGATCCCCGTGCTCGGCGCGATCCCCGGCTTCATGGGCGGCATCTACCTCTGCGAACGGCTCCGGCTGGGCCGGCACGGCGAGGCGAAGGCGGCGCTGCGTACGGCGATGCGCTCGGGCGGCTCCAGCGTGCTCGCGGAGCTGTTCACCTGCCTGCTGATCATGGGGGCGTGGCTGGGCGCCGTGTTCTGGGGCTGAGCGGGCACGGACCCTGCCCGCCGTAGGGATCAGAACCGGATCAGAACCGGACCAGGACCGGGATCAGTGTGGTGGCCAGCACCATCTCGTCGGTGACCAGACCGGCCGCGCCGTCCCGGTCCCCGGCCTGCCAGCGTGTCCGAATCTCGGCCGCCACCTCGGCCCAACCCTGGCGGCTGTAGGCGCTGTTGTAGAAGTTCGTGGTCGCGGAACCCGTACCGCCCAGATGGCAGATGTCGAGGTCGGCCCGCTTACGACAAGTTGTCACACCCCAACTCGGCGACGACACCCGCGTCGCGCAGGTCGTCGTCCCTGGCTCGGCTGTGTCAGGAGACCTGAGGGAGGAGCCCTGCCGCGCCTGCGCAGACCATACGGAGCACATGCACACGGAGCACATGCACCAGGACGGCGCTATGCCGAAGTCTGGACTCCTGACCACCCGGGCCAACTCCGCCGGAGCCACGTCGCAGCGACGCGTACGGGTAGCTGTCCCGTGATCCGATGTTCGCCGTGCGGGCGACAGCGGACCGGAAGCCGGGGCCATGCGAAAATCCCCGACGGTCTCGGCTCAGTCTGTCCTGGGCAGTGGTGACGACGCTCCCGCGGCAGTGAAAGGAACCGGCCGGTGCCGGACAGGTGGAGGCGTGGAATCCATGCTGGAGCAGGAGCTTGCCCGGGCCCGAGAGGTCCGCTTTGAGGCGCTGGCGCGCGCGGTCGCCGAGCCGCTGAACCGATATCTGGTGCGTCGGGCGGATGCCGACGCGGTCGATGACATCCTCGCGGAGACGATGCTCGTCCTGTGGCGCCGTCTCGAGGACGTGCCCGGCCTCGGTGAGGGACCACCGGTCGACGCCGACGAGGTACTGCCCTGGTGTTACGGCGTCGCACGCGGCTGTTTGTCCAACGCCCGCCGGGCGCAGGGACGCCGGCTGCGGCTGGTGGAGCGGCTGACCCGTACGGCACCGCCGCCGGACCTCGGGGAAGCCGACCACACCGAACTGCACCCCGCACGGCACCGCGACCGGAGCCCGCCGCCGCCCCCTGATGCTCGCTGCGGCAGCCGCCGCCCTGCTGGTCGGGGGCGGCATCAGCTGGGGAGTCACGCAGAGCGGTGACACCCCGCCGGCCACCGCCGCCCCGCTGACCCTGACCGTCCAGAAGAGCGACGCCATGACCGCATGCGCTGCGCTGGACGTCGCGACCCTGCACAAGTACACGACCGCTTTCGAGGGCACGGTCACCGCCGTCAAGGGCGACCAGGTCGGCCTCCGGGTCGACCACTGGTACCGCGGCGGAGACACCTCCACCGTCCGGATCAACAACAACCAGGAAGGTGAGGCGGAGTCCTTCGGGCAGGAATTCGCCGTCGGTGAGACCTACCTCGTCTACGCCAAGGACGGCAAGATCCCGCCGTGCTACGGCGACGCCCAGGCCACCACCACACTGCGGAGCCTCTACAACCAGGCGTACCCGGCCTCGTGACCGTTGGCCAACGCCATCGATGTGCAGGTCAGCGGCCACCCGAGGGGGGAGGCAGAGCCCGCGGTGCTGCCCTTCGCGCCCTCTCGTGGCCCTCCAGGGTTCGGTCGCGGATGTACTCGCGCTCCATATCGGACATGGCCGCCGCGCGGTGAACACGATTGCCGGAGGGATCGTGGCAGCCCTTGAGCTCCCCGGTGAGGAACTCCAGACCGACGTCGCCGGCCTTCAGCTCCTCGGGCGAGGTGACGCGTACACCTCCAGTTCGCGCGCGTGGTGGCGCGGGTGGAGATCCTCTCGGAGAAGACCCGGGTCACGCCGGCCTCGGCGAGGGAGTCCAGCTTGCGTCCAGGGACTGCCGGGCGGTCGAGGCTCGGGCGTAGCCGAGGCGGCGATGTCGCCCACCCGGAGTGTTTGAGCGTCACCAGCGACGCACGGCCCGTCTGGCCAGGTAAGTCAACGCTGTGGTGAAGGAGTTGGCGGGCCGGACGGGATCTCGTTTGCTGGCGATACTCGCGGCGGGCCTGCTCGCCACACGGCCCTGCGCGCCCTGCTGCGCATCCCGTTGCCCACCGGGCGGACGCCCCGCGTGATCGGCGTCGACGACTGCGCTCTGCGTCGGCGGCACCGCTATGCCACCGTGGTGATCGACGCCGAGACCTATGAGCGGATCGACGTGCTGCCCGACCGCACCGCCGACTCGCTGGAAGCTTGGCTGCGCGAGCATCCGGGCGTCGAGGTCGTGTGCCGTGACGGCTGCGTCACGTCCCTGACGAGCGCGAAGAAACGCTCGACGCGGGCGCGGTTGCTGGGGAAGGCGTCCTCCAGGGCGCAGCGAGTCAGCGACGCCCAGCCTCTCGAACAGCCCGCGGCCTCGTCGGAAGGAGGTGCCGCAGCCGCCGGGGACGTTGTGGCGCTCCGCCAGGAGGGTGCGCAGTCCGTCGAAGTGCGTCGTCGTGGTTACTGTTCGGCGGCCTCTCGGGCGATCTGCTCGAACTGGGCGCCCATTGCCTCGCCGAGCGCCTGGGCGGCGGAGAGCGGGCGCACCATCACCGTGAACTCGTCGATCTTCCCGTCGTCGTCGAAGTGCAGGAAGTCGCATCCCTGGATCTGCTTGCCGGCGACAGTGGCGGTGAAGACGAAGGCGTGATCGCGGCCGTCGGAATTGGCGATCTCACGGATGTAGGTGAAGTCCTCGAAGACCCGGAACACGCCGCGCAGGATCGCCGCGGTGATCGCCTTGCCCGGGTACGGCTTGAAGGTGACGGGGCTGGTGAAGACGACGTCGTCGGCCAGCAGAGCGGCCACGGCGTCCAGGTCGCCGCTCTCGACGGCCTTGCGGAAGGGATGCATGAACCCACCTCTGATACTCAAAAATGTTAATAGGTGTGATAGAGGGTATGGGGGTCGTTCGGGCTTGTCTACAGGGATGGGGTGATTATTAGCAACATTGTTGATTAATCTGTTAGCGTGCATCCATGGCTTTGCGGAACGCGGTGATGGCCGCGCTGTTGGAGGGCGAGGCGTCCGGGTACGACCTCGCGAAGGCGTTCGACGCGACGGTCGCCAACTTCTGGATGTCGACGCCTCAGCAGCTCTACCGGGAGCTGGATCGCATGGAGGCCGAAGGACTCGTCACGGCCCGCGTCGTCGAGCAGAAGCGCCGCCCCAACAAGCGACTGTTCTCCTTGACGGAGGCCGGGCGGAAGGCCGTCCACGCCTACACCGCCGAGCCCTTGGGCAAACCGGCGGCGATCCGGGACGAGTTGCTTGTCAAGGTGCAGTGCCTGGAAGCGGGCGACATGGAAGCGGTCCGGACCGCCATCACCGAGCGCATGGAGTGGGCCACCGCCAAGCTGGCCCGCTACGAGCGGCTCCGGCAGCGCCTGCTCGACGGGCGCTCCGAGGAGGCGTACTTCGCCGAGGCCGAGCGCATCGGCCCGTATCTCACCCTGCTGCGCGGGATGTCGTTCGAGCGGGAGAACCTCCAGTGGGGGGACATGGCGCTGCGCAGGCTCGAACAGCGCACGGCCGCGCTCCGGGCCGACGGCTGACTGCGGCGGTCCCACCCACACAGTCAGCCAACGTGAAGAGCAGTTCAGCACGAGGAGCCGCCGGCGTCGTCGCAGGCCAGAGCGTCATACCGATGGGGAGGTGTCCCCAGCGGACGCGGCCACCGGAAGCAGCGCCGGCCGCTTGGCCTGGCGGCCGTCGCCGGAGGAGCGGCCACGCAGGCGGCGGCCGACCCAAGGGCCGAGGAAGGTGCCGGCCCAGCGCAATTCGGCACCCGCGGTCCTCCAGACAGAGATGTCTGTTCCCGCGGGCGGAAGGGGAAGGGTCCACTTGTCGTCGCTGCCCGGCAGACCGAGCGCCTGGGCCACGGCAGCCGCGATGCGCGTGTGTCCCAGCGGGCCGGCGTGCAGCCGGTCAGCACTCCACAACCGCGGATCGGTCGCCGCCGCGTGCGCGGCCGTCTCCGCCACCACCACGCCGTGGCGGTCGGCGGCCTCCCGGATGCGCGCGTTGAGTGCGAGAACACGGTGAGTGATCGGGCGGGCCAACGGCGTGATACGCCCGACATCGGGAAACATGAGGGTCGCGACGGTGGCGCCCTGCGCCGTGAGGGCGGCGAACATCGCCTCAACATGGCCGGCCACCTCGTCGAGGTCGCAGCCCGGGCGCAACGCATCGTTGACCCCAGCCACCACGGTGGCGAGGTCGGGCTGCATCGCGAGAGCCGGAGCCAGCTGCTCGGCACGCACCTGACCGGCCTTACGGCCGCGCACCGCGAGATTGGCGTAGAGCAGGCCGGGGCTGTGGCGGGCGACCTGCTCGGCGAGCCGGTCCGCCCAGCCCCGAAGACCACGGACGTCGTCGCCGTCCCCGAGCCCCTCGGTGTGACTGTCACCCAGGGCGACATAGCGCAGATACCCACTGCTCGACACGGGGCCGACCGCCTCTCGTCAACGCTGCTGATGGAAGTGGCACACGGCCATTTCTAAACAACTAGGCACCTAGTCGCATTGTTGAGTAGGAGGATAGCTGCCGGCTCACCTTCCTGCAAAGTGACGCCGGCCCTGTCGAGGGGTCAGACGAGGGAAATGACGACCGACTTGGTCCTCGTGTACGCCTGCAGCGCCTCCGGCCCGGATTCGCGTCCGTAGCCGGACTGCTTGACGCCGCCGAAGGGCACGGCGGGATCGAGCATGGCCCAGTCGTTGACCCAGACGATGCCGGCGTCCAGTCGCGCGGCGACCCGATGGGCGCGCGCCAGGTCGGAGGTCCGCAGACCGGCGGCGAGTCCGTACGGCGTGCTGTTCGCCGGCGCGATCGCCTCTTCCTCGGTGTCGAAGGGCTGAACCGTCAGCACCGGGCCGAAGATCTCCTCCTGGATGGTGCGGGCGTCGTTGTCCAGGCCGGCGATGACGGTGGGCTTGAAGTAGTAACCGCCGTTGAGTTCCAAGCGCTCACCGCCGACGACGATGCGGCCGCCGTCCTCGACGGCCGCTTTCACGAAGCGCTCGACGTTCTCCACGTGCCGCTCGCCGGCCATCGGCCCGACGACGGTGGCCGGGTCGAAGGGATCGCCGACGGGGACCGCCGGAACCGCGTCGGCGAGGATGCCCAGCGTGGTGTCGTACAGGGACCGGTGAACCAGCAGCCGGGGTCCGCCCATGCAGAACTGTCCGGTGTTGAAGACGAAGGCCTTGATGATCGCGCCGATCGCTTTCCCGACGTCGGCGTCCTCGAAGACGATGTGCGGCGCGTTGCCGCCCAACTCCATAGTGACGGGCTTGAGTTGTTCACCGGCCATGCTCGCCGCCAGGCGGCCGACCCTCGTCGACCCGGTGAAGGCGATCTTGTCGACGCCTGGGTGACGCACCAGTGCCTCACCCAGGACGGGGCCGCTGCCGGTGACGACGTTCACCACTCCCGCGGGAACGCCGGCGTCGGCGAGGATCTCCGCCATCAGCAGCGCGCTGAGGGGAGTCTCGTCGGCCGGTTTGTGGACGATGGTGTTGCCGGCCGCCAGCGCGGGGGCGACCTTCGACGTGCTCAGGACCAACGGGAAGTTGAACGGGGTGATCGCTCCCACCACGCCGATGGGCTCCCTGCGGGTGTAGGCGTGGGCGGGTATGGCGACCTGCCGCGTGGCTCCGTCGAGGCTCTGCGCCAGCGCCGAGTAGTACTCGTACGTCTCGGCCACGGTCTCCACGCCCACCCCCCGGCTGAACGAGACGGGCTTGCCGACGTCGAGGCTCTCGACAGCGGCGATCTCGTCCGCCCGTTCGCGCACCAGATCGGCCACCCGGTGCAGCACGCGGGCGCGCTCGCGGGCCGCTGTCCGGGGCCAGGGCCCCGCGTCGAAGGCCTCGCGGGCGGCGGCCACCGCGGCGGCGACATCCGCCCCGTCGGCCTCCGCGACCGTGGGGTGTGGAGCACGAGGGGACC
The DNA here is from genome assembly GCF_040654815.1 of Streptomyces sp. NPDC050619. Lineage (NCBI taxonomy): Bacteria > Bacillati > Actinomycetota > Actinomycetes > Kitasatosporales > Streptomycetaceae > Streptomyces > Streptomyces sp. NPDC050619. Next base: position 578,014 of record NZ_JBFAIR010000002.1, on the reverse strand, counting down.
TTGTGTCACGCCGTCAGCCCAGTCCGGCCAGCACCTTCGCCGCCGGCGCCGCGCGGTGCTCGATCCCGCGCGCCGGGGCGCCGTCCGGCGGGGCGACGATGGCTTCGTCGATGCCCAGCGCGGCGTACTCGGCCATGGCCTCGGCGAAGCCGTCGAGCGTGCCGCCGGGATCCATGTTGATCTCCGGATGCGGGGCGCTCACGGGCGCCGGGACGCAGAGCGTCTCGGCCAGCCGGTAGTGCCTGCCCTCGAAGGGGCCGTTGGCCTGCGGGTCCCACATCTGCTTGCAGAGGCGCAGGGTCTCCTCCAGCCGCTCGAAGCGCTCGCCGGCCGGCGGGAACGGCACTCCGAGGCCGGTGTGCTCACGCTGGTACCAGGCTGTGCCGAGTCCGAGGAAGGCCCGGCCGCCGGAGAGCACGTCGAGCGTGGTGACGATCTTGGCGAGCAGCCCGGGATGACGGTACGTCACCCCTGTGACGAGCAGGCCGAGTGGTCCATGACGGAGAGCCGGCTGATGCCGGCCTCCTCCGCGGCCGCACCCGCCGCGGCCAGCTCGGGTCCGAGGGCGGCCGGGCCGGGGTGGTCGAAACGGGTGATGTGTACGCCCAGTCGCATGCGGTCTCCAGTTCAGTCGGCGCGGTGGCGGAGTCCGTCGAGGAGCAGATCGAGCATGCGGCCCGCGCGGTCGCGCAGCCCCTTGTCGGTGGTGATCAGCAGGATGCCGCCGAGGCTGAAGCCGACGTCGAGAGGGTCGACGTCGGAGCGCAGGACGCCCGCCTCGGCCCCGGCCTTCAGCAGCGTGCTGATGGCCGTGCTGATCCGGTCCAGGCTCTCGGCGAACGGGTCCGAGTCGCCGGAGGCGATGACGGCCTTCAGCGCGTCGGCCATGCCCTGCTTGGTGGCCAGATAGTCGATGAACCGGTCCATCCACACCCGCATCGCCTGGTCGGGCGGGTATTGCGCCAGCAGTTCCTCGGCGCTGTCGCAGACCCGCGCGACCTCGTTGCGGTATGCGGCCTCAAGGAGGGCCTCCCGGGTGGGGAAGTGCCGGTACAGCGTGCCGATGCCCACACCGGCCTCTTTGGCGATGGCCTCGAGCGACGCGTCCGTGCCCCGCTCGGAGAAGGCGCGCACGGCCACGTCGAGCAGGCGTTGCCGATTGCGGCGCGCGTCGGCACGCAGTCCGCGTGTGTTGCCGGCCACAGCATTCCTTCCTCCTGGACAATCGGAGGCTCCTCCGTTTAAAGTTCAAGCAAAGCGGAGGAGCCTCCGATTTTTGATCGTAGCAAACCGGGAGCACGTGCCGACATGACCACGAGCACACGCATCACCACCCCCTTCCACGCCGGATCCACGGCCGCCGACGTCATCGCGGGCACGGATCTCACCGGCCGCCGCGCCGTCGTCACCGGAGCCGCCTCCGGCATCGGTGTGGAGACCGCCCGGGCGCTCGCCGGGGCCGGCGCGCAGGTCGTCCTCGCCGTGCGGGACACGGCCGCCGGCCGCCGCACCGCGCAGAACATCAAGGTCACCACCGGCTCCGAGGGCGCGACGGTCGCCTCCCTGGATCTGACCGATCCGGCGTCCGTCGAGGCGTTCGTGACCGCATGGCAAGGGCCGCTGCACATCCTCGTCAACAACGCGGGCGTGATGGCGACTCCTCAGACCCGGACGCCGCGGGGCTGGGAGCTGCAGTTCGCCACCAACCACCTGGGGCACTTCGCCCTCGCCACCGGGCTGCACGGCGCGCTCGCGGCGGCCGGCGGCGCCCGGGTGGTGTCGGTGAGCTCCAGCGGACACCGCTTCTCACCCGTCGTCTTCGACGACCTCCACTTCACCGAGCGGCCGTACGACCCGTGGCTCGCGTACGGGCAGTCCAAGACGGCCAACGTGCTGTTCGCGGTCGAGGCCGGCCGGCGCTGGTCCGACGACGGGATCGCGGTCAACGCGCCACATCGGGGACGCCGAGATGGCGCAGTTCACAGCCCACCTCCAGGCCCTCATCGGCGAGGGAACGCAGCCACCCGAGCTGACCCTCAAGACGGTGGAGCAGGGGGCCGCGAACTCGGTGCTGCTGGCCGCGTCGCCCGTGGTCGACGGTGTCACCGGCCGGTATTTCGAGGACTGCGACGAGGCCGAACCGCACCGGCCCGGCACCAACACCGGGGTCGCCGCGCACGCCGTGGACCCGGAGGCGGCCGCGCGGCTGTGGCAGGTCTCCGAGCAGCTCCTGGCCTGACCCGCCATTGCGTCAACCCCGCTCGTTCGTCGAAGCCGCGCTGGATCGCGGCTCGCACTGCCCCTGGACGTCACCGACAGGCACTTTTTTAGGCCAATACTTGAACTTTCAAGATCGACTACCCGACCATCTGCCTCTCGGAGGAACCAATGGCACGCACCACACCCAGACGCTGGAAGCGCTGGCTGATCGTCGGCGTTGCCGCCGCCGCCCTCGTGGGCGTCGGAGGCCCGTACGTCTACATCAACTACATCCAGGACGATCCACCAGCCGCGCTGTCACTCGACAGTCCACCGCCCACGCCGGAGAGCACCTCCGGCTCCGGCTCCGGCGAGCAGGCGCGGGAGGGCGTCGAGGGCGCGTGGCGGGTCGGCAGCGGCTCGCAGGCCGGCTACCGCGTCGACGAGGTGCTCTTCGGCCAGAACGTCACGGCCGTGGGCCGTACCGAAGAGGTCACCGGGGAGCTGGAGATCGAGGGCACCCGGGCTGTCAGCGGGAGCTTCACCGTCGAACTGGCCTCGGTGCGGAGCGACTCCGGCCAACGCGACGGCCAGTTCCGCGGCCGGGTCATGAACACCGAGCGGTATCCCAACGCCGTCTTCGAGCTCACCGAGCCCGTGGACTTCGGCTCGGTGCCGGACGTGAACGAACAGGTCACCGGCGAGGCCACGGGGGACCTGACCATCCACGGCCAGACCAATTCCGTCACGTTCGACCTCACCGCCCAGCGCACCGCCGACAGCTTCCGCGTGAACGGCTCGATCCCCGTCACCTTCGCCGACTACGGCATCGACGCACCGGACTTCGGCGGGATCGCCGTCGAGGACGAGGGGGCCGTCGAGTTCCTCCTCGCCTTCACCCCCGCGTGATTCCGCCGCCCACAGCCACCACGTAACGCATCGCTCATCGCTCCCGTATTGGAGAACACCGTCATGCACAGCACCTCCCTGTCCAGGAAGGCCGTCGCAGCTCTGCTGGCCACGGCGATCGTCGGATCCGTGGCCGGGTTCGCACCCGCCGCCACTGCGTCCAGCCCGGCATCCTCCCGGGCCGTCGCGGACTTCTGGCGCACGAGCCCTCACGTCCAGGAGCGCAACAAGCGCGTCGCCGTCCACGTGCTCAGGCAGCTCTTCGAGGAAGGCGACCTCAGCGTCGCCGACCAGTACATCCGTGCGGACTACATCCAGCACAACCCGATGGCCCCCAACGGCCGGGAGGCCATCAAGAACTTCATCCGCGACTGGCACGCGCGGTTCCCGGACCACGTGTACAACGTCAAGCGGGTCCTCGCCCAGGGCGACCTGGTCATGGTGCACTCCAACCCGGTCTCCGAGTCCGGCACCCGCGGTTCGTCCGTGGTCGACATCTTCCGCTTCGACAAGAAGGGCATGATCGCCGAGCACTGGGACGTGGTCCAGGCGGTACCGGAGACCACCGTCAACGGCAACGACATGTTCGGCACAGTCAGCCAGCCGCGCACGAACCAGCCCGGCCCCCGCTGGATGACCCCCTTCAGCCAGAAGGTGGCCACCGCCTACTTCGACACACTCCTCGTCGACAAGAACCCCGACGCGGTCAGGTACCTGACGCCGGAGTACTACCAGCACAACCCCACCATCCCCAACGGCTCGGCCGGCCTGCGCGAGCAGTTCACCAACTTCTTCCAGCAGTTCCCGAACCTGATCGTGGAACGCAAGCGCGTCATCGCCGAAGGCGACCTCGTAGCCATCCACGCCCACTACCGGCTCAGCCCCGGGGACCGCGGCCAGGCCGTCGTGGACATCTTTCGGGTCGGCAAGGACGGCAAGATCCTCGAGCACTGGGACTCCGTCCAGGACGTGCCGTCGACCCCTCCCCTCAACGACAACACCATGTTCTGAGCCCATTCCGCCACGCGGGCTTGTCAGATGGCCCCAGCGGCGGGCCGCGGAACGCTTCCAGGTCAGCCACACCACCGCCGCCCGCTGGGCCCGCCGCTACCGCCACCACCGCGCCGAGGGCATGCACGACCGCTCCAGCCGCCCCCACCGCTCACCCCGGCAGAGGCCCGCCACGATTGAGGCAGAGGTGGTGCGGATGCGGCGCGAGCACCGCATCGGACCGCTGCGTCTGGCCGCCCGTGCCCGGATCGCCACGTCCACCGCCCACCGCATCCTCCAGCGCCATGGCCTGCCCGCCCTGGCCGTGCTGGACCGGGTCACTGGCGAACCCGTCCGCCGCTACGAACGCTCCCGGCCCGGCGAATGGGCCTACCACCAGCCCTGCACCTCAGACACCTAGGCACCCAGAGCGCCTTCCAGAGCGAGCAGCCTCGTCTTGCGCTCCAGCCCGCCCGCATACCCCGTCAGCGAACCGTCGGCCCCGATCACCCGATGGCAGGGCCTGAGGATCAGCAGCGGGTTGGCGCCGATCGCGCCGCCGACGGCCCGTACGGCGGCCCGGGGCGCGCCGATCCGTGCGGCGATCTCGCCGTACGTCGTGGTCGCCCCGTAGGGCACGGTGTCGAGGGCGGCCCAGACCCTCTCCCGGAACTCGCTGCCCTCGCTCCGCAACTCCAGCCGAAACTCCTTGAGTTCACCGGCGAAGTACGCGGCGAGCTGTTCCTCGGCCTCCCGGAAGGGTCCGGGATCGTGGTGCCAGCCGTCCTGGACACCGCGGCCGCCCTTCTGGCCGGGCACGGACAGCGAGGTCAGGGTGCCTGCCGGGTCGGCGGTGAGGAGGAGCGGGCCGACCGGGCTGTCCACAGTGGTGTAGTGCGTGTCGATGGTCATCAGTACTCCAACTCTCCTGCTGCGCACAGGTGTCGCAGGGCGTATGAGCGCCAGGGGCGCCAGGTGTCGGGGATGTCCGGGCCGGGCGGGGCGACGTCCGGGTCGCCGAGGGCACGGGTGCGGATGACGGCGACGGTCTGGGCGTCCAGACCGGGCACGGAGCGCAGTGCCGCCTGCGCGTCCTCCCGGTCGGCGCCCGGATCCAGTCGTACGGCGCCGTCGGCGAGGGCGCTGGCGAGCGCGCCCAGGGGACCGTCCGGCTCGGCCTCGGCGAGGACGGCCGGTTCGGGGAACACGTGGGTGAGGCTGCCGCAAGGGGAGTCCAGCGCCTTGCCGTAGCCGCGCACCAGCCGCTCGGCCTCGGCCCGCCCCACCAGTGTCCGCACCGCCAGCTCCTCCGGGTCGGCGGCGCCCGGCGAGCGCAGGCCCGGGCGGGCGGCGACGAGTGGGGCGAGCCGGTCGTCGGCGCCGAGCCGCTCGTCGACGGCGTACGGATCGGCGTCGAGGTCGAACAGCCGCCGCAGCCGCTGTACGGCGGTGGTCAGGTCACGCGGGTCGGTGAGCTGCAGCCGGGCGTCCAGCCAGCCGCCCGGGTGGGCACCGGACGTGGACCTGGCCCGGCCCGGCCGCTCGTCGACGGCGACGATGCCGGTGCCGTGCGGAAGCCGCAGGGTACGGCGGTACGTGCGCCGTCCGCGCGGCCCGCTCATCTCCTCCACCCCGGCCACCGCCTCGCTCTCCAGCAGGTCGAAGACGGCGCCGGCCTGGTAGGGCCCCCGGTGGGCGAGCCGCAGCGGGATCCCCGCGGTCGGCGTGGCCGCACGGCGGGAGGCGCGGCCGCCGTGCGGTGCGGCGGCCCGCAGTTCGCTCGGCGTCGAGGCGTACACCTCCCGCATCGTGTCGTTGAACTGCCGCACGCTGGCGAATCCGGACGCGAACGCGATCTGGGTGACCGGCAGGTCGGTGGTCTGCAACAGGACCCGCGCCGTGTGTGCCCGCTGGGCGCGGGCGAGCGCGACGGGTCCGGCGCCGAGCTCGGCGGTGAGCTGGCGCTGCACCTGCCGCGCGCTGTAGCCGAGCCGCGTGGCGAGCCCGGCGACGCCCTCCCGGTCGACGACGCCGTCGCCGATCAGCCGCATGGCCCGGCCCACCACATCCGCCCGTACGTTCCAGTCGGCGGAGCCGGGCACCGCGTCCGGCCGGCACCGCCGGCAGGCCCGGAATCCCGAGCCCTGCGCGGCGGCGGCCGTCGCGAAGAACCGGACGTTGTGCCGCTTCGGCGTCACCGCCGGGCAGCTGGGCCGGCAGTAGATCCCGGTCGTCTCGACGGCGAAGAAGAACTCCCCGTCGAACCGCCCGTCCCGGCTCCGCACCGCTTCGTACCTGGTGTCCTCGTCCATCACGCTCTCCAGTGTCGACCGTGAGGAGAGCACCGGCTAGCGGAATTCGGACGTCGAATCGACCAACGCGGGGTGCCCTACTTCCAGCGCCCCCGCTTCGCCTCCATCGCCGCCTTCCCCTCCGCCCCCTTCCGCTTCCAGTCCTTGCGGAGCTCGGCCCTGACCCTCGCATCGGTCTTGGCCACGATCCGCTGGTTCTCCCGGATGAGCTTGCGGTAGCTGTCCAGCCGCCGCTCGGGCAGCTCACCGGACTCGAGGGCCGCGAGCACCGCACACCCCGGCTCCGCCTCGTGCGCGCAGTCGTGGAACCGGCACCGCTCGGCCAGTTCCTCGATCTCGGAGAAGACCTGACCGACCCCGCTCTCGGCGTCCCACAGGCCGACCCCCCTGAGCCCCGGCGTGTCGATCAGCACACCGCCGCCGGGCAGCGCGAGCAGGTTGCGGGTGGTGGTCGTGTGACGGCCCTTGCCGTCGGCGTCCCGGGTGGCCCGGACGTCCATGACCTCCTCGCCCAGCAGCGCGTTCGCGAGCGTGGACTTGCCCGCGCCGGACTGCCCGAGCAGCACGGACGTACCCCCGGACACGAGGGCGACGAGGACGTCGAGCCCGTCCCCGTCCATGGCGCTGACCGCCAGCACCGGCACACCGGGGGCGGCCGTCTCCACGTCCTGGACGAGATGCGCGAGCGTCGCCGCCTCCGGCACGAGGTCGGCCTTGGTCAGCACGACCACGGGCTGCGCGCCGGACTCCCAGGCCAGGGCGAGGAAGCGCTCGATACGGCCGAGGTCGAGTTCGACGGCCAGCGACACGGCGACGATCGCGTGGTCGACGTTGGCCGCGAGGATCTGCCCCTCGGACCGCTTGGAGGAGGTGGAGCGGACGAAGGCGGTACGGCGTGGCAGATACGTCCGTACATAGCGCGGGTCGCTGCCTTCGGGGTCGACGGCGACCCAGTCCCCCGTGCACACGACCTTCATCGGGTCACGGGGGACGACGAACTCGGTGTCGGCCCGCACGAGTCCGTCGTCGGTGACCACGTCGCACTGCCCGCGGTCGACCCGGATCACGCGTCCGGGCAGCAGTCCGTCGGGCTCGTAGGGGGCGAACTCGTCCGCCCACGCCTCGTCCCAGCCGTAGGGAACGAGCGCGGAAGAGGTGGAAAAAGCAGAGGTGGAAGTCAAGGGTGGCCCTTCACAGGGGCGGCCCCGGCAGCCGCGCGCACGAGCGCGCAGAGGAATTGTCAGCCGGTGGCCACGGAGGTGGAGTGGATGATCTTCTGGTTACGGGCAGCGCCCATCACAGAGACAGCCATCGGTCACACCTCCCGTTCCTCACTCGACACTCAGCCGACAGCGGCAGCCAACGGCGGCCGCGCGAAGCAGACCTCACCCTAGAGGGACGCTCACCGGGCTGCCACCGAATATCGGAGACCCTCACGCCTTCGCGCAGCTGCGCCCGTTCAGTGTGAAGTCGTACGCCGCTGTGTTCTCGCCCTGCCGGGAGGCGAGGAAGCCGAGGGCGAGGCTGCCGCCCGCGCGGACCGACTTGTTGTAGTCGGCGGCGGTCGCGGTGACGCGGGAGCCCTTCTGGGCGAAGCTCGCGTCCCACATCTGGCCGACCTTCTGGCCGTCCCGGAAGGACCAGGCGACCCGCCAGGAGTCGAGGGCCCGGACGGTGGTGACGGTGACCGTGGCCTGGAAGCCGTCGGGCCACTCGCTGACCAGCTCGTACCGGACCCGGCAGGCCGGGGCCTCGCCCTTGTCAGCGCCGGGGGCGGCGGAGGGGGAAGTGCCCTGGGCCGTGGTGGCGGGGTTCTTCCCGGCGGACGGCCGGGACGTGCTCCGCGCGCCGGTGTCCGACGGCTCCCGGGAGGTGGACGGACTCGTGTCAGCGGACGAGGCGGGCGGGGCGGACGGGCGGGGCTGGGCCACCGGCTCGCGGTCGGCCGAGTCGCCGGGCGACACGGCGCCGTTGTCGGTGCCGCCGCCCGGCATCATCGAGACGGCGAGCGCCAGCAGGGAGACGAGGACGGCCGCCACGAGGAGTCCGTTGCGCACCACGCGCGCCTTGTGCGCGCCGGGGTTCGGGGGCTCGCTGTCGGCCGGGCCCGGGCGTCCGGCGCCGAGCCGCACCTCGGCGGCTCTTCGACGGCGCTCCAGATAGGCGAGGCCGCCCCAGCCGATCACTCCGCCGGCCAGGGCCGCGGGCAGTCCGCCCCCGTGCAGCCGCAGGCACGAGGCGGCCTCCGCGCACTCCACACACCGGGCGAGGTGCCGGGAGAGGTCCTTCGGGGTGTCGGCGGCGGGCGAGCGGGTGACCGCGTCCAGCAGCCGGGCGTAGCTGCGGCACTGCGCGTCCATCGGCGTGTCGAGGTGGTTGCGGTGGCAGCGGTCCCGGAACAGGCCCCGGACCTGGTCGAGTTCCTCCGCCGCGGCGGCCGGATCGAGGCCGAGCCGGCGGGCCGCCACGGACAGCGGCAGCGCCTCCACCTCGGCCAGCCACAGCAGGGCCGCGTCCGGTTCCTGGAGGTCACGCAGGCCGCGCAGGGCGAGCGGACGCCGCAGCGGCGGTCCGGTGTAGCGGGTGGCCTTGTCGGAGTTGAGCCACAGGCGCAGTTCCGGGTCGAGCCGGTGTCCGTGGCCCTGGCTCTCCCAGGTGGCCGCCGTGTTGCGGACGGCGGTCAGGAGCAGCGGGATCCTGGGCAGGCGGGCCGGGCGGCGGCCGGCGGAGCGGCCCGGGGTCGCCTCCGCGGCGCGGGCCTCGCGCATGCCGAGGGAGAATGCCTCCGTGGCCAGTTGGGTGGCCGCCGTGGAGCCGGACGTGCACAGGTCGGCGTAGGAGAGCACGGCATCCCAGCACTCGGAGAACAGCGCGGCCTCGGCGGTGTTCTGGGGAGTCGGCAGGTCGGGCATAGGTCTCCTGCATTCACATGTGAGGCCAACTCGCCATAACGACAAAGGAGTTGGGGGGAACCTCACGGCAGGAGACGACCCTTTCACGTCTCCTGCACAACTGACAAGCTCGCTATTCAAATCCGGTGAGCCACGTTGTTCAGTGAGTTATACGGAAGGAAGGCCAAGAAGTATCGATCCGGATGGGACGGGTTACACCTCGACCGGTTCCAGCTCCGAGAGGCTGTCCATGAAGGAGCTCACGGAGAAGACCGCGCGGCCGGGGCCGGGAGGGCCGTAGCCGGGAGGTGAGGACAGACCGAAGTCGTCCATCGTGGCGCGGTAGGCCTCCAGCAGCCGGATGTGGTACTCCAGCGGTGCCCCCTGCGGGTTGGCCTTGCCGAGCGGGGTCGTCGGCTCGGGGCACCAGGTGGTGAAGCGGGGCGTGATGCCGTGCGACATGAAGAAGCGCAGGCCCTCGGTGGTGGAGGCGATGGCCTCGTCGACCGTGGTGAAGCCGAAGGGCTCGGCCATCTCCACGCCCGCCACGAAGTTGGGGATCACATTGCGGGCGCCGAAGATCTCCGCCGAGTCGAGGATCCGCTTGTGCCACTCGTCGCGGCCGACGTAGCGCTCCTTGCCGGGGCAGTACATCTTGAACAGGTACTCGTCCCACACCTCGTAGTTGGGGTGGTAGATCTGCACGCCGTGGTCCTTGAACCGCTGTACGTCGTCGCGCGGCAGCGCCTGGGCGACGACCTTGCCGATCCACCGCCCGGGGAAGCGCTCCTCGATGGCCTTGGCGTAGTGGCCGTAGAAGTCGGCCTCGTCGCGCCCGGCGACCGTCTTGGTGATCGCGCCGCCGGTCAGCGTGTAGGCGGTGGACACCTTCGCGGTGTCGTACCGGTCGATGATCTCCAGGGCTTCCAGGACCTCCTCGACGTCCTTCACCCCGGTGTACGGCCGCCCGGCGGCCTTGTGCTGGCGCCAGTTGTGGTTGATGTCGCAGTACTGGCACTCCTCCTTGGCGCCGAAGTACTGGCAGACGCGGAAGACTGTGAGGTAGATCAGGTAGCCCCACTGGATCGTCGGGGCGACCTCCATCACCGACTTCCCGCTGGCGAGGGTGTGCCGGTAGTACTCCGGCATGGGCGGCACACCGACGTCGGCGATCCGCTTCCCGTCGAGGTAGAGCCCGAGCACGCCGTCCGCGTCGGCGGCCACACGGTACGGCGACGACGGGTTCACGCGGACCGACACGACGGTCCGGCGCAGGTCGTACGGCCCCCCTGTGAGGATGATCTCCTCCGGCGGGCGCCTGAGCGCGGCCTCGCCGAGTTCGGGGAGGGTGCCGTGGTCGAAGGAGAAGATGAAGTACGACTTCGGCTTCATCTCCCCGTCCTCATTGTCACTGAGGGCCGATGGGTCGAACGCCACCCCGCCCCGGAGCAGATCCTCTTTGAAGACGGCTTCCCTCGGCACGTGCGGGAACCGCTCCATCAGATCCTCGACGAGTGCGGTACGGCTGCCCATCCCGTGTCTCCTCCCGGCTCGGGTGTACGACTCCTCACGGTATGCCCTCGCTCGGACATCGCACGGGCCGGGTCCCTCTCGCGTCGTCCCCGGTGGGAGAGCGGCGGCCGGCCGAGGTACGTTCCAGCGGTGAACTCCTGGTTTCCATGCCAGGCGCTGAATTCCCCGGGGAGGGGCGACGGGATGACCGAGACCGTGACCAATTGGGCCGGCAACATCACCTACACGGCCAAGGAGCTGCACCGGCCGCACTCGCTCGACGCGGTACGGGCACTCGTCGCGGACAGCGCTCGGATCCGGGTGCTGGGCAGCGGGCACTCCTTCAACGAGATCGCCGAGCCGGGCGCCGACGGCGTTCTGCTGTCGCTGGCCGCGCTGCCGCCGGAGATCGACGTCGACATGGCGGCCCGTACGGTACGGGTGGGAGGCGGCGTCCGGTACGCGGAACTGGCCCATCAGGTGCACGCCCACGGGCTGGCCCTGCCCAACATGGCGTCGCTGCCGCACATCTCGGTGGCCGGGTCGGTGGCGACCGGCACGCACGGCTCGGGGGTCGGCAACGGTGCGCTGGCGTCGGCCGTGCGCGAGGTGGAGATCGTCACGGCGGACGGCTCGACGGTGGTCATCGGCAGGGGGGACGACCGTTTCGGCGGTGCGGTCACCTCGCTGGGCGCCCTGGGCGTCGTCACCGCGCTCACCCTCGATCTTGAGCCCTCCTTCGACGTCGAGCAGCATGTGTTCACCGAGTTCCCGCTCACCGGGCTGGACTTCGACGCGTTCGAGACGGTGATGGCGGCCGCGTACAGCGTCAGCCTGTTCACCGACTGGCGCGCGCCGGGCTTCAGGCAGGTGTGGCTGAAGCGGCGTACCGACCAGCCGCTGCCCGCCTTCCCCTGGGCCGCGCCCGCCACCGAGAAGATGCACCCGGTGCCGGGGATGCCCGCGGTCAACTGCACCGAGCAGTTCGGGGTGGCGGGGCCGTGGCACGAGCGGCTGCCGCACTTCCGGGCCGAGTTCACGCCGAGCAGCGGCGCCGAACTTCAGTCGGAGTACCTGCTGCCGCGCCGGTACGCCCTCGACGCGCTGTATGCGATCGACGGGATCCGGGAGACCGTCGCCCCTCTGCTGCAGACCTGCGAGGTGCGGACCGTCGCCCCCGACGAGCAGTGGCTGAGCCCGGCGTACGGACGGGACACGGTGGCGCTGCACTTCACCTGGATCGAGGACACGGCGGCGGTGCTGCCGGTGGTACGGCGGCTGGAGGAGGCCCTGGACGCCTTCGACGCCCGGCCGCACTGGGGGAAGGTCTTCACCGTCCCGGCGACGGAGCTGCGCGGGCACTATGAGCGGCTCGGTGACTTCCGGCGGCTGGCGAAGGAGCTCGACCCGACGGGCACCTTCGCCAACCCCTTCGTGCGGGCGGTCCTCGCCGACTGACTTCGGCCAACCGGCAAGAAGCACAAAGAAGCACCGAGGCACTTTATAAAGCCCCTTTCCTAACCCCTTGTCGAACGTCGGCGCAGCCCATAGCCTTGCGCCGGTCTTGTCAGCGAGGGGAGTCCGATGAGGCGCGGCACATCACGGGACATCCGCACCGCGAACCGCTACGAGGTGCTGCGCCAGATCATCGCCGAGGCCCCCACCTCCCGGCAGGAGCTGGCGGCCGCCACCGGTCTGAGCCTCGCCACGGTCGCCACCCTGGTCGGCGAGCTCCTCGAACTGCGGATGATCACCGAGGTCGGGTTCGAGGACTCGGCGGGCGGCCGGCCCCGGGGTCTGGTGGCCGTCAACGCGCCGGGGGGCGCGTTGATCGGCGTCGACATCGCGGAGACGTACGTCCATGTCGAGCTGTTCGACCTCGCGCTGAACGTCCTGGCCCGCGCCGACGAGTACATGCGCCCCGGCGAGAGCCGCCCCGAGCAGGTGGTCGGCCATGTCGCCGCCGCCGTCGGCTCGGTGGTCGCGCAGGCCGGGGTCGAGGGCGCGCGGGTGCTCGGCGTCGGCGTGAGCATGCCCGGGCAGGTGGACCGGGCCACCGGGATCTCGGAGTACGCGCCCAACTGGGACTGGCACGACGTGCCGCTGCTCGACCTCCTCACCGAGCACATCGCCTATCCCCTGTACCTGGACAACTCGCTGCGCGCCGTCGCGGTGGCCGAGCTGTGGTTCGGGGCCGCGCGCGGGCGGGGGGACGCGGTGGTGGTCAACCTCGGGACCGGGGTGGGCGCCGGGCTCCTCCTGGGCGGCGGGCTGCACCGGGGGGTGAGCAACAGCGCCGGCGAGTGGGGCCACACCACGATCGTCCTGGACGGACGGCTGTGCCACTGCGGGAACCACGGTTGTGTGGAGACGTACGTCGGCGCGCCCGGAATCATGCTGAATCTGCGGGAGTTGAGCCCCGGCAGCGCGTTGCTGCACCCGGAGGACCAGACGGCCACCATCGACGCGCTGGCCCGCGGGGTCGCGGCGCACGACCCGGTGGCGCTCAAGGTGGTCCGCGACACCGCCCGGTATCTCGGCGCCGGCATCGCCGACCTGGTGAACCTGTTCAACCCCGAAGTGGTCGTGCTCAGCAGCTGGGTCGCGGCCACGCTGGGCGAACCCCTGGTCGCCGAGGTGCGCGAGGCCGTCGCCCGGCACGCGCTCAAGCGGCCGATGGCGGCCACGGAGATCGCCCTCTCCCCCATCCCCACCGATCCGGCGTGCCTGGGTGCGGCGACCTTCGCGCTCGAAGGCGCGCTCCAGTCGGTCGGACAGCGGAGCGCGAAGCGCACGCCGCGCGCAAGGACCCGTTCCGCACCGTCTCCCTAGGGAGTTCAGCCTCCTCTTCCTGGGGAGTTCAGCCCCCTTCGACGAGTCCGCGGGCCGCTTCGGCGGCGGCCCGCTCCTTGTCACGTCCGGTATCCCGAACACTACGCAACGCTTCGAACAGGCTTCGTCCAACCCCTTGCCGAAGCCTTAGCCGAAGGTTAACGTCCCGCACCGCACCCTCCTTTCAGCCATCTGGCGCTGAGCCGAAGAGCCGCAGCCGCGCACACGAGACAAGGACGTCACATGTCGGCATTGAGCAACAGCAACTGGGACCGCAGAAACGTTTTGCGAGCCGCCATGGGCCTGGCCGCGGCCGGCGGGCTGGCCGCCTGCGGCGGCAACAACGGCCGCAGCGGCGGCGGCGGTTCGGGCACGAACCTGACCCAGTTCTTCCACGCGTACGGCGAGGCCGGCACCGAGCAGGCCATCAAGAAGTACGCGAAGGCCTACGACAAGGCCAACGTGACCACGCAGTGGATCACCAGCTCCGACTTCGAGAGCAAGCTGTTCGCCACGCTGCTCACCAAGAGCGCGCCCGACCTGTTCGAGTTCCACCCGCAGATCCAGATGGTCAAGAGCGGTCAGGTGGCGGACCTGACCGACATCATCGATCCGGTCAAGGACGACTTCAACCCGGCCGACATCGCCTCGCACACGGTGGACGGGAAGATATACGGCGTCCGCATGATCGACGACCCGCAGTTCTTCTTCTACCGCCCCTCGCTCTTCGAGAAGGCCGGCGTCGAGGTCCCGCAGACCCTCGACGAGCTGATCGAGGCCGCCGCCAAGCTCACCACCAGCAAGGTCAAGGGCCTGTACCTCGGCAACGACCTGCACGCGGTCATCAGCCCGATGATCTGGTCGGCGGGCGCGGACACCCTCAACGAGAAGAACGAGATCGCCTACCACACGGACGGCGTCGTCGAGGGCCTGAAGAAGATGCGCAAGCTGTTCACCAGCGGCGACCTTCTCCTCGACGCCCCCACCGACTACTGGGACCCCTCCGCGCTCAACCAGGGCCTGTGTGCCATGCAGTTCTGCGGTATGTGGGCGATGCCGCAGTTCCAGCAGGTCCTCGGCGACGACATCGGCGTCTTCCCGTTCCCGAAGACCATCGACTCGGGCAAACAGTCGGTCTACAACGGCGGCTGGTCGATGTTCGTCAACGCCAAGGGCAAGAACGTCGACGCGGCCAAGGCGTTCGTGAAGTGGCTGTGGATCGACCAGAAGAAGTACCAGGAGGAGTGGGCCACTTCCTTCGGCTTCCACATCCCGCCGCGCACCTCGATCGCCGAGAGCGCCACCAAGCTCAAGTCGGGTCTGCCGGCCGAGGGCGTCAAGCTCTTCAACGAGTTCGGCCACTTCGACAACATCGGCTGGACCCAGGCCATGATCACCGCGCTGGAGGACGTCTTCGCCAACAGCGTCCGCAAGAACGGAAACCCTCAGGCCTCGCTCGACAAGGCCGACGCGGCCGTGAACCGCGAGCTCAAGAAGCTTTTCGGATAGACCGCGGGACGGACTGCGCCATGTCGACGACCTCCACGCGCGACCTCGCGTCCCCCGCCCCGGCGAAGGCCTCACCGGCCAAGCCGCGGCGGGGTCTGCGGGGGAATGCCACCTTCAACTTCTGGCTCTTCACCGGGCCGTTCCTCATCGGTCTGGCGATCTTCGTCTACGCACCGATCCTCTGGAGCCTCTGGCTCAGCTTCTTCGAGGCCCGCTTCACCGTCACCCCCGACAAGTTCGTCGGCTTCGAGAACTACACGTACATGCTGACGAACGACGACTTCGTCGGCTCGCTCGGCACCTTCACCGTCTTCGCCGCGTTCATCGTGCCCACCACCTGGGCGCTCTCGCTGGGCCTGGCCCTGATAGTGAACCGGCTGCGCTTCATGCGGGCGTTCTTCCGGTCGGTCTTCTTCCTGCCGACCGCGTGCAGTTATGTGGCCGCCGCGCTGATCTGGAAGATGTCCATCTTCAGCGGAGTCCGCTTCGGTCTGATGAACACGGTCCTCGGCTGGTTCGGGATCGAGAACATCGCCTGGCTGGCCGACCCCAATCCGCCCTGGTACTGGCTCGTCATCGTCACCGCACGGCTGTGGCTCCAGTCCGGCTTCTACATGATCCTGTTCCTGGCCGCGCTCCAGAACATCCCGGGCGAGCTGTACGAGGCCGCCGCCATCGACGGCGCCAAGCCCGGCTGGCAGACCTTCCGGTACATCACCCTGCCCCAGCTGCGCGCCACGTCCACCGCGGTGATCCTGCTGCTGCTCATCGCCGCGTACCAGGCCTTCGACGAGTTCTTCAACCTGCTCCAGAAGACGACCTGGGGACGCCCGCCCCTCGTCGAGCTGTACTACAAGGCCCTGGGCGAGAGCCAGGACTACGGCTCCGGCAGCGCGGGCGCGGTCATCCTGACCGTACTCATCTGTGTCGTGACCCTGTTCCAGGGCAAGCTCCTGGGCTTTGGAAGGGGGGAGGATTCCAAGTGACCACCACCGCACCCGAGGTACGGAAGTCCACACCGCCGCCGGCCAGGACACGCCGGGTCAGGCGCGGCGGGGTGATGAGCTCCACCGGCCTCTACATCGCCACCGGTATCTCCGGTTTCCTCTTCCTGATCCCGTTCTACCTGATCATCCGCAACGCCCTCTCCACCGATGCCGAGATCACCGGAGAGAACTGGAAGTTCTTCCCCACGGACATCCAGTGGGGCAACATCAGCGAGCTGTTCAGCGACGAGACGGTGCCCTTCGCCCAGTCCCTGTGGAACTCGGCGATCGTGGCCACCCTGCACACCGTCGGCGTCCTGCTGGTGTGCTCCCTCGCGGGCTACGGTCTCGCCCGCATCCCGTACAAGCACGCCAACAAGGTCTTCTACGCCGTCCTGGGCACCCTGATGGTCCCGACGGCGGTCACCTTCGTCCCGAGCTTCGTGCTGGTCTCCTCGCTCGGCTGGGTGGACACTTACCGGGGTCTCATCATCCCGGGGCTGTTCAGTGGTTTCACCTGCTTCCTCTTCCGGCAGTACTTCCTGGGGTTCCCCAAGGAGCTGGAGGAGGCGGCGCGCGTGGACGGACTGGGTTACTGGGGTGCGTACTGGCGCATCGTGGTGCCCAACTCGCTGAACTTCTTCGCCGCGATGGCGACCATCACCTTCATCCAAGGGTGGAACTCCTTCCTGTGGCCGCTGGTCATCGGGCAGGATCCGGGTTCGTGGACCGTTCAGGTCGCGCTCTCCAACTACATGACCAACCAGACCGTCGTCTTCCACATGATCTTCATGGCCACGGCCATGTCCATCCTGCCCCTGGTGTTCGTGTTCCTCTTCCTCCAGCGCTGGCTGGTGCAGGGGATCGCGCAGACAGGCATCAAGGGCTGACACCTTCTTCTCGATACCTGGAGACCGATGTCTTTCCGCACCACCCCCGCTGTCGACTACGTCGAGGACGTCTCGCCGGGCAGCGGGGCCCTCCCGCCCCGCGCCTGGTACGCGTCCTCGGACGCGAGGTCCCTGTCGCTGAACGGCAGCTGGCGCCTGCGTCTGTCGGCCACCGCCGACGCCGAGGACGACGCGTTCGCCGAGGAGGGGTACGACGCCGGGGACTGGGCCGAGGTCACGGTCCCCGGCCACTGGGTCCTCCAGGGCGACGGCCGTTTCGGATCGCCCATCTACACCAACCACCTCTACCCCTTTCCGGTGGACCCGCCGCACGTCCCGACCGAGAACCCGACCGGTGACCACCTGAGGGTCTTCGACCTGCCGGACGACTGGCCGGCGGACGGCGGGGTGGTACTCCGCTTCGACGGCGTCGAGTCCTGCGCCCGGGTCTGGCTGAACGGCACGGACATCGGAGAGTTCAAGGGCTCCCGGCTGCCGCACGAGTTCGCGGTCGGTCATCTGCTCAAGCCGGGCGGCAACGTGCTCGCGGTCCGGGTCCACCAGTGGTCGGCGGGCTCGTACCTGGAGGACCAGGACCAGTGGTGGCTGCCGGGCATCTTCCGTGACGTCACCCTGCTGCACCGTCCGGCGGGCAGCGCGCTCGACTTCTTCGTGCACGCCTCCTACGACCATGTCAGCGGCGAGGGCACCCTGCGGGTCGACTCCGACGTCGACGGCCGGGTGACCGTGCCCGCCCTCGACATCGATGT
Organism: Streptomyces sp. NPDC050619; assembly: GCF_040654815.1. NCBI lineage: Bacteria > Bacillati > Actinomycetota > Actinomycetes > Kitasatosporales > Streptomycetaceae > Streptomyces > Streptomyces sp. NPDC050619. The sequence goes on along the minus strand of NZ_JBFAIR010000002.1, from coordinate 560,214 downwards.
CGCGACGGGCGAGCCGGTGACGGTGCGGGTCGATCCGTGGACGGCGGAGACGCCGACGCTGTACGACGGGATCCTCAGCACCGAGGGCGAGCGGGTGCCGCTGCGCATCGGCTTCCGTACGGTCGTCCTCGAAGACGGCCTGATCAAGGTCAACGGCAAGGCGGTCCTCTTCAAGGGCGTCAACCGGCACGAGTGGCATCCCGAGAAGGGCCGCGCGCTCGACCTGGAGACCATGCGCGAGGACGTGCTGCTGATGAAGCGGCACAACCTCAACGCCGTCCGCACCTCGCACTACCCGCCGCACCCCGCCTTCCTCGATCTGTGCGACGAGCTGGGCCTGTGGGTCATCGACGAGTGCGACCTGGAGACCCACGGCTTCGTCGAACAGGACTGGCGGGACAACCCGGTCGACGACGACCGCTGGACCCCGGCCCTCCTCGACCGCGCCGCCCGCATGGTCGAACGCGACAAGAACCACCCCTCCATCGTCTTGTGGTCCCTGGGCAACGAGGCCGGCACCGGCCGCGGTCTGACCGCGATGGCCGAGTGGATCCACGGCCGGGACTCCTCGCGCCTCGTGCACTACGAGGGCGACTGGAACTGCCGCGACACCGACGTGTACTCGCGGATGTACGCCTCCCACGAGGAGGTCGAGCGGATCGGGCAGGGCCTGGACGGCGGCACGCACAAGCGGCGCGGGCTCCCCTTCATCCAGTGCGAGTACGGGCACGCGATGGGCAACGGACCGGGCGGGATCGCCGACTACCAGCGGATCTTCGAGTCCTACGACCGGATCCAGGGCGGCTTCATCTGGGAGTGGATCGACCACGGCATCAAGCACCCCGAGCTGGGCTACGCCTACGGCGGCGACTTCGGCGAGGAGCTGCATGACGGCAACTTCGTCTGCGACGGACTGATCTTCCCGGACCGGACGCCGTCCCCGGGGCTGATCGAGTACAAGAAGGTGATCGAGCCGGTCCGTATCGAGGGCGACGGGCCGGACGGCACCGTACGGGTGACGAACGCGTACGACTTCGCCGGTCTCTCGCACCTGGAGTTCGAGTTCTCCTACCAGGTGGACGGATTCCCCACGGGTGCGCACACACTCACCGTGCCGCCGCTCGCGCCGGGTGAGTCGGCGGAGGTCAAGCTGCCGGCACCCGCCCCCGACGGCAACGGCGAGGAGGTCCAGTGGACGGTCCGCGCGCTGCTCGCCGAGGACACCCCCTGGGCCGGCCGGGGCCACGAGGTGTCGTGGGCGCAGCAGACCGTCGAACCGCGTGCGCCCCTCCCCGCGACCACCGGTGCCAGGCCCGCGGCCGACGGCGACCGGATCGTGCTCGGCCCGGCCACCTTCGACGCCCGCACCGGTGCCCTGCGGTCCATCGGCGGGGTGGACGTCACCGGCCTGCGTCTGGACGTGTGGCGTGCCACCACCGACAACGACGAGGGAGCGTCCTGGCAGGACGACACGCGGTACGGCGTGCTGTGGCGGCAGCTGGGCCTGCACCGCATGCGACACCGCCTGGACGGCGTGGAGTCGGGTGACGACGCGCTGACCGTACGGACCCGGGTGGCGCCCGCGGCCCGGGAGGCGGGCCTGCGCACGGTGTACCGGTGGACCTCCGACGGAACGCGACTGGGCCTGACCGTCTCGGTCGATCCCGAGGGCGACTGGGCAGTGCCGCTGCCCAGGCTCGGCGTCCGGTTCGGGCTGCCGGCGGCGTCCACCGAGTCCGCGTTCTGGTTCGGCAGTGCCGGCGAGGCATACCCGGACACCAAGGCCGCGGCGAAGCTCCTGCAGTGGGACGCGAGCATCGAGGACCTCCAGACTCCCTACGTCCGTCCACAGGAGAACGGCGCCCGTGCCGACGTCCGCTGGGCGCAGCTCGGCGGTCTGCGGATCGAGGGCGAACCGGAGTTCTGGTTCAGCGCCCGGCGCTGGACCACCGAGCAGTTGGACGCGGCCACGCACCGCACCGACCTCACGGCCGGTGACACGGTGTGGGTCAACCTGGACCACGGCCAGCACGGGATCGGCTCGCAGTCCTGCGGTCCGGGCCCGCTGCCGCGGTACTTCCTGCGGGCCGAGCCGACGGAGTTCTCGTTCGTCTTCTCGGTGACGGATCAGTCCAACTCGTTGATCAATTAATCCATTGACCGATTGATCGACATTCTGACACCGTCGTGGCGTCCTCCGCGGCCGGTCGACTCCCCGTCGACCGGCCGCGATTCGCGTGCTCTGCGAGGGAGTTCAGAACGTGAGCGGCAGCTACACGGGGGTGAACGGATGACGGCGACCGCCACCGCTTCCGGTTTACGGCCGCGCCTCGCGGTGAGCCTCGTGTTCGTCGTCCTCGGGGGCACCCAGGGCGGCTGGATGGCCCGTATCCCCGCGATCCGGGACCAGGTCGGCGTGGACACGGCGCGGTGGGGGCTGCTGAGCGGTTCGTCGGCGGCCGGGGACCTGGTCGCGATCGTGCTGATCACGGTGCTGATCGGGCGGGTGTCGAGCCGTCTGCTGAGCCTCGCGGCCGCCGCGCTGGTGCTGCTCAACGCGCCCGTGCTCGCGGGGGCTTCGGCGGTGCCCGCGCTGGTGGTGGGCCTGACGGCGTGGGGCTTGTCGGCGACCTTCCTGGCCACGCCGGTGAACGCGCTCGCGGTGACCGTGGAGCGGCACCAGGGCAGGCCGCTGATGTCCGGCTTCCACGCCTCCTACAGCTGCGGGGTGCTCGCGGGCGGCGCCCTCGGTACGCTCGCGGCGGCCACCGGCGTCTCCCCCGGCGTCCAGATGGCGATCAGCAGCGGTGTGCTCGGGGCGCTGCTGCTGGCGTGGGCGCGCTGGCTGCCGGAGGAGGAACAGGCCCGCGAGGAACCCGGGGAGCAACGCCGGCCGCTGCGGGACCGGTTCACTCCTCAGCTGACCCTGCTCGCCTCCATCGCCTTCCTGGCGTCCTTCGTCGAGGGCGCGGCCTCGCAGTGGAGTTCGGTGTACACGGCCGACTTCCTGGGCGGGGGCCCGGCGCTCGGCGCGGCGACGTACACGAGCTTCTCGGTGGCGATCCTTCTCGCCCGGCTCCTGGGCGACCGTGCCGTGACCCGCCTGGGCCGTCGGACTTTCGTACGGCTGTCCCTGCTGACCGCCGTGCTGGGCGCGGCACTTGTCGTCCTGCGGCCCCAACTGCCGCTCGCGCTGGCCGGTTTCACGATCATCGGCCTGGGCATCGCCTGTGTGCTCCCGGCACTGATCGCCCTCGCCGGCCGGCAACGCGGGGTGCCGGCCGGCGAGGGGGTGTCGGTCATCACCATCGGCCAGTGGCCGGGCTTCTTGCTGGCGGGCCCGGCCGTGGGCCTGCTCGCCGGGGCGACGAGCCTGCGCCTGGCGCTGGCGGCGCTGATCGTGTCGGGAGTCGGCGCCGCGCTGCTGGCCAGGTGGGTGCGGGTGCCTACGAGCAGCTGATGCGGATGTCCCCGGTGTCCGTCGTGCAGGCGTCCGCGCCGGAGCTGCCGTTGGCGGTGTCGTTGCCGGAGACGTTGTCGACGGTGTTCAGCCGGTCGTTGCCGTAGTTGCCGATCAGATTGTCGTTGCCGGAGCCTCCGTAGAGGTTGTCGTTGTGGAAGCCGCCGTCGATGCGGTCGTTGCCGTAGCCGCCGTACACGGTGTCGTAGCCGGAACCGGCGTTGATCGTGTCGTCACCGCCGAGGCCGCAGATCACGTCGTTGCCGGAGGTGCCGGTGATGGTGTCGTTGCCGCTGCTGCCGATGCGGGTACAGCCGCGGGAGTTGTTGACGATGGTGGTCGTGGTGGCGGTGTCGTTGCCGGCGACCGGGTCGGTCTGGGTGGCGCTCGCCGTGGCCCGGTCGGTGAGGGTGCCGGTGGAACGGGGTTCCACGACGACCGTCACGGTGGCCGTCGCTCGGGGGGCGAGGGTCCCCAGAGCGCAGGTGACGGCGGTCGTGCAGGTGCCCTGGGAGGGCGTCGCCGAGATGACCGTGCGGATGAGGCCGGAGAACGTGTCGGTCAGGGCGACACCGGTGGCCGCCGTGGTGGTGCTGTTGTTGGTGACCCTGATGGTGTAGGTGGCCCGGTCACCGATGCTGACGGTGCCTGTACCGGTCTTGGTGACGGACAGGTCGACGCCGGACGGCGTGGAGTCGACCACGTAGCGGGCCAGGGCGCGGTCGTCGCCGGCGTTGCCGAACGCGACGATCTTGCCGTCGGGCTGGAGGGCGACGGCGTTCGCCTCGTCGAAGTAGCCGAAGCCCATGTCGTTGGAGGTCTTGCCACCGGTGCCGAATCCGGAGTCCAGGCTGCCGTCGACGTTGTAGCGGGCCACGCCGAAGTCGGCGGCGGACAGGCCGACGGCGACGGCGCGGCCGTCGGGCTGTAGTGCGAGGTCGTAGGCGCGGTCAACGGTGTTGTTGAAGTCGGTGATCACGCGTCCGCCGGTGCCGTAGGCCGGGTCGAGTGCGCCACCTGCGGTATAGCGGGCGAGCGCGAAGTCGTAACCGGTGTACCCGGCCGCGACGATCTTGCCGTCGGACTGCACGGCCACGCCGCCTGCCGAGTCGTCGCCGGCGAAACCGGGCGCGGCACTGAACACGGTCGTGACCTTGCCGCCCGTACCGAATGTGCTGTCGAGAGTGCCGTTGGTGTTGTAGCGGGCCAGTGCGAAGTCGGTGGGGCCGTTGAGGGCGCCCCTGTTGCCGACGACGACGATCCTGCCGTCGGGCTGGAGTGCGAGGTCGTTGCCGGAACCGCCGCCCTCGAAGGGGGTGAGCACGCGACCGTCGGTACCGAACGTGCTGTCCGGAGTGCCGTCGGGGTTGTACCGCGCCACCGCGAACCGGACGTCGCCCGGCCCCGCGACGCTCTGTCCCGCGGCGACGATCTTGCCGTCAGGCTGCACGGCGACCGCCCGGGCAACGCCGGAGAGGTCGGTGGGGACGCGTCCGCCGGTGCCGAAGCCGGTGTCCAGGCTGCCGTCCGCGTTGTAGCGGGCGACCGTGAACACGCAGCAGCCGCCCTCCGACGCGGCGGCCTCCCCCGCCACCACGATCTTCACCTGGCCTGCGACGGGCTGGAGCGCCACGGCGTGCGCCCGGTCCTCGCCGCCCGCGAAGTCGGTGATCGTCTCGCCGCCGTCGCCGAAGGACGTGTCGAGGCTGCCGTCGGCGTTGTGCCGCATCACCGAGAACTCGGACGTCAGGTACTCGGCCTGAAGGTTGCTGCCGACGGTGACGATCCGGCCGTCGGCCTGGAGGGCGACGTCTTGGCCCTCCTCCCAGAAGCCGCGGTTGATGACCGTCTTGCCGCCGGTGCCGAACGCGGGGTCCAGGTCACCTGGTGCGGCGGCCGCGCCGTGCGGCAGGGCGACGACGAGCGCCAGCGCCGCGACCAGGGCGGAGGCGGCGCGCAGGGATCCCCGTAGGGATGGAAGGGTGGGCATGCGCCCAGCTTCCGGACGCCCTGCGCCCCCTTCCCGCGGCTGGCCAGCCGGTGCGGCCACCAGGACGCAGAGTTCCACTCGCCGGGGTGACGGGGGGCACTGCTCGGACCGGCGGGACGGTGCGCGGCCCGGATCACGCGGCCCGGTACGCCCGCAGGAACGCCGCGACACCCCCTGTGATCAGCCTTTCTGTCTCCTCCTTGGGCAGCGGGCGGACGCCGTAATGCGAGAGCTGCACGATCTGGTGCGCAGTCAGGGCCGAGAAGTGGACTCCCGCGAGGGCGGCGTCGCCGTGCGTGTCGATCAGACCGGCGGCGGCGAGGCCCGCCATCGCGTCGGCGAGGCCCCGGCCGGCCGGCCTGGGCCCGGCGTCCTGCCACGCCTCGAGCACCTCGGGCGGTACGTGGTCGACCTCGGCGTGGATGTGCCGGACGAGCGCGAAGTGGTCCGGGTACTCGGTCATGAGGCCGACGAAGGCGCGGGCGAGGGCGACGAGATCGCGCTCCAGGTCCTCCGGGCGGGGAGGATGTTCGAGGTCCAACAGGGCGTGCAACCTGGCGAGTTGGGCGTCCTTGACCGCGCTCGACGTCCAGGTGACGACCGTACGGAAGAGATCGGCCTTGCCGCCCGGGAAGTGGTTGTAGAGCGTGCGGGTGGAGACGCCGGCCGCGGCAGCGAGGGCGTCGACCGAGGCACGCGTGTAGCCCTCGCGGCCGAAGACCGTGCAGGACGAACTCGCGATGGCCATCTGCTTCTCCAGCTTGCGCGGCGAGACCTCGCCCCGGGATTTCGCCACCCACGCGTCATTGGCGCTGCCCACACTCGCCTCCCCATCGAAGTACAACGGGCGTTGTATTTTTTACAACGCCCGTTGTAGCTTACCGGAAGCAGGCCGCATGAGGGCGGTCGCACCGTTCACGAGGGGGTACCACCATGTCCGCCACCGAGACCGCGCCCCTGCGCATCGCCGTGATCGTCGGCAGCGTCCGCGAGGGCCGCGCGGGACGTGCCGTCACCGACTGGTTCCTCGGCACCGCCGAGGGCGCCGACGATCTGCACCTGGACGTCGTCGACCTCGCCGACGTCGAGCTGCCGATGGTCATGCCGGGCTGGGGCGGCACGCCGAGCCCCGAGGCCGTCGCCGCGCTGGCCGACGTCACCCCGCGGCTGGCCGCCGCCGACGCCTTCGTCGTCGTCACGCCGGAGTACAACCACAGCTTCCCGGCCTCCCTGAAGAACTTCATCGACTGGCACCACGAGCAGTGGCACGCCAAGCCGGTCGGCTTCGTGTCCTACGGCGGGCTCTCCGGCGGCCTGCGTGCCGTCGAGCAACTCCGGCTGATCTTCGCTGAGTTGCACGCCATGACCGTGCGCGACTCGGTCAGCCTGCACGGACCGTGGTCGGGCCTCACGGAGGACGGCGCACCGCGCGACGAGGCCGTGTGCGAGGGCGCCGCCAAGGGCATGCTCGGCCAACTCTCCTGGTGGGGGCGGTCGTTGCGGACGGCTCGCGAGATCCGGCCGTACTCGGGCTGAAGGGGCAGGGGATGACCACCACACCGGCTGCCGAGGCGCCGTCGGAGGCGTCCCGGACCGCCGCGCAGGCCCTCAACCGCACCATCCTGGTCGTGATCATCGGCTCAGTGATGTCGGTGCTGGACATGACGATCGTCAACGTGGCGCTGCGCAGCCTCTCCGAGGCGTTCCACGCTCCGCTGGAGACGATCCAGTGGACCGCGACCGCGTACACCCTCGCGCTCGCCGCCGTCATCCCGACCGCGGCCTGGGCGATGGGCCGGATCGGCGCCAAGCGCGCCTATCTGACCGCCCTCGCGCTGTTCACGCTCGGCTCGCTGCTCGCGGCGTTCGCCTGGGACGCGGCCAGTCTGATCGCGTTCCGGGCGGTGCAGGGACTCGGCGGCGGGCTGTTGATGCCCGTCGGCATGGCGATGGTGATGCGCGGCGCCGACCGCGAGCGGCTCGGGCGGGCGATGGCGCTGATGGGGCTGCCCATCATGGTCGGGCCGGTGGCCGGGCCGGTGCTCGGCGGCTGGCTGATCGACCACGCGTCCTGGCAGTGGATCTTCCTCGTCAATCTGCCGGTCGGCGCGGTGGCGCTGGTGCTCGCGGCGAAGCTGCTGCGGCCCGACGAACCCCGCGCCAAGGCACCGACGCTGGACGTTCCCGGCCTGCTGATGCTCTCGCCGGGCCTCGCGCTGCTGCTGTTCGGGCTGGCGCGGGGCGGGGAGCGGGGCGACTTCACGGCAGTCGGCGCGCTCGGGCCCACGCTCGCCGGGGTCGTGCTCGTCGCCGCCTTCGTACGGCGTGCGCTGACCGCCCGTGCGCCGCTGCTCGACCTCCGGCTGCTCGGCGACCGCACCTTCGCCGCCGGGATCGGCACGCTCGCGCTGTTCACCTGCGGCTACTTCGGGTCGATGCTGCTCTTCCCGCTGTACTGGCAGCAGGTACGCGACACGAGCGCGACCGCGGCCGGGCTGCTGGGCGCGCCGGTCGGCCTCACCGTCGGCATCACCATGCAGGTGGCCGCGCGCCGAATCGACAAGGTGGCGCCACGCCGCCTGATCCCGGCCGGAATCGCGGTGGGGGCGTTCGGCATGGCGCTGACGGCGCTCCAGGTCGGAGCGGACGACGTGGCCGCGTGGCGGCTCGTCGGGGCGGCGATGGTGATGGGCGTCGGCGCCGGCATGGTCCTGATGCCGACGATGACGACGGCGAGCCGCGACCTGCCGAGGGACCGGATGGCCGCGGCGAGCACCGCGCTGAACATCAACGCGCAGGTGTGGGCGTCGGTCGGCACGGCCCTGATCTCCGTGGTCCTCGGCTCGACGGGCACGGATCCGGCAGGGTTCCGGATCTCCTACGCGGTCGCGGCGGCCCTCCTCGCCCTGGCCGTGGTCCCGGCGTCACTGCTTCCGGGCCGCCGCGGCTGACGCGGCTGACGGTTTTGGGGTGCCCGATCCCCGTATCGGCGTGAACAGCGCGACGACCGCGATCAGCACGCAGCACGCTCCCGCGACGAGTCCGACGGGAGCCGTGCCGCGCCGTTCCGCGGCCCAGGTCAGGACGACCGCGCCGATCGGGGCCGCCGAGTAGTGGAGGGTCCAGAAGGCGGAGGTGACCCGGCCGAGGAGCGGTTCCGGGGTGACCTCCTGGCGCAGGGACATGGAGCAGGTGCCGGCCACGGCGACGCAGGCGAGGAAGGCCGCGCTCAGGGCCGCGACGACGGGCACGTCCCGCGCCCAGCCCAGTCCGGCGAACGCCACCCCGCACAGGGCGACCGCACCGGTCCAGGTCGGGCCGAAACCGAGCCGCCGCCGGACCCGGGCCACCAGCAGGGCACCGGTGATCGTGCCGAGCGCCCCGACGGCCATGACGGTGCCGACCGTGCCGTCGTCATGGCCGAGGTCGTGCTTGAGGTGGTAGATGATCAGGTCGTTCAGGCCGAGGGTGAGGAAGCTGAAGACGAACAGCAGGGCGGTCAGCGAGCGCAGCACCGGGTGGCCGTGGATGAAGGACACCCCGGCCCGCAGGTCCCCCCACAGGCTCGCCCTCTTCGCCTTGCCCGCCTTGTCCGCCACGCCGCCGTCGTCCCCGGAGCGCGCGGCGAACCGTACGAGGAACATGCACGCCGCCGATACCCCGAAGCTGGCCGCGTCCACGCCCACCGCCGCGGCCGGGCCGGTCCAGGCGGCCACCATCCCCGCGCACAGCGGTCCGAGCACGCCGGCCGCGGCGGCGGTGGCGTTCAACCGGCCGTTGGCCTCCGTGAGTTGCCCGGTACCGACCAGACTGCGCACGACGGTGACGTAGCCGACGGCGAACAGCGTGCCGACGGCCTCGCACAGCGGCAGGACGGCATACAGCAGCCACACCTGCGGCCCGAACAGCCACACCAGCGGGATCACCCCGTACAGCACCATGCGCACCAGATCGCAGACGATGAGCAGCCGGCGGCGGTCGACCCGGTCCACCAGCGCTCCGGCGAAGACGGCCGCCAGCACCGCGGCGGCCCCGCCCACCGCCGTCAGCAGGCCCATCCGCGCGAGGGAGCCCGTGGCCTGGAGCACCAGCAGGGGCAGGGCGATCAGGGCGAAGGAGTCGCCGAGCACGGAGAGGGTCTGCGAGGCCCAGAAGACCCCGAAGTCCCGCTGCCGCCACAGGGGTCGGCTGCCGCCGGGGGGCCGGCCGGTGCCTGGTGTGCGCGGTGTCCGGCTGCCCGGCTCTTCCTCGCGCTGCGCCCCGTGCGTCATGCCCCTCCCGGTGTCCGGGCAACCTTACGGCGCCCTCCCTTGGGCTTCCCTTGGGCTCTCTGCCCCGGAGAGACCGCGGTGAGCCGTCTTGACGAGGCGCGTTCGTGGGTACGCGCCAAGGCGACGGTCTCGACGAGGAGCGCCCATGAGCACAGCCGTCGTGGTGGGCAGCGGTCCCAACGGTCTCGCGGCGGCCGTCCTGCTCGCCCGCGCGGGCGTGGACGTCACCGTCCTGGAGGCGGCCGGCACGATCGGCGGCGGCACCCGGACCGGCGAGCTGACGCCGGGGCTGCTGCACGACCACTGCTCGGCCACGCATCCGATGGCGGTGGGCTCCCCGTTCCTGCGCACGCTCGACCTGGGCCGGTACGGGCTGCGCTGGCGGCTGCCGGAGATCGACTGCGTGCATCCGCTGGACTCGGGCGAGGCGGGGGTGCTGCACCGCTCGGTGCGGGCGACGGCCGAGGGTCTCGGGCCGGTCGACGGGCGCACCTGGCGGCGGCTGTTCGGGCCGCTGGCCGACGGATTCGACGCGCTCGCCGAGGACTTCATGGGCCCGCTCGCCCGCGTGCCCCGCCACCCCCTGCTGCTGGCGCGGTTCGGGCTCCCGGCGCTGCTGCCCGCCGGCGCCGTGGCGAGCGTGTGGCGCACCGAGGCCGCCCGCGCCCTGTACGGCGGGGTGGCCGCGCACGCCTTCCGCCCGCTGCACCGGCCGGCGACCGCCGCGATCGGGCTGTCGGTCATCGCGGCCGGGCACCGGCACGGCTGGGCGGTGGCCGAGGGCGGCTCCCGGGCGATCACCGACGCACTGGCCGCGCTCCTGGCCGAGCACGGCGGCCGGATCGAGACCGGCGTCCACGTCCGGTCGGCGGCTCAGCTGCCCCCGTCCGACGTGGTGCTCTTCGACCTCGCGCCGCGCGCGGTCGCGGACCTCCTCGGCGACCGGCTGCCGCCCCGGGTGGCCCGCGCCTACCGCCGCTTCCGGCACGGCCCGGCCGCCTTCAAGGCGGACTTCGCGGTCGAGGGCGGGGTGCCGTGGGCGCACGAGGCCGCGCGACGGGCGGGCACGGTCCACCTCGGCGGCACGTTCGAGGAGATCGCCGACGCCGAACGCGCGGTCCACGCAGGCCGGATGCCCGAGCGCCCCTTCATGCTCGTCGGCCAGCAGTACCTGGCCGACCCCCTCCGGTCGAACGGCGACATCCACCCCGTATGGACCTACGCGCACGTGCCGCACGGCTACGCCGGCGACGCCACCGAGGCGATCGTCCGGCAGATCGAACGGTTCGCCCCGGGCTTCCGGGACCGGGTCGTCGCCACGGCGGTCCGCTCCCCGGCCACGCTCGAGCGGTACAACCCGAACTACATCGGCGGTGACATCGTCATGGGCGCGAACACCGCCTTCCAGCTGCTGGCCCGCCCACGCCTCGCCCTCGACCCGTACGACACCGGCGTACCGGGGATGTACCTCTGCTCCGCGGCGACCCCGCCGGGCGCGGGCGCGCACGGCATGTGCGGGGCGCACGCCGCGGCGTCGGCGCTGCGCCGCCTGACGCGGTGACCTGCTCCCCCGTTACGGTGACCCGCGTGATGGTGGGCACGGACGAGACCAGGCTGATCGTGCTGCGCGGCAACAGCGCCTCGGGGAAATCGTCGGTCGCGGCCGGCATCCGTGACCGCTTCGGCCGCGGTGTGGCCCTGGTCGGCCAGGACAACCTCCGCCGTGTCGTCCTGCGCGAACACGACCGGCCCGGGGCGGCGAACATCGGCCTGATCGACGCCGTCGCCCGCTACGCCCTCGACGCCGGCTACCACGTCGTCGTCGAGGGCATCCTCTACGCCGACCGCTACGGCGAGATGCTCGCCCGCCTGCGCGCCGACCACCGCGGACCGACGCACGCCTACTACCTGCACGTACCCTTCGAGGAGACCCTCACCCGGCACGCCACCAAGCCGATCGCCGACGAGGTCCGCCCCAGCCAACTGCGCGACTGGTACCGGCCACTCGATCTGCTGCCCGACGGCATCGAAACCGTCATCGGCCCCGACAGCACGCTCACCGAGACGGTCGACCACATCGTGCTCGCCACCGGCCTGGCGGGTCTCCCCGCACGGGACGGCTGAGGCTCAGCGGAAGGCGGCGGCGTTCCCCCTCGCCCACCGCTCGAACGACCTGGCCGGGGAGCCGGTGACCCGCGCGACCGTGTCGTGGACCTTCAGCAGTTCGTCGTTGACGTCCCCGCCGATCAGGTCGAGCACCGCGTCGGCCTCTTCGTCCCCCATGAAGGAGGCCATCTGCCGGTGGGCCTCCGGCCGGCTGATCTCGACGAGGGACACCTCGCGGCCCAGGGCCGCGGCGACGGCCTCGACCTGGCGGCGGACCGTGACGCGTTCCGGTCCCGTCAGTGCGTACGTCTGCCCTCGATGCCCCGGCTCGGTCAGCGCCGCACAGGCCACCGCCGCGATGTCCGCGGGGTGGATCGTGGGGAGCCCGATATCGACGTACGGCGCCCGGACCACGCCCTGTTCACGGATCGACGGCGCCCACCCCAGGGTGTTGGAGGCGAACTGCGTCGGCCTCAGGATCGTCCAGGCCATGCCGCTGTTCTGGAGCGAGCGCTCGAGGGCCGCGCCTTGGCGCGCGGCGTTCAGATGCGGATGCGTACGGACCGTGATCGACGACACGAGCACCACGTGCTCCACGCCCGCTTCCCGGGCCATCGCGAGGGTGTCTGTCATCATGCCCACGCTCGACAGCAGGAACAGCGAACTCACCCCCTCCAGCGCGGACTTGAGGATGTCCGGCCGTTCGAGATCGCCCTCGAAGGCCTCGGTCCCCTCGGGGAACGAGGCCCGTCCCGCGTCACGGGTCAGGCCTCGCACGGGTCCGCTGCCCCGCACGCGCAGCTGCCGCAGCAGCGCGCCTCCGATGTTTCCGGTCGCGCCGGTCACGAGGATCATCGTCATCTCTTCCCGTCCTGGGTGGTGATCACATCCCCTGGCACGCTAGGACCTCAACTTTGCTTGAGGTCAAGAGAGGTTCATCGCTCGGTCGTGGTCTCCGGCAGCTCACCTCGTCTCTCACTGTTCCCCCAATTGCCGTTGCCGGTCACACTGGTTGACATCAAAGCTGAGCAGCGTTCATCTTCCCCGCCGTCCCTCCCGACCGGAGACACCCCCACATGAGAAGACTCCTCGGCACCCTCGTGGCCGCCGCCCTGGCCGTGACCGGCCTCGCCGCCACCGGCGCGACGCCCGCGGCAGCGGCCACCACCGGCTCGTTCAACGTCCTGACGTACAACGTCGCCGGCCTGCCGGAGGGCCTCAGTTCCGGTAACCCGGAGACGAACACCCCGCTGATCTCCCCGCGCCTCGGGGCGTACGACATCGTGAACGTCCAGGAGGACTTCAACTACCACGCGGCCCTGTACGCCGGAGACAACCACCCGTACCGCACCGCGACCAGCGGCGGCGTGCCCTTCGGCGACGGCCTCAACACCCTCTCGGACTACGCCTTCGAGGACTTCGCCCGGGTCAAGTGGAACACCTGCACGGGCACCAACTGCCTGACCCCGAAGGGCTTTTCGCTGGCCCGGGTGCGCCTCGCAGAGGGCGTCTTCGTGGACCTGTACAACGTCCACACCAACGCGGACGACACCGCCGACGCGCTCGCCGCCCGCCGGGCCAACGTCGAGCAGTTGTCCGACTTCGTCCAGGCGAACTCGTCCGGCAACGCGGTGATCGTCATGGGCGACACGAACACGCGCTACACGCGCTCGGGCGACAACATCCGCACCCTGGCGAGCGAGAACGGCCTGACGGACGCGTGGGTCGAACTGGCGAAGGGCGGCACGCCGCCGGCCCAGGGCGCGGACGCGATCGTCTGCCCGACGACTGCCCCGCCGAACGACTGCGAGGTCGTGGACAAGGTCCTCTACCGCGGCAGCAAACTGTTCTCCCTCTCGGCCACCCGCTACAACAACGAGTGGGCGTCCTTCCTGGACTCCGCGGGCGGCAACCTCTCCGACCACTTCCCGCACACGGTCGACTTCTCCTACACCCTCAACTCGCCCCTCACGGCGAGCGACTTCTTCGGCGGCCCGCACGGCACGGCCTTCAACGACGCGGACGATCTGCCGGCCACCCCCTCGCCCCGGACGCTGACACTGCGCGGCGGCTCACGCCTGGACGCGATCTCGCTCTCCTACGACGGCGGTACGACCGTCTCCCACGGCGGCACGGGCGGCACGGCGACGTCCCTGCCCCTCGCGTCCGGCGAACACCTCACGTCGGTCAAGCTGACACAGGGTCAGAAGGACGGCCGCACCCGGCTCTTCTCGGCGAGCTTCACGACGGACAAGGGCCGCACCCTGTCCTCCGGCACGGCCACCACGAACACGAAGACCTTCACGGCCCCGTCCGGCCGGCAGATCGTGGGCTTCACGGGACGGTCGGGCGACGGGATCGACAAGCTCGGCGTGCTGTACGCGCCGGTCAGCTGAACCCGGGTTCGCCGGGAACCTCCGCCCATCGCCGCGGGTGGGTGACTCGTTTCTCCGTCACGCCGACGTCAATCGGCCGCCAGGCGCCAGAGCGAGGTGATCTCCGCGGTCCGCGCGGAGTGGAGGGGATCCGCGGTGTCCCTCGCCCGTGGATGCCGCGGACTGGTGTCGATCCTGTCCACCACGTGCAGGCCCGCCGCCGCGATGGCGCTCAACAGCTCGCTTCGCGTCCGGAGTTCGAGGCGTTCGGCCAAGTCCGAGAGGATGAGCCACCCTTCGCCGCCGGGTGCGAGGCGGGCGGCCAGCCCGTCCAGGAAGCTTCGGAGCATGCCGCTGTCGGCGTCGTAAACGCCCTGCTCCAGGCCTGAGTTGGGCCGTGCCGGAATCCAGGGCGGGTTGCAGACGACCAGGTTCGCGCGCCCGTCGGGGAAGAGGCCTGGGCCCACGACGTCGATGCGTCCGGTGAGGTGCAGTCGGCGGACGTTGTCCCGTGCGCAGGCCAGGGCGCGGGTGCTGATGTCGGTGGCCACGACGTGTCCGAACCCCCGGCGGGCCAGGAGGGCGGCGAGGACTCCTGTCCCCGTCCCGACGTCGAACGCGATACGCCGGCCCACCGACGCCGGCAGCGGTGCTCGCCCGACCAGGTCGACGTATTCGCCCCTGACCGGGGAGAACACGCCGTAGTGCGGGTGGACACGAGCGCCGAGGGCCGGTACCTCCACGCCCTTCGTGCGCCACTGATGCGCTCCGATCACCCCCAGCAGCTCCGTGAGAGAGACCGCCATCGGCTCGGACGGCAAGCCGTACGCCTCGGTGCAGGCCCGGCGCACATCGGGAGCTCTGCGCAGGTCCAGGGAGTGGTCCTCGCCCAGCAGAACGAGAAGCCTGCCCAGCACGCGGGCACGGTGGCCTCGGGCCCGGCGGTACAGATGGAAGGACTCAGCCGGGCCGGCACCCTGCCGGGGAGGTTTCCGGTCGACGCGGCGGCCCATCGCTTGCAGCAGCAGACGCCCGTTGTGGAAGTCGCCCCGCCACAGCAGGGCGGTTCCTTCGCAGGCCAGACGGTAGGCGGTGGCCGCCTTCATACGGTCGTCGGCGACCGCGACCCGGCAGGGAGGCCAGGTAGCGCTCTCGGAATGCCAACGGGCGGAACGCGGGGTGTTGTTCTCGGTCCAGTTGATCGTGGACACGACGTACTCCTCGTGATCGAACGTGCGGGGGCACGAAGAGCACTTCGACGAGGAGCGGGAGGAGGGTCAGGGCAGGAAGGGCTACCGCTCCCGCGTCGAAGCGCGAGAGGAGGCGTCGCCGAGAACCATGCCGAGCGTCATGACCAGCTCTTTCCGAGAGATAGCAGGGAGACAGCAGCGAGATGACGCCACAGCCTCGCACAGTCACGCGGATCTGTTCCACGCTGTTTCCATCTGTTCCACTCCGGAACCTCGACCCGCTAGCATGCAGCCTATACACCCTAGGTTTCCGCCCCGGAGGACCCATGCCCCGCGCCGGCCTCACCCCCGACCGCATCACCACGGCCGCCGCCGACCTCGCCGACGAGGTCGGCTTCGAGAACGTCTCCCTGTCCGCCCTCGCCCGGCACTTCGGGGTCAAGGACGCGAGCCTCTACTCGCACGTCAAGAACCTCCAGGACCTGCGCACCCGCGTGGCGCTCCTCGCCGGCGGCGAGATGATCGACCGGATCGCCGTCGCCGTGGCGGGGCACGCGGGCAAGGACGCGCTCGCCGCGTTCGCCGGGGCCTACCGGGCGTACGCCCTCCAGTACCCCGGCCGCTATGCCGCCACCCAGATCCGCCTCTACCAGTCCCTCGTCGCCGACTCCCCGGCCCTGCGCCGCACCGCCGAGATCACCTACGGCATGCTCCGCGCCTACGGCCTCGAGGAACCCGACCTCACCGATGCCGTACGCCTGTTGCGCGCCACCTTCCACGGCTACTGCGCCCTGGAGTCCACCGGCGGTTTCGGCCACTCCCGTGCCCTACAGGCCTCCTGGGACAAGGCGATCGACGCCCTGCACATCACACTCGAACACTGGCCCCGTGAGGAGCACACGGAAGATGACTGAACTCCACTACGACGTCCGCGGCAGCGGCCCCGTTCTCCTGATCATCCCCGGCGGTGCCGGCCATCCCATGGGGCTCGACCCGATGACGGACGCCCTCGCCGACCACTTCACCGTCGTTACGTACGACCCCCTCGGCCTCGCCCACGGCCGCCTCGGCCTGCCCGTCGCCGATCAGCGGGTGGAGGACTGGAGCGACGGAGCGCACCGCGTGCTCCAGGAGACGCTTCCCGAGGGCGAGTCGGCGTACGTCTTCGGCACCAGCGCCGGCGGCGTTGCGGCCCTCGACCTGCTCCTGAGGCACCCGGGGCGGATACGGCACGTGGTCGCGCACGAGCCGGCGTGCGTGGGCGTGCTGCCGGACGGGGCGCGGCAACAGGCCATGTTCCATGCGGTGTACGACACTTATCGCGCGGCGGGACTTCAAGCCGCCGCGGCCCACATGAGCGCCTTTCTCACCGGGCAGGAACCGGAGGCGCACCCGACGGGCCAACCGCTCACCCGTGAGGAGGAGTTGGCCGAGCCCATGCCCGTCTTCCTGGCGCACGTCCTGCGTCCGTTCTCCTCGTACGTGCCGGATCTCACCTCACTCGGTCCCCTCAGCCTCACCCTCGCCGCCGGAGTCGATTCACGCGGCCAACTCCTCCACCGCACCGCCGAGTTCATCGCCGAGCGGACGAAGAGCCCGTTCGTCGAGTTCCCCGGCGGACACATCGGCGCCATCGAGGGTCCCGTCGCCTTCGCCGAGCAGCTCACGAAGACGCTGCAGGACAACAGCTAGGCGACCGTCGTGGACAGCCCCTTTCGACAGGGTGGCAACCCTTTGATCGACGGCGGCGACTGACGGGCATGACATCCGCAAGACGCACCACCACCGGCCACCGCCGAGTCCGCGCCGCCCGCAAGCCCGTCATCGCCTCACTCGCCGCGGCCGGCGCGTTCGTCGGTGCCTGGTACGCCGTTGCCGGTGCCGCCCCGACCGCCGCCCCGGCACTCGCCGTGACCACCACGACCGTGAGCCTGCCGGCCAAGTTCCCCTATCTGTCCGCCGGTTACAACAACACTCGCGAGTGGACGCGCACGGCGACCGCGGTGGCCCCGAACGGCACCCTGCGCGTGGCATGGCCCGCCGCGGACGGCATCCACGTCACCCCGCTGACGTCCGCCGGGAAGCGCTCGGGCGCGGACACGGTCGTCAAGGGCGCGAAGGAGGTCGGCGGCCTGGTCGCGCACAACGACGGTTTCGCGCTCCTCACCCGGGTCGCCGACACCAACAAGTGGAAGGAGACGGCGGCGGCGATCGTCCGCTACACGGGCGGCAAGCAGACCTTCCGCACCAAGCTCACCTCCACCGCCTCCCACGACACGGCCCCCTTGCTCGACGGACAGCTCACCTGGAACGGCACGAAGTACGGCGCGTACTTCGTCGTGCACGGAGCGGGCGGCGCCGCCGACGGGCACTTCGGCGACAAGCTGTCCTACGTCAGCGCCAAGGGCGCCAAGCTGAGCGGTGGTTGGGGCTGGGGATGCAGCCACAACGAGGGCATCGCCCTGCACGCCGAGAAGACCGGCGCCTTCACCTCCCTCTGCTTCGACGACTGGCGTTCGGGGCTGTTCGTCTCGACCGGTATCGGGGCCCCGGACAACGCTCCGGTCGTGCAGCGCGAGCAGTGCTGGGCGGGGTACTGCGGCGGCACCTTCGCCGGTCGCACCGGCGACCTCGTGAAGTCGTCCACGGGCCGTTACGCCACCGCCTTCGCCTCGCGCGGCGCCGCCTCCGCCGCGAAGAACCCGGACGACGCGAGCGGCCGCGGGTGGACGGTCAAGCCGAAGACCAGCACGCACCAGGTGGCGGTGGCCTTCCTGAAGAACCGCAACACCCCTTCAGGCAAGCCGGTCTACCTCACCAGCGCCAAGGGCACGGAGCATGTCAACGTCCGCGTCGCGCCGTACGGCAAGAACCGGCTCCTGGTCTCCTGGGAGTCCCTGAAGAACGCCAAGTGCGCGAGCGGCACCTGCACCGGCACCTTCACGGGCACCCACTTCCGCCTGGTCGACTGGAACGGCAAGCTCCAGGGCGCCGACAAGGTCGTCAAGGCCCGGATCTCCGGTGACTTCGCGGTTCTGAAGGACACCGCGCTGACCTGGGCGTACGCCCCGGCGACCCCGTCGTACACGACCGCCCTCAACGGGGCGTCACCGACCACGAAGACGCTGAAGATCGCCCGTCTGACACCGTGACCCCCTCAGACACGACGGCGGGGCCCGGCATGTGCCGGGCCCCGTCGTCAGTTGCTGGGCTCTTCTACTCGATCAGGTCAGGGGTCGACCTCGAGCGTGCAGGTGTAGGTTGCCGTGCCGCCGTCGCTTGCCGGCTCGAGGGCGGGAAGGTCCACGCTGACGGAATTGCCCCAATCGCTGTCCCCGATCACGTTTCCGCCCTCGTCCACGCAGACGATGCGGTTCGTGGTCTCGTCGTTCCGGCCCTCCAGCGTCACATGACCGTCGGCGAGCGGCGGGTTCTGGAACTCGACCGCGTTGGCCTCGCTGGGCGGGGTGTCCCCGCAGTCCGTGCCGGCCACCACTGTCCCGGTGTTGTCCGGGACTGCGGTCCCAGCGCCGTATCCGGTGGGCGGCGTGTCCTCGGTGACGGTGTAGTTGCCGGGCGGGAGCTCCGACACGCACAGCTCGCCGACGGTCGGGTTCTCGTCGTTCCCGCCGTTGTCGGTCACCATGAATTCGGTGTCACCGGGGCCGGTGGCCGTGAACGTCGCACCGGCGGTCCCGACGAGCGGGTTGTCTCCCTTGGTGCTGGTCTTTCGGATCCGCAGCGCGCCGGTCTGCGGCGCCTCGACCAAGCAGAAGTCGATGTGGCTGATGCCGTAGTACTTGTTGGCCGTCCTGTTCGGAGCGTGGAGGCCCGTGTCCTGCGTCTCGGGCGTCGGGTAGTTGTAGACGTTGGCGTTCGGTCCGCCCTTGACGATGACCGAGCTGGCGGCAAGCTCGCCGGTCAACGTGTAGTCGAACACCTGCCCAGGCGCGGTGTTCCTGATGTCGAGGGTGAGCGTCCCCGAGAGGCCGTCGACCGTTACCGGGTCGTTCGTGTAGTCGTGGAGATCACCGCCCTCCAGCTTGTACGAGAATGTGCCGGCCGGACAGGACGGGTTGCCCGGCACGCGGATGGGGGTCGGCGCGGCCGACGCGACGCCCGCCAAGGGGCCCGTCAGCGCGGCCACCAGGCCGACGCCGAGGAGTGACGCCCAAAGCCTCGCGCCACGGGCCTGCGATCCTGCTCGAACCGCTCGAGCGGTTGCTGTCATAGGTTTTGCTCCACCTTGTTTCGGTGTCCGAGTTGAGGGCTTGCGCCTCGTCCCGAAGTATTGGCAGCGCTCAGCACACCCAGTTCGACACGGCGCGTACAGATGCGCCGAACGGACGCCGCTGACCACCCGAACGGCGAAGCCAGTCATACCGGCCGGTCAACGCTGCTCCACCCGAATCGCCGACTCGGAGCCGTCGTCCCAGGTCACGCCTGGTTCCGTGCATTAGCACGGCGCTGGTCACCCGTGCACCCCCACCGGCCGAGTGCCGCGACGTACCACTCCTCGATGCGCTCCAGACCCCGCTCGATCGCCTTGCGGGACGCCTCGGGCCCATGCCCGACCGGCAGCAGGAAGCCGCCGACCGTGACCGGGGACAACTCCCAGACGCAGGGCCAGGGTTCGGCCGTCAGCGCGTCACCGAGGCCAGGCCGCGGCCCGTCGGCGTACGTCCTCGTCCTTCGAGCAGAGCCCCTTCGAGCAGGGCCCCTTCAACGCAGAGACCCCTTCGAGCAGGGCCCCTTTGGACAGAGCCCCCTTCGAGCACAGACCTGGGGCGCCCCGGTTCCGGACGGAGCGCCCCAGGGATCTATCCCACCCGCACCAGGCCCTCGGGCACCAGGTGCTGGGCGAAGAGTTCGTCGCGGACCAGGTCCGCGTAGACCGTGGCGCCGTGGGCGGAGGTGTGGGTGTTGTCCCGTTTCTCGTTGTAGAGGTACAGCGCCTTGGAGCCCTCGACGCCCAGGGACTCCACGAGTGCCTTCGTCTTCGCCGTCAGGTCGATCAGGGGGACGTCCTCGGCGGCAGCCACCGAGCGGATGACTTCAGGATGGTTCACGCCGAGGCCGTTGACCAGAAGCGCGGTCCCGTTGTTCAGAGTGCCGTCGGCGTTGAACCAGCGTCGCACGATGGGGGTGACGAGGACCGGGCTGCCGCCCTTCTCCCGTACGCCCGCCACCAGCGTCTCCAGATTCGCCCGGTAGGTCGCCTCGTCCGTCGTCTTGTCGTTGTGGGCGAGCTGGACGAGGACCAGGTCACCGGGGCGGATCTGCGGCTGGACGGTGGCCCAGAGCCGAGCGTCGGACAGATACGTCACCGTGCTCTCGCCGGAGTCCGCGTAGTTGGCGACCGACAGGCCCTTGCGGAGGTACTGGGGCAGCTGCTGGCCCCAGCCGGTGTACGGGTCGCCGGGCTGGTCGCAGACCGTGGAGTCGCCGACGAGGAAGATCTGGCGGGCGCGGTGGGCGGGGGTGACGCGGATGCCGGCGAGGGCCGGTGCCGAGCCGCCCAGGGCGAGGTCGAGGCCGGGGGTGCCCTCAAGGCCTGTCGGTTCGCCCTCGGGGGTGCGGACGTTCACGGTGAAGCTGCGGGACACGCGCTCTCCGGCCGTAACCGGCGTCTCAGGGAGCAGCGAGCGCCGAGTCTCGCCGGCGATGCTCGTGCTCGACCCGGCGTCGCCGCCGAGGAGGACCTTCACGTCGTACGTGCCGGGCGGGACGTCGAAGTGGCAGGCGGTGGCGGTGCAGTTCTCGATGCCGAGCGGGCGCTGCCCCTCGGGGGCGGCCTGGGCCGGTACGGCGATCAGGCCGGCACTCAGGACCACCGCCGTCAGCACGGCGAGGTTGAAACGTCTCATTCGCGAATCCCTCCGACGAAACCGCAAGGTCGACAAGGCCTGGCCGCTGGACGGTACCGCCTCTGGCAAGCGCTTTCTAGACCTCGGACAGATTTCGCAGCATTGCCAACTTCCGGCGAGCGAAAGCCCTTTCGCGAAATCGATTCAACTGTCACCCTGACCGACACCCGCACCCCCACACCTCCTGAAGGAGGCACCCCCATGTCCGGAACCGAGAACGACAGACCGGTCCGACGCCGTACCTTCGTCCTCGCCACCGCGGCCGCCGCCGGTGCGACCGCCCTCGCCGGGCCGCTCGCCACCACCGCGTCGGCCGCTGCCTTCGGCTACAGCGACGACGGCTCGAACTACGTCGTCGACACCGGCGCGAGCCTCGTCTTCAAGGTCAGCAAGACCAACGGCGACCTGACCTCGCTGGTCTACAAGGGGGTGGAGTACCAGGGCTACGGCGGCATGAACTCGCACATCGAGTCCGGCCTCGGCACCTCCACCGTCAGCGTCAAGCAGTCCGGTACGACGATCCTGATCTCCGTCGCGTACGGCACGCTGAAGCACTACTACGCGGCCCGCAGCGGCGAGAACAACGTCTACCTGTGGACCAACAAGGCCGACACGTCCGTCTCCGCGACCCGCTACATCGTGCGCGTCAAGAAGGGCGCGTTCCTCAACGACGAGCCCGACTCCTACACGTACACGAACAGCACCATCGAGGCCTCGGACGTGTTCGCGAAGTCCGACGGCCAGACCCGCTCGAAGCACTACTCGAAGCTGCGGGTGATGGACTACGACTACGTCGGCTGGAGCAGCGGCGGCGTCGGTCTGTGGGTCGTGCGCAGCAACCACGAGAAGGCCTCGGGCGGCCCGTTCTACCGCTCCCTGCTGCGCCACCAGAGCGCGGACGGCGGCGGGCTGTACGAGATCCTGTACTACGGCCAGAACCAGACGGAGGACCAGCGCTTCGGCCTCCAGGGCCCGTACGTCATCGCCTTCACGGACGGCGGAGCGCCGTCCTCGTCGCTGTTCCCGGGGACGCTGACCACCTCGTGGGCGGACTCGCTCGGCATCTCCGGGTACGTCGGCGCGAGCGGCCGGGGCCGGGTCGCGGGCGTCGGCATCACCGGGCGGAACACGGCGTACCCGTACACGGTCGGGCTCGCCAACTCGGCGGCGCAGTACTGGGGTTCGGCGCGGGCCTCCGACGGCTACTTCTCGGTCGGCGGGGTGCTGCCGGGAACGTACACGCTGACTGTCTACAAGAGCGAGTTGGCTGTACACAGTACGCAGGTGACCGTATCCGCGGGCGGGACGACCACGCTCAACTCGCTCGCGATCCCGTCCTCGAACGATCCGAGCAACGCGAGCGCGATCTGGCGGATCAACGACTGGACCGGCTCCCCCAGCGGCTTCAAGAACGCCGCCCTGATGACGTACGCGCACCCCTCCGACGTCCGGGCCGCCTCCTGGACCGGCAATGTGGTGATCGGCAGCGGCAGCGAGACGTCGGCCTTCCCCTGCTACCTCTGGAAGGACGTCAACAGCGGCCTGCTGGTGTACTTCAAGCTGACCGCGGCCCAGGCCGCCGCCGCGCACACCCTGCGCATCGGGGTGACGACGGCCTACGCGAACGGCCGCCCGCAGGTCGCCGTCAACGACACCTGGACGTCGGCCATCCCCTCCCCGCCCACGCAGCCGAACACCAGGTCGCTGACCAACGGGTCCTACCGGGGCAACAACCACACGTTCACCTACAGCGTCCCGGCGAGTGCCTGGCAGACGGACACCAGCCAGTACAACGTGCTGAAGATCAACGTGGTGAGCGGGTCGGGGACGACCTCCTACCTCAGTGCCGGTACGGCGATCGACGCGCTCGACCTGCTGGCCTGACCATCGCGCCGCCGGGCACCTTGTCAGTGGTGCCCGGTACCGTCCTGCCTCATGAACGACGACAAGACGGCTGCCCCCGGCCCCGTCCCGGACGGCCCCATACCGCCCGACCGGCTCACGATCGTCCCGGCGAACGAGGCCTCCTGGGACGACCTGCGGGCGATCTTCGGCACCACCGACTATCCGGGCAAGTGCCAGTGCCAGCGCTACAAGGTCCGCGACTCCCACTGGGCCTCGTTCTCCGACGCCGAACGGGCCGACCGGCTGCGCGAGCAGACCGGGTGCGGAGATCCCGGGGCCCGCTCGACGAGCGGTCTCGTCGCCTTTCTCGACGGTGAGCCGGTCGGCTGGTGCGCGGTCGAGCCACGCACCGCCTACCCGCGACTGCCGCGCACCCGTACGCCCTGGACGGGGCGCGGCGAGGACAAGACCGACGACACCGTCTGGGCCGTCACCTGCTTCGTCACCCGCAGGGGCTTCCGCAAGCGCGGTGTCACCTACGGCCTCGCCCGCGCCGCCATCGGCTTCGCCCGCGACCGCGGAGCCCGCGCGGTCGAGGGCTACGCGATGCTGACCGAGCCCGGCAAGGAGATCACCTGGGGCGAACTCCACGTCGGCAGCCGTGACGTCTTCGCCGACGCCGGCTTCGCCGAGGTGAGTCGCCCCAGTCCCCGGCGCGCCGTCATGCGGGTGGATTTCTGAGCGCCCTTCGCGCTCCGTCCGGAAGGCTCAAGTGCCGCGCGTCCACTGCTGGTTGGTCGCTCCGTTGCAGGTGTACGTGATGACCGCGGCGGAGTTGGCGGTGGACGCGCCGTTTACGTCCAGGCACTCGCCGCTCGCGCGGGACTTGATGGTGACGTAGGAGCCGGTGGTGGTGAGGGACCACTGCTGGCCGGTGGCCGATGCGTCGCAGTTCTCCTGGGTGACCGTGCTCGCGTTCTCCCGCACGCACAGGGAACTGCTGCGGACCATCAGCTGGTAGTAGCCGCTGCCGACGGACTTGAACCAGTACCTCTGGTTGCCGCCGCCGTTGCAGTCGTACTGCTTGATCTGGGCGCCCGGCCACAGCGACTGGCTGGTCACGTCCGCGCACCTGCCGCTGTGCCGGGCGATCAGGGTGTTGTACGTGGCGCTCGTGCCGTTGATGGTCCCGGCGGCCGTGTCGATGGTGACCTCCGGCGACCAGGACATGGACATCGAGGTCGAGGAGGGGAAGGTCAGCGGCAGCCACACGTACCGCGAGTCGTTGACGGTCCCGCCGAAGGAGTTGCCCCAGCGGTCCCCCATGTACAGGTACGAGGTGCCCGAACTGCCCTGCACGGGAAGGACGTAGGCGGTCTGCGAGCCGTAGGTCGTCGAGTCGCCGACGTTCTTCATCGCCGTCCAGGGACCGGACAGCGAGGTCGCCGTCGCGTACTGCTGCTGGTTGGGGCTCCAGCCGGTGGCGCCCGACGTCAGCATGAAGTAGACGTTGCCCCGCTTGAACAGCGCCGGCGCCTCGCGGTGGCCGCCGTGCCAGGGGTCGGCGACCAGGCTCGCGATGCCGGTGTAGTCGGCGGTGAGCCGGTAGATCTGGAGGTCGTAGTTCTCACGGGCGGCGGAGATCATGTATCCGGCGCCGTCGGTGTCCACGAACACCGTGATGTCGCGGGACATGTGCTGGCCGAGCGGGCGGAAGCTGCCCCGCCAGGTGTAGTTGCCGTCCACGGTGTCGGAGACGGCGACGGCGGCGCGGGCCTCGCTGTAGTCGGTGCCGTTCTCCTTGTGCATCCACATCACGAACTTGCCGGTGGACGCGTTGTACATGACCTTGGGCCGCTCGATGTTGGCGGTCGCCAGCTCGGGGTCGGTCGCCTCGGTCAGGACGTGGTTGCGGAATTCCCAGTTCTTCAGGTCGGTGGAGCGGTAGGCGTCCACGTACCGGAAGGTGTTGTCGGCGTTGCGGTTCTCGCCGAACCAGTAGTAGTAGTTCCCGACCTTGATGACCCCGCCGCCGTGGGCGTGCACGGGGTTGCCCGAAGTGTCCGTGAACTGCGTGCCGTTGGTGATCGTCTGGGGCGCGGCCTGGGCCGGTCCCGCGGTGGCCAGGGCGCCGAGCAGCGCCAGGCAGAGGGCGAGCAGAGCGGCGTACGTACGTCTCATGTCACGCACTCTCCTTGACGGCTGAGGCGGCCGTGTCGGCCACGGGGATGCCGAAGTCCGGGGTGCCGTCGCGCTTCCAGCCCAGCTTCTGGACGCGGGTGTGGCGGTTGGGGTCGTTCAGCGGGTCGCCGACGATCTCCTTGTACTGGCGGGCGTGGTAGACGAGGACGTCACTGCGGCCGTCCTCGGCGACGGTGAAGCAGTTGTGGCCGGGGCCGTACTGCTTGGTGGTGTCGTTGCTGGTGAAGACGGGCGTGGGCGACTTGGACCAGCTCGCGGGGT
Organism: Streptomyces sp. NPDC050619; assembly: GCF_040654815.1. NCBI lineage: Bacteria > Bacillati > Actinomycetota > Actinomycetes > Kitasatosporales > Streptomycetaceae > Streptomyces > Streptomyces sp. NPDC050619. The sequence continues at coordinate 534,647 of NZ_JBFAIR010000002.1, read as the reverse complement.
TCATCAGATCGCTGTCCGCGTCGGCGGTCAGCAGGCCCATGCAGTAGTTGTAGTCGGTGGCGCTGGCCGAATAGGACATGAACAGGCGGCCGTTGCGGGCGATGACCGACGGGCCTTCGTTGACCTTGAAGCCGATGGTCTCCCAGTCGTACTCGGGTGTGGACAGCCGTATTTGAGGACCGGTCAGAGTCCACGGGTTCGCCATCCTGGACAGCCACAACGCGGTGTTGTTGCCCATGCCGGGCTCGTGCTGGGCCCAGGCGAGGTAGCGGCTGCCCCGGTGGGTGAAGGTGGTGGCGTCGAGGGAGAAGGTCTCCCAGGCCGTCTTGAGCTGGCCGCGCTCGGTCCAGGTGCCCTTGAAGGGGTCGCGGTTGGCGTTCTCCAGGACCCAGATGCGGATGTCCCACACGCTCTCGGCGGGCGCGGAGGCGAAGTAGATGTACCACTTGCCGCCGATGCGGTGGATCTCCGGCGCCCAGATGTGGGCGCCCATGGGGCCGGTCGCGTGCTTGGTCCAGATGACGGACTCGGCGGCGGTCGCGAGGCCGTTCAGGGTGCGGGAGCGGCGCAGGATGATGCGGTCGTACTCGGGGGCGGTGGCCGTGAAGTAGTAGAACCCGTCGGCGTGACGGTGGATGTGGGGATCGGCCCGGTTGCGGACGAGCGGGTTCACGTACGGGGCTGCCTTCGGGGTCGGGGCGGCGTGGGCGATGCCGGGGGTGACGGCTGCCAGCGCGCCCGCGGCCAGGGCGCCCTTCAGCATCAGTCTGCGGCTGGGGGCCTCAGCGGCTTCGGGCAGGTCGTTGTCGCGGCTCATACGGGCTGCCTCTCGCGGGGGAACGAGATCTCGGGGATCAGATTGAGGGTTCGGGATATCGAACAACATCTGTCATTACGAACGCCGAAAAGGTAAGGGCGTGTTACGTGGAGGTCAACGGGTCTGACGAGACAAACAAGTGTGTGGATTTTCTGTTATCGGCCACCGCCCCGCCCGTCTCCGCTCACGTGCGCAGCCATACCCACACCACAGCAGCAGCCGCCGGTGCCCTCGCCGCGGTCGCCGCCCTCCTCGTCGCCGCTCCCCCGGCGGCCGCCGCCGGAGCCCGGGACGTCACCGCCGACGTGCTCGCGGACCGGGACGTGACGCTCACCGGCGACACGGTGGTGACCGTGCCCGCCGGGACGACGACGTACGACGGGGTGTTCCGTGGCGCGGGCACGCTCACCGTGCGCGGCGGGGGGACGCTGGTGCTGACCAAGGACAGCGACTTCACGCTGCCGAAGGCCCGGCAGCGGCAACGAGTCGCCACGCCGGGCGGCAACCATCCGTACGTCACGGTGAGCAACCCGGACGCGCCCGCGATCACGGTCGAGCGGGGCGCCACCCTCCAGTACGGCAACGGCGGTACGACCGGGCTGATCGGCCACTTCCCGTACAACACCCCGGCGTTCCGGCTCAACCAGGACAACATCCGGGTCGACGGCACCCTGCGGCTGTCCCTGAAGAGCGCCTACAACCTGGGCACCATCAGCGGCTCGGGACTGATCACCCAGCCCAGGTTCCTCTGGGGCACCTGGGACCTGTCGGGCACCCACCCCTTCTCCGGGACGATCGACAACGGCACGCAGCTCAACGCCGGCCGGCCGGAGTACGCCACCTCGCTGCCGAACGTCCGCAAGGTCCTCAACCAGGGCACCTGGACGGTGGACACCCCGCTGGGTCAGACCGTCACCGAGCGCATGGACTTCTACCAGCGCGAGTACGGCAGCGACATCAACGTCCAGTCCCGGCCCGGCAGCAAAGTCATCCTCACCGGCCAGTACAGCTGGTCGAACCAGGGCGGCGACACCGACCCCTCGCTCAGCGACCCCGCCCTGAACTGGACACCCGCGCGAAAGAACGTCAACAAGCGCGGCACCAACATCAAGGGCGCCAATGTGCAGTGGGGTGACGGCACGACGAACAAGATCTTCATGCCGGGCACGGCCGAGACCGTCTACATCAACCTGCTGGCGGCACGCTCCCGTTCGCAGCTCACCTTCGACTACGACGGCCCGGTCACGCTCGGCGCCCCCATCGGCGGCGGCGTGTTCCACGACACGCTGTCCGCGCCCGGCGCCGGGGACATCGTGATCGCGGGGACGCGCGGCAACGACGTCACCTTCGCGGCGAAGCAGTACTACGACGGTTCGACCACCGTGGAGCAGGGGGCGGTACTGCGGCTCGGGTCGAGCCAGGGGGACGGCTCACTGCTGATGGGCGGCCCCCGCCGCCGGGTGGTGAACGACGGCACGCTGGTGGTGCGGAACGCCTCGACGCCGGTGTCGCTGTCGCGGGTGAGCGGCTCCGGGGCGTTCGTCCAGTCCGGCGCCGCGACGACGACGCTGACGGGCGGCGCGGTGACGTACGCGGGGACGACGACCGTCACGAAGGGCACGCTCGCCCTGCGCCAAGGGGCAACTCTCGCGCGCAGCAAGGCGATCCGGCTCACCTCGGCGGGGGCGCGACTGGACGCCGGGCCGACGGGACTGCGGGTGGCGACCACGCTGACCGGCAAGGGCACGGTGAAGGGGGCGGTGACGAATGACGGTGTGGTGGCGACCGGACTCACGGTCTCCGGCGCCTACCGGCAGAGCGCGAAGGGTGAACTGGTCCTGCGGGACAGGCCGTTGAAGGTGACGGGGGCGGTGTGGCTGGCCGGAGACCTCGATCTGTCAGCCGCCGGGAGCGACCCCGCGCGCAGGATCACCGTCCTCGACCACGCGGGGCGCTCGAAGGTCAGCGGTGCGTTCGCCGGCCTGAAGGAGGGCGCGAAGCTGAAGCTCGCCGACACGACATACCGGATCAGCTATCGGGGTGGAGACGGCAACGACGTCGTGCTCAGCACGGTCGCCGCGAGCCACACGCCTGCGAGTGCCCCGCCCTCCGCCGCACCCGGCGAGGCCCCGGCCGCCGATCCGCGCACCGCGAGTACCGCGAGCAACGGGCTGGGCTGGTGGCCGTACGTGCTTGCCGTCGGGCTGCTGATCGGGCTCTTGGTGCCCGCGGCTCGGCGTACCCGCCGTGGACGGCGGAGGAGCGGACGACATGCGGGGCGGGGCCAGCCCCCTCAGGGCTTGCGGTGACGCCCTCGGCCGGGTCCGAAACCGGGGTGGACGGGTCGGTCGTCCGGCGCGTTTTCGAGCGCAGGGGCGGGCACGTGGCCGAGGAACTCCCGGGCAACGTCTGCGTTCGGGGCGACGCCGACGGTCACCCATGTGTGCCCATCCCACTCCATCAGGGCACGCGGGGCGTCAGGGGCAACGTGGGAGGCGCGGGCTCCGTCGGCGAGGGGAACGGCTCGGCGTGTGCCGGTCATCTCCCGCTCCGCCGCCCGGCGCCGGTCACGTCGGGCAGCCCACTCGTGCAGGGGCTCCTCTTCCGCCATCGCCCGCGTCCTCCTGGTGCTCGTTGCCGTCAGACCTTAGACCAGGTCACGGTCTGCCCGTCAGGGGTGACGGTCACCTCGAAGTGGTCGAGCCCCGGAGCACCGTCGGCACGCCATTGCGCCACGGTCTCCTCAATGTCGTCCCACAGGCGAACGGGTCCGCGCTGACGTACGGTCCAGCTGTCGCCGTCCTGGACAAGGGCGGCCCAGGCGTCGGCGTCGACGTCCACCAGAAGGTGTTCGGTTCGACCGTCCCGGTCGATGCTGAGGCGCTGCGCGTGGGGGGCTGCGAGCTGGGCGACGAAGCGCGTGTTCCAGTCGTCGAGGGAGTCAGCGGCGAGCGGGGTGGCGCGTTCGTCGTCGCTGTCGTCCAGATCGGGCAGTAGGCCGAGTGAGGGCGGGAGCTGGGGGCGGGCGATCATGAAGGAGATTCGGCCCTCGAGGAGTCGGCCTCGGGCGGTGCCGTCTTCGCCCACGGTGAGGCGGGCGAGTTCGGAGGAGTAGAGCCAGCCGGACAGGGTGGCGAGGATGATCCCACCGGGCCGGGTCTGCTCCACCCACGCATAAGGCATCTCGGTGACGCCGCACGTGGCAATCAGCCGGTCGTACGGGGCGCCGTCAGGGTGACCGGCGAGCCCGTCACCGACGACCAGGAGTGGCGCGTACCCAGCATGCCCGAGTGCGGCACGAGCGCGGGTGGAGACCTCTGGGTCGACTTCCATGGACGTCACGAAGTCGTCGCCGATCCGGTGGCAGAGGAGGCCGGTGGAGAAGCCGGTGCCGGTGCCGATCTCCAGCACACGGTGCTGGTCTTCGACCTGGAGGTCTTCGAGCATCCGAACGACGAGGCCGGGCAGGGTGCTGGATGAGGTGGGCTCGCGCAGGATCTCGCCGCGGATGTCGTGAGGTGCGATCGTCCCGGCGATCTGGGTGACGAGTGAGTCATCGTCGTAGCAGCGGCCCAGCCATTGTGGGGCATCGGGAAGGACGGGCTGCCAGGCAGTCTGGCCGGGGCTGTCGACCCGTTCGAAGAAGCCGCCACGGAGGAACTCGTGCCGGGGCACGGCCTCGACGGCGGCCCGCCACGGGTCGGTGCGCAGCTGGCCGCCAGCGGCCAGGCGCTCGGCGAGCGCGAGACGGAGGCCCTTGTCGTCGGTCACGTCGTGGTCTTCCTCTCCAAGAGGTCTGCCAGGGCCGTGCACATGGGCAGGCCCGTCTCAGGTTCCAGCCAGTACCACTGGCCGGAGGGGTTGCATTCCAGGAACCACCATTGCCCGTCTTCGGCCACGCAGAAGTCGAAAGCCCCGAAGACAAGCCCGAAGTGGTCCATGTATTGGCGGAGGGCCGGCACGATCCCATGTGGCGGCTCCACGGGCGTGTAGGTCAGCCGGTCGTAGTTGGTGCGCCAGTCCAAGAGGTCGGAGTCGATTCGGACGCAGAACACTTGGTCGCCGATCACGGTCACCCGTACGTCGGCGGTCTTGGGGATGCGCTTCTGGAACAGGTGGGCGGTGCCCGCAACGCTGTCGTCGATGTCCGCTGCGGACACCTCGGCGACCTTCACGACGTTCGAGACGCCAGCGACTCGGTAGACGGGGTTGTGCAGGGGCTTGTAGATGACCGACCCGTGCCGCTTGATGAAGGCCCGAGCGGCGTCGGCGCCGGAAGTGATGAGAGTGGGCGGCACCAGGAAGCCAGCGTCTACCGCCGTGGCCAGACCGGACGGTTTGAACTCCGCGTCCCCGATGCGGTGCGGATGGTTGACGTAGAGGCACCCCGGCAGTGACGCGAGCACTCCGCCCAGCCCATACCGGGCCTGGGTGATGGCGAACCGCGCATCATGCTCGTCGAGGTGTGGAAAGGCGAATCCGGTCGGCCGACGGTAGTAGAGGGCACGGACGTTGGCCAGGTCGGCAGTGCGGGACGGGGTGAGGAGGCGGCCCTGGATGCCCTGTGGGGTGATCTCTGCCTCCACCGACAGTGATGCGGGGAAGTCCCCGGAGTCGAGCCGCACGACCGGGATGTCCCGGTCGTGCAGCTCGCGGATCACCACGTCGGCGGTGGGGTCGTGCAGGCTGGTGACGACCAACACCGGACGCGGGTCATTCACTGGTCGCTGTCACTCCCGGTGTCGGTGTCCGTGGCGCCCTGGTTCTGGCCATCCGGGCTGGTACCGGTGGAGGGGCTGGTGCCGGTACTGGTGCCGTGGCCCGGCATCTCCATGACCTGGCCAGCTGCGCCGAAGAACACGGCGGTCTGGGTGGCCGGGTCCAGTCGGGCGGTGGCGTACTCGGGGGCCATCGTGGGGTAGGGCGCCATGCGGCCGACTCCCCACGGCATCGGGGTGATGGTTCCCTGCGGGACCGCCGTGCTCGTGGGCAGACGGTCGGAGTGGACGAACATGCCTCTCCTCTGTGTCGCAATAGGACCCGCCTGGGCAGGTCACGGACTTTCCCTCTGTCGCCGAGGCCCGCAAGGGACGGGCCCTGGCGTCCTTCCCACCCGCGCCGAATGCTGATCGTGCGGGCGGAGCTTGTTACCTGCCCAACGGCCGAGGCCGAACCGGCAACCAGGCCGCCGGGCAGGGGTCTTGGGAGCGTTCCGGCGCCAACTCAGGCCGTCACCGGCTGCTGGGACAGGAAGTACGCGAGGGCCTGCGCCTTGATGCGGTCCAGGCAGGGGGCGCATGTGAACACCGGGGCGTGCTGCCCGTCCCACTGCAACGGGCCGAGCCAGATAACCGGCACGCCCGTACGCGCGCACCCGAGCCAGCAGTCACCGGTGATCCAATGCCCGTCCACTCGACGCTTCCTCCTTCGTGTTCATAGGTGGCTTCGGCCGCCTGCCACGGGGGGAGCAGGCGGCCGAAGCCTCATCCCCCTGGGCAAGGCACGGGTAGCCCCAGGGAGGTCTGTGGCGGCGGTCAGGTCACGGCGCGCAGAAGCGTCCGCCGCTCTTCCGCGAGGACGGCGCAGCTATCCGTGTGGCGGTAGACGCGGATGCCGCCGCTCGCCGCCGCCGCGAACACCGCCTCTTCGAAGCCCTCGTCGTCCTCGATCGGTTCGCAGCAGCCGCCGCAGATCTTCCGGCGGACCGCCTGCTCGATCTCGTCCTCGCTGACCGGCTCACCGAGCGGGCCCGGATGCTCGACGAGCGTCAGCAGCGCACGAGCGCACGTGGCCATGTCGTACACGTATCCCTCGCGCTGCCCGGCGCCCGGATCGACCGCGAGCGTCTGATGGGCGCGGACCAGGCAGTGAACCGCCATGTGCCGCATGCTCGTACGCATCCGCGCCGCAACCGCCATCACCTCGGGGATCAGCAGCCCGACATGCCCGACGAGCCGCTCGCACGTCACGTCGAGCTGTCGCCCTTTTGGCACGGACGGCGCCAACAGAACGCCGTTGTACGTCGCGCGGATCGTCTGCGCGTCGACCGGCACGGCTGGGCCGGCCGCCTTCTTGACGGTGGGTGCCTCACTTCTGGGCATCGATCTCGCCCGCCATGGCAAGTAGGTGCCGCCCGTGGGTGACGAGCTGTGACACCGCTTCGGGGTCGCAGAGGTCACCGGGCCCGTACATCGGGACGCACCAGTAACTGAAGTGCTCACCGTCGGGCTCGTCGAGGCCGGGACGGGGCACCCCGAGGTAGCTGTCCCGACCGAGCATTTCGGCCTTCGGCGTATGGAGCCGGTCCTGCCACTCCAACCGGTCAGCCGTGCTCGCCGGTACGAGCGCGTAGTAGCGGGCGCTGTTGTGGTCGATGAACACCGGCCCGCCGAACAGGGCGGCCGTCAGGAAGTCCCGTACTTTGTCGAGGTCGTCCGACCCGGCCGCCATGTGTACGAGGGCCGATTCCATACGAACCGCGCCGAACAGGGCGCCGCACTTCAGCAGCGAGATCCCGACCTTGTCCCAATGGGCCCTGGTCGTCTCGATGCTGTCGGCGGACAGCAGCAGCCATGTCCGGGCCGCCGTATCGCGCTCCTGCCGGGTGACGACTCGCGGTTCGGTGCCGTCGCGCTCCTGTCCCGGCTCGTCCTCGAAGAGCGGCTCGACGTCTTCCCGCTCGCCGGGGAACATCTCGACCCCGGTCACCGGACGACCTCCGGCCGGCGCGTGAAGGCCGTCTCGCTCGAAGCATTCAGCGCGCCCCGGAGCTGTTCGAGCAGATCTTCGCCCTCGGCGCGGGACAGGACGAGGTCGATGTCTCGAAGGTTCTCGTCGACGCAGAACAGCGACAACGGGATCCGGACCTCGCCGGTCTGGCCATCGCTGTACGGCGCCGCTGCACGCCGGGGCGACGCGTGCCATCGGGTGAAAGGCGTGTCCACGATTGACCTCCGGTCGGAGACGGTCTGTGCAAGGTCCGTCACCGTAAGAGGTCTACCGGGCGGTAACAGGGACAGAACGTCCCCGGGCCACAGCCTGCCCCCCTATCCCGCTTCGCTCACCCCCACCAATTCGGCCAACTGCGCCGCCTCGGGCCTCAGCGCTCGCGGCGCCTTCCGCCACAGGTCAGCGACCACATGCCGTGCCGACGGCGTGAACCGCACCGTCTCCGCTCCGGTCTGGTACGCGATCTTCATGACCATCAACGCCGCTGTGCGGTCACCGCGCTGGAGATGCCCGCGCGCTACCTCGACCCACAGCCTGGCCTTGCGTTCCGTGGACGGCATGATCTCGGGGTCGATCTCGTCGGCCAGCCCGAGCGCCTTCTGTGCCTTCCTCAGATCGGTGTGCACGGACACCTGATGGAAGTCGACGGCTCGGCCGAAAACCGTCGACGGATGTACGTACGAAACGGGCAGCGACTTCGCTACTTGGTTCCCCTTGTCCCAGCACCGCCAGGCGTCGCCCTCGGCGCCGTCACGGGCGTACGTCACGGCCGCGTGAAGCTGAAGCGCGCCGTAGATGCCGCGCCAGTCTTCAGGCGCGGTCTCCAGGTGCGGGCGGATCAGGTCACTCGCTTCGACGACGACCCTCAGCGCCTCCTCCGGGTACGCCGTCTCTCGCAGGATGTTGCCCAGGTTCCAGGCTGCCGCCGCGATCGCCGACGGATCATCCGCGTCCTGCGCCGCCGTCAACGCCCGGTCGGCGACTACCCACGCCAGTTCGGCCGGTGCGATGTACGCCGTCGCCTGCCCGGTCAGCCGGTACACGTCCGACAGCGCCACCCGCGCGGCCCGCCGAGCGTCGCCGTCGAGGAACCGGACGGCCGCCTCGGCATCGCGGATCAGATCGGGCAGCAGCGCGCACACCTCGGTCCGGTTGTGCTCCGATGAGTGCCACAGCCGCCACGACTGGTCGACCCGCCCCTGAAGTTGCGCCGGGTCCGGCGGCACCGCCGGCTGGCCGATCAAGAGAGGCCGGGTCATGACGGCGTCCCAGATGCGCGGCAGGCCCGGATGGTTGAGCCGGCCCGTCGGGACGGTCGCCGCGACGTCCGACGCGTTGCCGGTGATGACGGACAGGTCGGAGACAGAGAGCGCCGCCGCGAGCTTCAGCAGAAGCGTGTGCGACCTGAGTTCACGGTCACCTGATTCGATCTTCTTCAGCCAGTCCGGGCCGCGGTTGCACATTCCGGCGAGGACCGAGCGGGACATGCCGCGCGACTCCCTCAAGGCCCGAATCCGCTCGCCCATACTCGAATCTTCGGGGAAATCCACGCTGCGCCCCTCACGTCCACGATGAGCCTTCACCGCCAATGTACGGGCGCGTGGTCACCAGCGGCAGGGCGCTGAGGAAGCGAGGAGGCCCTACCCACACCGCGGCTCGCCCCTCACAGGGTGTGGGCCGCCGTCGTGTCCAGGCCAAGAAGGACGGCCACTTGGGCGGCAGTCTCGGTGTCAGGCGTTGTAGCCCTTCTGACGAACTCCCGGCGCCCACTTGGCCGCGATCTCCGCGAAGCGCAACGGCACAGCGAGTTGGCGCCGGCTCCGTACCGCTTGCACTTGGCATAGCACTTGCAGCGCAGGCCCTCCTCCGAGGAGTCCCACACCGGCACGGGTAGGTGTCCTTCAGCTTCGACACCAGAACCGTACCCACGGTCGGCCCCGTGGGTCACGAACGAGCCTCACTGGGCGCCGCCGCGGCTGATCTCGAGCTGGTGGCCGTACGTGCTGGCCGTCGGGCTGCTGTCGGGCTCTTGGTGCCCGCGGCTCGGCGTAGCCGCCGTGGACGGCGGAGTAGTGGACGGCATGCGGGGCGGGGCTAGGTGCTCTGCAGCGCGCGGAACTGGTTGATCCACGTGCGGTTCCGTCCGGGGAGACCGTCCTCGCCGCCCTGCACGGTATAGGGACAGAACAAGCTGTTGAGTATCCATGGAACCGACTTCTCGGTGAAACCAGTCGCCATGGCCTCGTCCTGGCTCACCCCATAGGTAGCCACCGCGAGCCTTTTCGAGCTGCGGAACTTCTCGACCTGATCCTGGAGATAGGTCTTGTTGCTTTCGAACCAGGGACTCTTGGAGAGAAAGTCGTCCCACTTCTGCTGGGTGAAGCGCTGCTGGGTGGCTCCGCGGAGCACCTCCCACACGAGTTTCCCGCCCTCCTCCGGGTGGCATTTGGCGAATTCGGCGGAGACCGGGTCTGTCAGATGGTCCCCCCAGAGGTGGACGAGGGAGAACTCGGTGGCCAGGAACTTCTGTTCGGGGCGCATGAGGGGGAGGACGTACTCGAGGTACTTCTGGGCACCGCCCGGGGCCGCCAGGTGCGGATGGATGTCCACGCCGTCGATGGCCAGGGTCCTGTTCACGAAGCGCAGCCAGCGGTTCGTGGCATCCGTACGCCAAGCGGCTCGATGGTTGAGCGCCCCCATGTAGAGCTTGGTCCTGGTCGCGGAGCTGCTGTCACGGTAAGCGATGACGCGTTGAGCGAGCTGCTCGTAGAATTCGTTGAGGCGTTCATCGCGATCCTGGGATTGGCTTTCGACGAACGGTTCGTTGCCGATCACCAAGATGTCGACCTTGTTCATGACGACCGGCAGCACCCTTTCCAGGCGCGCGAACGCGGTCATCCAGGCATCGCTGCCGGGGGTCGGGATGGGATTCTTCTTGTACGGGAATTTCAGCGACAGCACCGTGCCGTATCCAAGTTCGCCGGCCGTCAGAAGCTTTTCGATCTGCGGCTTTTCGGCGATGGGGCCCTGATCGGCGTTGGGCATGGGGAAGAACCCGCGTACCCAGGTGGCCGAGAGATCTTCCAGCTCGGCGAATAACATCTCGTTCGGGGCACCGTTGAAGTTCGCCCCGAGGACCCCATCGGGGGGCGGTGCGGTCACGCGGGCCGCGACCTGGCTCGGTTCGGCGTCCTTTCCCGGTCCGGATATCTCGTCCGGGAGCCTCGCCGCGCCCAACGCGCCCACGGCGGCCAGCCCGGCAGCTCCGGACATGCCGAGCATCCGCCGACGGGACGGCACTCGGGGCTCTGTGGCTCCCGTCGGGTTCGCCCCGATGTTCTCCTCCATCACGACTCTCCTTTCTCAGGCGTACCGGAAAGACCAGTTCTGTCTCGACGCTAGGTGCTGGAGTCCACTCAAGTACAAGGGTCAACGGCCGCTCGGCGCCTCCGGATACCCCAGCCGCGGGGCCAGCGCACGCGCCCGATCCGCCCACTCCGCGAGGAACGCGAGCGTCAACCCGCGTTCGCGGTAACGGCGTTGGGCATCCACGGCCCGGCCGCCGCCGTAATCGAGCTGCTCCTCCCCCGCGCGGGCCAGCATCAGCCCTGTCATCCAGTCGTACTTGACGGCCGAGGCGCACACCGCCAGCCGTACGAGGTTCTCGTCCCCCTTCCAGCCGCTCTGCCGCAGGCCGTGCAGATAGGCGTCGTAGGCTGCCGCCGCGTACTCGGGCAGGCGCGTGGCCGGGACGAACAGGTCGAAGACGGAGTCGGGGAGGTAGTTGCCGAGGTCCTCGCCGAGGGCGCCGTCCCCGGCGAACGCCCAGTCGAACAGGGCGCTGTCGGGGCCGTCGGCGCGGACGTTGGCGGGCCACAGGTCGAGGTGGCTGAAGGCGCGCGGCAGGGACTCCATGATGTCCAGGAACCACTCGCGGTCGTGGTGCAGCCGGACCATGGCGCGGCGCAGGCCGTCGGGTAAGTGGTCGCGGACCAGGGGCTGTTGCCAGGCCTCGTCGTCGTCGAGGAGTTCCTGGCCGAGGGTGTTGCTGTCGACGTACTGGCGCAGGAAGCGGCGGGAGAACCACGGTTCGTCGTCCGTCGCACCGACCGCGCCCTGAGCGGCGCCCAGGCGCCGGGCGTGCTCCACGTGCCGGGCGATCGACCAGTCCGTGGCCGGCTCGCCCCGCACCCGCTGCAGCCACAACGCCACGTCCCCGTCCGCCCGTTCGACGCGGGCCAGCAGCCGGGGCGCGCGGACGCCATACGGCGCCCAGGCCTGGGCGAGGCCGGAGGCGTAGACGTCGGCCTCGCACCGCCAGTAGTTCCAGTGCCGGGGGTCGTCCGAGGCCGCCCAGCGGCCGGTGGCGTCCTTGTTGCGGGTGAGGACCTTCAGGACGGCCGAGCGGTCTCCGGCGGTGACGTTCCAGACGCCGCCGGTGACACCGTTCTTGGGGTTGTGGGTGAGGGGGTCCAGGACGACCGGTCCGGTGAAGGGGCCGAGGACCTCTCGGGCCTCGGCGTGCACGGCATCGGCGACTTCGGGGCCCTCCGCGGCCACGGCATCGGTGTCAGACATCCCCCAAGGTTATGCGGGCTCTTCCGCCGTCTCCTGGCGTCCACGCAGCCACACATACACCGGGATGCCCGCGAAGAGGAACAGCACGCCCTGGTAGACGGCCGCGTAGCCGGCGCCGGCGATCAGCCAGAAGGAGAAGGCGAAGGAGAGGGCGGCGACGATCAGGTCGCGGACCAGGCCGGCCGGGCGGACCTGCTCGCGGGTGCCCTTGGCCAGCCAGTACAGCTGGGCGGCGGCGGAGAGCAGGTAGGGCACGCAGCCGGTGAACGTGGTGATCAGGACGAGGACGCGGAAGGTCGTGTCCGGGCCCGCCGTGTAGTTGAGAGCGATGAGCAGCGTGCCGAGGACGGCGACGGCCCAGACGCCGAACGCCGGCACCCCGCCCTTGCCCACACGGGCGAACGGCGCCGGGAAGAGGCCGTCGCGGGCGGCGGCGTACGGCATCTGCGCGGCCATCAGGATCCAGCCGTTGAGGCAGCCGGTGATGGAGGCGACGGCGACCAGGGCGATGGCGGTGCCGCCCCAGGTGCCGCCGGTGATGGAGTTCACCGCGTCGGCGAAGGGGGCGCCGGAAGCGGCCAGCTTGTCGTGCGGGACGAGGCCGAAGACGGCGACGATGCCGAGGATGTAGACCAGGGCGGAGCCCAGCGTGCCGAGGACACTGGCGCGGCCGACGTTGCGCTCGGGGTCGCGGACCTCACCCGCGCTGACGGCGGCCGACTCGACGCCGAGGAAGCTGTAGAGGAGCAGCGCGGCAGAGGCGGCCAGCGCACCGGAGACGCTCTCACCGGAGGCGTTGAACGGGCCGTAGTTGTCGGTGTCGATGAAGAACAGGCCGATCGTGGCGACCAGCAGCAGCGGCACGAACTTCAGGATCGTGGAGACGACCTGGACCGCTCCGACCCAGCGCGTGCCGGCGAAGTTCGCGGCGGCCGGCAGCCACAACGCGGCGAGCGCGACCAGCGCTTCGAGGGTGTGGTCGCCGTGGAGGGGTATCAGGACGTCTACATATCCGACGACCGCGACGGCCAGGGCCGCGATGCTGACCCAGCACATCGTCCAGTACGACCAGGCCGACAGGAAGCCCGCGAAGGGGCCGAAGGCGTCGCGCGGGTACACGTAGAGACCGCCGGTGACCGGGCTGCGCCGGGCCAGCTTGCCGAAGAGCAGCGCGAGCAGCACCGCGCCGGCCGACAGCACCACGAAGGCGACCAGGCTGACGCCGCCGTACGGGGCCACGGTGGCGGGCAGCACGAAGATGCCGCCGCCGATGATGTTGCCCATCACCAGGGCGGTGGCGGCGGCCGGGCCGAAGGTGCGGCGGCGCGGGGCCGGCCGCGCCTCGGGCTCGGCGGACTCGGTGGTACTGGGGGCAGTCATGTCACATTCCGGGAGGTGGGGAAGTGTGATCGTATCCGGCGTTCCACATCGTGGGCAATCTGTTCACGTTCTGGACATGATCCGGTGCGGTATACCGCTGCGACTGGACTACCGTCGTCGTATGACCAGCAACTCCACCCTCGCCGAAGCCCTTGTCACCGGCCCGGTCGTCCTCGACGGCGGCATGTCCAACCAGCTCGAATCCGCCGGGCACGACCTGAGCGACGAACTGTGGTCGGCGCGGCTGCTCGCGGAGCGGCCCGAGGCGATCTCCGAGGCGCATCTCGCCTACTTCCTCGCGGGCGCGGACGTGGCGATCACCTCCAGCTACCAGGCCACTTTCGAGGGCTTCGCGCAGCGCGGGATCGAGCGTGAGCGGGCGGCCGAACTCCTGGGCCTGAGCGTCGAGTTGGCGCGCGAGGCGGCGGGGCAGGCGCGCGCGAAGGGTGTCACCCGGCCGCTGTGGGTGGCAGCCTCGGCCGGCCCGTACGGGGCGATGCTCGCGGACGGCTCCGAGTACCGGGGCCGGTACGGACTGAGCGTGGCCGAACTGGAGCGCTTCCACCGGCCCCGCCTGGAGGTGCTGGCCGCCGCCGGTCCGGACGTGCTGGCGCTGGAGACGGTGCCCGACGCCGAGGAGGCCGAGGCGCAGTTGCGGGCGGTGCGCGGGCTCGGGGTGCCGGCCTGGCTGTCGTACAGCGTCGCGGGCGACCGTACCCGTGCCGGGCAGCCGCTGGAGGAGGCCTTCGCCCTGGCCGCCGACGCGGACGAGGTGATCGCGGTCGGCGTGAACTGCTGTGTCCCGGAGGATGTGGACGGCGCGATCGAGATCGCGGCCCGGGTCACCGGCAAGCCGGTCGTGGTCTACCCCAACAGCGGCGAGACCTGGGACGCCGAGGCCCGCGCCTGGAACGGCCGCTCGACCTTCGCGCCCCAAGAGGTGCTCGGCTGGCGGGAGTCCGGGGCCCGGCTGATCGGCGGGTGCTGCCGGGTGGGGCCGGAAGCGATCGGGTCGATCGCGCGGACGCTGAGGCCTGCGTAACTCCCGAGGCTCACGTACTTCCCGAGGCTCGCGTTATTCCGGAGGCTGCGTTATTCCCGAGGCTCGCGTTATTCCCGAAGGCCTGCGCAACTCCCGAGGCCCACGTAACTCCCAAAGACCCGCCCAACCCCCGAAGACCCGCCCAACCCCCGAAGGCCCACGCAACCCCCGAGGCCCACGCAACCCCCGAGGCCCACGTGACTCCCGAAGCCCGCGCAACTCCCGAAGGCCGGCGCAACTCCCGAAGGCCCACGCAACCCCCGAGGCCCGCGTAACTCCCGAAGACCCGCCCAACCCCCAAAGACCCGCCCAACCCCCGAAGGCCCGCGCAACCCCCGAGGCCCACGCAACTCCCGAAGACCCGCCCAACCCCCGAAGGCCGGCGCAACCCCCGAGGCCCACGCAACTCCCGAAGACCCGCCCAACCCCCGAGGCCCACGCAACCCCCGAAGCCCCGCCCAACCCCCGAAGCCCCGCCCAACTCCTGCCGGTTCACCCTCCCCGCTGCTAGCCTCCGGATCGGGAACCGGTTGCCATCACGTTGCCGCTGTTCCCGAGGGGTGGGCGATGGAGCCCGGGGAGAGGGACGAGGCGGACATGACCAGGAAGAGCGAGGACGCGAGCCGGAGCACCATCCGGGACGTGGCGGCGCGCGCGGGGGTGTCCGCGTCGACGGTGTCGCGGGTGCTCGGCGGGGTGTACCCGGTGAGTTCGGCGACGCGGACGCGCGTGATGCGGGCGGTGCGTGAAATGGACTACGTCGCCGACGCGCGGGCCAAGGCGGTCGCGGGGGTCGCGACGCCCACGCTGGCGTTCGTCCTGGAGGACATCACCGGACCGTCGTTCGCGCTCATGGCGCACGGCGTGGAGCGCGAGGCGACCCGGCTCGGGCATCTGTGCCTGGTGTGCAGCACGGAGGGCGACGTGCGGCACGAGATGGAGTTCGTCGAGATGATGCGCGCCCAGCGGGCCGCCGCCGTGATCCTGGTGGGCGGCGCCGCGGACACCGCCGAGTACCGCGAGCGCACCCGCCGGATGGCCGACTCGCTGGCGTCGGCGGGGTCCAGGCTGGTGCTGTGCGGCCGTCCGACGCTCGGGCCCGGGGCGCCGGTGACGGTCATCGAGTACGACAACGAGGGCGGCGCCTTCGCCCTGGTCGCGCACGTCCTGGCGCAGGGCCACCGGCGTGTGCTCTTCCTCGGCGGCAAGGCGGACCACACGACGGCGCAGGGCCGCGAGCGCGGCTATCTGGCCGCCCACTGCGCCCGCGGCCTGGACCCCGACCCGGAGCTGCTGCTGCACGGCGACTTCACCCGCGACTCCGGCCACCGTCTGATGCGCGGGGCGCTGAAGGACGGGCTGGACTTCACGGCCGTGGTCGCCGCCACCGACATGGTCGCCGCCGGTGCGCTGACCGCCCTGCACGAGGCGGGCCTGGCCGTGCCGGGTGACATCTCGCTGGCGGGCTACGACGACATCCCGTTCGCCCGCGATCTGCACCCCGCCCTGACGACCGTCCACGTCCCCTACGAGGAGCTGGGCCGCCTCGCCGTCCGCACCGCGCTGGGGCGGACGACGGAGGCGCCGGACGAGCATCTGCTGCTCGGCACCCATGTGGTGATGCGGGACTCGGTGGCGGCAACCGGTTCCTAGCGCCTCGGCACCAGGATCCGTCCGGGGACTGCTCAGCTCCGGCGGACCGACCCGGGCAACCGCAGCCGCCGTACCACCGACCGCAGCTCCATGCTCCGCACGGGCACGCCGTTGCCGTTCGCCGGCACCATCCCCGCAGCCTTGGACGCCCCCGACGCGGCTTCCTGGTCCCGGGCAGCCGCATCGGCCGTCCACATCGCGAACTCCCGGTCGCGCGGGCCGTACGCCGTGTGCGGTTCGCCGTCGCCGAAGATCCGTACCGGGTGTGAGTCGTCCCAGCGCTGCCAGCCGGGGTCGCCCTCGACGGCGAACCGCACCCAGGCCCCGTGCATCGCGTCGGCCAGCTCCTGCGGGGTGCCCCAGCCGGCCAGCTTGGCGGACTCGGGGACCTCGCCGGTGTCGAAGACGAAGCCGAGTTCCAGGGCGTGGCAGGAGCCGAGGTCGGGGAGGTTGGAGGGCCAGGCGAACTCGTAGACGTGACTGTGGTCCGGGCGGGCCTCGGCCAGGCGGTGCAGCGGGAGGCGGAGCAGGTGGTCGGTGACCATCTGGCCGACGATCTCGGCGGTGCCGGCCTCGGGGCGCAGGGCCCGGTAGCCGCGGGGCACCTCGTGGCCGCAGTGGCAGCGGGCCATGGCGCCGGCCAGCGCGACCGCGCCGAGCCGGTCGAGGCGTTCCAGCAGCCCGCCCGGCACCAGCCACAGCCGGTACTCGTCGCGGGTCCAGCCCATCATCAGGTCGACGCCCGGCGCCGCGTCGCCCTCGACCAGGGCCTGAAGGGGATCGCGCGGTACGACATCGCCGTCGACGACGATCCCGAAGGCGGGGCCGCCGAGCACCGGGCTGCTGAGCTTGCCCACCTCGGCCTGGGTGCGCAGCAGCAGCTCCCGGTCGACCTCGGCGAAGGCGGCCGCGGTGGCGGGGATCTTCAGCCGGGTCGCCATGCGGCGCACCATCCGCCGTACCTTGTCGCGGTCGTGGGCCTCGGGCGGCCCGCTCTGGAGGACGGCACGCCGGAACAGTCCCTGGGCCTGCGGGGCGGCGAGCAGGGCGCCGATGCTGATGGCCCCGGCGGACTGGCCGGCCAGGGTCACCCGCTCGGGGTCGCCGCCGAAGGCCCTGATCGACTCGTGCACCCAGCGCAGGGCGGCGATCTGGTCGCGCAGGCCGGGGTTGGCGGGGGTGTCGGGGAAGAGCCCGTAGCCCTCGACCCCGAGTCGGTAATTGATGGAGACGAAGACGACTCCGTCGCGGGCGAAGGTGCGCCCGTCGTACACGGGCACGGCCGAGGAGCCCCGGGTGAGGGCGCCGCCGTGCAGCCACACGATGACCGGGAGCCGGGCACCAGGGCCCGGCTCCGGCGTCCACACGTTCAGGTTGAGGCAGTCGTCACCGGGCAGGTCCGGGTCGGACAGGTACTGCGCGAAGGCTTCGGAGTACGGCGGTTTCGGCGCCGTCGGCCCGAAGTCGCCCGCGTCGCGCACGCCGTCCCAGGGCTCGGGCGGCACGGGCGGCCTGAACCGGCGGGGTCCGAAGGGCGGGGCCGCGTACGGGATGCCCCGGAACACCGCGACGCCCTGCTCGTACCGGCCGCGTACGGCCCCGTACGGCGTCCTGACCACCGGGTCCGTCGCCCCGTGGTCCGCCCTGTCCGCCTGGTCCGCTGCCGGCATGTGCCCACCAGCCTCCCGCTCCGCGCTCGTGCACCGTGAACTTCAGAGCACCACATGGTGGCCCGGTATTCCGGTGCGCGAGCGCGGTTTTGCGGCTATTTGGCGTACATCAGCGTGCCGAAGCCCAGCTGGTCGAAGCCGCCGCTGGTGGTGCCGTAGTCACCTCCCCCGCCTTCGGGGGCGACCGAGAAGCACATCTGGGAGATGTACTTGTCGTCCAGCAGGAGGCGCCGGCCGTAGTGGTAGTGGAGCTGGGCCCACACCGGGCGCACCTGGCCGCGGGAGGCCGAGGAGACCACGGTCTGCGACTGCTGGGCGCAGCTCTGGCCGGTGCCCCAGGTGTAGGTGGTGAAGGGCACGTCGCTGCCGAGGTTGTACTTGGCGACGTACTGGGCGCCTTTCATGAAGCGGCGGCCGTCGTACGAGTACAGGTCCTCGCCCTGGTTCCAGGCCATCTCGCAGATCGCGCCCATCTGGCCCATGCCCATGACGGTGTGCCCCTGGTCGCGGCCGGATTCCTGCCACTGGCCGAGGTCGTAGCCGTCCACGTTGCTGTACAGGAACGGCACCGCGTGTGCGATGGAGCCGTTGCCCGCGCCGGACTTGAAGTACGTGACGGCCTGGTCGTACTTGGCGCCGTCGTTGTTGAGGATCCCGATGGCCAGGATCGAGGCCATGTTGCACAGGTCCCAGTTGGCCCAGTAGTTGGTGATGCAGGCGTCGTTGTGGCCGGTGAGGAACTGGTTGTTGAGCGGGTAGAAGACCTTGGTCATCATCTCCTGGAAGGCGCCGAGGTCGAACGCGGAGTAGTCCCGCATGAGTTCGGCCGCGTTGGCGAACTGCCAGCCGTAGATGCCGGCGGCGAGGAACCGGTCGGCGTTGCCGGTGACGGTCGTGAGTGTCGTCGCCCAGGCGTTGAGGATCTTGGCAGCGCACTGGGCGTTGGCCTCGGTGCCGCCGACCTTCCAGCGCAGGGCGTTCTGGTAGGCGGCGGCGATGTCGTTGAAGAGGAGGCTGTAGTTCTCGCCGGTGCCGCCGCGGATGATCGTGGCCGTCGCCCGGGGCGTCCAGGTGGACTGGGAGTGGGAGTTGGCGGTCAGCTTGTTCCAGCCGGACAGCCAGGGGTCGTCGCCCGCGGCGACCCTGACCTTGGCGCGGTTGATGTCACCGGCGTTGTGCAGCATGCCGGGGTGGGTGAAGGTGCCGGGCGCCGCGTCCGCCGAGGTGGCGGCGAAGGCGGAGCCCAGGGCGACGGCGGCGCCGAGACCGCCGGCGGTCCTGAGCAGACCGCGGCGGCTCAACTCGGTTGTGTGAAGGTGCCCGTGGGGGGAATTGCGGCTCGTGCGGCTCATGCTGTGCGTCTCCGATCTGTGGGGAGATCTATGGGGAGCTCTACCGGGGCGTGATGCTCACCCCTTCGAACTGCGCGGTGCCGAGGGCAAGCGGGCTGCGGGAGCAGACCACGAGGCCCACGTAATAGGGGGCGTCACCGAAGTCGGGGATCTCGCCGGAGGCGAGGTCGGTCCAGGTGGCGCCGTCATCGGTGGACAGGGCTGCGGTGAAGGCGGTCCCGGTGCGCTTCAGCCGCAGCGAAGAGGGCTGGTTGGCGGCTCCGTTGCCGGTGAAGGCCGACTTTCCGGCGACGGTCGTGCGCAGCATGAGCTGCGCGGTGGTGCCGCCGCTGACGATCGCCCCGGCCGCCTGGTCGAACGGTGACAGCGACTTGGCCATCAGCAGCCCCACCCGGTCGCCGGTGGCTCCGGTGCGGGAGACCAGCCGTACGGTGACCTCGCAGTCGCCGGTGACGGGCTGTCGTACGAACTGCCCTGTCATTGCCTGGTTGTTGACGGTCAGATCGACTCCCGCACCGCGCACGGTGAAGGTCCCGCCGTCGTACGACGTGCTGCCCGGGGTACGGATGGCGACCACGCCGAGTGTCCCGAAGGCGCGGTCGTCGAGGACCACGTCGCCGAGGTCGCCGTAGGTCCAGGGGGCGGGCGGCGGGGTGCCGACCGTGAGGGTGAGGGTTGCGGTGCCGTCGCCGGCCGCGTTGCCCGCGGTGGCCGTGACCTTGAACTCGCCGGTCTCGGTGGGGGTTCCGGAGATCAGGCCGGTGCGTTTGTCGACGCCGAGCCCGTCGGGCAGGCCGGTCGCGGCGAACCGGATGGGCTCGTGCGAGCCGCGCAGCAGGTGCCGGAAGGCGACGCCCCTGTTGGCGAACGCCGAGGTGGCGGAGATGAGTTGGGGCACGGACGGCGACGGCATCCGCGCGGCGGCGGACTCCGACAGCGGGCCGCGCCCGGCGGTGTTGGTCTTCGCGACGGCGTAGTGGTACGTCGTCCCGGGCGTGCCGGTGGCGTCCGCGTACCGGATGCGGGTGCCGGACCCGACCGGGCCGACGCCGGTCGCGACGGTCACGTACGGGCCGTCGGCGTCGGTGGCGCGCAGCACCTTGTAGCGGGCGGAGAGATCCGGGTCGGTCCAGGCCAGTTCGACGGCGTCGGCACCGGGGGTGGCCTTGAGGTCGCCTGCCGTGCGGGCGGGGCCCGGGACCGACCACACCTCGCCGGAGGTCGCGGACGTCACGCTGACGTTGTCGAAGGCGCCGGTGCCGGTCTCGGCGTACTCCTCGTCGACGCCGAGGCAGGAGGTGAGGGCGAGGCCCGCGTATACGGTGCGCGGCATACCGTCGACCTCGGTCGAGCCGACGACCGTCCACCGGATGCCGTCCGGGGAGATCGCCCCGGTGCAGCGGCGGCCCTTGCGGGTCACCCGCACCCAGTACGGCGTCCGCAGCCGGTAGCCGTCGCCCGCGCCCTCGACGTACGGCGCCTCCAGCGGGGTCGCCGACTCGGGCAGGGTGCCGAGGCTGGAGATCGGGAAGGCGGCGGACGTGGTGATCGTCTGCTGCTGGGTGGGCGGCACGGGGGTGCTGCCGGTGCCAGAGGTCTTGGCTCCGGCCGACGGCCGTACGGTCCACACCCCGCTCCAGGTGTGCAGCGGCAGCCCCTGGATCAGCATGGAGGCGTGTGCCGCGTCCGCGTCCAGGGAGGTCCGGAGGGTGACGCCGATCTTGGAGTACTGCGAGCTGAGCGGCCACACGATCCGCGCGGTGACCGTGCCGTCGCCGGTCAGCGGCAGGTGGGCGAGGCGGTAGGTGTCGGCGGTGCCGGACGCCTCGAGGACGAACCGCTCGCCGTCGAAGGCGGCGGACCCGGGGATCTTCACGTCCCCGACGTCCTGGGTCGACCAGGGCTCGGGAAGTCCGGCGGTCGCGGACACCGGGCTCGCATCACCGCTGCTGCCGAGGGAGTTGGTGGCGGTGACCGTGTAGTAGTAGGTCCGGCCGGGGCGCACACCGTCGTCGTCCGTATGCAGTGTCCCGTCGACGCCCGACGCGACCTCCGCATACGGTCCCTCGGGAGCGGTGGCCCGGCGGACGGTGTACGTGCTCGCCCACGCCGACGGCAGCCAGCTCACGGTGACGGACCTGCCGTCGCCGGTCGCGGTGATGCCCGCCGGCGGCGTGGGCACGGTGGGCGCCGGGGCCTTGGTGCCGGCGTAGGCGAAGGTGCCCCAGCTCGGCAGGTCGTCGTTGCTGCCCTCGACGAAACGGGCACCGCCGGTGCCGCGGAAGACGGCCGCCTTGGTGTACGGGGTGTCGAGGCCGCGGACGCCGGCGTAATGGGCGTACGCCATCTCGTAGATCGGCGGCATGCTGCCGCGGCCGATCGCCGAGACGGTCTGCTTGATGTACTTGCCGGTGCGGTCGAGGTCGGGGACGAAGGGCACGTCGTTGCCCAGGTTGTAGCGGGCGTCGTACTCGAAGTTGGCGAGGATGCGGTGGTCGTCGTAGCCCCACAGGTCGACGCCCTGGTTCCAGGCGACCTGGGCGATGTCGCCGGTCAGACCGGCCGCGAGCTGCTCGTGGCCCTGGTCGCGGCCGCTCTCCTGGCCCTGGCCGGCGTCGGTGACGACGCGGTGGAGGATGCTGCCGTTGCCCGCGCCGGCGGCGGCGAAGCGCAGGGCGTCCTCGAAGAGGGTGGGCTCCTCGCAGAACACGGCGATGGCCAGGATGGTCTGAAGGGCCGTCAGGTCCCAGTTGCCGTTGGCGTAGAGCATGTATCCGGACACCGCCGGATACCAGACGTCGAGGAAGGACTCCGCGCAGCGGGCGATGTCCGCGTCCGCCCAGCCGTCGTAGTCGCTGTGCCGGAGCAGTTCGGCCGCGTTGACGAACTTGAAGGCCTGGAGGCCCGCGCCGAGCGGCCCGTCGGCGCCGGTGATCATGGTGAGCGAGGCCGACCAGGCGTTGAGGATGTCGCGGGCCTTGTCCGCGTTGGCGCGCTCCCCTGTGACGCACCACATCAACGCGTTCTGGTAGGCGGCGGCCGAGTCGGCGACGGCCTGGTTCTGGAAGTTCGTGGGGCCGCGGCCCCAGGAGGTGATCTGGCCGGTGTTCTGGATCGTGTACGTCGACTTGGAGCGGGCGTGGGCCGCGAAGGCCAGGTATCCGTCGTAGACGGGCGATTCCTGCGCGGCGACCGCTGCCTTCATACGCGCCAGGTCGGCGGCGCTGTGCAGCAGCCCCGGGTGGGTGAAGGCCCGCAGCCGGGCCTTGTCGTCCTGGGCCCACGCCGCCGCGGCGGAGGCGGACAGCAGTCCGCCTCCGGCCGCGACCACGAGCCCTGCCGCGCCGATGAAGGACCGTCGACTGAGAGGAAACACGGGTGACTCCATGGTTCTCAGGGGCCGCGTCACGCGTGCTGGACGGTGAGCGTGAGGGGCTGCGTCACGGTGCCCACGCTGTTGGTGGCCGAGACGGTGACCGTGAAGGTGCCGACGTTGTCCTCGACGGTCCCCGAGATCAGACCCGTGGCGGTGTCGATGGCCAGCCCCTTCGGCAGCGCGTCGGCGCCGAACGACGTCGGCAGCTCGGTGGCCGTGATCAGGTAGTTGAAGATCTGGTTCTTGGTGGCCGTGGCCTGGTCCGGGCTGCTGATCCCGGGCTTGTTGGCGGACGTGGCCTCGGTGGAGTTCAGGAACCGGGTGTTCAGCACGTGCTCGTTGGCGTAGGCCGGCATCATGTCGGTGAACTTGTACCAGCCGGGCTTCTTCATCCCGTTGGCGATGGCCTTGCCGTTGATGACGAGGTTCTGGAAGGTGACGTTCTTGATGGCGTGGTCCGCGTCGAAGCCGACCATGATGGACGGGTTCGCGTGCGTCCCGTTGTACGTCAGGTTCCGGATGTACACACCGTCGATGCCCCGCCCGACGGACGTGTTGTACGACTTGTTGAACATGACCCGCATGTTGATCAGCTGGCCCCAGCGGAAGTCCTCCACCCGGATGTCCTGGGCGCGGACGTTGCTCACCAGGTTGCTGTCGCCGGGGTTGAGCGCGATGCAGCCCTGGTAGTCCATCTGCGGTTCGCGGTGGTCGAGGATGTCGATGTTGCTGAAGACGAGGTTCTCGATGGTCTCCGGCTTGTCGGTGTTGCCGTGCGTGCCGACGTTGATCGGGTGCGCGACGTCCGCCCAGAGGGTGGAGTTGCGGACGGTGACGTTGCGGACGTCGCCGTAGTACTCCCAGCGGTGGGCGTAGATCGCGATGCAGTCGTCGGAGTTGCGCATCCAGACGCCCTCGATGAGGACGTCCTCGCTGGAGAAGACGTCGATGCCGTCGCCCCACTGGCCGTGGCTGTAGGAGTGCAGGTTGCGGATGGTGACCTGCTGGGACTGGCCGACGGTGACCGAGTAGCCGCTGCTCGGGTTGAGCACCATGATGCCGTCGATCTCGATGTTCTTCGAGTACTCCACCAGGACGCCGCTCGGCGAGTTGTACAGCACGCCACGCCCGATGATCCTGGCGTTCTCCACTTTCTGGAACGCCACCTGCGACGTCAGCACCGCGCCGCCGGCCAGGTAGAGCGTCTTGCCGCTGGGCACCTTCACCACGTTGTCGGTGGTCTTGTGCAGGCCGGGGCCGAAGTAGATGACGTCGGGGTCGTCGGGGTCGGGCGCGTTCGTCTCGATCGGGTTGGCGTGCAGCTGAAGGTTGTTGAAGAGATCGCCGTCGACCTCGATGGAGAGGTTGCGCGGCTCGGTGAGGGTGAAGCTCACCGTGGCGCCGTCCACCGTGAAGTCGATGTCGTACGACAGGGGGCGGATCCGCGCGGTGCCGATGGCGCCCTTGGCCGAGGTGACGGCGACCTCGACGGTGCCCGTGAAGTCGAAGGTGGCAACGGAGGAGTTGAAGACCGGACCACTGCCCGTGTTCGCGTCGATCTGCTTCGCCCTGGAACGGTAGACGGGCACCGTCTGCCATTCACCGCCCGCCGTACGGGCCTTGACCGAGTAGCTCGAGTTGGTCGGGACCCCGCTCGGGATGGGGTACACCACCAGCTTGTCGGTCGACGCGGGCCCGTCCGCCGCTCTCGCGGTGCCGGCCGCCCCTCCGATCAGTGAGTACGCGGCGACCGTGGCACCCGCGGCCTGGAGAACGGTGCGCCGGGACAGGCCGGTGCTCTGGGTGTCGTTCATGAAGCGGTTCCTTCAGTAAGGGGAGGGATGAGGGATACGGAAGGTCACTTGAGTCCGGTGGTGGACATCCCGGCGACGAAGCCGCGCTGGGCGATCAGGAAGATCAGCAGGATCGGGACGACGTACATCACGGAGGCCGCGGCCTGGAGCTCGGGGACGGGCGTACCGCCCTCGTTGACGTAGGCGGTCATCACCGCGACGGCGAGCGTGGTGCGGTCGGTGGACAGCAGCAGCTGCGGGGCGATGTAGTCGCCCCAGCTCCAGGTGAAGGCGATGATGAAGCTCGCGGACAGCACGGGCCAGGACTGCGGCAGGAAGATCCGCCAGAAGATCGACGCGTAACCGCAGCCGTCGACGATCGCGGCCTCCTCCAGCTCGCGCGGCATGCCCGCGAAGAACTGCCGGAAGAGGAAGACCAGATACGGCGCCGCGGACAGGCCCCACAGCACCCACGGCCAGTACGTGTTGACCATGCCGACCTTGGCGAAGATCAGGTAGGTCGGCAGCAGGGTGACCATCTGCGGCAACATCATCGAGCCGAGCAGGACGCCGAACAGCACCTTCTTGCCGGGCGCCTCGAGCCGGGCGAAGCCGAAGCCGACCCAGGCCGAGCTGAGGGTGACGAGAGTGGCGTAGAGGAGGGCGATGATCAGGGAGTTGCGGGCGTAGCCGAGGAAGTCGATCTGGTTGAAGGCGTCGGCGAAGTTGTGCCACTGGAAGACGTCGGGCAGCCAGTGCACGGGCGAGGCGGCCAGTTCGCCCTGGGTCTTCAGGCCGGAGAGGATCAGCCAGCCGAAGGGGCCGAGGAACAGCCCGGTAACACAGACGAGGACCGTGTAGAGGACGAGGCGCTTGGCACGCACCCGCACGCGGGCGTCGGTCGCGAACGACTTGGGCGGCAGGCTGGTGGCGGTCACTTCTTCGCCTCCGGTTCGACGTTGTAGAACACCACGCCGGACGTGAACTTGAAGATGAGTCCGGTCACGATGAGGATCAGCACGAAGAGCACCCACAGCAGTGCGGAGGCGTAGCCGTAGCGGCCGAGCGCGAAGTACTGCGCGAACACGTGCATCATGTAGAGGTAGTTGGACTGCGGGACCGTGGTGATGCCGCTCGTGTCGCCGAGGGGCGCCAGCAGCAGCGGCATGATGGTCTGTACCGAGGCGATCATCCCGGTGACCGCCTGGAAGAGCAGGACGGGTGACAGCAGCGGCACGGTGATGCTGCGGAAGGTGCGCCAGGCGCTCGCCCCGTCGATGCGGGCCGCCTCGTGGAGTTCGCGGGGGACGTCCTGGAGCCCCGCCAGCGAGATGATCATGACGTTTCCGGCTGCCCAGAGCACCGTCATCAACAGGACGTAGCGGGCGTAGGGGTCGGCGAGCCAGCCGATGGCGTCGAAGCCGAAGAAGGTCAGGACACCGTTGGAAGCGCCGGAGTTCTGGTCGAAGAGCAGCTTGAAGGCGAGGCCCGCGCCCACCGGCGGCACCACCGCGGGCAGATAGAGCAGGGTGCGGAACAGACCGCGCGCCTTGATCGGCCGGTTGACCAGGACGGCGAGAGAGAGTCCCGCGATGATCGACAGCGGTACCGAGGTCACCGCGAACAGGCCCGCGCGGCCGAGCGCGTCCCAGGTCACCGGATCGTTCAGCAGCTCGCGGTAGTTGCCGAGCCCGACGTACTTCCAGTTGGGCGAGATACCGTCGAACGTGGTGAAGCTCAGCCACAGCGCGTACACCATCGGCGTCACGGTCAGCAGCAGGAACCCGATGATCCAGGGCGAGGTGAACATGTAGAACGCGCGGTGCCTGCGCGCGGTCATCGAGGTCCGCGATCCGCCGACGGCCGGTGCGCGACCGGCGTGCGCGACGGCGTCCGGCCGGCCCGCGACGGAGGAGATCTGGTCGACCGTCATCCCACTTGCTCCTTACCGCGCTTCAGCTGCTCGTTGACGGACGAGTTGAGGCGTCCCGCGAGGGTGTCGACGGAGATCTGGCCGTTCATCGCGGCCGGGGCGATCTGGTTGAAGAGGGCGTCGAGTGCGTCGGCCCTGGTGTAAGGGGTGAAGGAGACCACCGAGAAGTGCTTCAGCTCGTTGTCCTGCACCTTCAGCACCCGCTTCTGGTAGTCCTCCTGGGCCGGCATCAGGGAACGCATCGACTTCAGGGTGGGGATGCCCCAGCCGCCGGCGGCGCGCTCCTTGGCGGGCCCCTGGCCGAAGAACCACTCGAAGACGCGCCACGCGGCGTCCTTGTTCTTCGCCTTCCTCGGCATCCACAGTCCGGTGCCGCCCTGGCAGGCGCTGATCCGCGCGCCGCCCGCGAAGAGCGGGGCGGGCGCCAGGCTGGACACCTCCGCCAGCTTCTTGTCCGGGTAGATCATGCCGCCCAGCCAGTAGCCGGAGTTCGACATGGCCATCCGCCCGGCCTGGTAGGTGGGCCCGTCCCAGCCATTGGGGTCGGGCTGGATGAGGCTCGGCCCGACCTTGGTCTTGCAGTAGTCGATGAACCAGGCCAGGGCCTTGCGGGCCTCGGGGGTGGTGAAATCGACCCGGGAGAAGTCGTCGTTGAAGAGGCTGCCTCCGGCGGACGCCGTCATGGTCGTCAGGAGCGTGGACCGGGTGAGGCCGCTGTAGCTGCCGCCGAAGACGGTGGTCTGGCCGCTCTTGCGCTGTACGAGGCTCTTGGCTTTGTCCAGCCATTCCTCGTAGGTGACCGGTTCGGTCTCCGGTGGGTGGGCGACACCGGCCTTGTCGAAGGCCGCCGTGTTGTACCAGTACATGGAGTCCTGGGAGAAGTCCTTCGCCATGCCGTAGCGCGGACCCTTGCCCTGGGTGCGGCCGTCGTAGCGCCACAGGTCGTTGACGGGGTCCAGGTCGGCCGGCTTGAGGACGCTGCTCCGGGCGAAGTAGGGGTCCAGCTCCTCGGCCACGTCCCGCGCCGCGAAGTACGGCAGGTCCACGGCACCGACACCGCGCACCAGGTCGGGCGGGTTGCCGCTGGTGAGCATCGCGATGAGCTTGGTGATGTCGTACTTCACCAGAGCGATCTTGATGCCGAGTTCCTTCTGGGCCTGCTTCACCTGCTCCGGGGTGATGTCGCCGGAGTTGAC
This sequence comes from Streptomyces sp. NPDC050619, assembly GCF_040654815.1. Lineage (NCBI taxonomy): Bacteria > Bacillati > Actinomycetota > Actinomycetes > Kitasatosporales > Streptomycetaceae > Streptomyces > Streptomyces sp. NPDC050619. The sequence goes on along the minus strand of NZ_JBFAIR010000002.1, from coordinate 507,128 downwards.
CATCACGGTGATGGTCTCCCCCGCCCCGCTGACCCCGGAGGACACCTGGAGGGCACAGCCGCTGAGCGCCGCCGCGCCGGCCGCCGTGCCTCCTGCGGAGAGGGAGAGAAAACGGCGGCGGCTCAGGGGGGCACCGGCATGTGGGCGCATGAACGCACCACCTCCTGCTCTGTCCGTACGAGATTTCGGCCAAGAATCGGCTCGTCGATCACAGCTCACCGGTAGCAACCGGTTGTTGCGTGTTGGGGAGGAGCTTCTTCCTGTCCGGAAACGGCGTCAAGACTCTTGACGAACTTTCGAAAAGACTGTGTAACCTCGGCGTCATGGGCCGACCGGCCGCACGAAGCCGGTGGAACGCGGTCTGATCTGCAAAGAAAACGGGGAGCGGGACGACGCCGTCGGCCGCCGGATCGGGAACCGGTTGCCGTAGCCGGTCCACCTCATCCCGATCCTTCCGGAAAGGCTCCGGAAGCCCCAGTAAGCGATTTCACGCCACCCGGCGCCCCGAGCGCCCGCCCGGAGCCACCCGGAAGCCGACCTGGCACTCTGTCCTGCCGATTGACCGTCCTGTCCTGCCGATTGACCGTCGCTCGTCGCCAGATCTACGGTAGAAGGCGCTTTCAGAAAATGTTTCCACTCAGTGCGTCAGGAGAGACATGCCCAGCCCGCAGCAGCCACCCAGGGCCGTGTTCGCGATGGATCCCGTGCACCTCCCCCTGCTCTTCCCCCCGCCGCTCATGGCCCGGCTGACGCGGGCGGCCGACCTCGACCCCGCGCTCGTCGTACGGGACTTCACCGATCCGGCCTCGGCCGAGGCCGTGGCCCACGCCGAGGTACTGATCACCGGCTGGGGCTGCCCCCGCCTCGGCGCCGGCGTGCTCGCCACGGCCCCCCGCCTGCGCACCGTCCTGCACGCCGCGGGCTCGGTCCGCTCGCTGGTCGGCGAGGCGCTGTGGGAACGCGGCATCACCGTCTCCAGCGCGGTGACCGGCAACGCCCTGCCGGTCGCGGAGTACACCCTCGCCATGATCCTGCTGGCCGGGAAGGACACCTTCGCCCACCGCGAGCGCTTCCGCGCCACCCACACCTATCCGTCCCCCGCCGAGACCGCGGCCACCGGCAACGTCGGCCGCCGGATCGGGGTCATCGGCGCCTCCCGCGTGGGCCGCCGGCTCCTGGAGCTGCTGCGGCCGTTCGACTTCTCGGTACTGCTGCACGACCCGTACGTCAGCCCCGCCGAGGCCGCCGCCCTGGGCGCCGAACCGCTGTCGCTGGAGGACCTGCTCAGACACAGCGACATCGTGAGCCTGCACGCCCCCGACATCCCCGAGACCTACCGCATGCTCGACGCCGCCCGGCTCGCCCTCATCCAGGACGGCGGCGTCCTGATCAACACCTCCCGGGGCGCCCTGGTCGACCCCGACGCGCTCACCGACGAGCTGGTCTCCGGCCGGCTGCACGCGATCCTCGACGTCACCGAACCCGAGCCGCTGCCCGCCGGTTCCCCCCTCTACCGCCTGCCCAACGTCTTCCTCACCCCGCACATCGCCGGTTCCCTCGGCAACGAGCTGGAACGCCTCGGCCGTATCGTCGTCGAGGAACTGGAACGCCTGGTCGCAGGCGCGCCACCGGCCCACGAGGTGCGTCACTCGGACCTGGCCCGGGTCGCGTGACGACCGGACCGGGCCCCGGGCCGGCCGGCGAGGCCGGGCGCGGGAAACACCTGCGGGAAACAATGGGATACGGTTTCCGTACGGGCGTGGGGGCACGGGACACCCCCACCGGTCTCGGCAGATCCGCAGGACCTGCTCCGAGCCCCTGGCCGGCCGCCGAAAGGCGGGCATTACGGCCGCCCGGCGTAGCAGCCGCAACCATGAAGGAGCCGCAACGGTGAGTCAGCGCAAGGCGGCCGGGGACGCCGGACGGGCCACCATCCGCGATGTGGCCGAGCAGGCGGGCGTCTCCGTCGCGAGCGTGTCGCGCGTCCTGTCGGGCAACTACCCGGTCTCGGAGGACCTGCGCCGCCGGGTGATGAAGGTCGTCCGCGACCTCGACTACGTCACCAACGCGCACGCCCGCTCCCTCGCCGGCGGCGGCACGCCGACGGTGGCCATCCTCATCAACAACATCACCGGCGCCGCGTTCGCCCACGTGGCCAAGGGAGTCGAGGGCGCCGCCACCCTGCGCGGCTGGCTCTCCCTGGTGGGCACCACCGGGGACGATCCCGAGCGGGAACTCGCCCTGGTCAACCTGATGCGCCAGCAGGGCGTCGCCGCGGTGGTCCTGCTCGGCGGTGCCTACGACTACGCCGAGTACCAGCTGCGCATGGCCCGCTTCGCCCGCTCCCTGGACGCGGCCGGCTCCCATCTGGTCCTGGTGGGCCGCCCTCCGCTGGAGGGCGACGTACCGGCCACGACGGTCGACTACGACAACGAGGGCGGTGCCTACGCGATGGCCAGCCACCTGCTGTCGGCCGGCCACCGCAAGGTCCTGGTCCTGCCCGGACACAAGGAACTCACCACCGCGCAGGGCCGGTTGAGGGGCGCCACCCGCGCCTTCGAGGCGTACGGCGTGCCCTTCGATGCGGGCATGGTGCGCCACGGCCCCTACGACTACGAGCACGGCTACGAGGCCGTCCAGGGGAGCCTGCGCGACGGGCTCGACTTCACCGCGGTGCTGGCCGGCACCGACGTGGTCGCCGCGGGCGCGATGCAGGCGTTGCGCGCGGCCGGCCTGCGCGTCCCCGAGGACGTGTCGATCGTCGGCTACGACGACATCCCGCTCGCCTCCCAGCTCACCCCCCAACTCACCACCGTGCACGTGCCGTACGAGGAGATGGGCCGGGTCGCCCTGCGGGCCGTCGCCGACCGGCGTGAGGGTGGCGGGGGCCGCCGCAAGGTCGGCGACAGCGACCACCTCGTGCTGGGCACCCATGTCGTCGTACGGAGCTCCGTGCGGCCGCCTGTTCGGCACGGCTGAAGACGACCGACGGCAGATAGATCGTTAGTAAACGTTTTCCCGCACTTTTTGACGGTCGTCGCAGCGGGCTCCAGGCACCGGCCGCCGCCGGGCCGGAGCCCTGCCGACACGCCGCTGACCTGCGCCTACCTCAGCCCGCGCGGGCGCGGTCCGCGTGCATCTGCTCATAACCCGGCGGACAAACCCGCGTAACAAATTTGCCGCGCACCTCTTGCTATGAGCAGGACCGTCGGCCTACGGTCCCAGCAACCGCTTACTACATCTTCCGCTTGGCCGACCCCCCGCAACCGCGAGCCGATGGTTTCCGGCCGCCGTTCCCGGCCGGCACCGAGCCGCCGTCCTCCGCTCTCCCCTTGCTGAGACGCCCCGATCCGAAGGAACACGGTCAGATGAACTTCACCAGCCCCCGGAGAAGCTTCGCCCGCGCAGCCGTCGCGGGACTCGCGCTGACAGGTCTGCTCTCCGCATGCGGCGGCGGATCGGACTCAGGGAACTCCGACTCCTCGGGCTCCTCGGGTCCGGTCACCCTCCCCTTCTGGGGCTGGGCCAACGGCCAGGATGCCGTCGTCAAGGCGTTCAACGCCTCCCACAAGGACATCCAGCTGAAGTACACCAAGGTCACCGACCAGCTGACCATGCAGAAGCAGCTGACCAACGCGGTGAAGGCGAAGAACGCCCCCTGTCTCGTGCAGAACACCGCCGAGTACGTGACCAGCTGGGTGTCGCAGGACGCGCTCGCCGACATCACGCAGTACGTCGAGGGCGAGAAGGACAAGTTCAACACGGGCGCCTGGGCGAGCGCACAGGTGCAGGGCAAGCTCTACGGCGTCCCCACCAGCTCCTCGCCGAACTTCACGATCTACCGCACCGACCTCTTCAAGAAGTACGGCATCAAGGCCCCGACGACCTGGGACGAGTTCATCGCCGCGGGCAAGGTGCTGAAGAAGCACGGCGTCAAGATCACCAACTACGCCGGTGAGGACCCCAGCACCCTGGAGGTGCTCGCCATGCAGGCCGGGGCGCACTGGTACTCCATCGACGGCAACGCCTGGAAGGTGGACTTCCAGGACCCGGGCACCCTCAAGGCCGCCAAGGTGATCCAGGAGATCATCGACAACGACCTCAACTCCAAGCTGTCCTTCGCCGACTACGCGGCCGTCCAGCGCAACTACGACACCGGCGGCACCGCGACCCGGCAGATCTCCACCTGGCAGATGGCCGGCATGGTGCAGAACTTCACCAAGTCCTTCGGCAAGTGGGCCCTGTCCCCCTGGCCGGCTTTCACCGGCGAGGCGCCCAAGACCCCGGCCGGCACCAACCTGACCGGCAGCGTGAACCTGGTGACCAAGCAGTGCGAGAACCAGAAGCAGGCCGCCGAGGCCGCGCTGTGGATGTCCACGAACGCCGGCGCGGTCAAGACGATGGCGAGCCCCGAGACCGGCAACGGCGTGATGCCGGCGCTGGCCGACAGCGACACCTACGTCGGTGACGCGATCTCCGAGAAGCTGCTCGGCACGAACTACGAGCCGGCCAAGAAGGTCGTCACGGACAGCCTGGGCACCGTCACCACGGACTGGGTCTACGGCCCGGACTGGACCGCGATGTTCACCGAGATGCAGGCCGGCTGGGCCAAGGTCGTCAACAAGGAGCAGAAGGTCACCGACCTGCTGGCGCACATGCAGGAGTGGACGGTCAAGGACCTGAAGTCCCGCGGTATCAGCGTCAAGGGCTGAGGCAGACACCGATGATTCGCTCACTGCGCTGGAAGGGTGCCGCCTTCACGGTGCCCTTCCAGCTCGGCTTCGTCTTCCTGTACCTGCTCCCCATCGGCTACGCCGTCTACCAGTCGCTGTTCCGCGAGCAGCAGTCCGGACTGGGTCTCGGGGGCGCCACACAGGAGTTCTCCGGTCTCGACAACTACCAGCAGGGTCTGACCGACTCGGCGTTCATGGGCTCGGTCCTGCGGGTGGTGCTCTTCGCCTGCGTGCAGATCCCGGTGATGCTGCTCATCAGCCTCCTGCTGGCCCTGGCCCTGGACGTGCTCACCTCGCGGGCGGCGGGCCGGTTCCGGATCGTGCTGCTGGTGCCGTACATGATCCCCGGGGTGGTCGCCGCCCTGGTGTGGATCAACGTGTACAGCCCGGACGTCGGCCCGCTGACCCCGCTGGGCAAGCTGTTCGGCTTCGACTGGAACTTCTTCGCGCCCTCGATGGTCTGGCCGTCCATCGGCAACCTGCTGACCTGGCACGGCATCGGCTACAACATGGTGATCATCTACTCGGCGCTCCAGGGCGTGCCCCGCGAGCTGTTCGAGGCCGCGCGCCTGGACGGGGCCTCCGAGCGGCGGATCGCCCTGAACATCAAGATCCCGTTCGTGCGCGGCGCGCTGGTGCTGACCGGCATGCTGTCCGTCATCCAGATGCTCCAGATCTTCAACGAGCCGGCGCTGTTCAGGAACATCACCCCGCAGACGGTCAGCGACAGCTTCACCCCGATCATGATCATCTACAACCAGGCGTTCAACGCCGGCAACTACCACTACGCCGCCGCCCTGTCGGTGCTGCTCGCCCTGATCCTCGGCGTGGCCTCCTTCCTGTTCTACCGGCTGACCTCGAAGGAGGTGGACTGATGCTGATGACCGAAAACGGCACGAAGCGGGCGTCGTCCCGCACCGCCCGCCGGCTCGCCCAGCCCGACCCCGCCTCGCGCGGTCGCGGCGGCCAGCGTTTCCTCCTGATCGGCCTGAGCCTGGCCAGTGTCTACAGCCTGTTCCCGGTGTGGTGGCTGATCGTCGCCTCGACCAAGGACCGCACGGGGCTGTACCAGTCGAACGGCCTGTGGTTCTCCGGCTGGCACTTCTGGGACAACCTGCATCAGCTGTTCACGTACGAGGACGGCATCTTCCTGCGCTGGACGGCCAACTCGTTCCTGTACGCGGGTGTCGGCTCGCTCGGCGGCACGCTGCTCGCCCTCATGACGGGCTACGGCCTGGCCCGTTTCCAGTTTCCCGGACGCAACCTCGTCTTCGCCTGCGTGGTCGGCTCGTTCCTGATCCCGATCGCGCTGCTCACGCTGCCGCTGTACCTGCTGTTCTCGGAGATCGGTCTGGTCGACACGCCCTGGGCGATGCTGATCCCCTGCCTGATCAACCCGTTCAGCGTGTACCTGGCCAAGGTGTACACCGAGGCGACGATCCCCTTCGAACTGCTGGAGGCGGCCCGCATCGACGGCGCCGGTGAGCTGCGGATCTTCTTCAGCATCGTGCTGCGCATGATGACCACGGGCGGCGCGACCGTCTTCCTGCTCGCGTTCGTGAACACCTGGAACGCCTTCTTCCTCCCGCTGACCGTGCTGCGCGGCGAGGAGAACTGGACCCTCAACCTGGGCCTGTACAACTGGTCCGGAAAACGCCTGGAGTCGGGCGTCGACCTGACCAGCCTCGTCCTGACCGGCGCCCTGCTCTCCATCGTCCCGATGGCGATCATGATGGTCGCGATGCGCCGCTACTGGCGGACGGGTGTGACACTGGGGGCCCTCAAATGACCATGATCCCGGGAGACTTGACGTGACCGTGCTGCACAATCCGGTCATCCGCGGCTTCGCGCCCGACCCGTCACTGGTCCGCGTCGGCGACTGGTACTACGTGGCGACGAGCTCCTTCGAGTGGTTCCCGACGATCCCGATCCACCGCTCGCGGGACCTGGCGCGCTGGGAGTACGCGGGCCATGTCCAGGGCGCGGTCCCCGGCGACTCCCTGGCCGGCGTCCCCGACTCGGGCGGCATCTGGGCCCCGTCGCTGAGCTGGGACGGCGAGCGCTTCTGGATGGTCTACTCGATCGTGCGCTCGGTCGGCACGCCGTACTTCGACACGGACACCTACGTCACTACGGCGACCGAGGCGGGCGGCAAGTGGACGGCACCGCGCCGAGTCGCGAGCCACGGCTTCGACCCCGCGCTCTTCCACGAGGAAGGCCGGGTGTGGCTGCTGAATCTCCAGAACGACCACCGCCCGGGCGGCAGCCGCTTCGCCGGGATCGTGCTGACCGAACTGGACCGGGAGACGCTGAGTCCCCTCGGTGACACGCACCTGCTCCTCCAGCACGAACGGCTCATCGAGGGGCCGAAGTTGGTCAGGCGCGACGGCTGGTACCACCTGGTCCTCGCGGAGGGCGGTACGGGGTTCGAGCACGGGGTACGGGTGGCCCGCGGCCGTACGATCACCGGCCCGTACGAGCTCGACGAACGGCCGCTGCTGACCTCCCGGGACGACCCGTCGCTGCCGTTGCAGAAGGCAGGGCACGGCGAGCTGGCGCAAACCCCCGGCGGTGAGTGGGTGTTGAGCCATCTGACGGCCCGTCCGCTGCGCACGCCGGCCGGACCGCGCTGCCCGCTCGGCCGCGAGACGGCGATCCAGGCGGTGACCTGGGACGCGCAGGGCTGGCCGAGGCTGCGGCACGGTGGGTGGCATCCGGCGGTCGAGGTCGACGTACCCACACCTGCCGATGACGTACCCACACCTGCCGATCCGGACCAACCCTCCCGTTCCGCCGACCCGTTGGGCTGGCCCTGGAGCACCCTGCGCGCCGCACCCGATCCGTCCTGGGCGGACGCCACCACCCGCGCCGACTGGATCCGGCTGCGCGGCCGGCACGGTCCCGAGTCGCGGTGGGCGCACAGCCTGCTCGCCCAGCGGATCACCGAGCACCGCGCCGAGGCCGAGGTCACCGTCGAGGCGCGGCCACGCACCTTCACGCAGGCCGCCGGCCTGGTGCTCTGGTACAACACCGAGGCGTATCTCGCCCTCGACCTGACCTGGGCGGAGCCCGAGGACGAGGAGCAGCGCGGCCAGCAGTGGCGGGGCGGCGGCCGTACGGTGCTCAGCCTGGTGGAGCGGGACGAGGACGGCACGAGGCGGATGGCCGTGGTGGAGGTGGACGCGAGCGTGCCGCTCATTCTGGGCGTGACCGTCGACGGCGCCGAAGCGCGGTTCTGGTACGTCCGGGGCGTCGAGGACGGGGTACGTACGCCCGTCGGGCCGCCGTTGGACTTCACACAGCTCTCCGACGACCACGGATCGAAGCTGCGCTTCACCGGGGCGATGGCCGGTATCCATGCCGTGGATCTCGTCGACGGGGGGTTCACGGCCGACTTCACGGGATTCCGCCTCGACTGCCGACAGCCGTAGCCGGCGCATCCGGCCGCATCCCGATAGCCGTGTTCGGAGTTTCGAAAGCCCGGGTCCGCCAAGACCTGCGAACTCCTGCCTCTTCCCGAGGTCGTGCGGCGAACCTAGGGTAGAGAGCGCTTACTATGCGCAGCGCTGGTCGAAACTTTTCATGGCCCTCGGGCGGGCCGGAGAGGTGGTTCCCGATGGTCCGCACGGGGAGTGCGAGCGTGACGGCCGGGCCGACCCTGGCGGTCGTGGCCCGCGAGGCGGGGGTGTCCGTGCCGACCGCCTCCAAGGTGGTCAACGGCCGTGAGGACGTGGCCCCCGAGACCCGACGCCGGGTCACCGAGGCGCTCGACCGGCTCGGTTACGTCCGCAGACCCCGCTTCGACGCGGGGAAGGCGTCCGGGCTGGTCGATCTCGTCGTGCACTCGCTGGAGAGTTCCTGGTCGGGGGCGGTGCTGCACGGGGTGGAGGCGGCGGCGCACGACGCGGGTCTGGAGGTGGTGGTCTCGGCCGGGCTGACCCGGACGCGGGGCGGCCGTCCGGAGCGCGGCTGGCTGGACAAACTGATCGCGCGCGGCTCGTCCGGGGTGCTGTTCAACCTGGCCGAGCTGACGGAGTCCCAGTACGCCTGGCTGGACCAGCACCGCATCCCGTACGTGATGATCGACCCGGTGCTCGAACCGCCGGCGGGTGTGGTGTCGGTGGGCGCGGCGAACTGGCACGGCGGAGTGACGGCGACGGAACACCTGCTGTCGCTGGGCCACGAGCGGATCGCGGTGATCGCCGGACACCAGCGCAAGATGTGCAGCAGCGCGCGGGTCGCCGGCTACCGCTCCGCGCTCGCCTCGGCCGGGGCCCGCCACCTCCCCGAGTACGTCCGGCACGCCGGCTTCGACGAGAGTGTCGCCCGCCGCCGCATGCTGGAACTCCTCGACCTGCCCGAGCCGCCCACGGCCGTCTTCGTCTGCTCGGACCGGATGGCGCTCGGGGTGTACGAGGCGCTGGCCGAGCGGGGGTTGAGCGTGCCGGACGACATCAGCGTGGTCGGCTTCGACGACCTGCCCGAGGCCCGCTGGATCACCCCGGCCCTCACCACGGTCCGCCAGCCGCTGTCGGAGATGGCGGCGACGGCGCTGCGGCTGCTGGTGCGGATGATGGACGGCGACCGGCCGGAGAGCACGCGGACCGAGCTGTCCACGCGGTTGGTGGAACGGGGGAGCACGGCGGGGCCGCGTGTCCGACGGCCCGACGCCCCGCCTGTCGGTACGGGCGCGGGCACGGGGGTGTGACCGGCCTGGGCGAGCCGGCGCGGCGGGTTGGCCGGGTGGGTCCGGCGAGCCAGGTGAGGGAATCCGTCAGCGAGCCGGCCTGCCCCAGTTCCCCGTCGCCGGTCAGGGCTGGATGTTCTCCAGGTCCTCCAGGAGGCGCGGGTGCTTCGGCTCCCAGCCGAGCGCCTGCCTGGTGTGGGTGCTGGACGAGGGCTGGTCGGTCTCGAAGATCGGGCCGAGAGGGCCGTAGGTCTCCGAGGGCACCGACTCGACCGGCAGGCCCAGCCGTCGGCCGATGACCGCGGCGATGTCCCGCACCTTGTCCCCCTCGTCGTCCACCGCGTGCCAGGCGCTACCGGCCGGCGCCTGCTCCAGGGCGAGCCGGAAGAGGACTGCCGCGTCGAGCGCGTGCACGGCCGGCCAGCGCTGTGCGCCGTCGCCCGGGTAGCCGGATATTCCGCTCTGGCGGGCGATGTCGGTCAGCAGTCCGGCGAACCCGCCCGTGCCCTGATTGTGGACCGTGCGCGGCAGGCGTACGGCCGTGCTCCGGACCCCGCGCGAGGCCAGTGCCAGCACCGCCGTGGCCGCGCGGCCACGACCACCGACCGGCCCGTCGGTCAGCACCGGGTCGGCCTCGGTGGAGGCCCGGCCCGGCACTTGGGGCGTACCCGAGACGGTGACGAAGGGGCGGTCGCTGCCGAGGAGTTCCTCGCCGAGGGTCGCGAGGGCGGCGCTTTCCTCGGCGACCGCCTTCGCGAGGGCGTCGGGGCTGCTGAAGTCGTTGGCGAATGCCAGGTGGATCACGCCGTCGGCCTGAGCAACGCCGGCGCGCAGGATGTCCAGATCGGCGAGACCTCCCCGGAGCGGCTCGGCGCCGGCCTCCTCGGCGACCAGTGCGGACGCGTCGGAGCGGGCGAGGGCGAGGACGGTGTGGCCGCTGCCGAGCAGTTCGGCGACGACGGCGGAACCGATCAGGCCGGTGCCACCGGTGACAAAGACGCGCATGAGGATCTCCCGCAAGTGATGGGACTCTTGTCCCGTCACTCTAGCAAGGTGACGGGACAAGAGTCCCATCACGTACGATGGGCCCATGGGTCGTTGGGAACCAGGCGCACGCGAACGCCTCGTCGTGGCTGCCGTCGACCTGTTCACCGAGCAGGGGTACGACGCCACGACGGTCGCGCAGATCGCCGAACGCGCCGGAGTCACCAAAAGCACCTTCTTCCGGCACTTCCCCGACAAGCGCGAGCTGCTGGTGGCCGGGCAGGAGACGCTGAGCCGGCTGCTGGCCGAGGGGATCGCCGAGGCGCCCGGCAACTCCAGCCCGCTCGAGGCGGTCGCCGCCGGTCTTGAGCGCGCGTCGAGCGCGATGGGCCCCATGAATCGCGAGCTCGCCCCTCGCCTGAAGGCGGCCGTCGCCGCCAGCGCCGAACTTCAGGAGCGTGACGCCCTCAAGAGCGTCAGCCTCGCTGCCGCGATGACAACCGCTCTGGTCGACCGCGGCGTACCCGATCCGCTCGCGGCTCTCGCGGGCGAGCTGGGCGTCCTCGCGTTCAGACGGGGGTTCGCCGAATGGTCCGAGGGCGAGCGCGACGCCCAGGACGGGCTCGCCGAGTACACCCTGGCGGCCCTGGACGAGCTGCGGGCGGCGAGCGCGTCGCTGGGCTGACCGGACAGCCCAGCCGTCGGCGCGTCGGCGGCCTCAACCGCTGTTGGCGATGAGGTTGTCGAGGATCTCCTCCGTGGAGTTCGGGTGCGGAGCCTCGGCCGTGAGTCGTTCCATGAATCTCGTGTAGGCGCCCGTGTCCGCGTCCGGCACCGTACTGCCCCGGGCCGTACCGGCGCGTTCGAGGATTCGGCACAGGATGTCCGCGGTGTGGCGGGGCTCCTCGGCGGCGGTCGCCAGCTGATCCATCAGACTCCGGTAGCCGTTGCCGTCGTCCCCGCTGCTGAGGTAGACGGAGCCGGAGAGTTGTTCCAGGTAGACGACATCGGACAACGCGGGTTCCGCGAATCGCAGGATGGTGACCGGTGCGCCGACGTCCGCGTGGACACCCGTTCGGAGCGGCAGGATCTGGAGCGTGACGTTGGGCAGGTCCGACATCCGCATGAGGTGCTCCAGTTGCTCCCGCATCACGGTCGATCCGCCCACCTGCCGACGCAGGGCACTTTCGTCGATGACGGCCCACAGTTTCGGCGCGTCGGCGGTATGAAGCAGTTGCTGGCGTTCCATACGCAGCCGCACCTGGCGGTCGATGTCCTGATCGGTCGCCGTGGGGTGTCCGGTGCGGATGACCGCCCTTGCGTAGTGCGCCGTCTGGAGCAGTCCGGGAACGAACTGCACCTCGAAGGTCTTGATCAGGTAGGCGCTCCGTTCCAGGTCGAACAGCGTTCGTAGCCATGGGGGCGTGATGTCGCCGTACTCGTCCCACCAACTCTTCTCGTTGGCCCCGTACCAGGCGTCCAGGAGGCGGCGCCGTTCCTCCGGCTCGTCGACCCCGTACAGGGTGAGCAGTTGTTCCAGCTCCTCCAGCTTCGGCAGGCCAGCCCCCCGCTCCATACGGCTGATTCTGCTCAACGAGCAAGGGATGGTCCGGGCGGCCTGCTCCAAGGTGACCTGGCGGACCCGGCGCAGCTCCCGCAACAGGGTGCCCAGGACCATTCGGTGCGCGGTCGGGGTGAGGGCGGGCCGCGCGGGACGGCGTACACCGGCGGGCGAGGCCGCCGCGCCGGCCGGGCGCCCGGGCCCGCGGTCCGCCGCTTCCGGCTCCCGCGCGCGGGGGTCTGCCGGTGGCGCCGCTTCGTCGTTGGCCGTGGCCTCGTTCCTGGCGGACGCGCTCCGGGGCTGCCCCAGAGCGCGCTGCGCACCCGTCACGTGGTAACGGGCGGCCGTGCGCAGCCAGCGCAGCGCCTGCTCCTGGTGTCCCAGCGCGAGGTGCTCCAGTCCCAACGCATAGGCCTCGTGGCCCAGTTCCGCCTGATCGGCTTGCAGGGCCAGGGCGGCGCGTTCCTCGTCCGTGAGGCGGTCGATGCTGTCGATGATGGCGTCGAAGCCGTCACCGGATCCGTCCGGGACGGACTGCCGATGCTGGTCCTCGGTACTCACTTGCGTACCCCCTCGCCTGTACCCGCCGGCCCGTAGGCGCTCAGAGCAGCGGTGTCGCGGAGCGTCTCCAGGGCCTTCTTCAGCAGCTTCTTGACTCCGTTCGAACCGATCCCCATGAGGACGGCCGTCTCGGCGACCGTCAGGCTGTCGATGTGGTGGAGGTGCAGGGCCTCACGTTGCCTCTCGGGTAAGGAGGCCAGCGCACGCCCGACGTCGACGCGGCGTTCGATGCCCGTGGGCAGGTCCGGGGCCATCGCATGGATCAGCAAGGTCATGTCCTCGCCTTCGAAGGGAACCTCTCGCGCGCGTCCGCGCCGCTTCCAGAACTCCGCGATGCGGCACCGCGCGATGGCGTAGAGCGCCTTCACCGGTTCGTCGTAGAACTCGACGTAGTGGTCGTATCTGATGAAGAAGAGGCGCCAGACGTCCTGGCACAGATCCTCCGCCTCCGGCTTCCCCTCCACTCGCCGGGCCACGAACGCCGCGAGCTTCGGGTGGTGTGCCGTATAGAAGGCCCGCATGGCGTCCCGGCGCTCACGGCCCTGCGTCGCACGGGCAAAGTCGCTGTCGTCCTGTGCCGGGCTCATCGGGCCTCTTCACCGTCTGCCGCCCGCCCGGAACCCGCCCCGCGGCCGTCGGCGACCGGGTCGTCCGGGCCGATGTCGACGAACCACCGTGCCCCGGCGACCTGCTGACGCGCGGTCACCGACCGGCCGTTGCCGCTGGCCGCGCCGATCACGACGGCCATGGCCCGCCGCTGCTCCCGGGCGAGTGCCACCCGTCCCCGGATCCGCATCGCCGCGGCGGTCAGGCCGCACAGGCCTGAGATGGCTGCCACCACCTCACCGGGACTCACAGATTCCAGCACCGCAGGACCACCGGCCTTCACTCGACGGAAACAGTGTCCCGTCTACATCCACGCACGCGGCGGTTTCGGGTACCCCTGGCGTCCTCGCGTTCGTCGCAGTCCAGAGATGGACCGTCTCACCGTCCAGGCAGTGCGTCGCGCCTGGGTCGGCTGTCCAGCCCGCCGCTGAGGTTCCTCGCGGCGACGGCCGTGCTCCACGGGCGCCCGGCCGTCGCTCACACCTCCAGCACCAACCGCTCTCCTTCCGGTGCACGCGAGACGCAGGGCAGCATGGCGCCGGCCGCACGTTCGGTGGCGGTGAGCCGACGGTCCCGGTGATCGACCTGGCCATGGGCCACCCGTACCCGGCAGGTGCCGCAGAACCCCTGGCGGCAGGAGAACGGCAGGTCCGGCAGGGCCTCGTGGAGAACATCCAGGGCGGAACGGTCGCACGGCACTGGCAGAACCCGTCCGGTGTCGCCCAGCTGGACTTCGAAGGGACGGCCGTCCGTGATCGGGGCCGGGGCGAAACGCTCGAAGTGCAGGGCCGACGCGCGGCTGCCACCGAACGCGCGCCGAACGCCGTCGATCATGGGCGCGGGCCCGCAGCAGTACACCGCACCCGCCGCCGGGATCGAGCTCAACAGATCGGCTGCCTCGGGCACTCCGGACTCGTCGTCGGGACGGATGGAGACCCGGCCGGGGGCCGCGGCCGCGAGTTCGGCCAGCTCTGCCGCGAAGGGCATCGAGTCGCGGCTGCGGCCGGTGTGCACGAGCCTCCAGTCCAGCCCGCGTCGGGCGGCTTCCCGGGCCATCGGCAGGATCGGGGTGATCCCGATGCCGCCCGCGATGAGCAGGACGAATGCCTCGGCGGCGAAGGGGAAGGCGTTCCGGGGCCGCCCGGTGACGGCGACCCGCATTCCGTCTGTGAGGGCGTCGTGCACCTCGGCCGAACCGCCTCCGCCGCCTGCGATACGGCGCACCGCGATGCGGTACCGGTACCGGTCGGCAGGGTCGCCGCACAGCGAGTACTGCCGCTTACGGCCGGAGGGCAGGCGCAGTTCGATGTGGGCGCCGGGCTGCCAAAGCGGGAGTGTTCCCCCGTCGGGTGCCGCCAGCCGCAGGGAGACGACATCCTCGGCCTCTTGGTGCCTGGCGGCGACCACCAGTTCCCGGATCACGGGCGTCTCGGTGGCCGGCGGGCGCCTGGGAGGAGTGCCGCGCCGCCCGAGGCCCGTGACCGCCATGTCGCTGAAAGCCGCCAGCTTCCGCATGAAGGAGTCGCCGCGCGGCCTGCCGTACAGGTCCGGCGGCCGGGTGACGGGTGTGCTGATGTCCATGGGATGCCTTGCTTGTTGCCGGGTCACTGGGCAGCCGCTCGGGCAGCGGGGGACGCCGCCAAGTAGGCGACCGCCTGCTGGGTCGAGCCCTCCTGGGTCGGGTGGTAGCCGGGGCGGAAGTAGCGCAGCACCGAGCGGGCGAACTCGCCCGGCCGGGGCAGCAGGTCCTCGCGGGCCGCGGCCAGGTAGTCGCGGAAGCGGACCTCGACCCGGTCGTCGAGTTCGGGGTCGGCGCTCATCAGGAAGCGGACTCCGCGGATCCACAGCCGGGTCAGCACCGGAGCGGTGACGAGCATGCCGACCACTCGGCGCCGGTACCGGGGGTCGAGGTGCACCAGCAGGTCGAACGCGACCGAACGGTGTTCGACCTCCTCCGCGCCGTGCCAGCGGAACAGATCGAGCATCGCGGGGTCCGCGCCGGCCTGGTCCAGGTGCCCGTTGCTGAGAATCCAGTGACCCATGTACGCGGTGAAGTGCTCGAAGGCCGCTATGAGGGCGAGCCGTTGGAGGAGGTGCGCGTGTGCGGCGGCCGGCGTCAGCTCCGGCCGGTCTCCGAGCACCCTTCGGAAGATCCATTCGGACTGCCGGGTGTACGGAGCCGGGTCAAGACCCTTGGTGAGCAGGTGCTCCAGGACTTCCTGGTGCGCCTCGGCATGCATCGCTTCCTGGCCGATGAAGCCGCGTACGTCCTCGCGCAGCCGGTCATCGGTGATCAGTGGGAGTGCCTGCTCGAAGGTGCGCACGAACCAGCGTTCGAGTTCGGGGAGCATGAGGTGGAGCACGTCGAAGGTGTGGGTCGCGAAGGGCTCACCCGGCAGCCAGTGCAGCGGTGTGGCGCCCCAGTCGAAGGTGACGTCCCGGGGTTGCAGCACCAGGTCGTGGTGGTCGATGGCGTGGTCGATGGGCTCGGACGGACGGTGCGGGTGGGCATGTGCGGCTCGGAACATGACAGGTTCGTCCTCCGTCAGTGGTCGGTGTGTGCGAGGGAGCCGTCCTCCACGCGGGCGGCGAATTCCGCGATCCGGGACGCGATCTCCTCGGGGTGGCTGAGCTGCACCCAGTGCCCGGCGTCGATCGGGTGCCGTTGTAGCTGCCCCGTCCACTGCTCCACTCCGTACGACAGCACCGGGGTGACGCAGAAATCGCGGGTGGGGATGACGAGTTGGACCGGGACGGTGGTCGGCCGGTCCCGGGGACACAGCAGGCGGGGCAGCATGTTGGCGCGGTACAGCGCGGTGCCCGTCACGGCGTCGCGGGCCAGCGTCGGCGCGGGGTAGGGGGTGTGCCCGGGCACGCCTTGGGAGCCGGTGAGGAAGGCGCGCCAGCGGTGCCCCAGTGCTCGCCAGGTCAGGGCGGGCAGGAGCGGGAGATGGAAGTAGGCGATGTACCAGGACCGTGCGGCCTGCCGCAGCAGCTTCGGCAGATCCGGATGCCGCGGCCGGAGGCGGGCCCGGATCAGGTGGCCTACGTGGTCCAGGCAGGGTCCGGAGATGGAGGTGAACGAGGCGATCCGCCCGGCCAGGCGGGTGCCGGTGACCGACTCCCAGGAGTGGATCGATCCCCAGTCGTGTCCGACCAGGTGCACCGGGCGGTCGGGGCTCACGGCGTCGAGAACCGCCTCCAGGTCGGCTTCCAGGCGGGACATCCGGTAGGCGCGCAGACCTCTGGGCCGGTGGGAGGCACCGGCTCCCCGCACGTCGAAGGCGGTGACGTGGAAGCGGTCGGCCAGGCGCTCGGCGACCGGGCGCCACACGGCGCTGGTGTCCGGGTAGCCGTGGACCAGCACCACCGGAGGAGCCGTGGGCGCTCCCCATTGGCAGGCGGCCAACTCCACGCCGTCCGCGCCGTCCACAGTGATTCGGTGGGCGGCCGGGCCGGTCATCGGCGACGACTGGCGGGGGTCAACTGGCCGTAGTCCAGACCGCCGTGGAAGAAGCTGGGCAGCACCGGCCACTGCCGCTTGAAGGGGGCCAGCTCCGAGGAGGGCAGGATCTGGAGCCAGCGCGGATCGCGCCGGCTGGGGTCGGCGAGGGTCTTCTCCTTGACCATGGAGTCGTACTGGTCGAGAGAGTCCTCCAGGGTGTTGGCGTTGGGCACCACCTCACGGCCGTAGAACGCGGCGTGGCGGCGCACGCCGGGGATGCGGGAGAGCTCGGGCTGCCAGTTGTCGGCCGAGATGCCGTTCTCGGAGGAGACCCACACCCCGTCGGGGGTGTTCAGCACCAGGGAGTGGTTGCCGTCCGTATGGCCAGGGGTCCACAGCAGGCTGACGCCGACACCGAGTTCGACATCGCCGTCGAAGGCGGTGACGCGCTCGTCCGGTACCCCGTCCATGCCTCCGTCGACGTACCAGGCCCACTGCATCGGATGCGTCGATTCGAAGGTGCCCAGCTCCTTGCGGTGCACCAACAACCGGGCGCGTGGGAACAGCGCTTCGCGGGGCGCCCGTTCGCCGGGAATCGTGCTGGTACTTCCCATGATCATGCGCACGTCCTGGACATGCAGGTGGTCGAAGCTGACGAAGTCCACGTCCTCGGGGCGCAGACCGCAGGAGGGCAGGACGGTGTTCGGGTCCCGGTAGTAGCGGGCGAAGACGTGCTCGGTGAGAAAGTCCCCCACAAGACGCTTGAGCTGGGCGTAGAACGGCGCTTGAGCCGTTCCGGCGGCGACGGTCGGCTCCCACACCAGTGTTTTCGGCTCACCGTCGAAGCCGTCGAACTGCACGACGAGCATCCGGTTGACGATGCTCACGAACGGGTTGACGGCGAGCGCGGCGCCGTGGAAGCCGAACCGGGTCGGGTACGGGGCGGCGGCGATGTCGAAACCGCGGACGGCGTGGATGCGGCCCTGCTGGACGAACCGCTCGCGGTAGGTGGCAGCGGCGCTGCGCACGGCGCGCAGCCGGTCACCACGGGGCCATACGTCGTGGACACCTTCGAATTCGGGGATGGGACGCAAAGCGGCGGCGTCCTGGGCCTTCTTCGTGCTGGGCGCCGGCTTGGGCGTGGTGGTCACGGGCTCATCCTTCGGGCAGACGGGCGGTCCGGGTGCGCTGCTCGTAGGCCGCGCGGACCGTCCGGTCGGACAGGGCGGCGAGCTGGTCGGGGACAAGGAGGTGATGCATGGCGTCGCGGGCACGGCCCGGCAGCACCGCGGCCAGCCGGGTCAGGGCGGCCACCTGGCGGGGAACGAAGACCTCGAACCGCGGGCGCAGCACGACGTCGAGCACCGCGTCGGCCACCTGATCCGCCGTCAGGCGCCGGGTGGGGCCGGTCGCGGTACCCACGGCCAGTTCGGTGTCCACGACGCCGGGCATCACCAGGGACACGTGCACGCCGGTGCCGCGCAGTTCGGCGCGGACGGCGGTGCTGTAGCCGTGGACGGCGTGCTTCGTCGCCGCGTAGGTCGCCTCGCCGGCGGGGGCGACCTTGCTGGCGGCGGAGGCGATGTTCACCACGTGGCCGCGACCGCGTTTCCGCATCCCCGGGAGCACGAGTCTCATCCCCCGCAGTACGCCGTGGACGTTGACGTCGAACTGGCGCAGGGCGGCTTCCTCCGGTTCCTCCTCGAAGGGGCCCACCCACATGATTCCGGCGTTGTTGATCAGTACGTCGATCGGCCCCAGTTGGGTCTCGACGGTGCGCAGGAAGTCCTCGAAGGAAGGTGTGTCGGTGACGTCGAGAGACAGCCCGAGCAGTCGGCCACCGGGGTGCGCGCCGATGGCACCGGCCGTCTCCGTGGCCAGCTCCGCGTCGAGATCGCCGATCGCCACGGCGGCTCCGGCCGCGGCGAGCCGGGCTGCGACGGCCCGCCCGATTCCGCGGCCCGCCCCGGTGACCGCGATCACTCGGCCGGCCAGCGGTTCCGTGCGGGGGAACCTGTCGCGGTCACGGTCGCGGTCTCTTCGGCTGAACCTGTACGGGTTCCTGGGCGGTGCTGCCACGGTCGAGCCCCTTCCTTGCCCTGAGCATGAGCGGAACGCCGAGCGGCCAGTGGCCCCCAAGCGTGTCTGACACGACGCCATGTCAGATGAACTGACAAGCTAGAGTGTCAGTTCGGAGCACACCGGTGTCAACTCCTCTGCGAAGGCCAGAACATGACCGGCACACAGTCCGCCGGGCGGCGCTACGGCGGACGCGATGCGGCGCAACGACAGCAGGAGCGCCGCACCCGCCTCATCCAGGCGGGCCTCGACAGGTTCGGCACGGCCGGATACGCCTCGGTCTCCGTCAAGCAGGTGTGCTCGCACGCCGGACTGACCGAGCGCTACTTCTACGAGTCGTTCCGCGACCGCGAAGACCTTCTCGCCGGGGTCTACAACGAGCTGATCACTACGATCCAAGCCGAGACCGCGCAGGCGGCAGCCGCTGCCGCACCCGATGTCGACGCCCAACTGCGCGCCGGTCTCGAGGTGTTCATCCGCACGCTGGCCGGCGACGCCCGCAAGGCCCGCGTGGTGCTCATCGAGGTCGTGGGCGCCAGCCCCCGCCTCGAAGTGCGCCGCCGTGAGGTCCTGCACGAATTCGCCGAGCTGATCGCCGCCGTCGTCGGACCGCTCCCCGGCCCGGAAGCCTCCTCCAACCGGCTCACCATGACCACGATGAGCCTGGTCGGCGGAGTCAACGAACTCCTCGTGGACTGGACCCTCGGCCACCAGAACGCCACCGTCGAAGAACTGATCGACCTGTGCTACACCCTGTTCGTCGCGGCCCACCGGGCCATCAGCGATCAGCCCTGATCAAGCGTCGGCGCCCGACGCCAACGCTGAGAACGTACCGCCGGATTCGCTCACTTTCGGTCATAAACGGAGGCAGGGAACTGGCCGGGACGGGCAGGCGTCGAACGATGCGGCGGGGAGGGGGGCCGTTGCCCGGGGGCGGGGCGGCGGCGAGCACTTGGGGGCGACCATGACGCGTTGGCGGCCGCTGCCGGATGCGCTGCCGAGGGAGGCACGGCACCTCGTCGAGCAACTGCGTGGGCTGAAGGACCGTACGGGCCTGAGCCTGGCCGAACTGGCCCGGCGGACCGCATACAGCAAGTCGTCCTGGCAGCGGTATCTCAGCGGGACCAAACAGCCGCCGCGGGGGGCGGTGCAGGCGCTGTGCCGGGTGGCGGGGGCGGACCAGGCGCGGCTGCTGGCGCTGTGGGACCTGTCCGACCAGACCTGGCCGCGCGGCGCGATGGTGCCCGCGGGGATGACGGAGAACGCGCCGCCGCCGCCCGCCGTCGAGGACCGACGGTGGCGGACAGCGGCGCTGGTCTCGTTCGCCGTCATCGTGCTGCTGACGGTGGGGCTGTTGTGGGCGCTGCCGTCGGGGAACGGGTGACCTCTCGGCCACCCGCCCCGGGCCTCGGCGCTACCTCAGCGCTGTCGGTGTGGTCAGCCGACCCTGTCGTAGTACGCGATCTTCCAGGGGCCGGTGCCCTTGAGCTTCACCCGGTACTTGCCGCTGACCCGCTTGAAGGTGACGGTCCGCACGCTGCCCCAGTACTGGACGCCGCCGCCCGCGTACGGGCCGTGGAGCCGGTTCTGGGCGGACTGCCAGCAGTCGTCGGTGACGACGCCGTCGTTCTCCGGGATGCCGTAGTGGTTCTGCCACCACTGGGTGGCCGACTCGGTCTCCGGGCCGAACGAGCCGTCGATCTTGTTCTTCTTGAAGGGGTGCCAGTCGCCGTCCTCGTCCTCGTACAGGGCACCGTCCGCCCACAGGACGGTCTCCCACAGGGCTGTGGCGTTGCTGCTGGCGTAGTCGTCGACGCCCAGGTTCTCCTCGTCCTGCCAGTCGTCGTAGACGACTCCATTGCCGTCGATGCCGTGATAGCCGGCGGCGCTCGCGGCCGGTGCCAGGGCTGTTGCGGTACCCCCGGCGACCAGCAACGCGGCCGACACCGTCGCGACAACCCGATTGCGCTTGTTCATGCGGTCTTCCTTCCCGAACCGCCGATCCCCCTGGTTCCCGCTGGTTCCCCCTGGGGCGGCTCGTTTCGCTTGCCACGGCAAAGAGTCGCCGTCCCGGGGCGAGCGCGGCGAGGCCTGACGGCATACGTGGGCCGGCAGGGGACGATCCACCCTCCGTACGGCGGCGTCCCCGCCGCAGGCGGGTCGTAGAGGGACCAGGTGGGACGGACTGGGACGGGCCGGCCCACCGAGCGTCGTCGGCCTCCTCAGCGCCAGGCCCTCTCCACCTCCGCGAACTTCGCGTCGTACGTCCCCGGCGGCAGGGCATCGCGCAGGTAGCGGAGGTCGGAGGGGCGGAGGAGGCCGAAGGCCGCGGTGGGAAGCAGGCCGAGGAGTTCCGCCGCTCGGGCGGCCAGCCAGTCGGTCAGGCCCAGCTCGGCCGCGGTACGCAGGAGAGCGATGACGGCCGAGGGGTGGCGGGCGGCAAGGTCGGCGAGGTCGAGTTCGGCGAGGACGTCGTCGAAGTATTCACCGGCCAGGTCACCGCCCGGCAGGCCGAACCACTCCCAGGTGCTGCTGGAGTGTCCGGCTTCGGCCAGGCGCAGCACGGCGAGGCGCCAGTCGTTCGATGTATCGGATCGGCCGAGCTGGATGACCGCCTGGTAGAGATCGGCGAGCAGGGCGGTCAGCCTCGGGTCCTGCCGTCCCAGAGCGGTGTACACGCAGTCGCGGAGTGTCTTTTGTGCCGTCCAGGTGAGAGGACCGCCGCGCTGGAGGCACTGGTACAGGTGACGCAGCACGGACAGCAGTGCCTCGTCCGGCAACACCGGTATGTCATGGACCAGTTGACGGCTCACTGCCTCCAGGTAGGGGTGCATGTCGACGAGCGGCAGTCTCTCGGTGTGGTTCAGGCACATGGCGTAGAGCTCGGGCAGGCCGGCCGGGCCGTGCGTCTGTCGCGTGAGCAGTGCGATGAGTGACTGTGCCGCCGATTGAAAGTGTCCCCCTTGGGCGGTCCGGTACGTCAGCAGGGTGCCGGGCATCCCGCGCAGCAACGGGTAGGCGGCGTGCAGCAGATGCTCGGCGTGCTGGTCACCCAGGAACGTGATCTGTGTGAACACGTCCGACGCGGTGTCCGCGAAGAAACCCGTGCCCACTTCGAGTAGCCCCGAGTGTGATTCAGCCTGGATGCCGAACAGCCAGCCCATGTCGGGGTCCACGGACGGCCTCGAGACTGTACTGATCCTCAGGTCAGGTCGTTGGACACCGGCCGGGTCGGGTTTCCAGCAGCGGTCGGGGCTGAGCGTGGCGGAGAACAGCTGCCACGAGTCCTCGGACAGCTGAGACCGCCACATCATCGCGCGCCGCCGCCAGCTGTCGACCAGCCCTTCGGTCCCGAGGAACTGCGAGGCGTACACCTCTCCCGCCGCCGCGACACCGATCACCATCAGGTTGACCTCGTACACCACGTCCCGGTACGTCCTGGTCACGCGCACGGGGGCGTGCCCCAGGCCGCTGCGGTGTCCGGGCTCCCACTGGGCCGCTCGGAACAACTCGACCAGCAGACCGGGAAGCGCGTCGCGCGCCCGGCCCGCCGGCCAGGCCGCGAGCAGGTCCGACAGGTTCTCCACCAGCTGGGCGCGGTCGGTGAGCGGGGCGAAGGACAGCAGCGCGTACAGCTCGCCGTCGTCCAGGGTGCCCCGGCCGTGCTCTGCGGCAGTGTCGGCCAGCTTTCGCAGGGCGCGTTCGATCAGCCGTGCCGCCAGGTGCTCGCCGAATGTCGCGTGCATGAACTCGTAGCTGCGCAGGCGCTGTTCGGTGACGAGGGCCTGGGCCTCGTGCACGAAGAAGAACCGCCCGAAGAGCAGCCCGGTAGCGCCGGGCTCCCCGTGGGCCTCCGTATCCGCCAGAGCCCGCAGGTCCCGGTCCGCCTCCTCGCCGCTGATGGCCTGGGCTCCGCGGTGGAACATGCCGAGGGCGATCACCGAAAGGCGGTGGAGCTCGCGTTCGACGGCGGCGGCCTCCTCGGCCGGGGGCAGCGAGCCGTCCTTGTCGACCTGGCGTCGGACGAACTCCGTGAGCAGCCGCTCGTACAGCTGCGTGCGGCTGATGCCCTCGTCGCCGAGCCGGTGCAGCGCGTTGCCGACCGCGTCGTACAGGGCGAGCATCAGCAGCAGGAGGGGCTGGGCCGCGAGCTCCCGGTGGGGCCGTACGACCTCCTGGGTCAGTGGGCGCAGGCCGCGCTGTTCCAGGTAGGGACCGTTCGTGGCGTTCCAGATGGACAGCCAGCGGTCGATCTCCGGCATCCCGAACGGCTCCAGTCGTAACACCTGGCTGTTCATGGGGATCTCCGCACGGTCCGCCACCACGGTGCGGCTCGTCACGATCACGATCAGTGGACGGCCGAGCAGCGCCTCACGCTTCTGGAATTCCTCGATGCTCCGCAAGTAGCCCCACTGCCGTGCGGAGTCGAGCCGCTGTGCGCCCGCCTGAAGCAGTTCGTCGAACCCGTCCAGCAGCACGACCGGGACCACCCCGGGCTTTTCCTCGGACCACTCCGGCCACCCCACCGACCGCCCCGTGTCCCGCCACAGCCCGTGTTGCAACTGCTGCTGTACGTCCGCCTCCGCCGGCGTGTGCCGCAACTCCACCCGCAGGGGCCGGAACTCACCGGCCGGGAGACGCGCCGTCAGCAGTGTCGTGAGCAGTGACTTGCCGGCGCCCGGGTGACCGAGCACCAGGAGGGGGGTCAGCAGGGCTGACGGGCTGAGCAGGTGGGCGGCGAGGAAGTGCTCGAACGAGTCGTGGGTCAGCCGCTGTTCCCACCACTTGTCCGAGGCGATCGTGTCGCTCGCCGTCAGGCCCGGTCCGGCCAGCTGGAAGCGGGGGCAGACGTATCCCGACGCCAGGCTCGGCAGCCGGGGGCCGGGCGAGTCGAGCGAGGCGATCGGCGTACGCAACAGGGAACGGCCGACGGCGGGGGGCTCGCCACGGCCCGCGAACTCCGCCAGCAACGCGCCGAGACCGGCCAGCCCGGTTTCGGGTGACGGCCCCGGTGACTTTCCCTCCTCTGACTGTCCCTCCTCTGACTGTCCCTCCTCGTCGCTCGACCCGGCACGCGGCAGGATGGCCGTCAGCGCGAACTCGGGACAGGACGTGGCCAGTGGGGTGGCCAGTCGCACGTACTCGGCGTCGATCGTCCGCGCCAGGTGGACGTTGGTGCCGTCCTGGATCGCCGTCGACAGGGCCATGGAGATGTGCCCGCTCCCTGCGGCCCACGCGTACGCGGAGGCGGGGTAGACGGGGTACGACAGATGGGGAGCGCCGAAAGCTTCCTCGCCGCTCGCGCACCTCGCCGTCGCCGCCGTCATCAGCGTCATCCGCGCGGCGTGGAGCAGGACAGTGCGGGGAAGGCCGTACGCGGCCCGCACCCGTTGCGGGAAACCGTCCAGCAGTTCGTCCAGGACGCGGAACAGGGCCGGCTCTCCGAGCGACGGCCCCAACAGCCTGTCCGCGTGGTGCGTCAGCTCCGGCCGGCCGTCGGCCAGCACGTACACCGCCTTGTCGAGGCCCATGTCGACGCATTCGGTCGCGTCGAGTTCCTCGGCGGGACCCTCGGAACGGCTCGTGGCCGGCCGTCGACGCCGCACGGATGCCGTCTCGACCGTCCGCTCCAGCTCCGCGTGCCGCCCCTTCCACCAGCGCACGTCCAGACTCATGCCCGGCGGAGGCGGTGCTCCGGGACCGTTCCGTTCGGCGCACAGGCCGACGATGCGTCGTACCGCGTCCCAGTCCGGCGGCCTGCGCCGTTGCCCACCCAGCAGTTCCGAGACCGAGCTCTCGCTCAGGCCGAGCAGCGTGGCGATCTCCGTCTGCGACACGTGACACCTGCGCACGAGAAGGCGCAGCTCGGTGCAGAAGTCCGCGACGGGACCCGTCGGTGGTGCGGCCAACTCCCAGCCCCTTCGGCGCGGTTCGGCGAATTCCTCCGAAGCGTACGGCCTGACCTGCGTATACCGCCGGGACTTCGGCCGGATTCGGGATTCGGCTCGGGCAAGCTCCCACGGGGCGAACCTCGTTCCACGAGCAGTCGACCGTCGCTTCCGACACCCGACTCGCACCTCCCGACACTCGACTCCTGACCTCCGGAGGAAGCCTCATGACACTCCAGCCGTTTCACCTGCCGGTGCTGCTCGCGGTGGTGGTCTTCGCCGCGCTCTACGGCGGCGTGGTCCTGCCCGCCGTATGGTCGCGGAAGCCGGTCCGCCGGCATGCGGCGCTCAAGGTGCTCACCCGAATCCTCGGCTTTCTCCGTGGCTGGAGGAGGCGCTAGGTGTATCGGCCCGAGCGTTGTTCACGCGGTCGACCGGTGGAACGGCCGGGCGGGACGACTGTGACGGGCGGTGGCCGATTCCGTACCGGTGCGGGAACCACGTTCCGGTACGGACCGTGGATGCTGATGCAGAATGCGACGGGGCTGGACGGGGGCAAGGGGCCGCTGACCAAGGCCGGCGGCGAGGAACGCGAGTGGGGGAAGCATGTCGCGTTGGAAAGCGCTGCCCGCGGAACTGGATCCGCGCGTCCGGCAGTTACTGCTGCGCTTACGCAGGCTGAAGGACCACAGCGGCCTGAGCCAGCGGCAGCTGGCCGCGAAGACGGGGTACAGCACGAAGTCGTGGGAACGGTATCTGGGCGGCAGATCGCTGCCGCCCCGGGCCGCCGTCGAGGCGATGGCCCGGATCAGCGGTGAGGATCCGACCCGGCTGCTCGCCCTGCACGAAGTCGCCGCCGAGGCCTGGGGAGACGGCCGCGCGGACGCCTCCGCAGCGCAGCCGGCCGAGGCGGAGCCGGAGACCCTGTCGGCGGGGGCCGAGAGCGCGCGATCTCCCCGGCGTTCCCCGCGCGTCGCGCTCGTGGCGGGCGCGGTGGCCCTGGTACTGGCCGTCTCCGCGGCGGTCCTCCTGGTCGTACGGCTCCAGGACGGCGACGGCGAGGCAGCGGCGGCTCCCCGCGTCTCGTCCGGCGCGCCGGCGTCGGCGTCGCGGTCGGCGCCCACGTACACCTGCCGATTGGAGCGGACCGACGGCCGCTGGTACGCGGGCAACAGCCGTACCCAGGACGCCATCCTGGCGCACGGCCAGGCCGGGCCGGAGGTGGCCGAGGCACAGTGCCTGCTGCGCAGGGCGGGCATCGCGCCGGGGGACATCGACGGGATCTACGGTCCGCTGACCCAACGCGCGGTCGAACGCGTGCAGAAGCGGGCCGGCCTGGTCGTGGACGGCATCATCGGGCCGCACACCTGGAAGGCCCTGCGGGGATGACTCGGGAATGACTCTGGGATGACTAGGACGACACCGTCGCCGGAACGCTCCCGCCTCGCCGCCGCGCTGCGGGAGCTGAAGCAACGCACGGGTCTGAGTCTGGCGGCCCTGGCGGAGCGGACCCCGTACAGCAAGTCGTCCTGGGACCGCTATCTCAACGGCAGGACGCTGCCGCCGCGCCAGGCGGTGCGGGACCTGTGCCGTCTCGCCCGTGAACCGGAGGGGCGGTGCCTGGCGCTGTGGGAGATCGCGGAGTCGGAGTGGAGCGGACGCGCGACGGAGGTAGCGGAGGCGGGTGCGGGCGCGAGTACAGATACAGATACAGATGCGGATGCGGATGCGGATGCGGGTGCGGGTGCGGGTGCGCCGAAGCAGTCGCCTCGGGGCCCAACAGTCGCGACCCTGCTGGTGTCGGTGTGTGCCGTGGTCCTCGGGTGCCTGGCGGCGGCCCTCCTCCTGCTGCCGGACCAGGACGGCGGACCGCGGTCATCGGTGTCCGCGTCCCTCACCCCGTCCGCTTCCGCGGACCCCACCGGCCCCCGTTGCCGGGGAGCCGCCTGTGAGGGCAAGAACCCGCTGCACATGGTCTGCGGCGCCGGCCCGGACACCCTCGCCTCGCATCTCACGGCCACCGGAGCCCGGATGGAACTGCGCTACAGCGAGGCGTGCGGGGCCGGTTGGGCCCGGATGTGGGGTACGCGGATCGGCGACCGGATCCAGGTGAGCGCGGACGGTCGTACCCATGGCGCCGAGGTCTCGGACGAGATCGACGCGGAGGCATACGTCTACACCGCCATGCTTGCGATCCGCCCCGGCACCGTCCTGCGGGCCTGCTTCCGGGCCGCGGCGGGCGGTGAGAGGGAATGCTTCGACAGCCGCGCTGTGCGAGCAGCTTCGCCGTCCAGTTGATCCCGCCCACAAACCGCCACGGTCAGCCCCCGCCGCGGAACGCGTCGAGGACGTGGGGCCAGGCTGCCGTCCCCAAGAGCGCGTCGGCTTCGGGTGTGCCTCCGTACTGGAAGCGTGGGGAGGGCGACGCCTGGCCCTCGCCCGGAAGACGTGGGCGGTGGCCGGCGTCGTGGCGGGTGATCAGACGTACCGTCGCCCCGGCCGAGCGCCTGCGTTGTGCCAGTCGTTCGGCGAAGGGAAGGGACGGCCACATCGCGTCGTCGCCGCCCGCGACCAGCAGCAGATCCGCTCGCGCCTGCTCCACGGGGATCTCCGCCGGAGGGAGCAGATCGGCGAACGTCCGCTCGCTCAGCTCGTACCACCCGCGGATGGCGACCGGCCCACCGTCCGGCTCCGCGGGAGCCGCCGGAGCCGCCGGAGCCGCCGGAGCCGCCGGAGTCGCCGGAGCCGCCGGAGCCGCCGGAGTCGCCGGAGCCGCCGGAGTCGCCGGAGTCCAGGAGTCGTCCAGCGGGACGAAGGGCACCGGCTGCTCTCGCCAGGTCCAGGACGATCGATAAGGGCGGTGGGCTCCATCGCGCCCCGGTCCGACGTTGCACCAGACCCGGGACGTGGGCGACATCGCGACGACGACGTCCACGCGCGGATCATGCACCGCCGTGAGCAGCGCCGCCTCAGCCCCCTTGGACGTGCCCAGAATGCCGATGCGTCGTGCCCCGTTCGACCGGAGGAAGTCGACGGCGGCGGTGAAGGTCTCCAGGGGGATCTCGCAGATCCCCGGGGACTGCCCCGGCCCGCCGAACCAGCGGATCGACACGGCCGTCATGCCCTGCTGGGCCAGGATGCGCGCCCTCTCCCGTTCGACGCGCCCGCTGGATCCCGCCAGGACCAGGACACCGATGTCACTGCCGCGGGCGGGAGCGACCAGGACGCCTTCCCAGGGGTCGGTCAGCTCGCGCTCAGAGGTCGTCGACATCGACCAGCCCGTCCTGGACAGCGCGGGCGACCAGGCTTGCCTTGGTCCGCGCGGGGCGGCCGACGTTCGCGTACTTGATCCGGACCCGGTCCAGATAGGAGTTGACCGTCCGTACGGAGATGCCGAGACGCTGGGCGACCAGCTCCTTCGACTCCGACTGGAACCACTCGATGAGCACGTTCTCCTCGCGCACGGAGAGCTGGGGGCGGTCGGCGCGGGCGTTCGTGCCCAGCGCGCCGGCCAGCGCGGGCGGCATGTAGGGCCGCTCATCGGCCGCTGCCAGCGTCGCCTCGACCAGGTGGTCTCGGCCCTCGCTCTTGGTCAGAAAGGTCGCGGCTCCCAGGTCCAGGCAGCTGAGCGCGGTCTTCTCGTCGTCCCGCATCGAGTAGACGATCACCTGCCGCCCGGCGTCGACAAGTCTTCGAAGGCTGCTGAAGGCGGGGCCGCCCTCGCCCAGTTGCAGATCGAGGACGACGACGTCGGCCGTGCTGCCCGGCTCGGTCCAGGCTTCCTTCACGGAGTCGCCGGCCGCGACCACGGTGATGGGCCGCCGCGATGCGGCGTACCACATCTCCACGCCGGAGAGGATGGCGGGATGGTCGTCGATGATGACCACGCTGACTGGTGCGTCGTTACTCATGCAAGGTCAACTCCCCGGACCGCCGATCTTCTCCAACTGGCCTCCACCCACACACTTCCGCCCCGCGTCGTTCTGGCCACGGACACCTTCGCGTCCGTGGCACCGCCCTGCGACGCGGCAGCCTCTCCCGTGCCGCGGCCGTCGGCGCAGTCCACGCCGACCACGCTCACACGTACCGCGCCGGGGGTCCACACGACAGTGACCCGCGCGGTCGAGCGAGTATGGCCCAGCGTCACCGCCACCGGGTCGATCAGCTCCCTGCGTATTTCCACAGGCACCTCACCCGGCCGGCCTCGTACGGCCAGGCTCACCGTCGCCCCCTGGTGTTCGGCCACCTCGACGCATGCCCGCAACTCGTTCAGCAGCGGGTCGGAGACGGCATCGCCCTCGGCGAACAGGCGGCGCATACGGGCGGCTTCCACGCCGCACCGCAGCCTGACCTCCTCGTCGTGCGGACTCAGCGCACCGTGGCCGAGGCCCACCAGCAGCGGCACTGTGGTCGCCGTCAGGGCGCGGTAGCGCTCCTTGTGGTCACGCTGCCTGTCCTCGTGGATGCGTTCCCGGGTACGCAGTTCTTCCTCCTGCGCGGCCGCGACCCCCGCCGCCGGCGCCGTACCGTGCAGCAGGTGCGTCATGAGCGCACCGACGGAGAACTGGAAGCCGCAGGCGGAAATCGTGGAGATCCCCATGACCGCCAACTCGGCGGCGGTGGGCGCCCCCGACAGGAACACGGCGGTCGCGTTGAGCCCCATGTGCGCTCCGAGGAAGGCCGCGAACGCCCGGACCCGCAGGTCCGCCAGCAGGAACAGCGCATGCCAGCCGACCACTCCGAACGCCCAGTCCGGCGGACCTGTCGACTGCCCCGGCGGGAGCGTGAACGCGCATACCGCCGAAACGGCCAGCACCGAGCCCACGCTCCACCCGCGCACCCTCGGCGGGATCTGCCTGCCCCGCAGCAGATAGGCGCCCCCGGCCACCGCGACGGCGGCGAGGCAGACGAAGGCGGCTGTCTGTGCCCACGCGGGGCGGTACACGTCCTGGTGGACCACGAGCCGGCGCAGCGAGACGGTGAACTGCCACACCAGGCTGATCAGCAGCACGGCCAGTTGGGTCCCGTAAAGGAGCCGCCCGCGGATGAAGCGGACGGCGGCCGTGTGCTGTGGCTGGGGGCGGGGCGGGCGCGGTACGTCCGTCACGTGCGCTCCGTCCGGTGGCTGTGACGCCCAAGTCCGGTCGTGCCAGCGCCACTGCACGCGGGTCCCGGTGCCCGGATACGAGGTGACGGAAGCGGAGCCGCCGACCGCGTGCATCCTGCCGATGATGGAACCGGAGATGCCCCGGCGCCGTGCGGGGACGGCCTGCGGGTCGAAGCCCCGTCCCGCGTCGGACAGTTCGACGACGGTGCCGTCCCCCTCCGTCCATGCCCTGAGCTCCGCTTCCGGCACCCCGGCATGGCGTGCCACATTGGTGACGGCCTCCCGGACGCCGTTGAATATCGCGAGTCCAGGGCCGGACGGAATCGCGAGCGGGCCCTCGATGTGCGTCTTGAGCCGCACCCTGGCCTGTCCCTCACCCTCGGGCACACAGCCGAGAAGCGCCGCGAGGTCGACGCTCCCCGTCTCGAATCCGGGCACGGCGGACAATGCCTCCAGATCCTGTCTGGCTCGTGGAGGCAGCCAGGACCAGTCCCGGCCGTCGCCCTGGGAGACCATCAGCAGCGTCGCGCTCGCCGTGTCGTGGAGGGTCGCCAGGTACTCGCGCTCGGTCGCCCTCCGTGCGGCGGCGACCTCGACTTCCCGGCGCGCCGCCGCCCTGGCCGCGGCCGACCGGTCGGCCGCCCTGGCCAGCGCCCGAACCACGAGGTAAGCGGCCCTCGACAGGCCCACCTGGATCAACATGCGCAGCTGGGGTACCAGGTCGGGGCTCTGACCGGGCGAGGAGAGGACATCGCCCAGCACGCAGACGACGACCCCCACCGCGGCCAGGCCGAACCCGGCCACGGGGCGCGTCGCCCACTCGTATTGGAAAGCGACGACGCAGATGCCGACAACCGCCTCCACCATCACGTCCGCGCCCTCGCCGCCGATCACCGGCTGAGACAGCCCGGTCAGCACCAGCACCGACGCGTCCAACGTCCACAGCAGGGCCGACGGGAGCGGGTGGCGCAGCGAGTAGAGGCGCACACCGCAGGCCAGGACAGCGGGTACCAGGAGAGACGTCGCCAGGGGAATCTCCGAGGCATCCGCCGAGACGACGCCCAGCGCACTGCACAGGCAGACCACCGTGGACCGGAGCCACACCCCGTACCGCTCGAGGGCCAGGATCAGCAGGCGCTCGCTGGACCCCCCGTTACCCACGTGCCCCCCGAGCCGCATGGGGTCAAGCGTAGTTGACGGTTGGGGGGCGGCTGCTCCTTGTGGGGCGAACGACCGGCACACCCTGTGAACGGGCCGGGCTACTGTGCCGCTCGTCGCCGGAAAAAACGCTTGAATCCGGCGCCAGAAACCAACCATCAATCACGGGGAATTTCCATGCAGAAAACACAGAGACGGCTCACGCTGTTTCTTTCCGCGATGCTGGCAGTCGCCATCACCATGCTTACGGTCACGCCGGCCAATGCGGCGCCGTCCCGGTCGGACGGGTCCGGTAACCGGGTCATCTTCGTTCACGGGTTCGCTCCGGACGGCAACCACGACTGCGCCGACTACTTCCGTTCCGCCCGTACGCATTTCGCGAACAAGGGGTGGAGGGGAAACCTGCTGACCTTCGGCTACTACTCGGGCAACACGAATTGCTCGCACAACGTCAGGGGCGGCCGTGACACGGCCATCAAGGATGTGGCCAAGGCGTTCGCGAACTACGTCTACAACAACTACTCGAAGAGGAACATAAAGGTCGACGTCGTCGCCCACTCCATGGGCGGTCTCGTCGTGCGCGCCGCACTGCGCTACACCGCCCTCGGCGCCGCGGGCTTCCCGCAGGGCCCTCTCTACATCGAGGATGTCGTCACGCTCGGCACCCCGCACGGCGGAACTACCTTCTTCTGTCCGAACACGTTGCAGCAGTGTGCGGACATGGAGCCGGGCAGCCCGTTCCTCAACAACCTCCGGAGCGTCATGCCGAATTCCGGGATGAGGGGCGGCACCGACTGGACCACCGTTTCGTCGTACAACGACGGAATCGTCTCCGAACATTCCGGCATCGCCGGCATCGCGGAGCATGAAGTCCAGTACAACGACGGAATCAGCCACAACGAACTCCGGACCATCCGCTCCGGAAGGTACAACAGCAGGGCCAAGCACACCGCGCGGGGCAACACCTGGTCCAGTTGGCAGGAACGCGTCTCTCCCTTGGAGCAGGCACGCCTGTCGGTGCTCTTCGAATCCACCATGTAATCTCCGGCATTCGACGGGAGGTGCGGTCGCCACAAGGCGACCGCACCTCTGCGGTGTCACCGGCTCATCACCAAGCGAACTCGCACCACACGAACTTCCCCGGATCCCGCTCCCCCACCCCCCACTTGTCCGCCAGCTCCGACACCAGCAGCAGCCCGCGCCCGCCCTCGTCCCACTCCCGCGCCCGCGTCTGCGGCACGGCCGGATCGCCGTCCCCACTGTCGTGCACCTCGACACGCACCCCGCCGCACGGCAGCGGCAGCAGTCGCAGCAGGAAGCCGCGGCCGGGCGGGACGCCGTGGACGAGGGCGTTGGTGGCCAGTTCACTGACGCACAGCACGATGTCGTACGCCCGTTCCCGCACGGCCAATTCGGCCAGGGCCTCGCGTGTGAACGCACGGGCGGCGGGGACGGACTGGCGCTCGCGCCGGTAGAAACGCTCGCGTGGGGACGGGGGTTGAGTTTCGGTGTTCACGGGACGAGAGTCACGCTACGTGGCCATTATGTGACAGTACGCGCACCCGTACAGCTGGGTTGTACGAGCGCGCGACAGTGAACGTACGCGCGCGGGTGGGGAGTTGGACCGCATGAGCACCACGACTCGACGGTCACGCAGGAACGCCTCGGCGATGAAGATGGTGGGCGCGCTGCTCGCCCTCTTCCGCGAGGCCGCCGGATACACGCAGAAGTCATTGGGCGAGCGGTTCGTCGTAGGCGAACAGCAGATCGCCTCGATCGAGCAGGGCAGACGGCCATTGAAGCCGGACCTGGCCGAGCAGCTTGATGAACTGCTCTGCACGAAGGGGGCGTTGTCGACGGCGCTGAGCAGGATGCCGGAGGTTGATCTCATCCCGCTGTGGGCGGAGGAGTATCTGGATCGGGAGCGGGAGGCTATTGCGATCTCCTGGTACGAGAGTCTGCTGATCCCAGGTCTGCTCCAGACGGAGGGGTACGCGCGGGAGGTCTTCCGCAATCGCGTGCCGGTCTACGACGAGGACGAGATCGAGCAACTGGTCGCGGCCCGCATCGAGCGGCGGGAGATCCTGCACCGCCGAGTGCCGCCCGTGATGAGCTTTGTGATCTGGGAGGCGGCACTGAAGGATCAACTGGGCGGGAAGGCCGTGTACGTCGAGCAGCTGCGACACCTGCGGGAGTACGCCGATCTGCCCGGCCTGGCGCTCCAGATCCTGCCGCTCGGCCGCACCTCGCACGCCGGACTCGAAGGCCCCTTCATCTTGCTGGAAACCCCCGAGCACCAGCGGCTGGCGTACAGCGAAACCCAGCGCGGCAGCACGTTGATCGCCGATCCCGACGAGGTAGGGATCCTGACTCACAAATATGCGATGCTGCGGACGCAGGCCCTGAACACCGAAGACACAAGGGACCTGTTGGACCGTCTTCTGGGAGAACAATGAGCGGCACCGCACTTGAGTGGTTCAAGTCCAGCTACAGCAGCGGCGAGGGCGGCGCCTGTGTCGAGGTCGCCCTCCATTCCACCACCATCCACATCCGCGACTCCAAAACCCCCACCACCCCCCACCTCACCATCACCCCCGCCACCTGGACCGCGTTCCTGAAGCTACCCAACAACCCCGGTTGTTGAGTCGGTTCGGCCCCGGCGAGCGCACGCGTCCCGCAACAATGTGTGCATGAACGACGACTGGCAGCAACAGATCGACGCGCTCCACGAGGAGTTGATCCACCGCGACGACCCCGCCGCCTGGGTGCGGGAGGTCGACGCGGTGGAGGCCACCCGGCGTTACCCCCACCTCGCGTTACGGGGGCCGGTGTTCGGAGTCGCGAAGCAGGATCCGGCGGCCGGGCCTGGGTGGCGGGTGGTGAAGCCGGTGGTGGACGGCATGCCGCAGATGGCCCGGGACGGGCTGAACTCGCACCTGTGGTTCTCCGCGAAGGACGACACCGACGCCCCGGCCGTACGGCGGGAACTGCTGGCGGCCGTCGCGGTGTTGGAGCGGGAGTCGGCGAACGAGGTGACGGCCTGCGGGGTGCGCTACCGGGTGGTGCGCGGGGACGAGTTCGCGCGGGTCGGGGACGACGGCATCGAACCGCCCCGGCCCACCGACCCGGAGCCGGTGGAGCGGTCGTGGGACCGTAAGGTGCGCGACGCCCCGTCCCCGGACATCGGGTTCCTCCTCAACCCGGATCACGCGGACGGCCCGGCCGCGGGCGCGCTGAAGCTGGGGCTGCGTGGCTTCACGTACACGGGCGCCCGCTTCCCCGCCGAGGTCCGCGCGGACTCCGAACTGGCGGTCGCCACCCATCCGGATCTCGTGCTGCTGCCCACCGGTTTCAGCGTGGCCGAGCGCGGCGCGCGCGGCTGGCAGCCGCTCGGTGCCCTCATGTCCACCCCGCACGAGGCCCGGCGCATGCTCTACGACGGGATGGCCGAGACCTGGGCGCTGCTGTACCAGTACGACGACGACAAGAAGGCCCGGTACGCGAAGGCCGCCGAGAAGTACCGGGCGCTCGACCGCGCCGACGAGTTCCGCGTCGACGACCGCGTCTTCCGTATCTGCCGCGTCGAACGCATGCTCAGGATGGGCCCCGACGGTCCGGAGCCCCCGCGCTCCTCGGACCTCGACGAGTACGGGCCCATGAAGATCCACCCGTCGATGGACGAGGACGGCACCATCACCTACGAATGAAACGGTCAGAGCGATGAACACGATTCCCGCGCTGCTGGACCATCTCGTCCTCGCGACCCCCGATCTGGCGGCAACGGTCGGCGACTTCGCCCGGCGTACCGGTGTGACCCCCGCTCCCGGCGGCGTACACGTCGGCCTGGGTACCCGGAACCATCTGGTGTCCCTGGGCGGCACCCGTTACCTGGAGATCATCGGGCCTGATCCGGAGCAGGTCACACCCGGGCAGCCGCGGCCCTTCGACGTCGATCAGCTGGCCGCCCCGCGTGTGCTGACCTGGGCGATCAGCCCGCCCGACCTGGACGCGGCGGTCGCGGCGGCGCGGGCCGCCGGCTACGACCCGGGCCACATACACCCGATGAGCCGCCGCCGGCCCGACGGCACCCTGCTGGAGTGGCGCCTGACCGACGGCGACACCGCCCACCCCTCGGGCCTGGTGCCGTTCCTCATCGACTGGGGTTCCTCCCCTCACCCCACCGCCGCCGACCTGCCCGCCACTCCCCTGCTGGCGCTGTCCGCGAGCGCCCCCGACCCGGACGAGATACGCCCCCTGCTGTCCGCCGTCGGCACCTCGCTCGAACTCGCCTCGGGGCCGGTGGGGTTCTCCTTCACGGTGGACACACCTCGCGGACCGGTGACTTTCGAACCTCCGCCCGCAGCTGTGTGAACTCCCCGGCGGGCAGGTCAGTTGTCCATGCCGCCCGCGAACGGCATCGTCTGCCAGTGGTCGACGGCGGGCTTGAGGTACTCCATCAGCTCGGGCAGCTGCGGGACCAGTGTGAGGGTGGCGACGACCCGCAGCATGCCCAGGGCGTTGACGAAACCCAGGACCTCCTCGTTGAGCGGCCTCATGCCGTTGCGCCGCGCGCCGCGGTTGTAGGCGGCTTCGAGCTCGGGTCCGAGAGCGGCGAGGTCCCACTCGACGGGCCCCAGCGTGACCAGTTCGAAGTCGGCGTAGAGGTCCCCGTCCACCCCGGAGAAGATGTTCGCGGGCGGGGAGTCGCCGTGGAGGGGCTGGAGGGCGACACCCGGGAACCGAGCCTCGAAGGCCGTGCGTGAGCGCACGAGAGGTTCCAGGATCCGCCACTCGCGGCGGGCGCGGTCCAGGTCGGCCGCACCGATCAGGATGGGGTGCTGGTCGAGCCGGGCAAGGCTTTCCGCGACGAAATCCGGATCGGCCGTGGCCAGAAACTCCAGGCGGCCCGGGTAGGCGCGCATGGCCGCGTGCAGGTCGGCGACGCTCTCGGCGTTCGCCACGTAGTCGGGTTCCTTGTCCCGGTCCTCCGGGACGAACGGCCAGAACGTCATCGAGAAGCCGTCGCGCTGCACGGGCTTGTGCGGCACGAGCGGGCTGGGCGCGATCACGGGGGTTCCCTGGTCGGCGAGCCAGCGTGTCACGTCCAGCTCGTCCTGCTGGCGGCGCGCGAGGGCGACCAGGTCGTCCGGGTGCGGCAGGACGGTGGGAATCCGGGCCACCACCGGCGAGGGCGCCAGATGGACGACGACGGAGAAGACGTCGTGCAGCACTGTGGGGTCGGCGACGGTCAGACCGAGTTCGCGCCCTGCCGCGACGGCCGCGTCGACGGCGGCGGAGGTGCGGTCGGCGAGCTGTTGTGGTGTCAGGAAGGTGGTCATATCTCCCTCGTTGCTCCCTCGTTGCTCTCTCGTTCAGCGGGTTTTCTGGCGGTTGGACAGGTCGGGGCGGGGGGCACGGGGTCAGCATCTGCGGCCGGCGCGCAGCTCCAGCCGCTCGCCCTCGAAGCGCTCGCGGAAGCCGCGGTCGTGCGACACCATGACCACCGCCCCTGGGTACGTCGCGAGCGCCGCCTGGAAGTCCTCGACCAGGTCGAGCGCGATGTGGTTGGTCGGCTCGTCGAGGACGAGGAGGTCCCCGGGCCGGGTCACCAGGCGGGCGATCTGAAGCCGCCGCCGCTGTCCCGCCGACAGGGCGGCGACCGGGACGTGCAGGTCCTCCTCGCGGAACAGGCCCAGTGCCAGGAGCTGTTCGGCGTACTCGTCCGGCAGTCCGGGCCGCCCGGCCGCGAACGCGGCGAGCAGCGGGAGCCGCGTGGAGTGCGCCGGCAGTTCCTGCGCGAGATAGCCGATCCGGGCGGGGCGGCGTGCCGTGCCCGCGTCCGGCTCCAGGTCGCCCGCCAGGACGCGCAGGAGCGTTGTCTTGCCCGCGCCGTTCTCGCCCGTGACCAGCAGTCGCTGTCCGGGCGCGATCGTAAGGAGCCCGTCCAGACACAGCCGCTCGCCGACCCGTACGCCGTCCAACTCGGCGAGAGGGCCCTGGGCGGGGCCGTCTGCCGCCGACAGCGAGGTCGTGAAGCGGAGCGGTGCCGGCGGCTCCGCGACCGGGTCGCGCCGCAGCTGGGCCAGGCGCTCCCGGACGGAGCGCACCTGCCCGCCGAGCTTCGCCTCGTGCGAGCGACGGTGCTTGCCGAAACCCTGCTTCGGGTCGCGGCCGGTGGTGGCGAGCCGCCTCTCCGCGGCCTCGAGCAGCTCCTCCATGCGGGCCACCTCCTCGACCCACTCGGCGTACCGCTGCGCCGCGCCGCGTCGAGCGGCGGCCTTCGCGGCGCGGTAGCCGGCCCAGCCGTCGCCGTACCGGAGCACTGTGCGCGCGTCCCGGTCGACCTCGAGGATCGTGGTGGCGATGCGCTCCATGAAGCCGCGGTCGTGGGTGACCGCGACGACGGTGCCGCGGTGTGCGCGCAGGTGCTCCTCCAGCCAGCGCACGGCCGACACGTCGAGATGGTTCGTCGGTTCGTCGAGGAGCAGCAGTTCGGGGGCGGCGGCCAGGACGCAGGCGAGCGCGAGCCTCGACTGCTCGCCGCCGGACAGCGAGCCGAGCAGGCGGTCGCGGCTGATCCGGGCGAGCCCGAGCCCGTGCATCGCGGCATCCACGCGGGCATCCGCCTCGTATCCGCCGCGTTCCTCGTAGGCGATCAGCAGTTCGCCGTACGCGGCGAGATCCTCTTCCGCCGCCTCGCCGAGGGACTCCTCCGCCGCCCGTAACCGGCGCTCCATGTCGCGCAGTTCGGTGAGGGCGAGGTCGACGGCGTCCTGCACGGTGCGGTCCGCGTCGAGGTCGAGGGTCTGGGTGAGATGGCCGGTGCCGCCGGGGAAGCGGACGGTGATCTCCCCGGCGTCCGGCATCTCGGCTACGGCGAGCAGCCGCAGCAGGGTGGACTTGCCGGAGCCGTTCTCACCGATGACGGCGGCCTTCTCGCCCGGACGGACGGTGAAGGAGACCTGGTCGAGGACGGTCCGGGTGCCATAGGACTTGGTGACGTCCTTGACGGACAGCTGTGCCACGGAAGCGGGGGCGGTGGCGCTGTTGGTGGTGGTCGGTACGGCGGTATGGGCGCGGTCGCGCATATGACTTTCCCTGGGCATGCGAAGGGTCTGGGGGCAGTGGAAACGGCGGCATCGGCCGTGCCCGGACTCAGACGAAGAAGAGGAAAGCCATGCGCCCACCTTAACAAGACGAACCGTCTCGCCTCAATACTGGAGTCGCTCGGCCGCGTCCGGGGCCGCCACGTCCCCGAGGAGCTCGGCGAACAAGGCACGTATCCACTCCTTCTGCCCCGCCATGATCGCGTAGGTTCAGCGTGAGCAATCGGGAGACCTGGACGCTGTAGTTGGTCACTGTCGGTAGAGGCTGTCAGGAGTGTGCCGGGCGAAGGCGGCCATCCGTCGGGCGTAACCGTCCGGGTCGCCGAAGTGCACCGCGAGGTGCTCGGCTCCAGCGGCCCGGAAGGCCTCGGCGGTGCGGGCGGCCTCGCCGACGGTGCTGTCCGGGCCATGCCAGTCGATCCGGGTGCCGGGGGACACAGCGCGGCCATCCGTACTCGCCCGCAGGTACGCCAGCCGTTCGGCGAACGCTGCCGGGTCCAGGCCCACGCCCTGCCAGACGTCGGCGTACCGGGCGGCCCGACGCAGGGCGGCGTCGGTGACACCGCCGGTCATCACCGGCACCGGACCGTCGGGGCGTGGCTCGAAGACGCCCCTCTCGAAGCCGTACCAGCGGCCCTCGAAGGGCCCCCGGCCGGCCCGGAACAGGTGCCGGAGCAGTGCGATGGCTTCGTCCGTGCGGGCCGCCCGGCTCCTGAAGTCGGCGCCGACGGCGGTGAACTCGCGTTCGTCCCAGCCGATCCCCACACCCAGGGCGATCCGTCCGCCGGACAGCCCGTGGAGGGTCGCGACCTGTTTGGCCACCACGAAAGGACTGCGCAGGGGCAGGACGAGCACGGAGGTGCCGAACCGGATCCGGGTGGTCGCGGCTGCCAGCCAGCCCATGGTCACCAGCGGTTCGAGGACTCCTCCGTACACCGGGCCGTACTCGCCGGGCGGCAGGATGTGGTCGGGGAGCCATGCCGTGTCGTAGCCGAGGGCCTCGGCCTGCCGTGCCAGGTCGGCGAGTCGGCGCGGGTCGGCCCCCGCGGCCTCGTTCGGGAGGACGACCTGCAGTTTCACTCCGCCTCACCGTCCTTCCCTTCCGAAAGCGAAAGGGAGTGGAGAAAGTCGAGGACGGGCTTCAGCCACTCCTCCGACCGCTCGACCATGACCACATGGTCACTGTCGATCTCCGTGTACCGCGCGCCCCGGATCCCGGCCGCCAAGGCGCGGGAGCCGGCAGGCAGGACCATGCTGTCGGCGGTCGTCGCGACGACCAGCGTCGGGGCGGCGACTTCGGCCAGTTCACCGGTGGTGTCGAGGGAGGGGATCAGGTCGATGTGCGGGTGGAGTGCAGGCGGCACCTCGGCCCGCCAGCCGGGGAGGAGGCCGAGCACATGGTCGTCGGGCCGCGCGAACCCGGCGGTCAGTACGAGCGCGGTCACCCGCTCGGGATGGCGTACGGCGGCGCGCACCGCCACCAGCGTGCCGAGCGAGAAGCCGAGCACCGCGAACCGCCCGACGCCGCGCCGTACGGCGGAGTCGACGACCGCGTCCGTGAGCTCATCGAGGTCCAGTGGGGCGGCGGCGACCGGGGTGCCACCCGAGCCGGGGTAGTCCGGGGCGACGACGGTGTGTGCGGCGGCGAGGGCAGGCAGAACCGGGGCGAAGTTGTCTTCAATGCTGCCGGTGGCTCCGTGGGCGAGCAGAAGTCCTGGGCCGGTTCCGGTGACGGTGGTGGCGAGGGCGGGGAATGAATCGCGCATGCCTCGTACGTTGACCCATCACACCGGTGTGAAGGTCAAGTCCCAGGCGTGGTGAGGAGAATCGGTGCTGATAGGCGAGCTGTCACGGCGGACTGGAGTTGTGGCCCGGCTGCTGCGGTACTACGAGGAGCAGGGCCTGCTGTGTCCCGGCCGCGACAGCAGCGGATACCGCGTGTACGCGCCCGACGCCCCGTACATCGTCGCCCGCATCCGGGGCATGCTGGCGGCCGGGCTGACCACCGACGCCATCCGCGAGATGCTGCCATGCGCCACCGACGCCGGGCCGGGGATCGAGCCCTGCCCGGAGGTACTGCGGACGATGACCGCGCACCTGGAGCGGATGGACGCGGACATCGCGGATCTGCACCGCCGCCGGGCCGCGCTGGCCGCGTTCCGTGACGCGACCGAGGCGCGGCAGGGGCAGGGGCAGGCGCAGGCTCACTGAGGGGCGCTGGCCGCCTGGATGCGGGCACCTTGCCGACCACGATCATGGTGCCCGTGCCAGGTCACGGAACTTGCCCGCCGCGAACTTCAGGTGCACGGGGACTCGCCGCTTGCACCGCACCATGCCGCCGAAGCGGCGGCGGACCGGGTTGCCGTGACCGAGTCCGAGGTGCTGCCCGGGAGCAGGTAGGAGGCCCGGATGGAGCCTGGGTGTGCGGTGTCGGCGGGGACGGCCTCCATGGAACGCCCGCCGACGTACCTGGACCGACCCATGCGGATTCGCAGGTCCCGAACGGAGCCGAAGCCGAGGAGGCGCGGCGATCGAGGCCCGGCGCACCGGTCCGCAGCCAGGACCGGCGCCACCGGCCTCCGCTTCGCGTTGGGTCAGCCGACCCGGCCAAGTCATGCCGGCAAAGAGAGTTGGGTGAGGATGAGGGCGAGGGCGTGGCGCGGGCGGCTGCCTGCACCGGTCGGTAGCGGAGTCTCCCCGCTTCGGAGGCAGCCCGGTTCCCGTCCCGCGGCAGGGAGCGTGTTCAGCGGAATCGGTGGTGAAGCCGGGAGGCGGTACTGCCCAGGCCGGTGGTCTTGCGGCAGCGGGACGGGCGTTGCCCCGGGTGTCGGCTCCGTGGTGAACGTCCTCGCCCACCGCCATGTGAGTACGGTCATAATTTAAAAGTGGTCAGGCCCTTGATCAAGGCCCTCCCTTCTGGTCGTATGGTCGTAATGCAAAAGGCTCCGGAGTGGCGGGCGACAGCATCGTGTGAACCCCGCCGGTCCAAGAGGGCTCCATCCGAAAGGGCATCCCATGAACGCGCTGGTCTTGCCGAAGGCGAAGTCGGGCACGGCGGGCGAGACGTGGGATGCGGAGCGGACAGAGGCCTATGCGCCCGCGGCACGACGTACCCCGGACGCCCCCCGTCCCCTCGCCTCCTTCGCTCGGTTCGTCCTGTTCGGCGGCGGTGTCGGGGTCGCTTCCAGCGCTGCCGTGGCCGGGCTCGCCGGGCTGATGCCCTGGGTTGCGGCGAACGCTCTGATCACCGTCGCCTCGACTCTCCTCAGTACGGAGCTCCACGCACGTTTCACCTTCGGGGCAGGGCATGCCGGATGGCGTCAGCACTGGCAGTCCGCGGGGTCGGCCACGGCCGCCTACGTGGTGACCTCCACCGCGGTACTCGTCCTGCACCTCGTGCAGCCGTCGGCCGGAGTGCTCTACGAGCAGGTCGTCTACCTCACCGCCGCCGGACTCGCCGGTATCGGGCGCTTCCTGGTGCTGCGTGTGTTCGTCTTCGCCGCTGGCCGGACCCGGACCCGGACCACGGTGCGGGCCATGAGCCCGGCGCCGGCGCGGGAAACGGGCGCCAAGGTGTCCCTGCTCTTCCCGGCACCGGCGCTGTGAGCGAACAAACCGTCCGACAGGGTCTCCCTCGCCGATGACCGCAGACTCCGGTAGGCCCCGGAGGGCCCCGCAGCTGAACGTCCTTCACCGGTAAGGCGAGGCGGGCGCCGGGCGGAATGCCGCCCGGCGATACCGGTGGCGGCTCCCGCGGGTGACAGGTTGTCAGTCCTGCGCCCCGCGCCTGCCGAGATCAGCGGCGAGGTCGAGCAGGGACTCGTCGAGTCCCGGTGATGCGATGAGTGACAGCCCCAGCGGAAGCCCCTCGGCCGTCAGGGCCGGCAGGCTCAGGGCGGGTGCCCCCGCGATCGGGGCCAGGCATGTCAGCCGGACGACCGCGAGCCGATCGGCCGGCGCCGCGCCCAGCCGGGGCGCGGGCCCCGGCGTCGTCGGCAGGGCGACCACGGTCGCCGACAGCACTCGGTGCAGGAGGTCGGCGGCCTTCTCGACGATCTCCCGGGCCTTGGCGTGCTCATCGGCGCTGATCGCCTCCGCCGCGGCGAAGCGCGCGGCGACGCCGGGCCCGAAGCGAGGCCGCCTGCTGCGGATCCATTCACCATGGCAGGCCCACGCCTCGGCGCCCTGGACGACCGCGAACGCCGCCCGCGCCCGCTCCCACCCGTGCGCCCCACCGAACAGCGGTTCCTCCCCGACCTCCACGCCGAGCGCCCGGGCACCGGCCAGCACGGCGTCGCGCACCTCCGCAGCGACCGGCAGATCCGTCGGCACCAGCACCCGCTCGAACCCGGGCACGCGATCCACGGGCGTGACGGCGGCTCGCGGATCCGCGCGCACGCCAGGGCCCGTGGGCCTCAAAACCCGCTCCGAGTGGTTCGCGAGCGGGGCGAGGAGGGCCGGCACAGCGATGCGGAGGAGGGAAAGGTCGCGGGCGATGAGGCCCGGCGTGTCGAAGGAGGGGGCAAGGGGGACGATGCCGGAGCGGGGGGCGCGGGAGTGGGTGGGACGGAAGCCGATCAGGCACGTGTAGGAGGCGGGAACGCGGATCGAGCCGGCGGTGTCAGTGCCCAGGGCCAGGTCGGCCAGGTTT
Source organism: Streptomyces sp. NPDC050619 (assembly GCF_040654815.1). Classification (NCBI taxonomy): domain Bacteria; kingdom Bacillati; phylum Actinomycetota; class Actinomycetes; order Kitasatosporales; family Streptomycetaceae; genus Streptomyces; species Streptomyces sp. NPDC050619. The sequence continues at coordinate 464,562 of NZ_JBFAIR010000002.1, read as the reverse complement.
GCCGCGACGGCCGAGCCGGAGCCGCTGGAGGAGCCGCCGGGGAGGCAGCCGGGGGCGGCGGGGTTCTCGGGAGTGCCGTAATGGGCGTTGGTGCCGGCCAGGCTGTAGGCGAGTTCATCGGTGTGGGTCTTGCCGATCACGGTGAAGCCCGCGGAGCGGAGGCGGGCGACGGCCTCCGCGTCGCGGCCGGGAACGGGGTGGGTCTCGCGCCAGAGCGGGTGGCCCGCTCCGGTGGGCAGACCCGCGACGTCGATGACGTCCTTGACCGCCATCCGGCGGCCCGCGGCGGCCTCGGTGACGGGCAGCCAGGGGACGAAGGCGGATTCCGCGGTCAAAGGGATTCCAGGGTTAGCTTGGGAACGGCGAAGTGAACGCCCTTGACGGTATCGACGACCTCCAGAAGCTCGACATCCAGGACGTCACCCGGCAGTGCGCCCTCGACCTCGATCGGCCCGGTGGCGACATGCGGTCCATGGACGAACGGGTCATGCGTCCCTGAGCGGGCCGGCTCCGCGGTGTCGTCGAGGACCGCGCCGATCCCGGCCGCCGCGAAGCATGCGGCGGGGTCGCGCCCCTGGTCCTCCAGCAGGCCCTCATGGCTGATCGTCTCGAGGCACACGGCCGTGCCCGAGACGACCCGGTGGACCGGCGGGCCGGCCGCGTTCGGCAGCAGACCCCAGGAGACCTCGCCAGGCTCGGCCGGAAGGTATACATCGCCCGAAATCGCGCCGCGACCAGGCTGTAGTAGGTTCCTCAAAGAAACTTCCGATCGCGAGCGATCACCAGCAGAGATCGTCGTATACAAGCATTCTCGTGAGAGGAATGCCAGCCCGCGAGGGGGAATGTGAGCGCCAGCAGCCGCAGGATGTCGCCGCCGCAGGTGTGCGGCGCGATCCGCGACGACGTCATCCGCGGCACCTTCGTGCCCGGCCAGCGCCTCACCGAGGAGTCTCTTGCCGAGCGATACGGGGTCTCGCGCATCCCGGTGCGCGAGGCGCTGCGCACGCTGGAGGCCGAGGGCTTCGTCCTGTCCCAGCCCTATGTCGGTACCTTCGTCGCCGAGCTCACCGACGACGAGGCCGCCGACCTCCTGGAGGTCCGCGCCTTCCTGGAGCCCCTCGGCGCCGCCCGCGCCGCGCTGCGGCGCACCCCCGAACAGCTCGGCCGCCTCAAAGAGCTGACCTCGCTGGGGCTCGAGGCCGTCGCCGACGGCCGGCTCGACGGAGTGACCCGGCTCAACAGCCGCTTCCACGAGGTGCTCGCCGATGCCTCCGGGAGCGCCACCCTCAGTCATCTCATCACCCAGCTCAGCCAGAAGATCGCCTGGGTCTACGCGGTCGAACTGCCGCGCCGCGCCCACGACTCCTGGCACGAGCACCAGCAGATCTGCGCCGCCCTGGAGGCGGGGGATCCCGAGCGCGCCCGCCGGGTGGTCGCCGACCACATCGCCCAGGCGGCTTCCGCCTACCGCCGCCGGTCCGGCCTCTGACACCGTTGTATACACCCTGACTCGCCTACGCCGGTTTCCTGGACGTCGGCCGCCGTCGCGGGCGGCGGCACCCTGCCCGCCTTCCCTGTCCTGCCGGCCTCGTGGTGCGATCATGCCCCTGACCTGTACTCAGGGGCGACGGCCTAGTTCGCCACCCAGTCGCCGCTCCCCCGCCTGCCGGCAGGTCGGAAGACGGCCATGAAGGGTCGACCGGTGTCCGCGGACTGGATCGCACCGGAAACGATTTAACCTCCGCCGGGAAACACGATCCTTGTATACAAGGGAACCCACAGCTATTGCACGGCTATTGCACAGCTATGCCGTTCCCCGAAAGAGACGTCGACATGACCTCTGGAAACCTGCGCACCGCCGCGATCTGCGCGGCGGTCCTCGCCCTCGCCGCCACCGGCTGCGGGTCCGAGCAGAAGGACGCCGCGACCTCCGCGAAGAACACCAAGATCAAAGTGGGGGTCCTCATCCCCGGCTCGGTCTCCGACGCCGGCTACATGCAGTCCGCCTACGAGGGCATCAAGCGGATCAAGAAGGACCTCGGCGGCCAGGTGGAGATCACCTATGTGGAGAAGATCGCACCCGCCGACTACCAGCAGGCCCTCGTCCGGTTCGCGCAGACCTCCGAGCTCGTCATCTCCATCGGCGGCCAGACCGACGCCGACGTCCGCCGCGCCGCCCAGCAGTTCCCGGCCGTCAAGTTCGTCGAGGTGGGCGGCCCGCCGACCGCCACAGCCAACCTCGCGGCCTACGACCCCAAGCAGGACGACGCCGCGTTCCTGGCCGGCGCCGACGCCGCGCTCGTCTCCAAGAAGGGCAAGGTCGGCTTCATCGCGGGCCTGGAGATCCCGCCGATCGTCGCCGTGGCCAAGCAGTTCGAGGCGGGCGCCAAGCACGCCAGACCCGGCATCACCGTGCTGCCCCCGCAGTACACCGGCGACTTCGACGACGTGGCCAAGGCCAAGCAGGCCCTGACCGCCGACGCGGGCGCCGGCGGCGACGTCTTCTACCAGATCCTCAACAACGGCCTGCAGGGCATGCTCCAGGGCGCCAAGGAGACCGGCACCAAGGTGCTCGGCGGCCCGCTCGTCCAGAAGTGCTCCACCGACTCCGCGTTCGCCGGGTTCACCAAGTCCGACATCGGCTTCGCCACCGAGTACGGAGTGAAGCAGATGGTCGCCGGCACCTGGAAGGCCGAGGCCAAGCCGTTCGGACTGGCCTCCGGCACCGAGGCCTCCGGCATCGTGCTCTGCGGAGCCGACAAGACCGTCACTTCCAAGATCGAGCAGATCCGCGCGGACCTCGCCGCCGGAAAAATCAAGACGAGCTGATGGCAACCCGCACACTGACAGCCACGGCTGTCGCCGAGCAGGTCCGCACCGGCGGCCTCGCCCCGACGGACCTGGTCGAGGAGTTCCTTGCGCACGCCGCCGGCGTCGAGCCCGAGATCCACGCCTTCTGCACCCTCGACGCCGAAGGCGCCCGGAAAGCCGCCGCCGATCTGGAGCGCAGGATCGCCCGCGGTGAGGACCCGGGACCGCTGGCCGGGGTGCCGGTCGGTGTCAAGGACCTCATCTGCACCCGGAACCTGCGCACCACGTTCGGGTCCACCGCCTACCGCGACCATGTCCCGGACGAGGACGACATCGTGGTGGAGCGGCTGCGCGCCGCCGGCGCGATCGTGGTCGGCAAGACCAACACCTCGGAGTTCGGGTACGCCGCGGTCGGCGACAACCTCCTTTTCCCCCCCACCCGCAACCCGTGGAACACCGCGCTGAGCCCCGGCGGCTCCAGCGCGGGCTCGGCCGCCGCGGTCGCGGCCGGACTCGTGCCGCTGGCGCTCGGCAGCGACGGCGGCGGCTCCATCCGGATCCCCGCCGCACTCTGCGGAACGGTCGGCTTCAAGCCGTCGATGGGCCGCATCCCCGCCTACCCCGGCTGCAAGGACGAACGGCTCCCCGGCGTCTCCAGCTGGGACGCCCTGGAACACCTGGGCCCCCTGACCCGCACCGTCGCCGACGCCGCCCTCGCCTACGCGGTCCTCACCGGCCCCGATCCCCGCGACCGCTTCAGTTTGCCTGCCGCACCGGCGACCGTGGCCCGGCGTCCCCTCGACGGCCTGCGCGTGGGGCTCTCCTACGACTGGGGCTACGCCGCGGTCGAACCTGAGATCCGGGTGCTGGCCGACCGGGCCGCCGAGGTGTTCGAGGGGCTCGGCTGCGTGGTGGAGGAGGCAGATCCGGGTTTTCCCGATCCGTTCGCGGCGTTCGGAGCGATGATCGCCAACGAGACCGACCTACGGGGTCTGCGGGAGCTCGCGCTCAAGCATGAGCCGGCCCCCTATCTGAGGGGCCTGCTCGACCGGCCCTGGACGGCAGAGGACCTCACCGACGCCCGCGTCGTCCGGCAGCGCGTCTGCCGGACCATGGCCATCCACATGGAACGCTTCGACCTGCTGCTGACCCCTACCTCGCCGATTCCGGCGTTCGTCCCGGGGGACATCGGCCCGACCGTCATCGACGGCCGCGACGTCGACCCGTCCTACTGGCTGTCGATGACGCTCCCGCTCAACCTGACCGGCCAGCCCGCGATCTCGCTGCCCGCCGGACTCACTGGCGACGGCCTCCCCGTCGGGATCCAGCTCGTCGGCCGGCACCTCGCCGACCTGGACGTCCTGAACGCGGCGTTCGCCTTCGAGGAAACCGCTCCCTGGCCGGTTCTGTGAACCGGCCTCCAGCATGCCGCCGGGCGCCGACGGCGGGCCCGGACGATCCGAGCGGGGCCGATCTCGACGATCCGAGCGGGGCCGATCTCGGCGATCCCAGTGGGGCCGATCTCGGTGTCCGACCAGGTGTCAGCCGACGCGAGGCCGGCCGGACCGCCCTCGGCGAGGTCGCCGCGGTGAGCACCGGAGTGATGATCGGAGTCGTCGTCTTCGCACTCGGTGTGCTGGGCCCGGCCCGCATGGAGGCCGCGCGGAAGGGCGATGCGGGCACCGACGCGGTGGCGCTCGGCGAGGCCGGCCGCGCGCCCCGCGGCGATACGCGCGAACGCGCAGGCCGCGGGGTTCGACTCGTTGCCCGCCGCGATGAGGTCGCGGAATTCCCTGTGCTCGGTCCGCTGCTCGGCTGGAACGCGGCCGGCGGTCAGTCGGCACCACCGCGCGGTGCCCGCGGCCCGCGTCCCCATCCCGGTGAGGAGGGGATTGCCCGCCGAAGCGACGGTCCCGGCATGGAGGGCGGCGCCGACGGCGGCCGGCCGGGTGGCCGGCGACTGCGGCACGTCGCGCGGGTGGACCGGATGCCGCACGTCGGCAGCGGTGAACACCGAGACCAGGCGCCCACGCTCCGCACGATCAGGCCCACGGCCGCGAGCATCCGCAAGGCCTCGCGCAGCAGGGTCCGCCAAACCCCAGTGAGCAAGCCACAGTCAGCAAGCCACAGTAAGCAAGGAAGCGCCTCATGAATCCTGCCTTGGAGCTGGCCGGCGTCGGAAAGACCTACGGCACCGTGCGCGCTCTGGACGGCATCGACCTGACGGTCCGCGCGGGAGAGGTGCACTGCGTGCTGGGCGAGAACGGTGCCGGGAAGTCGACGCTCTGCAACCTCGTCTACGGTGCGGCCGCGCTGGAGGAGGGCACGATGAGCCTCTACGGCCGGCCCTACCGCCCGCGCCGCCCCGCCGACGCCCTCAAGCACGGCATCGCCATGGTCCACCAGCACTTCAGCCTGGTCCCGAACCTGACGGTCACCGAGAACCTCCTGCTCCGCGAGGGCCTGCGACTGCGCCTGCCGACCAGGGAGCTGAAGGCTCGCGTCGCAGAGATCGAGTCCTCCTACGGCCTGTCGGTCGACCTGACCGCCCGCCCCGCCGACCTCCCCGTAGGCGAACGCCAGTCGGTAGAAATCGTCAAGGCCCTTCTCGGCTCTCCACGCCTGATCCTCCTCGATGAGCCCACCGCCGTTCTGGGTCCCACCGAGGTCCGGTCCCTCATGGCCACCTGCCGCAGAATCGCCGCCGCCGGCCATGCCGTCCTCCTCATCACCCACAAACTCGGCGAAATAGAATCCGTCGGCGACACCGCCACAGTCCTGCGCGGCGGCCGGGTGACCGGCACCGGCCCTCTCAGCGCCCTGGGCCGCGACCACCTCGTCTCCCTCATGCTCGGCCGCCCCCTGGCCGACCTGAATCCCCTCCTCACCGCCGGCCTCGACCTCACCACCCCGTCCCACCCTCCAGCCCCGCCGCACGCTGCCGTCACCGCGTCGTCCGACTCCACAGCCACGCGTCAGGCTGAGGCTGTCGCGTCGGCTTCGGACTCCGGATCGCGCAGTGCTGAACCCGTCGCACCGGCTGGGGGCTCGGGAGCGAGTGGCGCTGCCCCCGTCGCACCGGCTGGGGGCGCGGGGGCGGGTGGCGCTGAGGCCGAGGCGCCGGCCGAGGTTGCGATCGAGGGGGTGCGGGTCGCCCGGCAGGACGGGAGTGCGGCGGTCGACGGGGTCGATCTGCGGATCGGGGCCGGCGAGATCGTCGGGATCGCGGGGGTGGAGGGCAACGGGCAGAGCGAGCTCGTGGCCTTTCTGAGCGGGGCGCTGGATGCCGTAGGGCGCTTCCGCGTGGGCGGGGTGGAGCTGAGCGGGGTCGGCCCGGGCCGGCGGACCGCGGCCGGGGTCGGGGTGATTCCCGAGGATCGGCATCACGAGGGGTGCGTGCCCGGGATGAGCGTCGCGGAGAACCTGTTCCTCGGGGAGCTGGCGCGGTTCCGGCGGCGGGGGCTGCTCGACCGTAAAGCCCTGCACGCCGAGGCGGCTCGGGTGATCGAGCGCCAGGGCATCAAGGCCGCGGGGCCCGGGGCGGCGATGGCGACGCTGTCGGGCGGCAACCAGCAGAAGGTGGTCCTCGCCCGGGAACTGGGGATTCGCCCGCTGCGCTTTCTGGTGGCGGCGCAGCCGACGCGCGGCCTCGATCTCGGCGCGGTGGACGCGGTACTGGACCGGATCCGCCGCGTCGCCGAGGGCGGAGCGGCCGTGCTGGTCGTCTCCAGCGAGTTGTCCGAGCTGCTGGCCCTCTGCGACCGGGTGATGGTCGCCTACCGGGGCCGCCTCCTCGGCCCCGTCCCCTGCGCGGCGCGGAACGCGCGCGCCGAGATCGGCAATCTCATGGTGGGAGCGACCCCATGACGAAGACGACGAAGAGCCTGAGCGACTCCGAAGACCGCGCCGAACAGCAGCCGCTTCCCGGTGACCCCTCCCTGGCCGGTCGCGGCGCCCGAGGCGCCGCCGGGCACGCGCTGCGCGCCGCGAGGATCCTGCGGATCGAGCGCGTGGCCCGCATTCCCCGGGCCGGGAGGGTGGCGCGGGACCTGTTGGTTTACACGGGTGCGGTAGGGGCGGCGCTCGCCGTCGGGGTGATGCTGGTCGTCGGGAGCGGGGCCTCCGTCGGGCAGGCCGCCGGTGCGCTGGCCGAGGGCATGGCCGGGACTCCCTACGCGCTGGGCAGCGCGCTGAACGCCGCTGCCGTACTTGCTCTGATCGCGACCGGGTTCACCGTCGCCTACCGGGCGGGGCTGGTCAACGTCGGGGGTGAGGGGCAGCTGGCGGTTGGCGGAATTGGCGCGACCGCGGTCGGGGTGAGCCTGCCCGACGCGACGCCCGCCGGCTTGGCGGTGCCTCTCGTGCTGGGGGCCGGGTTCTGCGCCGGAGCGGCGTGGGCCGCGATCGCGGCCTGGCTGAAGGCGCGGCGCGGGGTCAACGAGGTCATCACCACGCTGCTGCTGAACTTCGTCGGTCTTGGCCTGGTCTCGTTGGCCGTCCACGAGGAGGGGCTGCTGCGGCAGCCCGTGACCTCGGCCGACACGCTGCCGCAGTCCGAGCCGCTCGCAGTGGGGGCCCGGCTGCCGCTGCTCGGCCTGACGGAGTCGCCGGCGACCATCGCGGTGCTGGTGGCGGTCGCGGCAGCCGTCGTCACCTGGATCGTCCTGCACCGGACGGCGACCGGCACCCGGCTGTCCGCGGTGGGCCAGTCGCCCCCCGCAGCCCGGCGGCTCGGGCTCTCGGTGGCCCGCCTCCAGATCGGCGCGCTGGCCACCGCGGGCGGACTCGCCGGGACGGCCGGAGCCGCCCTCGTCGCGACCGTCCCCTATGTGCTCGCCGAGAACTTCACCTCCGGCTACGGCTTTGCCGGGCTCGTCGTCGGCCTGCTGGCCCGCGGCTCCCTGACGGCCGTCGCCGGGATCTCCCTGCTCTTCGGCATGCTCGCCGCCGGCGGGATCAACCTCCAGCTCGCGGCCGGGGTACCGGCCTCCTCGGTCCAGGTCGTGCAGAGCGTCCTCATCATCCTCATCGCCGGAGCGGCGACCCTCAGAAAGGAGACTGCCCGGTGAGCGCCGTGGGAGAACTGCTCGACGGAGGCGTACGCCTGGCCGTCCCGCTGCTTGCGGCCTCCTCGGGGGAACTGGTCAGCCAGCGTGCCGGGGTCCTCAACCTCAGCGTCGAGGGCATGATGCTGACCGGCGCGTTCGCCGGGGCGGTCGGTGCGCGCCAGAGCGGCAGCGCCCTGGTCGGCGTCGGGTGCGCGCTCGCCGCAGGGCTGCTGGTCGCGCTCCTTCAGGCCGTCCTGAGCGTGACGCTCGGAGCCGACCAGATCGTCACCGGGATCGCCGCCAACGCGCTCGCGCTGGGCGCCACCACCTACGGCGCCCGGCTGATCTTCACCGAGGGCCGGTCGGTGCCGGGCTTCGACCGGGTGCGGATCCCCCTGCTCCACGAGATCCCGTTCCTGGGCCCCGCCCTGTTCGAGCAGACCGTCCTCGGCTACGCCTCCTTCGCCCTCGTGGCCGTACTGGCCGTCCTGTTCGGCCGGCGGACGGGCCTCGGCCTGGCGGTGAGCGCGATCGGCGAGGACGCCGTCACCGCCGACCGCTCCGGGCTGCCCGTCACCGCGGTCCGCTACGGCGCGGTCCTGCTGACCGGCCTGACCTCGGCGCTGGCCGGGGCGCAATTGGCCCTCGCCGACGTGCACGCCTTCACCGACAACCTCACCTCCGGCGCGGGCTACCTCGCCGTGGTCGCGGTCATCGCCGGACGCTGGCGGGCCTGGCCGGCTCTGTTCGCCTGCCTGTTCTTCGGCGTCGCCCAGGCCCTTCAATTCGCTGCCCCGGCGTTCGGCATCCACCTGCCGACGGCCGTCCTCGTCATGTCCCCCTACCTGCTGGCGCTGCTCGCGGTCAGCGGCCTGACCGGCGCCAGCCGGGCGCCGTCCGCGCTCACCCTGCCCTTCGTGAGAGAGGCCCGTGCGTGAGGGCGCTGCCATGTCCACGAGATCGAGAGCGCCGGCCGGGCGGCGTGCTGAAGGTGTGAGGGGGCACCCCTTGTCCGGCACAGCCCGGTCTGTCAGCGGCGGTCTGTCAGCGGCGGTCTGGATGCCCTCGACGATGCGGGCGTACGAGGCGCGCTGGGCGTGGGCGCTGGGCGCTGGGCGAAGCTCAGATGGCGGCTGGGACGCCGGCCGGAGTATTCCCTGGGGCCAGGTCGGCAGCCGGGCCACCGGCCTTGCGCCGGCTGGGGATCAGGAACACCAGTACCGCCGCCACGCTGAGCGCACCGGCAGCGAACCAGAGCGCCGGGGACAGCTGCGAGGTTCACATGAATGGCCTCTGACCTGCGCGGATGTTCCGTTTGACCAGAGACCGTGCACAACGCGTGCACACCGGTCAGGACAGGGGTTTCGTGCACGGGCACGCCGAGCAGGGCCGGTGCCGTGCCCCGCGGGAAAGCGCACGCCGGCCCAGGCACTCGGCTCACCTCGGCGACGTACGCGCGCGTGTCGGGCCCCGCGACCAGCAGCCGCCCGTCGTTCCACCACAGGTCCATACACCCGTCGGGCAGGACACGACCGGGCCGGAGGCGGCCGGCGCATTCGTCCACACGACCGCGCCACTGAACGCGGAGAGGCCTTCCCATATGGCGGCGTGCCTGCGGCGGCGGGGCGTCGCCGCCATCGTCGCCCATCGCGAGCGCTCCCTCGACACTCCGCCTAGCCTGCCGGACCCGAACAGTACGGTCAGGCGGATCGAGGACGAAGATCAGGCCGTGAGTGTGAGTTGGTCGCGGTAGCGGGCCTGGTGGTTGCGGGCGTACTCCTGCTTCTCGTGCCAGGTCCAGGCTCAACGCCGACGACCGTAGAAGCCGGCCCGGCCGGCCACACCACACGCCCGAACCAGGCCACCACTGGATGCCCGTTCACGGTCGACGTGTGCCGCGCGTCATTGCGGCCCGGCCGCATGGGGTGAAGCGGCGTCGGCCGACCCGTCCCCGCCCGGGCGGGGGCGGTGGGAAGGGGCGGCCAGTCGTTCGCGCGGTCTGGGGCTGCGGTGGAGGACTCCGAAACGGTCCCACTGGGCTTCGGCGGCCTCGATCGCGTGCCTGGTCCGGTCGGGGTCGAGGGCGGCCAGTTCGGCGACGACAGCCTGCACCGCGGCCATTCCTGCGGTGAGGGACGGGAAGAACGCGACGCCCTCGGCTGGGATGAGCAGCACCTCGTCGGCGGCGTCGGCCAGGGCCGGGCTGGCCGCGTCGGTCAGCGCGAACACCCTCGTGCCGCGGGCGTGCGCCTCCTGGGCCGCCAGGACGGTGCTCTGATAAAGCCGCCAGAAGCTGATGGCGATGAGGACGTCCCGGTCGGTCAGTGCGGAGACAGCGTTGGCCAGATGGGCGGGGCCGCTGGTGGCGGCGGTGACGTCGTAGCCGGCGAGCCGGGCGTTGTGCGCGAAGGCGAGGCCGGTGGCGGCGTAGCTGCCGTCGGCCACCACCACTGTGTGCCGGGCGCCGGCGATCGCCTCGGCGATCCTGCGCACCGCGGCGGGGTCGAGGCGGCGGGTGAGCAGCGCGACGCTGTCCAGATCGCGGCGCAGCGATGCGGTGGCGGGGGCGCCGGTCGGCCGGTGCTCGGCGGCGACTTCCGGTGCGCTGAGCGCGGACAGGTAGCGGGCGCGCAGCTCCTGTTGCAGAGCTGGCCACCCCGTGAAGCCGAGCGCCTGGGCGGTGCGGGTGACGGTGGCGATGTTGACCCCGGCCAGCGTCGCCAGTTCGGCGCTGGTGGCGAACGAGGCGCGACGGGGCTGGGTGAGCAGGACCTCCAGGACCGCCGCCCCCTTGGATCGCAGTCCGCGCTCGGGCAGCCGAGCGCGCAGCCAGTCCTCAAAGCCGTCCCCTGTGTCCTTCGCGGACTCGGTCCGTGTCACGTGGCCTCCCTTGTGTTTCGGGAACACGCTATCGGTTACATCTATGCAAACAATATTGCAGATCTAATTTTCTGCAGTATATGTTGCGGATCACTCGAATCCCCCGGAGGCGCGGCATGACACTCCTGGCACGGCTTGATCGACTCCCGTTGAGCAGACCTCACTACGCCCTGCTGCTGATAGGCGGCCTCGGCTACACCTTCGACGGCATGGACGGGGCCATCGTGGCCTTCGTGATGCCAAGTGCCCAGGAGGTCTGGAACCTCGACAACGGCGCTTTGGGGCTCATCGGTTCCGCCGCACCGTTCGGCTTCCTGTTCGGGGCCGCGACGGCAGGGCTGCTCGGCGACCGCATCGGACGGCGCAAGGTCATGATGTGGGCGCTCGCTTTCTACGCCGCCTTCTCCCTGGTGGCCGCATTCGCGCCAAATTACGACATCTTCCTGGTTGCCCGTGTCCTGGCCGGGGCCGGAGCGGGCGCGGAGAGCGCCATCATCGCCCCCTTCCTTTCGGAGTTCGTGCCCGCTGCCCGGCGCGGCTGGTTCGTGGGCGCGCTGGCCGGATTCTTCTCGTTCGGATTCGTCGCCGCAGCACTCATCGGGCGCTTCGTGGTACCGAACCTGTCGGACGGCTGGCGGATCGCCCAGGTGATCACCGCCCTGCCGGTCCTGCTGCTCCTGTGGTGGCGGCGCTCACTCCCCGAGTCGCCGCGCTACCTGCTGGCCCGCGGCGACGCCGACGGAGCCGAGCGCGTCGTCGTCGACCTGGAGCGCCGCGTCGAGCTGGCCACCGGCATGCCGCTGCCGCCCGTGCCGCAAACGGCCCCCGCGGCGGCCGCCCCGGTGCGGACGCCCGGCCTGTTGTCCGCCCTGAAGTACCTGTGGAGCGGGGACATGGCCCGCCGCACGGCCATCACGTGGCTGATCTGGTTCGTGATCACGTTCTCGTACTACGGCTTCTTCTCCTGGATCCCCACCCTGCTGGTGCAGCGTGGCATCGCGGTGACCAAGAGCTTCGAGTTCTCGATCATCATTTACGTGGCCCAGATACCTGGTTACTTCTCCGCCGCATGGCTGTCCGAGCGCCTGGACCGTAAGAACGTCATCGCCCTCTACCTCTCCGGCTCAGCACTGAGCGCCTTGTGGCTCAGCCAGATGACCACTCCTGTGTCCATCACGGTGGCGGGGGTGGCACTCTCGTTCTTCCTCAACGGCACCTACGCAGGCGTGTACTCGTACACTCCCGAGGTCTTCCCCACGTGGATCAGGGCCAGTGGCACCGGTCTGTCCAGCGCCTTCGGCCGCGTCGGCAGCATCATCGCCCCGATCGTCATCGGCGCCTCCGCCGCGAGCTTCGGCTTCAGCGGCGTCTTCGGCCTGACCACCGCGGTACTCGCAGTGGGAGTCGTGTGCACGGTGCTCTTCGGGGTCCGCACCGCCGGGCGCTCCCTTGAGCACCTCAACGAGTCCTCGGCCACCGTGGACAAGGCACCTGCCGAGAAGGAGACGACCGTTCTGTGAGCAGCGAAAGCCGGGAGCCGTCCGCACTGAAGGAGTGGGAAACCATGGACGCCTTGGAGCACGAGATTCGCTCTGCGGTAGGCGTGCGGCTGTTCACCGTTCTCGCATGGCTGCCCGAGCGGCGCGTGCTGCGCCGCGTGCACAGCAGCGACCCCGGCCAGTACCCGGTCGGCGGCGAGAAGACGGTCGAGGTCGACGCCGGGTGGCTTGAGCAGTGCATCGAGCGCCAGTTGCCCTACCTCGGAGCCAACCGGGACGAGGTGCGCGAGGTCTTCGCCGACCACCGCACCATCGACGCACTCGGCTGCGGAGCAGTCGTCAACGCGCCGGTGGTCGACGACGGCCGCACCCTGGGCATACTCAACGTGCTGGATGCCGAAGGGCGCTACGACCACACCTCGGTGCAGCGCGTGTGCGCACTCGCCGGCCGCGCCGTCCCCGCCCTGCGTGCCTGCACCGACCGACCCAACATCTGAGGAGACGAACCAAGTTGTCGCTTCTGCTGCGCAACGCCATGCTGCTCGACGTGGCCACCGGCGTCTACCAGGAGGCCGACCTCCGGTGTGCCGACGGCCGGATCGCCGAGATCGGCACCGGCTTGGCCGCGCCCGACAGCGTACGGGTCCTGGACCTGGCCGGCGCGCCCGTCCTCCCCGGTCTGATCGACGCCCATGTGCACGTCACAGCGGCCACGGCAGACCTGGGCTCCCTCGCGTCGTCGTCGCCCAGCTACATCGCCGCCCACAGCGCGCGGATCATGAGCGGCATGCTCGACCGCGGTTTCACCACGGTGCGTGACGCCTCCGGCGCGGACTACGGTCTGTGCGACGCCCAGGAAGAAGGGCTGCTGCGCGGCCCCCGGCTGCACTTCTGCGGACGGGCACTCAGCCAGACCGGCGGCCACGGCGACAGCCGCGGTCGCGGCACGCGCGTCCATGACGACCACCCCTGCTGCGCAGGTCTCGGCCGGGTCGCCGACGGGGTCGACGCCGTTCGGGCCGCGGCCCGCGACGAGCTGCGCAAGGGCGCCCACCACCTCAAGGTGATGGCCTCCGGCGGCGTCGCCTCGCCCACCGACCGCATCGACTCCACCCAGTACTCGATGGACGAGCTGCGCGCCATCGTGGACGAGGCGGAGGCCGCCAACCGCTACGTCGCCGCACACGCCTACACCGCCCGCGCGATCAACCGGGCCCTGGAGGCAGGTATACGATCCATCGAGCACGGCAACCTCCTCGACGACGAGAGCGTGCGACTGTTCACCGAGCACGAGGCCTTCCTCGTGCCGACCCTGGTCACCTACTGGGCGCTCAAACACGAGGGGCCCGAGCACGGCCTCTCCGCCTCCAGCCACCAGAAGGTGGACCAGGTGCTGGGAGCGGGTCTGGCCGCGCTGGAGCGGGCGGCCCGTGGCGGTGTACGGGTCGTTTACGGCAGCGACCTGCTGGGCGGTATGCACCGCTACCAGAACGAGGAGTTCCGTATCCGCGCCGAGGTACAGAAGCCGATCGAGGTCATCCGCTCGGCAACCGTCACAGCGGCTCAACTTCTTCACCGCGAAGGCGAGATCGGTGTCCTGGCCGCAGGAGCGCAGGCGGACCTGGTGATTCTGCGCGGGGACCCGCTCACCGACATCGACTTCCTCGCCGACCCGGCGAACATCGCCTGCGTCATCCAAGGCGGCGACCTGGTGACCGACAAGGGTCTGTGAGCGCCCGCGCATTGTCACGCTGGGCGCATCCAAGCGACGGGCAACCGGGAGGTTGGCTTCGTTCGTTTGTTGCGGGTTCTGGCACAGATCAGGGAGCGGTCGCGGAGGGTAGGCGCGGTGTTCGATTGCTGGTCATGCAGTCAGACGCATCGTTCTGGGACTCTCTCGTGTTCGACGGGATCGACGACGTGGACGTCGACGCGGTGACCGCTGCCTTCGGCACGGTCGATGCCTCACCTCCTGAAGAAACCAGACGCTGACCGCGACCGTCCGGGGGCCCGGGGACGTCGCGGGGATCGGCGGTCGCGAAGCGGGAGCAACGGGTTCGTCACATCAAGTCGGCATCGGGTTCCCAGTCCGGATCCTGCGCCGGATCCAGCTCCCGCCATGATCAATGAGACTCACGCTCGGCACCAGTGACACCCCCTCCAAGATGCCCCGCCGAGCCTCTCCCCGAATCCCACGCCAACCTGTCACCCCGCAGGTCAACGGCCCCATCTCTGCAAGATCTAATGAGATCGGACAGGTCAGACCCGGTGACGTCTCACCTGTCTCAGGCGGTAGAACGGACAGCCCGGCAAGCACGGCGAAAGCGTGATCCTCCAGGCCACAGGCTCGGTAGCCTGCGGGGCATGAACCTCGATGATCTTCCCTTGATGGAGTTCGAATTCCCCGGTCCACTGCGCGACCAGCTGGTCGCCGCAGTCCTGTCCGGTGCCAAGACTTCTACCTCCGGGCTGGTGCTGGGGTACGAGCGGGAGAACGAGCCGTTGCCCAAGGTCGGCCAGCTGTCGGCCGTGGTCGACTCCGAAGAGCGCCGGGTCGCGGTGATCGAACTGACTGAGGTCCGGATAGTCCGACTCGCCGACGTCGACCTGCAGCACGCCCTCGACGAAGGGGAGAGCTACGAGTCGGTGGCCGAGTGGCGGGCTGTGCACGAAAGGCTCTGGCACAGCACGGAGGTGCGCGAGGAGCTGAGCGACCCGGATTTCACCGTCGACGACGACACGCGGTGCTGGCCCAGCGCTTCCGGCTGGTGCACACGGTCTGACGGGCTCACTTCGATGCAGCAGAGCCGGACCAGATCAGCCGAGACGGGACACTGGTGACCGGGCTGTGCTCAAAGACAGTTGGCCATTTCGCTTAGGCTCACCCGGCGTGATCGATCTGCACACGGGGGAGTTGGGATGGACGCAGCGATAGCCGGTCTCGTCGGAGCGCTCGGCGGCGCGTTAGTCGGCGCGGGCGGCGCCTGGGGCGCGGCACGCATCGCCCTCAAAGGCGCCATGTACCAGGCGGACAAGCAGGCATCCAGTGCGTACGAACAATGGCTCCGGCAGGTTCGGCGTGAGGTCTACACCACCTTCCTCAATGATGCTCGCGTCCTCGCCGACGACATGGGGGACCTCACATTGCGCGCCGCCACCATCGACTCTTCTGTCACCGACGACGAACGCCGGGACTCCCGAGAACGGTTCAGCAGTGCAATTCTGCTGCTCGAAAAGAAGGCTCTGGACATGGCTTTGGAGTCGCCGCCCGACATGGCCGCCCTCGCCCAAGGCGCGGTCTGGCACCTCAAGGAGCTCAACCGGGCGCTCGCCCGAACTGCCCACGGGAATGGATTCCCGCAGGCGACGAAGGTGTACCAGCGACTCGACGACCTGACGGAGAAGGCTGCCGCCCATCTCCAGCAGTCTCCCTCGGGCCTGGTAGTTCGGCCCGGCCGTCTGCCTCCGTGCCGCCTCTGTCGCGGACGACGCCGGGCGCTGCCCCCTGCGGCCTGACGAAGCGTGAGGCCACGCCAACGGTCCCTACCTGACCTGGAATTTGTGTCGGCCGACGCCGCCGGCATTGGGCATGGGGTGGACCGCGGTCGCGTGCTTGCGACCGCCCGAACCAACGGCATTCCGAGCCTGCCGGACGGTTGGATCGGCGACGACCTCACCGCCGCCGGCCCGATCGAGCAGGCCGAACGAACCCACGTACGGTGCGGCCGCTGCCCCCGAGAACGAGCAGGTCAGTCGTAGGGACTACTTGGTGAGAAAGATCAGGCGGCAAGCGGGGTGCCGATGGCGGTGGCCAGGCGGCGGGCCTGATCGTGGGCGTTGGCCATGGACGCCTCGTGCTTGGGCAGGAGCGAGGCGAGGGCGGGGGTGTGCGGGGCCGCGGTCAGCTCCGGTGTCACCGTGGCGACGTCCAGGCCGAGCAGCTCGTCCCGACCGAGTATGGCCTCCAGAGGGGGCACGACGTAGTCGAAACCCTCCCTGGGCGCGCCGGGGCCGTACGCCCCACCACGGGCGGAGATCAGCACGGCCGGACGACCGGCGGCGGGCGAGGGGCCGCCGTGGATCACGGTCCGGTCGAAGACGATGAGCTGATCCAGCCACGCCTTGAACACCGAGGGCATCGTGAGGTTGTACATCGGCACGGTGAAAAGGTAGGCCTCGGCGTCGAGGAACTCCTTGATGAGTTCGTCCTGAAGAGCGGCGGCCGATGCCTGCTCCGCGGTGTGCTGGGCCGGGTCGGTGACGCGGGCGGTGATGCCCGCGGCGCTCAGATGCGGCACGGGAGCGGCAGCCAGATCGCGGTGAACGACCTCGCCCTGCCAGGCGTCACGGAAGGACCGGGCGACCTGACGGGAGACGGACGCCTCGTCGAGCGAGGAGGAGTCGATGTGCAGCAGGTACGACATGGTGGAGCCTTTCGAAAGTTGATGTGCGTGATGGTGCGGTGGTTCACGGGCGGCTGGGGACGGCGCAGCCGTCGGGGCCGCAGGCCGGCGCGTCGCCGGCGGGTGCCACGGTGACCGGGTGGGTCTCGTTCCACGCGGTCCGTAGCAGCCCGAGCAGGGCGTCGCTGAAGATCATGTTCCAGGCCTCGCCGTTCTTGCCTTCGGCGGAGGCGTGAGCCAGGAACTCGTGGGCCAGGTCGGTGTTCCCGACTCGGTTGTCCAGGACCCGGTAGGGGGCCAGGCCCTCGGCGGCGGCCATGCCTTCGATATCCGGTACGCCGGCCTGCCCGGGGATGACGCCGTACTTGGCCGGCACAAATTCGCGGACGCTGAGCGTGCGGTCCTCGGGGAGGCCACTGCCCAGAGGGAACGAGCGGTGGATCACTTCTACGTGGCCGCTGTGCTCGAATCGCTCCACGGCCCGATCCAACCGATGGCCGCCCAGGCCGCACCAGGGGCAGGCGATCTCAGACCAGATCTCGACGTTCATGGCCTGACCTCCAATTCCTACTGTTTGTTCGTAACGCCATGATGAGCCAGTATGGAAGGCGATACAAAAGGCACATCGGTGTGCGCGACGGAGAGGAACGGGCGCTATGCAGGACAGCGCGGGTATCGGGATGGCGGCTGCGGTCGGGCCGTGCGCGAGTGTCCCCGCCGAGCACATGGACTTCATCCGCCAGATGCTCGACCGGGTGGGCGACAAGTGGAGCATGTTGATCATCGCCGTCTTGGAGGACGGCCCGATGCGCTACACCGACTTGCAGCGCCAGGTCCCGGGCATCTCCCAGCGCATGCTGACCCACACCCTTCGCCAGCTCACAGAGGACGGGTTGATCAGCCGTACCGCCTACGCCGAGGTGCCACCGCGCGTGGAGTACGCACTCGCCCCGCTCGGCGGCGGCCTGAAAGAGATCGTCAAGCAGCTGATCGGTTGGGCGGCCGACCACCACGACGAGATCCGCGCCAACCGTTCCCGTGCCGGCACCGCCGCCTCCTCCGCGTCCCGGTCCTGAGCTGCGGCAGCCACCGATACTCGGGGGTGCTGGCCGAAAGCGCGACGGAGCCGTCTCACCCGCTGCTACACCGAGTCGCCGTGGTCCTCGTCAAGGTGGACGGTTGCCGGGTCGCGCGGGGGCCGCAGACCCTCGCGCGGCCGGCGGGCGACGAAGCTGTAGCGGCCCAGGCAGTTGAGGTTGGCGTGCTTGAGCGGGGAGAGGCGGGCCACGTCCTCGTCCAGGACGTCGTGCTCCCGCTCCTCGGGCGGCAGGGCCCGCAGGTGGTCGACCGCGGCGTCCAGGTAGCGGGTCGCCCAGAGCACGGCGGCATTCAAGACCAGGCGGAGCGCGCCGAGCTGGTCTTCTTGTCCCGTCCGGTATGCCCCCCCCGGCGGTCCGCTCCACCGACTCCACCACCACACCGGCCACATGCGGCAGCAACCGCCCCAAATCACCTGAACCGCACACCCAGTTGATGCCCAGCACACAGGGGGCCCAGCGCGTCGGAAGCAGGGGTCGCGCTCAGGACCTCCGACTCGGTATCCGGCCGACGGTACCGACCGACTCGCCGGGTCGGCCGCCCCGTTCACCTCCGCGGTGAGTCGCCGCACCTGCGGGACCGGCCGCAGATCGGCCAACTCCACACGCCGGTCCCGTAGTTCGTGCGCGGGCACGCCGAGCAGGGCCGGTGCGATGCCCGGAGGAAAGCGCACGCCGGCCCAGGCACTCGGCTCACCCTCGGCGACGTACGCGCGCGTGTCGGGCCCCGCGACCAGCAGCCGCCCGTCATTCCACAACAGGTCCATACACCCGTCGGGCAGGACACGACCGGAGCCGGATACGGCCGGCGTATTCGTCCACACGACCGCGCCCGCCATACGCAGCCCGATCCGCTCGCCCCATGCGCCGCACGGCGCGCTGCGCGGGAAGGCCTCTCCGCGTACATGGGGGGATCCGCTACGCCACGCGCGTCCGGTGCTCGTGCGGGCTCACGCCGTACACCCGCTTGAACGCGCTGCCGTAGCCGACCTGGCGGGCGATCGCCTCCAGGGTGTCGTCCGTATCGCGCAGGCGGTCGGCAGCGAGGGCCAGGCGCCAGCCCGTGAGGTACGACATCGGGGGCTCGCCCACAAGGTCCGTGAAGCGGCGGGCGAGCGCGGCCCGGGAGACCCCGGCCTTTGCGGCGAGCGAGGCCACCGTCCAAGCGTGGGCGGGGTCCTCCTGGACCAGACGCAGCACCCGGCCGACGACCGGGTCCGCGAGGGCCCGGTACCAGGCCGGTGCCTCGGCCTCGGCCTCGGGGCGGGAGAACCACGCCCGCAGCGCGGCGATGACCAACAGGTCCAGCAGGCGGTCGAGGACCACCCCCTGGCCCGGTTCGTCACGCACGAGCTCCTCCGCGAGGAACGGCCCGCGCCCCTATGGGTACGCCTCAGTGATCGTCTTCTTTGTGGTGCGGCGGGTGGGTGCTCTTCACATGCGTGCGCAGGCGGGACGTCACGTCCTCCGGTGGCAGGAAGCGCGACCAGCGCTCCGGGAACTCGGAGGGCATGTCGGGGTCCTCGGGGTCGGGGTCGGTCTCGCGGGCCGCGGCGTGGCGGGCTACGTACTCGGCGACCTGGGCCTCGCGCAGGCGCTCGTTGACGGCGCGGGCCGCGGCCGTCGCGGCGGCCGGCCAGACTCGGTCGATGGCGGCGTTGACCGCCGCACCGACCAGGACGGCGAACGCGGAGACGCCGATCCACAGCAGTACGGCGACGGGCGCGGCGAGGGAGCCGTAGATGGTGGGGCCCTCGACGGTGTTGGTCAGGTAGATGCGCAGCAGGAAGCTGCCGAGCACCCACATGCCGAGGGCGACCAGGGCGCCGGGGACGTCCTCGATCCACGGGGAGCGCACGGGCACGGACACGTGGTACAGCGTGGTCAGGAAGACGATGGACAGCACCATGACAACGGGCCAGTAGAGCACCTGTACGACCGTGGTCGACCAGGGCACGATGTCCACCACGGCGTCCGGCCCGGCCACCATCAGCGGCAGCGCGATCGAGCCGATCACCAGGGCCACGAGGAACAGCGCGAAGGCGAGCAGCCGGGTCTTGACGATGCCGCGGACGCCGTCGAGGCCGTACATCACGGTGATGGTGTCGATGAAGACGTTCACGGCGCGGGAGCCGGACCACAGGGCGAACAGGAAGCCTATGGAGATGATGTCGGGCCGGCCGCCCTTGGTCACGTCGTGCAGGATCGGCTGGGCGATCTGGCTCACGCCCTTGTCGGACAGGACCGTGCGCGAGGCCTCCAGAAGGTTGTTCTCCAGGCTCTGGATGGTGTCGGCGCCGGTCCAGGAGTCGACGTAGCCGAGCAGTCCGATCATGCTGAGCAGCAGCGGCGGCACGGACAGCAGCGTGAAGAACGCGGCCTCGGCCGCGAGGCCCAGGATGCGGTACTCCATACAGGAGTTGACGGTGTCCTTGACCAGCAGCCAGGCGGTCTTGCGCTTCGAGACGTTCCGGTAGAGGGCACGCGCCCGATGGAGACGGCCGGAGGGTAGTTGAGGGGATTCACTTGCTGGCTGCACGAACCAAAGGTATCCGTCTCGGCAGGCCACGCTCACCCCCGGTGCCCTGGTGGGCCGGGTGCCGCGTCGCTGTGGTGACGTACGCCGTGCGGGGTAAGTTCGCCGGTATGGCAGGCAGCACCCATATCGTGATCAATCAGCCTCCGCCGCTGATCGGATACGACGCGTTCACGGCCGACCGCGCTCTGTCGGCGGCGATGGAGCGGCACACCGCCCCGGAACTTCTCGACGAGGTGCGCGCAGAGCTCGCCGCGCTCGGCCGGGCCTGCGGCTCGGCACAGACGCAGGAGTGGGGCGCGCAGGCCAACGGGCATCCGCCCCGGCTGCGCACGCACGACCGGTACGGCCGTCGCGTCGACGAGGTCGACTTCCATCCGGCCTGGCATCGGCTGCTCGGCAAGGGCGTCGCGGCGGGCCTGACCGCTGCCTGGTCGCGGCCCGGCGGGCATGTGCGGCGCGCGGCGGCGTTCCAGCTGTGGACGCAGGTCGACGCGGGCAACTGCTGCCCCCTGTCGATGACCCACGCGGCGGTGCCCGCCCTGCGCACGGACCCCGCGCTCGCCGCGGAGTGGGAGCCCAGGCTGACGTCCATGGTCTACGACCGCGAGCTGCGGCCCGCCCGTCTCAAGGCCGGGGCGCTGTTCGGGATGGGCATGACGGAGAAGCAGGGCGGCAGCGACGTTAGCGCGAATTCGACGGCCGCCAGGGCGCTCGCCGAGGAGGGGACCTACGAGCTGACCGGGCACAAGTGGTTCTGCTCGGCGCCGATGTCGGACGGGTTCCTCGTGCTGGCGCAGGCCGCGGAGGGGCTCACCTGTTTCCTGGTGCCGCGCGTGCTGGAGGACGGCGCCCGCAACGTGTTCCTGATCCAGCGGCTCAAGGACAAGCTGGGCAACCGGTCGAACGCCTCGAGCGAGGTCGAGTTCGACGGGACGTGGGCGCGCCGGGTCGGCGAGGAGGGGCGCGGGGTGCGCACCATCATCGAGATGGTGGCGGCGACCCGGCTGGACTGCGTGCTGGGCTCGGCGGGTCTGATGCGGCAGGCCGTCGCGCAGGCCGTCCACCACTGCGCGTATCGCGAGGCCTTCGGCGGGAAGCTCGTCGACAAGCCGCTGATGCGCAACGTGCTGGCCGACCTCGCGCTGGAGTCCGAGGCGGCGACCACGCTCGCACTCCGGCTCGCGGCGGCCTGTGACGACGGCGGCGAGCAGGAGCGGGCGCTGCTGCGGATCGCGGTGCCGGCCGCCAAGTACTGGGTGACCAAGCGGTGTGCGCCGGTGGTGGTCGAGGCCGCCGAGTGCCTGGGCGGCAACGGGTACGTCGAGGAGTCGGGCCTGCCCCGGCTGGTGCGCGAGTCGCCGCTGAACTCGATCTGGGAGGGGGCCGGGAACGTCCAGGCCCTTGACGTGCTGCGGGCGTTGCGGCGGGAGCCGTCGGCCCTGAACGCCTACCTGCTGGAGGTCGGCAGGACACGCGGCGCCGACCACCGGCTCGACACGGCGGTCAAGGACCTGCTGACCGAACTCGGCGATCTGGAGGAGGCCGAGGGGCGGGCCCGGCGGCTGGCCGAGCGGCTCGCGCTGGTGCTCCAGGGCTCGCTGCTCGTGCGGTACGCGCCGCCGGAGGTCGCCGACGCGTTCTGCGCGGCGCGCCTCGGCGCGAACGGGGGCGCCGCCTTCGGCACCCTGCCGCCCAGCCTGGACCTGAAGTCGGTGGTGGAGCGGGCGCGTCCGGTGGCCTGATACGCGTCCTGTCCCACACGGTGCGGGGGTGGTGCTGCGCCGACACGGCACCACCCCCGCCGCTGGCCCGTTCAGGCCGGCGACACCACACGGGGCGGCGTCGCTCAAGTTTCAAGCAGAGGGCCGTCGTTCACCAGGGTTGCAGGGGGTTGCAACTTGCTGGTGTCTGTGGGCGGACTGTGTCCCTCCGCCCCGGACGCCGACGGACATGCTGCCGGTGCCGCGGGAGGGGCTGCTGTCGGTCGCGGCAGCCTCGGAGTTCGTCATCCGCATAATTGCAGTTAATTGCGGGGTCTTCGTCCCCGGCGGTGCCCGACTGCCGTAGCATCCCTCTACGGGCCACCCCACCTGCTCCTTGGTCAACGCACGGATCACCAGGCGCAGTTGGCCCGCCTCGGGAGGACGCATGAAACAGCGCGGCAGACACCGTCGGCAAAAGCGGGGCAAGGCGCTGCGCGCCTTCCTGGCCGGGACCGCCCTCGCGCTGACCGGCGCCGCCACCCTGATCAGCGCCTCGCAGGCCACGGTCAGTGACAACCCCGGGGCACTGAAGCCACTCGCCGAGACCGGCTCGCTGAGTCTGAGGGAACATCGCGTGCCGCAGCAGTCACTGGACCGGCTCGCCTCGGGGATGGGCCGGCCCGTCGGGGTCGGTGCGGTCCTCGACAGTGCCGAGCACACCCTGCGCGACGCGGCCAGCTGCACCGGCGCCGAGCGGGAGGCGCTGCCCGTCGAGCCCGCCGCCACCCGCGCCTACTGCTGGGACGCCGCCGGCACCCGGTCCTGGCGGCCCGGTGCGGTCACCACCTCCGGGGACGCCGACGACGACGGCGTTTGGGGCCAGAACCGCGCGATCCTCTCCGGCTGGAGCCAGGAGGGCCCCACGGCCGGCCGCGGCCTCGCCCGGGTCGCCTTCGTCGACGCGAACGATCTGAACCACCTCACCTACACCTCGGCCCTGCTCACCGTCCCGGTCGACGGCGGGCGGAACTACCGGGCGCTCGACTCCGACGTCTCCGGCATGGTCTGGTACCAGGACAAGCTGCTGGTCACCTCCGCCAAGGGGCTCTACGTGTACGACGTGAACCGCGTCCAGCGCGCCACCGTGGACAGCGCGGCGATCGGCCGGGTGCGCGGCGGCTGGTCGGCGCACGGCTACCGGTACGTTCTGCCGGCCGTCGGCTCGTACCGCCTGAGCGGTGCGGACGGCGCACCGCGTCCCGAGGCCCTCTCCCTCGACCGCAGCACGACGCCCGACAGCCTGGTCGCGAGCGGGCGCACCACGGCAGGCGGCGAGCGGCCCGCCCGGCTGTGGCGCTACTCCTTCAGCACGGACCCGGACCGCGGCGGGCTGCTGGCCACGGACGCCACCGGGCAGGCCAAGGCCGTAGAGGCGTACGAGACGAAGGGCGACGGGGGCGGGGGCGGGGGCGTCCTGTCGTACGACTCCGACTGGTACGTGAGCCGGGACGCGGGCGAGGACCAGGGGCACGGCACGCTGTGGCGCGAGGACGCGAGCGGCGGCCGGGCCGCCGAGTGCGGGTCCGACGAGACGAAGCACTGCTGGAGCCCGCGCACGCGGTCCCTGTCCTACTGGGCGGCGACCGGCGAGGTCTGGTCGCAGTCGGGGCAGACGCTGTTCGCGCTGCCGCTGGCCTCGCTCGACAGCTCTGTGCGCTGACTCGACAGTCCGCCGCGATCAGTGGTTCCCTGGCCGCCATGACGAACATCCCCGTGACCACCTGGTCCCTGGAGCAGACCGCCCCGACCGACCTCCTGCCGGCCGCCGCGCCGGAGGAGGACGTACGGATCGTCCGCTCCGAGGTCCCCTCCCCCGAGTTCAGCCGCTTCCTGTACGCGTCGGTCGGCGGGGACATCCGCTGGATCGACCGGCTCGGCTGGACGTACGCGCGGTGGCAGGAGCAGCTGGACCGGCCCGGCGTGGAGACGTGGGTCGCGCACGACCGGGGCACGCCCGCCGGGTACGTGGAGCTGGAGCCGCAGGACGACGGGGTCGTGGAGATCGTCTACTTCGGGCTGATCCCGGCCTTCCGCGGGCGCGGGATCGGCGGGCACCTGCTGTCGTACGGCGCCGCGCGCGCCTGGGACCTCGCGGACCGCTGGCCGGAGCTGCCGCAGACCAAGCGGGTGTGGTTGCACACGTGCAGCCTGGACGGCGAGCATGCGATGGACAACTATCTGCGCCGGGGCTTCAAGCTGTTCGACACCGAGGTCGAGGAGGAGCCGCAGGTCACCGCGCCGGGGCCGTGGCCGGGCGCCTCTCTGTGACCGACAACACTCTGTCTCATGATCCGGGACAAGGGTGTCCGAATCGCGGACAAAGCTGGACTGTGTCCAGATCGCCGTGACACGCTTCCGTCATGTCTGGAACTGGAATTGCCTTGGTGAGTCGGCGGCACGTCGACCTCGGCCGCATGTCCAGCGCCATCTGTCCGGCGAGCTGAGCCCTAACGCCGCCCGACATTTCCCGACTTTCCGCTTCATCCCGCGCAACGACGCGCATCTACACCCATGCGCGCGTATGCGCAGGTCAGAGCCGCTTCCCGCCTGTCCCGAAGGACGTATCCACCATGGCCGCCACCCCGCCGAAGCCTGCCGCCGCGCCTGTCCGCCGCAAGGTGAGCCGTCACCGCGGTGAAGGCCAGTGGGCCGCGGGACACTACACCCCGCTCAACGGCAACGAGCAGTTCAAGAAGGACGACGACGGTCTCAATGTGCGGACACGCATTGAGACGATCTACTCCAAGCGCGGCTTCGACTCGATCGACCCCAACGACCTGCGTGGCCGGATGCGCTGGTGGGGGCTGTACACCCAGCGCAAGCCCGGGATCGACGGCGGCAAGACCGCGATCCTGGAGCCGGAGGAGCTGGACGACGAGTACTTCATGCTGCGCGTCCGTATCGACGGCGGCCGGCTCACCACCGAGCAGCTGCGCGTGATCGGCGAGATCTCGCAGGAGTTCGCGCGCGGCACCGCCGACATCACCGACCGGCAGAACGTCCAGTACCACTGGATCCGGATCGAGGACGTGCCCGAGATCTGGAACCGCCTGGAGGCGGTCGGCCTGTCCACCACCGAGGCCTGCGGTGACACGCCCCGCGTGGTCCTCGGCTCGCCCGTGGCCGGTATCGCCGAGGACGAGATCATCGACGGCAGCCCGGCGATCGAGGCGATCCAGCGCCGGATCATCGGCAACAAGGACTTCTCGAACCTGCCCCGCAAGTTCAAGTCCGCGATCTCCGGCTCGCCGTTGCTGGACGTGGCGCACGAGATCAACGACATCGCGTTCGTCGGCGTCGAGCACCCCGAGCACGGCCCCGGCTTCGATCTGTGGGTCGGCGGCGGCCTGTCCACCAACCCGAAGATCGGCGTCCGGCTCGGCGCCTGGGTCCCGCTGGACGAGGTCCCGGACGTCTACGAGGGCGTCATCTCGATCTTCCGCGACTACGGCTACCGGCGGCTGCGCACCCGCGCCCGCCTGAAGTTCCTGGTCGCCGACTGGGGCCCGGAGAAGTTCCGTCAGGTCCTTCAGGACGAGTACCTCAAGCGCGAGCTGATCGACGGCCCCGCCCCGGCCCAGCCGGTGGAGCGCTGGCGCGACCACGTCGGCGTGCACCGGCAGAAGGACGGCCGCTTCTACGTCGGTTTCGCCCCGCGCGTGGGCCGCGTGGACGGCACGACCCTGACGAAGATCGCCGAGCTGGCGGAAGCGCACGGCTCGGGCCGGGTCCGCACCACCGTCGAGCAGAAGATGATCGTGCTCGATGTCGAGGAGGCGCAGGTCCAGTCGCTGGTCGAGGCCCTGGAGGCCCTCGACCTGACCGCCAAGCCCTCCCCGTTCCGGCGCGGCACCATGGCCTGCACCGGCATCGAGTACTGCAAGCTCGCCATCGTGGAGACCAAGGCCCGCGGCTCCCAGCTGATCGACGAACTGGAGCGCCGGATCCCGGACTTCGACGAGCCGATCACCATCAACCTCAACGGCTGCCCGAACGCCTGCGCGCGTATCCAGGTGGCGGACATCGGTCTCAAGGGCCAGCTCATGCTCAACGACCAGGGCGAGCAGGTCGAGGGCTTCCAGGTGCACCTGGGCGGCGCGCTCGGTCTGGAGGCCGGCTTCGGCCGCAAGGTCCGTGGCCTGAAGGTCACCTCACAGGAGCTGCCGGACTACGTCGAGCGCGTCCTCAAGCGGTTCCAGGAGGAGCGCGAGGACGGCGAGCGGTTCGCCGCCTGGGCGGCCCGGGCCAGCGAGGAGGCCCTCTCATGAGCGAGCGGGCCGCCCCCTTCTACTGCCCTTACTGCGGCGACGAGGACCTCCGTCCGAGCGAAGCCCTGGAAGGCACCCACGGCGCGTGGGAATGCGCGGCGTGCAACCGCGCATTCCAGTTGAAGTTCCTCGGGCTGCTCGCCCGGGGCCTTCAGCCGACCGACGCAGGGGGAGAGACGATATGACGACCACCCAGGAAGAGCGCACGACAGAGGACTTGAAGGCGCTCGCCGAACAGGCGGGCCGCGACCTGGAGGACGCCACCGCGCTGGAGATACTCCAGTGGGCGGTCGACACCTTCGGCAAGCGCTTCTGCGTGACCTCCTCGATGGAGGACGCGGTGGTCGCCCACCTCGCCTCCCGCGCCATGCCCGGCATCGACGTCGTCTTCCTCGACACCGGCTACCACTTCCCGGAGACCATCGGCACCCGCGACGCGGTCGAGGCGGTGATGGACGTCAACGTCATCACGCTCACCCCGCGCCAGACGGTCGCCGAGCAGGACGCGGAGTTCGGCCCCAAGCTGCACGACCGCGACCCCGACCTGTGCTGCGCCATGCGCAAGGTGGAGCCTCTGGAGCGGGGGCTGAAGAACTTCCAGGCCTGGGCGACCGGTCTGCGCCGCGACGAGTCCCCGACCCGGGCGAACACCCCGGTCGTCGGCTGGGACGAGAAGCGCCAGAAGGTCAAGATCTCCCCGATCGCCCGCTGGACCCAGGACGACGTGGACGCGTACGTCGCCGAACACGGCGTCCTCACCAACCCCCTGCTGATGGACGGCTACGCCTCCGTCGGCTGCGCCCCCTGCACCCGCCGCGTCCTGGAGGGCGAGGACGCACGGGCCGGCCGCTGGGCCGGCAGCGGCAAGACCGAGTGCGGGATCCACGGCTGATGACCGTGCCCGCTACGACCGTGCCCACAGTGCCTTCTACGAGCGAGGAGACTCACGTGACGACCGGAGCCACCGTCTGGCTCACGGGTCTGCCGAGTGCCGGCAAGACCACCATCGCCTACGAGCTGGCCGACCGGCTCCGTGCGGAGGGCCACCTCGTCGAGGTGCTCGACGGCGACGAGATCCGCGAGTTCATCTCGGCGGGCCTCGGCTTCAGCCGCGAGGACCGGCACACCAACGTGCAGCGCATCGGCTTCGTCGCCGAACTGCTCGCCCGCAACGGCGTCAAGGCGCTCGTCCCGGTGATCGCGCCCTACGCGGACAGCCGCGAGGCGGTGCGCAAGCGGCACCAGGAGAACGGGTCGGCGTACCTCGAGGTCCATGTGGCGACTCCGGTCGAGGTGTGCAGTGAGCGGGACGTGAAGGGTCTGTACGCAAAGCAGGCGGCGGGCGAGCTGTCCGGGCTGACCGGGGTCGACGACCCGTACGAGGAGCCCGAGTCGCCCGACCTGCGGATCGAGTCGCAGCACCAGACGGTGCGGGAGTCCGCGGCCGTGGTCCACGCGCTGCTCACCGAAAGGGGACTGGCATGACGACGACCGTCGCACACGTCGAGGAGGACATGGACAGCCCGTACGCCCTCTCTCACCTGGACGCCCTCGAATCCGAGGCCGTCCACATCTTCCGCGAGGTGGCGGGTGAGTTCGAGCGGCCGGTGATCCTGTTCTCCGGCGGCAAGGACTCCATCGTCATGCTGCACCTGGCGCTCAAGGCGTTCACCCCCGCCCCGGTCCCGTTCTCGCTGCTGCACGTGGACACCGGGCACAACTTCCCCGAGGTCCTCGACTACCGCGACCGCGCGGTCGAGAAGCACGGCCTGCGGCTGCATGTCGCGTCCGTGCAGGAGTACATCGACCGGGGTGTCCTCAAGGAGCGCCCGGACGGCACCCGCAACCCGCTCCAGACCCTCCCGCTCACCGAGAAGATCCAGGCCGAGAAGTTCGACGCCGTCTTCGGCGGCGGGCGCCGGGACGAGGAGAAGGCGCGCGCCAAGGAGCGGGTGTTCTCCCTGCGGGACGAGTTCTCGCAGTGGGACCCGCGGCGGCAGCGGCCCGAGCTGTGGAACCTGTACAACGGCCGGCACGCTCCCGGCGAGCACGTCCGCGTGTTCCCGCTGTCCAACTGGACCGAGCTGGACGTCTGGCAGTACATCGCCCGCGAGGGCATCGAGCTGCCGCAGATCTACTTCGCCCACCAGCGCGAGGTGTTCCAGCGGGCCGGCATGTGGCTGACCGCCGGTGAGTGGGGCGGGCCGAAGGACGGCGAGACGGTCGAGAAGCGGCTCGTGCGCTACCGCACGGTCGGCGACATGTCCTGCACCGGCGCCGTCGACTCCGACGCGACCACGCTGGACGCCGTGATCACCGAGATCGCCGCCTCCCGGCTCACCGAGCGCGGCGCCACCCGCGCCGACGACAAGATGTCCGAGGCCGCGATGGAAGACCGCAAGCGCGAGGGGTACTTCTAACCATGACCAGCATCACGGAACCCATCGAGCCGCTGTCGGTCGAGCAGTTGTCGGAGACCACCCTGCTGCGGTTCGCCACCGCCGGGTCGGTCGACGACGGCAAGTCCACCCTCGTCGGGCGCCTGCTGCACGACTCCAAGTCGGTCCTCACCGACCAGTTGGAGGCCGTCGAGCGCGCCTCGGCCAGCCGCGGCCAGGACGCGCCGGACCTGGCCCTCCTCACCGACGGCCTGCGCGCCGAGCGCGAGCAGGGCATCACCATCGACGTGGCCTACCGCTACTTCGCCACCCCGCGCCGCCGGTTCATCCTCGCCGACACCCCCGGTCACGTGCAGTACACCCGCAACATGGTGACGGGTGCCTCCACGGCCGAGCTGACGGTGATCCTGGTCGACGCCCGCAACGGCGTCGTCGAGCAGACCCGCCGGCACGCGGCGATCGCCGCGCTGCTGCGTGTGCCGCACGTGGTCCTCGCCGTCAACAAGATGGACCTGGTCGAGTACAAGGAGTCGGTGTTCGCCGCGATCGCCGAGGAGTTCACGGCGTACGCGCTCGAACTGGGCGTCCCGGAGATCACCGCGATCCCGATCTCGGCGCTCGCCGGCGACAACGTGGTGGACCCGTCCGCGAACATGGACTGGTACGGCGGACCGACCTTCCTGGAACACCTGGAGTCCGTCCCGGTCGCCCACGACCTCAGCCACTGCCACGCCCGGCTGCCCGTGCAGTACGTGATCCGGCCGCAGACCGCCGAGCTCCCGGACTACCGGGGCTACGCGGGCCAGATCGCCGCCGGTTCCTTCCGGGTGGGCGAGCAGGTCTCGGTGCTGCCCTCCGGCCGCTCCACGAAGATCGCCGGCATCGACCTGCTGGGCAAGCCGGTCGACGTGGCCTGGACGACCCAGTCGGTGACCGTCCTGCTGGAGGACGACATCGACATCTCGCGCGGCGACCTGATCGTGCCCAGCAAGGACGCGCCGCCCACCACCCAGGACATCGAGGCGACCGTCTGCCACGTGGCCGACGCGGCGCTGACCGTCGGCCACCGGGTGCTGCTCAAGCACGGCACCCGCACGGTGAAGGCGATCGTCAAGGACATCCCCTCCCGGCTCACGCTCGACGACCTGTCCCTGCACCCGCATCCGGGACAGCTCATCGCCAACGACATCGGCCGGGTCAAGATCCGTACCGCCGAGCCGCTGCCCGTCGACTCCTACGCCGACTCGCGGCGCACCGGCTCGTTCATCCTGATCGACCCGAACGACGGCACCACGCTCACCGCGGGCATGGTCGGCGAGTCGTTCGCGTCTCCGGAGCCCGTCAAGGACGAGACGGACGACGACGGGTGGGACTTCTGATCATGAACTCCACCGACTACTACTCCACGTTCGCGAAGGAGGGCGGCCGCGTCGGCAGCGGTGCGCTCGGCAGCGGGCAGGGCGGGGTGGCGCGATGTGTGCGCTGACGTACGCGCACCGCTCGCGCGCCCTCACCCCCCACCGCCGTAGACGAAAACCTGCCGACCTCCCGGCCACGACCTGAGAGACCGTGACCGCCGGGCCAACGAGGGGAACACCTCCCGTGCCTGCTACATCCGCACTTCGCCGTACCTTCGCGGTGGTTGCCGCGCTCCCTCTTCTTACGCTCGCCGCCTGCGGTTACGGATCTGAAGCCAAGGACGACGGCGCCGCCAAGGTCGCCGCCGGGGCGAAGAAGATCGACGGTCTCGACTCGGTCAGGATCGGCTACTTCGGCAATCTGACCCACGGCACCGCTCTGGTGGGTGTCGGCAAGGGCCTCTTCCAGAAGGAGCTGGGCGCCACCAAGGTCTCGCCCACGATCTTCAACGCCGGCCCGTCCGAGATCGAGGCGCTGAACGCGGGCTCCATCGACATCGGCTGGATCGGCCCGTCCCCGGCGATCAACGGCTACACCGCCTCCGCCGGCAAGGACCTGCGCATCATCGGCGGTTCGGCCTCGGGCGGCGTCAAGCTCGTGGTCAACCCGAAGAAGATCAAGTCCCTGGCGGACGTCAAGGGCAAGAAGATCGCCACCCCGCAGGTCGGCAACACCCAGGACGTGGCGTTCCTCAACTGGATCGCCGACCAGGGCTGGAAGGTCGACGCGAAGAGCGGCAAGGGCGACGTGTCGGTGGTCCGCACCGACAACAAGGTGACCCCGGACGCCTACGCGGCCGGGTCCATCGACGGCGCCTGGGTGCCGGAGCCGACCGCGTCCAAGCTGGTCGCCGAGGGCGCGAAGGTGCTCCTCGACGAGGCGTCGCTGTGGCCGGACAAGGAGTTCGTGATCACGAACATCATCGTGCGGCAGGAGTTCCTCAAGGAGCACCCGAAGGCCGTCGAGGCCGTGCTGAAGGCCTCGGTCGAGGCCAACAAGTGGATCAATGCCAACCCCGACGCGGCGAAGGCGGCGGCCAACAAGCAGCTGGGCATCGACTCCGGCAAGGAACTGCCGGCGAACGTCCTGGACCCGGCGTGGAAGTCCATCCAGTTCACCAATGACCCACTGGCCTCCACCCTCAACACCGAGGCGGAGCACGCGGTCAAGGCCGGTCTGCTGGAGGACCCGCAGCTGAAGGGCATCTACGACCTCACGATCCTGAACAAGGTCCTCAAGGCCGAGGGCGAGAGCACGGTCGACGACGCCGGTCTCGGCGTCAAGTAAGCCCGAATCCAGAGAGTTCCCAGGAGGTGACGACCATGGCCACCGCGATCGCCAAGGCCGAACCGGCCGAGTCAGTCGAGCACGCCGCCCGTATCGAGCATGTCTCGAAGTCATTCGCCGGTCCCGCCGGACAGCAGTTGGTCCTCGACGACATCACGCTCGATGTCGCACCGGGTGAGTTCGTCACCCTCCTGGGGGCCTCGGGCTGCGGCAAATCCACACTGCTCAACCTGGTCGCCGGGCTCGACGACCCGAGCTCGGGCAGCATCACGACCAACGGGCGCCCGGCTCTGATGTTCCAGGAGCACGCCCTGTTCCCGTGGCTGACCGCGGGCAAGAACATCGAACTCGCTCTGAAGCTCAGGGGAGTTCCGAAGGGCGAGCGGCGCGGCCGTACCGAGGAACTGCTCGAACTGGTCCGGCTGAAGGGCTCGTACGGCAAGCGGGTGCACGAACTGTCCGGCGGTATGCGCCAGCGCGTGGCGCTGGCCCGCGCGCTGGCACAGGACAGCGGGCTGCTGCTGATGGACGAGCCGTTCGCCGCGCTCGACGCGATCACGCGGGACGTGCTGCACGACGAGCTGACCCGTCTGTGGGCGGAGACGGGGGTGTCCGTGCTGTTCGTGACGCACAACGTGCGCGAGGCCGTCCGGCTGGCGCAGCGGGTCGTGCTGCTGTCCTCCCGTCCGGGCCGCGTGGCGCGCGAGTGGACGGTGGGCATTCCGCAGCCACGCCGGATCGAGGACGCCCCCGTGGCCGAACTGTCCCTTGAGATCACCGATGTACTGCGTGGGGAGATCCGCCGTCATGGCCAGCACTGACACGACACCGGTCGAGAACGCCGGGAGCGTGGAGGCGGGCCTCGACGCGCTGGAGACCACAGTCGGCGGGCGGACGCCCTTCCGGCAGACGTTCACCCAGAAGATCCTGCCGCCGATCGCCGCGATCGCGCTGGTCCTGGTGGTCTGGTCCCTCCTCACTCCGACCGTCGACAACCCGACCAAGCTGCCCTCCCCCGGCGCTGTGGCAGCTGAGTTCAAGAACTCCTGGCTGGAGGGCGAACTCCTCGGCTACATCTGGACCAGCGTCTCGCGCGGTCTGCTCGGCTTCCTGCTCGCGCTCGCCATCGGCACCCCGCTGGGTCTGCTGGTCGCGCGGGTGAAGTTCGTGCGTGCGGCCATCGGGCCGGTCCTGTCCGGTCTGCAGTCACTGCCGTCGGTGGCGTGGGTGCCGCCGGCCGTGATCTGGCTGGGCCTGGACAACAAGATGATGTACGCCGTCATCCTGCTCGGCGCGGTCCCCTCCATCGCCAACGGTCTGGTCGCCGGCATCGACCAGGTGCCGCCGCTGTTCCTGCGGGCGGGCCGGTCGATGGGCGCCACGGGCCTGAACAACGCCCGGCACATCGTCATGCCGGCCGCGCTGCCGGGCTATCTGGCCGGACTGAAGCAGGGCTGGGCGTTCTCCTGGCGCTCGCTGATGGCGGCGGAGATCATCGCGCCCTCGCCCGATCTGGGCATCGGCCTGGGTGCGCTGCTGGAGTACGGCCGCAACGCCAGTTCCATGGCAATGGTGTTCGAGGCCATCTTCCTGATCCTGTTCGTAGGCATCGCGATCGAGCTACTGGTCTTCAACCCTCTGGAGCGGCGGGTGCTGCGCAACCGGGGCCTGCTGGTGAAGGGCTGAGATTCTCATGTTCCACAAGCCGGTTCTTCTCGTCATCGCCCACGGCAGCCGCGACCCGCGGCACGCCGCGACGGTGCACGCTCTCGTCCGCCGGGTGCGCTCGACGCGTCCGGACCTACGGGTGGAGACCGGCTTCCTGGACTTCAACATCCCGTCCGTACAGGGGGTGTTGAAGTCCCTGGCGGCGGAGGGCGTGCGTGATGTCGTCGCTCTGCCGCTGCTGTTGACCCGCGCGTTCCACGCCAAGGCGGACATCCCGGCGGTCCTGCGGGACGCGCCGCCGCAGCTGCGGATCCGGCAGGCCGACGTGCTCGGACCGTCATGGCTGCTGCTCGCCGCTCTCGAACGGCGGTTGTACGAGGCGGGGTTGACGCCCGCCGACAAGTCCTCGACCGGGGTCGTACTGGCCTCGGCGGGGTCCACCGACCCGGAGGCGATCGCAGTGATCGCAGAAATCGCGCGGGAGTGGCGGCACACCGGTTGGTGCGCCGTGCGGCCTGCGTTCGCCTCCGCATCCCTCCCCCGCACCGAGGACGCGGTGCGCGAACTCCGTGAACTGGGCTGCTCACGCGTGGCGGTCGCGCCGTACGTCCTGGCCCCCGGCTTCCTGCCCGACCGCATCGCGCGGGGTGCGGCCGGGGCCGACGTCCTCGCCGGTGTACTCGGCCCGGCGCCGGAGGTGGCGCGGGTGCTCCTGAAGCGGTACGACGCGGCGCGGGCGCCGGTGCCGGAGGCCGTCGGCGTCTAAGGGGCTTCCACGGAGATCCATTTCCACGGAGATCCATCAGAAGCCCCATAGGGCGCTGACCCCTCAGGGCGTGGTCGTCGCCGTGACCGTGGCCGCGGGTCCGATGCCGGCCGCCGTCACCGCGGCGACCGTCACCGTGTACGACGTGCCCTGTTCGAGCCCGCCGATCACCCGGAACATGGCCTTGGCGGAGGGCTGGGTGACCAGGACGTCCCTGCCGGTGACCTGGATCGGGTCCCGACCGTCGGAGACCGTCACCCGGTAGCCGATCACCTTCGCGTCACCGGTGGCCGTCGGCGGAGTCCAGGCGAGGGTCGCCGCCGTGGACTTCGCCCGCAGCTTGGGGCCGGTCGGCGCCGCAGGCAGCGCGCTCACGGCCGTGGGGGTCAGCGGCAGCGAGGCGAGGGACGGGGCGCTGGTGCCGTTGGCGTTGTTCGCGGTGACCGTCTCCGTGAACGGGCCGCCGGAGGACGGCAGTCCACCGATGCGTACCAGGGCGGTGCGCTTGAACTCCGCTGCGGACACGGCCTGTTCACCGACCTGCTTTCCTGTCGCGTCGTAGGCGCGGGCCGTGTAGCCCGTCACCGGTGAACCGCCCTCGACGAAGCTCGGGTTGAAGGTGACGTCCAGGGCGTCGGCGCCCGCGGAGGTCGCGCCGACCCGCGAGGGCGACTCGGGGGCGGACGGAGCGCCGATCCGGCGATCCA
Source organism: Streptomyces sp. NPDC050619 (assembly GCF_040654815.1). Classification (NCBI taxonomy): domain Bacteria; kingdom Bacillati; phylum Actinomycetota; class Actinomycetes; order Kitasatosporales; family Streptomycetaceae; genus Streptomyces; species Streptomyces sp. NPDC050619. The sequence goes on along the minus strand of NZ_JBFAIR010000002.1, from coordinate 430,008 downwards.
GGAGCCCTCGGTACGCGGGCTCGAGGCCGGCGTTGTCGAGGATCTCCGCCGGTACGTCGGACAGTCCCGTCATGGTCTTGTTGCCGGTGGTCACCGCGCCCTTGTTGTCGCCGTCGGCCGTGCCCTCCTCCCACCAGTTGTCCTTGATGAGGGTCGGGTCCTTGTTGCCGAGGTCGTCGCGGTAGTCGACGTGGGTGGTACCGACGTTGGCGTACGAGGCGTTGTAGAGGACGTTGCCCTCGATCGTCTCGTAGGTGCAGCCGTTGTCGGTGTAGACGCTCTTGCCCAGGCCCCACTGGTCGTGGATGACGTTGCCGGTGACCTTCTCGCCGTCGGTCATCGAGGTGCCGGTCAGGCCCTGGGTGTAGATGCCGCCGCCGTCGTCGAGCATCTGCATGTAGTCGTGGATGAGGTTGTCGCGGACGGCGTTGTCGTGGCTCGGGTTCGGGGTCGCCGCGTCGCCGATCTTGTCGGGCCAGCCGCCCCAGCCCATGGAGATCGCCGAGTAGCCGACGTGGTCGATCTGGTTGTGGGCGATGGTGTTGTTCTGGGTGTAGCCGTTCAGGATCGCCACTGCGCCGTGGTACTCGCGCGGCAGGCCGTAGAGATGATTGTCCGTCACCTGCACGCCGGACGCGGGCGTCTGGCCGTCCACTCCCCCGATCTCCAGGCCGTTGCCGGAGATGTCGGTGAAGACGGTGCCCTTGACGGTGGCGTCCTTCGTCCCCGTGCCCAGGTCCAGCCCGGACGCGCCGAGGTGGGCGAAGACGTCGTCGCTGAACTCGATGCGCTGCCCGTAGGCGAAGGAGACGTTCCCTGGCATCTTCGTCCAGGACGCGAACGGGCAGGTGCCGCCCTCGACGTACTGGCACAGGCCCTGGGCGGCCCAGCCCTTGTCACCGGTGATGGTGTAGCCCGCCTGGATCTCGGAGAAGCCCTCGGGCTGTGAGGGGGTCAGCCAGGTCGCGTAGCTGAACTGGAGGCCACGGAAGGCGACGTCGTGGACGGGGGCGTCGGCGGTGCCACGTCCGTCGACCAGTCTCTCGGCGGCGGCGGCCTCGACGTCGGCGCGGGCCAGGTTCTCGCCCTTGCGGGGCATGTAGTAAACCCTGTGCGCGCTCTTGTCGAGGTACCACTCACCGGGCTGGTCGAGCAGTTCGTAGGCGTTCTCGATGTACGACGCCTTGCCGCTGTTGGTGAGGCGGCCGGGGCCGACCATGCCGACCGTGCGGCCGGGGATGTCGGGGAACTCGACACGCTTGTTGGAGTTGTCCCAGCAGGGCTGGACCATCGTGATCGCGGTGCCCTCGGCGGAGGCGATGCGGCAGCGCGGCTCGGTCCACTGGCCGAGTCCGTTGCGCTCGATGTTCCAGAGCTCCTCGCCGCTGGTGTAGACGAACTCGGCGTCCGAGGGGTGCTTCCAGTGGGCGATCGTGTCCGAGGAGGCGGCGTAGCCGGTCGCCGTCTGGGTGAGGGCGACGGGCACGGCCCCGCGGGCCCGCTGGGCGCGCACTCCGTCGACGTACAACTGCCGGGTGTCCTTGAGCCCCTGGGGCGCGGGCGCGGACCACATGCCCTTGCGTCCGGCGACCGGCTGCCATCCGCTGACCTGACGGCCGCCGCTGATGACGGTGTTGGCGGTGCCCTGCCAGATCACCTTGTGCCCGTTCGTGCCGGAGTCCCGGGCGTCGAGGACGAGCGGGCCCGACTGCCGGTACGTACCGGAGGCGAGGCGGACTGTCAGGTCGGACGTGAGGTTCGCGGCCCGCGCCCGGACCAGGTCGCGGGCGCGTTCCAGGGTGCGGACGGGATGCCGGGCGGTGCCGTCGGCGTGGTCGTCGCCGGCGGGTGACACATAGACGTCGGAGGACGCGGCCTGGGCCGGGGCCGCGAGGCCCGGGACACCGAGGGCCAGGACAGCGGTGACGAGGGTGACGAGGACGGCTCTTCGGTGCGTGGGCATGTACCCCTCCCGTGGGATCAGCCTGGACCCAACGCCGGGAAAGGTAGGAGCACTTAGGCGCCTCAGTCAATGAATGGGACAGAAACTGACGAAATCCTTGCAGTCGGAGGAGGATTCATCCGATCAGTCGAGGATCGCGTCCGCTGGAGGCGAGTGCGCGGTCGAAGACGGGTGCGTCGTCGGGGACGGGCACCGGGTCGGCGAAGCCGTCGTACTGGCGGTAGAGGTCGCCGTGCTGGACGACCACGTCGAGGACGAGTCGGGCCGCGCCCGGCGAGACACGGAACTCCTGGCCGGTGGCCGTGGCGACGTCCCAGCCGTGTACTGCCGTCTCCTTGATGATCATCGCGGCGAGTTCGGCGGCGGGCATCTTCGCCATGCCCAGGTCCACTTCACCCTCCCACGCCGCGGGGTCGGCCCAGGCCGCGACCGCGCGGTCCAGCTGGGCGGCGTACGCCTCGGCCCAGTCCGGGTGGGCGGTGAAGTCGCGTGCGGTCAGCTCCTCGGGGAGCTGTTTGCGCAGGGCGCGGTGTTCCAGGCCGTGCGAGGTGTAGAGGACCCAGTGGTTGACCAGGGCGCGGACGTCCCAGTCGGTGCAGTGGGTCGGGTCGTCGAGCTGTGCGGCGGTGACACCGCGCGCGACGCGGGCCGCCTCGGCGGCGCATTCGGTCAGGTACGGATACAGGTCGTCCTTGGTCATGCGCCTCACGCTAGGGAGGGCTCGCCCGGGACTCTTGAAGAAACGCGACAGCCGCGGCTACTCGCCCTCGGCGCTGAACGGCGTCGCCTGATGGAAGTACAGCAGCCACTCCCCCTCCGTCCGCCGCCACAGCGAACTGCGGTGCACATGCCTGCCGTTGTACTCCGTGTCGAAGGTGACCTGGACCAGGTCGGGGCCGAGCTGGACGGCCTTCATCCGGGAGGTGACGCTGAGCTGGACCCCCGGCCTGGCGGTCGCGGTCAGTGCCTCGATGATCGAGGGGCGGTCCCAGTGCCGCCCGGACGCGCCGAACTCGTGGAAGTCGGGGTGCAGCAGCGCTCCGAGCAGTTCGGGCGAGCGGCGGACCTCGGGGTCGAGCAGCTTCAACTCGCCCTCGATGGCGGCCTGGACGGCGGGGTTGCGCTCAGGCACCGGTCATCTCCACCAGTTTGACGACGGTGTTCCAGTTGCGGGTGGTGGCGATCAGGCCCTTGTTGATGCGGGGCTTGGCCAGGTGCTCGGCGAGCTTGGAGCGGCCCAGGCCGTTCGGGGCGTAGAGGTACAGGGCGCGGTCGCCGAGCCGGAACTCCTCCGGGAGGTAGGCGGCCGGGTCGATCTCCGCGAACCGCTCGGCCTCGACCGGCGCGGAGAAGTAGGTGACGTGCAGCTGCTTGGCCTCCAACTCGGCGGCCGGGAAGGGGCAGGCCTCGACGATCGCCTTCAGATAGGCGTGGTCGCGCACGATCACGTCGACGGCGAAGCCGAAGCGCTTCTCGATCGCCTGCGTCAGCTCGGCGGCCAGGGACTTCTCGTCGCCGTGGTCACTGGCGAAGGCGGCCTGGCCGCTCTGCAGGTACGTGCGTACGCCGCCGAAGCCGAGGCCCTCCATCAGGGGACGCAGTTCGGCCATCGGGAGCCTCTTGCCGGCACCCACGTTGATCCCGCGCAGCAGCGCCGCATACGTCGTCGTCATCCGCACACCATAAAGCGGCCGTCGTGCCCCGTGGGGGTGGGCACGACGGCCGGTACCGGACCGTACACCACCCCAGCGAGACACACACCGCCGACGCCGATGAGCGACACGGCGAACCCCGTGAACCAAGGGCCGTGAACCACCCACTAGTGAGGGCCATTGGTCGCCGGGGAGCCAACGGGCCCTCGCCTGTGCCTGTTACTGCCCGGGCAGTTCGGTCTCGATGAGGTCGGCCGCCCGGCGGGTCCCGCCCTCCTCGGCCATCTCCGCCTGGATGTCCTTCAGCCGGCGGGCCACCTCCGGGTCGTCGAGCAGCGCGAGGGCGGTTTCGCGCAGGGTCTCCGCGGTCGCCTCCTCCGTCGCGAGGCGGCGGGCGACGCCGAGACGCTGGAGCATGTCCGCGTTGCCGAACTGGTCCACGGCCTGCGGTACGGCGATCATCGGCGTGGCCGTGGCCAGGCCCTCCTGGCTGCCGCCCGCACCGGCGTGCGTGACGAACAGGTCGGCCTGCCTGAGGATCGCCAACTGTGGGACCCAGGACCGCACTTCGACGTTGTCCGGTACGGCTCCCAGCTCGGCGGGGTCCACATGCTTGCCGATCTGGAGCACCACGTGCCAGCCCGGCAGGTCGCCGAACGCCTTCACGCACTCCCGGTAGAAGGCCGGCAGCTTGGTGTAGGCGGACCCGAGCGACACGAGAACCACCTTCTCGGCACCGGCGGGCCGCCGCCAGTCGCCCTGGGTGGCACGGTCGCCCTGGCAGGCGCCGACGAAGGAGTGCACACGCTCGTCGACCCGGTCGGCGTTCGGCTGCAGCGCCCTGGGGATCAGCACGAGGGAGCGGGCGGGACGGCCCAGGAAGGGATCCGGGTGCTGGGTGATCCCGTTCTCCTCCAGCCAGGCGTGGAAGCGGGCGTAGTAGGCCTGTCCGCGCTCGGTCTTCTTCGGCTCCTCCCACATCGGCTCGGAGACCTCCTCCTCGTACCCCTCCCAGGCGACGAGGTTCGGTGACAGGGAGACGGCCGGGACGCCCCAGCGGTGGGCGAGGACCCGGGCGGGGTAGGAGGTGATGTCGTGCAGCACGAGGTCAGGCTCGTCTCCCTCGTACGCCTCGATGAGTTGGGGTAATGCCTGGATGGCGTCGGCCAGGAACGGCTCCACGTTGTCCAGCAGGGTGGTGCCCCAGGCCTCCGGGTCGTCGTCGGGCGAGGGCAGCGTGGAGTTCCAGAGCTTCGGCTCGGCTCCGGTCTCGGCGACCTTCTCGGCGAACAGGGGCGGAATGGCGTACGTGACCCGGTGCCCGCGCGCCACGAGCTCGCGGATCACTTCCAGGCTCGGGTTCACGTGGCCATGGGCGGCGATGGAGAACATGGCGATATGTGCGGGGCGACTGGTCATGACGTCACCCTAAGCGAGACGATACGTCTCGTGCAACGTGATGGCCGGGATGGCACGCGGTCAGCGTTCTGAACAGCCCGCGCCGGTCCCTTCGACGGGTCGGCCGCCCGGGCCCGTGACGGTCACCGGCAACGGCCGCGCCCCGGGGTCGGCGACGCGCTGCGCCCCGAGGGCCGTACAGACCAGCTGGTCCACCGCGATGCCCGGCAACTCTCGTATTCCGGCGGTGAGTTCGAGCGACACCCGGTCGTCCTCCGTCACCACCTTCACGAGGTCCGCCGCCGCATCAGCCTCCTGCGGTCCCTCGGTGGGGCCGTCGGTGGCCGGGGCCGCCGGAACGGGCGACGGCAGGAGCGCCTGCAGCGGCAGCAGCGTGGTCAGGCGCTTGGCCCGTTCCGCGCCGGTCGGCCCCTGGAGCAGCGCCTCCACGGCGGTCTCGACATCGACCGGCGCGACGGTCCTGCGGGGGACCCCCACCAGGGTGTCGTCCGCCACGAAGTAGACCCGTATCCTCGGCACGACCCCGCCGGCGGGCCCGCCCGCCTCCACCACGCCGGTCGTGGGGATGCCACAGGAGACGAGCGCGCACAGCGCGGAAACGGCCAGCGCACCTCGGCGTACGGCTCTCACTGTCCGCTCCCCGGGGCCGGCTCGTCCCGCCGCAGCGGGAGTTCGACGGTGAAGACGGCGCCGCCCTCCGGTCGGTTCGCGGCCCGGACGGTGCCGCCGTGCATACGGACGTTCTCCTCGGTGATCGCGAGTCCCAGGCCGCTGCCCTCGGTGCGGGTCCGGGCGGCGTCCGACTTGTAGAAGCGCTCGAAGACCTGCGGCAGCACGCTGTCGGGGATGCCCGGCCCGCTGTCCAGCACCTCGATGACCGCGATCCGCTCCCCGCCTTCGTACAGGCGCAGTTGGACGGGCCGGGCACCGTGCCGCAGGGCGTTGCCGACCAGGTTCGCGACGACGACGTCGAGGCGGCGCGGGTCGACGCGGCCGCGCAGGGCGTCGGGCGGTGGCAGGCGGGCGTCCACCTGGTCGGTCCAGGCGCGGGAGGCGAGCGTGCGGCGCAGCGATTCGGCGAGGTCGATCTCGTCCAGGTGCAGCACCGCCGCGCCCGCGTCGAAGCGGGAGATCTCCATCAGGTCGTCCACCAGGCGGGCCAGTTTCACGGTCTCCTCGCTGATCAGCCGGACCGCGGTGGCGGTGTCGGGGTCGAGGCCGGCGGCGTCCTCGTCGAGGACGTCGGTGACCGCCGACATGGCGGCCAGCGGGGTGCGCAGCTCGTGCGAGACGTCCGCGGCGAAACGGCGGGCCCGGGCCTCCATGCCGCGCAGTTCGGCCACCGACTCCTCCAGGGCGGCGGCCGTCTCGTTGAACGTGTGGGACAGATCGGCCAGTTCGTCGGAGCCGTTGACGGCGAGCCGGGTGTCCAGCCGGCCCTGGGCGATGCTGCGGGTGGCGTGTCGTAGCGCACGCACGGGTCGCAGTACCCCGCGGGCGGCGAGCAGCGCGAGCAGCACGGCGAGGCCCAGGGCGGGCACGGTGGCCCGTTCGACGGCGGTGACCAGGGCGTCGACGTACGCCTGTTCCGTGGTCTGCGGCACCGTCAGGAAGACCTGGACCCCGGACGCGGACGAGCCCTCCGCTCCGGAGACGCCGAAGACGACCGACATGCCGACGACCAGGGAGGTGTGGTCGCCGCTGTCCACGCGCTGGAATACGGTGGCCCGGCTGGAGTCCACGGCCTCGCGCACCTCGGACGTGAGTTCCTCGAAGGGGTCGCCGGGGTCGGAGGTGGCGCTCAGTTCGCCGTAGGCCACCAGTACGCGCCAGGTCCCGGACGGTTCGGCGTCGGCCACGTCGGCCGCGAATCGCCCCAGTTCGGCCTCGCCCGGGGGGAAGCCGAGGTCTGGGGCGAGCCGGTCGACGTGGGTTCGCAGCAGCGTGATCACGGTGTCCTGGCTCTGCTGGAGCACTCCCGTGCGCGCTTCCCGGAAGCTCAGGGCACCGGTGGTCGCCGCGGTGACCGCGGCGACGAGCGCGAACGCCACCACCAGCCGTACGCGCAGGCCGCGCAGTTGGGGGGTTCTGACCGCTCTGGCCATTCCGCCCGTTCTGGCGGTTCTGGCGGTTCTGACCCGGGCTTTGAGTGATGTGCTCACGGGGACACGAACCGGTAGCCGAAGCCGCGCACGGTCTGGATGCAGCGGGGCTCGCGCGGGGGTTCGCCCATCTTGGCGCGCAGTCGTTTGACGCAGGCGTCCACCAGACGCGCGTCGCCGTGGTAGCCGTGCTCCCAGACGGCCTCCAGGAGTTGCTGCCGGCTGAACACCTGGCCGGGCGAGGCGGACAGGGTCAGCAGCAGCCGCAGTTCGGAGGGCGCGAGCGCGATCGGCTCGCCCTGCCGGCTGACCGACAGACCGGCCCGGTCGATGGCCAGGTCCCCGTATGTGTCGATCTTCGGTATGCCGCTGTCGGCGGGAGCGCCCCCGGCCCGGCGCAGCACGGCGCGGATACGGGCCTCCAACACCCGGGCCTGCACCGGCTTGACCACGTAGTCGTCGGCTCCGGCCTCCAGTCCGACAACGATGTCCTCGTCGTCGCCCCGTGCGGTCGCCATGATGATCGGCAGTGTCTGGTCGAGGGAGCGCATCCCCCGGCACACGTCCAGGCCCGGCAGGCAGGGCAGCATCAGATCCAGCACCACGACGTCCGGCCGGAAGGACCGCAGCCGGTCAAGTCCGTCCTCCCCCGTCTCGGCGGCGGTGACCTCGTGGCCCAGGCGGCGCAGCGCGAGGGCGACTCCTTCCCGCACGGCGCGGTCGTCTTCGATCAGCAGAACGCGTGGCATGCGCTCAGTATCCGCACGGCATCCTCACACTCCCGCCCGTCCGAGGCATTGTTACCGGATGATCATATGAGGCTCCAACGCGGTTCCGTTACCGTTTCGTTGCCGTCCGAGCCAGATGCGATCACATCGCGATCACAACCTGAACGACCATGACCGCGAACCGATCGAACTCGTCCCGCAGCCGCCGCCGTAGGAGCGGACCCGCGCACGCCCCCACGCGGTTGCGGAAGGGGCCGCTCTGGGGAGGTCTGGCCGCGCTGGTCCTTCTCGGGGTCATCGGCTTCGCGGCCGTGGGATGGACGTCCACGTCCACGTCTCCGGGCCAGGGAGAGGCCGCTGCCCGGAGCGGCTCCACCGCACCGGCCGCCGAACCCACCGGGCGGGCGGCGTCCAGCCCCGCCCCGACCGGTCCGTCCGTCAGCCCGTCCGTCAGCCGATCGGAGAAACCGTCCGCCACCCCCGCCAAGCCCGTCATCCCCGCCACGGGACCGGGCACGTTCACCACCGCGTCCGGCTCGAGCACCAAGGTGGGGAAGGGGACGGCCCTGCGCTACCGGGTCGACGTCGAGCAGGGCCTCGACCTGTCCGCCACCGATGTCGCCCGGCAGGTGGAAGAGATCCTGGCCCACCGGCGCGGCTGGACGGCGGACGGCCACTCGGCGTTCCAGCGGGTCTCGGGCGGCACCAGCGACTTCGTCATACGGGTCGCGACCCCCGGGACCGTGGACAAGATCTGCGGCCAGTACGGGCTGGACACCGGCGGCGAGGTCAACTGCCGCGTGGACCAGAACGTGATGGTCAACCTCGAGCGCTGGCTGCTGGCCACACCCGTCTACGCCAAGGACGTCACGGCCTACCGCGCGCTGATCATCAACCACGAGGTCGGCCACTTCCTCGGCCACGGCCATGTCACCTGCCCCGGCCCGGGGCAGCCGGCCCCCGCGATGATGCAGCAGATCAAGGGCATGCGCGGTTGCGTTCCCAACGTCTGGCCGTACGACGAGCAGGGACGGCTCATCACCGGTCCCGCCGTTCCCTGACCCGGGCGGGCGGCGGCCCTCAGCGCTGGTAGCGGGCCAGCACCAGGTTGCCGTCCTCCTCAAGGCGTTCGCGCAGTTCCGCCAGCCCGATCGCCCCGCTGTAGTACTCCTGGAACGCGGGCGTGGCGATCTTGTCCTTCCACTCCGGATAGCCGCGCACGGACTGCGCGGGCGCCGGGCGCAGGTGGGCGGCGAGAGCGGTGCCGGTGGCCCAGCCGTCCTTCGCGGTGCGCAGGGCGGGGTCCCGCAGCGCCTGGGTGCCGGTGGGCAGCATCCAGTCGCCCAGGGCCAGCCGGACCATGTTCTCGGGCTGGAGCAGGAAGTCGACGAACTCGACGGCCTCCTTCTTGTGCGGGCTGTCCTCGGCGACGGACAGGGTCTGCGGGCTGACGCCCTGGGTGAGCCCGTCGGCACCGGCCGGAGCGGGCAGCACCTGCCACCGGAAGCCCTTCGGCGCCTGCTGCGCGATCTGCTGGCGGTAGGAGAACCCGAGCGGGACCATCGCGTACCTGCCGCCGAAGAAGCCGGGCAGGGTGTCCGAGCCGCCGCTGCCGAGGGTGGTGGGAGAGGCGCTGCCGTCGGCGTTCGCCTGGTCGTGGATGGTGCGCGGCACGGTCTGGTCCGCCGCCTCGAACCGGATCGTCACCTTGCCGTCCGCGCCCCGGTGGAAGAGCTGCCCGCCCGCCGACAGCGACAGGTTGAGGGTCGCGGAGACGGGCTCCTTGAGCGGCCAGGCGACGCCGTACTTGCCGTCGCCGCTGAGCTGTTCGGTGATCTGCCGGAACTCCTGCCAGCTCCAAGGGTGTTCGGGAGTGGGGATCCGTACACCGGACTCCTTCAGCCACTTCGCGTTGGCGATGAGGACGCGCGGCTCCTGGAGGAAGGGCACGCCGTAGATCCCGTCGTCGAAGGTCGCCGTGTCCCAACTGCGCTGCGGGATGTCCGACTTGAGGCGGGCGGGCAGCAGGTCGGTGAGATCGGCGAGGTAGCCGCCGTACGCGAAGTCGGCGAGGTCGTCCGAGGCGTCGTGGATGATGTCGGGCGCCTCACCGCCCTCGAAGGAGGTGAGGAGCTGGTCGTGGACGCTCTCCCAACTGCCCTGGACGTACTCGACCTTGACGTCCGGGTGGGTGGCGTTCCACTCCTTCACCAGTTCCTTGTTGGCCGCCACGGACTCCTCCTGCCAGGCCAGGGACTGGAACCGGAGGGTGACGGGTCCGTCCGCGGACGTGCCGCCGCCGCTGGTGCACCCGGCGAGAAGCAGCATCAGGACGACGATCCATCGTGTGCGCATCAGCTCTTCACCGCCCCGGCGAGCATGCCGCCCGTGATCCGTCGCTGGATGATCGCGAAGACGACCAGTGAGGGCAGGGTGGCGAGGAAGGCGGCGGCTGCCAGCGGGCCGAGGTCGGCGACGCCCTCCGCGCCGATGAAGTGGGTGAGGACGACCGGCAGGGTCTGTTTCTCGGGCGTCTTCAGCAGCACGAGCGCGAAGAAGAACTCGTTCCACGCGGTGATGAACGCGAAGAGCCCCGTCGCCACGAGCCCCGGCGCGAGCAGCGGCGCGGTCACCGACACCAGCGTCCGCATCCGCCCGGCCCCGTCGACCGCCGCGGCCTCCTCCAACTCGACGGGCACGGCACGGACGTAGCCCACGAGCATCCACAGCGCGAACGGCAGCGCCCAGACGACGTACACCATGACCAGCCCCGGCAGGGAGTTGATCAGCCGCAGGTTCTTCAGCACCAGGAACAGCGGGATGATCACCAGTACGAGCGGGAACGCCTGGCTGACCACCACCCAGCCCGTCGCCGCCTTCGCGAGGCGGGTGCGGTGGCGGGCCATGACGTAGGCCAGCGGGGTCGCGATGAGTACGGCGATCAGGGCGGCGCCGAGGGCGGCGAGCAGGGAGTTGCCCGCGGCGCGCAGCAACGGCTGTTCGTCGAAGGCCTGCCGGAAGTTGTCGAGGGTGGGGTCCTTCGGGATCCAGGTGGGGTGCAGACTGCCCAGTTCCGGTGGGGACTTGAAGGCGGTGGAGATCAGCCAGAGGAAGGGGAAGGCGAGGAAGACGAGATACCCGAGCAGGGCGACGTACTGGCCGGCGCGGCCACCGGTACTGGTCCTCACGCGTCGTCACCTCCCCTGAGCCGGCCCACCAGGAAGAGGGCCAGCAGCACCGAGACCACCGCGACCAGCACGCAGCCCATCGCCGCCGCATAGCCGAACTGGCCGTAGCGGAAGGCCTCTTCGTAGGCGAAGAGCATGGGCAGGCGGGTACGGCCGCCGGGTCCGCCGCTGGTCAGGACGTACACCAGGGCGAACGAGTTGAAGTTCCAGATGAAGTTGAGCGCGGTGATGGCGAGCGCGACGGGGCGGAGGGCGGGCCAGGTGACGGTCCAAAAGCGCCGCCAGGCACCGGCGCCGTCCATGGCCGCGGCCTCGTGGAGTTCACGCGGAGTGTTCTGGAGGCCGGCGAGCAGGGCCACGGATGTCTGCGGCATGCCCGCCCACACACCGACGACGATCACGGCGGGCAGGGCGGTGCCGAGTCCGCTGAGCCAGTCGCGGCCGTCGCCGAGGCCGAGGTCGCGCAGGGTCTCGTTGAGAACACCGGCGTCCGGGTTGTAGACGAGCCGCCACATGACACCGACGACCACCTCGGGCATGGCCCACGGGATGATCGCCAGGGCACGGGCCAGCCAGCGCAGGCGCAGGTCCTGGTTGAGGAGGAGGGCGAGACCGAGCGCGAGCAGGAACTGCGGGACGGTCACCCCGACCGCCCAGACCAGGCCGATCCGGAAGGAATCCCAGAACAGCGTGTCGTGCAGCAGGTCCTGGAAGTTCAGCCCGCCGATCCACTGTGTGGCCTCGGTCCGTCCCGACTGGGCGTCGGTGAAGGCCAGCAGGATCCCGTAGAGCAGCGGGCCCACGCTCAGCACCAGGATCGGGATCAGCGCGGGCAGCACCAGGAACCAGGCCCCGTGGTCGGGAGGCCGCCGACCCCCGTCGGCACGCGGCGCGCCCTGTGCCGACCGCTTCGTCGCGGTCACCAATGTCACGTAATCGGCTCCCTTGCGCGGATCGTGACGAGAGGGCCTGGCTGGCGGGCCCCCGTCATGGTCGTGAAGGTGCTGTACGCCGTCAAGACACCGCACACACGGGCCGACCTGTGCGAATGCGAGACTGACGTTCGGATGGCGGGAACCCGACGCCGTCCGGCCACTGCGGGACATACCAAGACGACATACGACGACGACATACGACGACACGGAGGCGGAGGCGGACGTATGGACGAGGCACGGGCGCGGGACGTGCTGGCCGCGGCGGGCGTGCTGCCCGGCCCGGCACGGGACGCGCGGCTGCTCGCCCTGGGCGAGAACGCGGTGTTCGCCGCCGGTGACCTGGTCGTCAAGGTGGGCCGCGACGCCGAACTCCTCGACCGGGCTCGCCGCGAACTGGACATCGCCCTCTGGCTCGCCGAGGCGGGCGTGCCCGCGGTGCGGGCGGCCGAGACCGAGGCGCTGCTGGTCGAGGGGCACCCGGTGACGTTTTGGCACCGGCTGCCCGATCCCGTACGACCGGCACAGCCACGGGATTTGGCCGAACTGCTACGGGTCGTCCACGCCCTGCCCGCTCCTGCTTTCGCCTTGCCACCCCGCGACCTGCTGGGCGGAGTGGAACGCTGGCTGCGTCTCGCGGGCGACGCGATCGACCCGGCGGACGCGGCGTATCTGCGGGAACGCCGCGACGGCTTCGCGGCAGCCGCGGCCACGCTGGTGCCGCATCTGCCGCCGGGCCCCATTCATGGTGACGCGCTCCCCCGTAACGTCCATGTCGGTCCGGACGGGCCGGTGCTGGTCGACCTGGAGACCTTCTCCGCCGACCTGCGCGAGCACGACCTGGTGGTCATGGCGCTGTCGCGCGACCGGTACGGGATGCCCGCGAAGGCTTATGACTCGTTCGTCTCGGCGTACGGGTGGGATGTGCGGGAGTGGGAGGGGTGTTCGGTGCTGCGGGGTGCTCGGGAGACGGCTAGTTGTGCGTGGGTGGGGCAGCATGCGCCGAGCAATCCGAAGGCGCGGGTGGAGTTCGAGCGGCGAGTGGGGGCGTTGCGGGGCGGGGATGCGACGGTGCGGTGGGATTCGTTCTGAGCTGAGCGCCTGTGGTCCGGGGGCTTGTCGCTGCCTGGCGGGGCTGTCGAACAGAATGCCCCCAAAGGGGCACACGTCTCACACACCCACAAGCACGCCGCCCACCTTATGATCCTCCCGCATGCCGCGCGCAGGACCCGACCGACGGGGACGGGGAGCCCGCGCGGCCACATTCACGGGGGACGTCTCAGATGAAGAGAGCCTTATCGCGCTGCCTTGCCGTTCTCGCCCTCAGCCTCGCCCTGCTGGCCGTCCCCTTCGGCCCGGGAGCGCCCCAGGACGCCCGGGCCGCGACGAGCAACGGGAAGATCTACGACGAAGACGGCGGCCTCCTCGCCCTCACAGGCTTCAACTCCGGTCTGCACCACTACCACGAGAACGACAACTCCAGTCCGGACAACGTCAACTTCTTCCAGGTGATGGACGTCTGCGATGACGGGGTGGGGCCTGCCCTCAGCTGGACGATCGAGGGCCGAAACGTCGACGGGTGGAAGGCGGACGACTGCACGGGAGGCATCCTGGGCTTCAAGTTCTACATGGTCAAGACCGGCTACGAAGAGCGGGACATGGCTGCGATGCAGTGGTTCCTCATGACCAGGGACGCAGACGGCATCCCCCTGGACAGCACCCAGGTCATGACCGACTGGGCGGGCTCCTACTCCCATGACGAGGGCTCGGACTACTTCCCGTACTCCAGCGTCTACCAGGACGAGTACTTCGAGGGCGGCACCACTCGGGTCGTGACGATCAAGCCGACGTCCCTGGCCTACTTCGTCTGGGCCGGACCGGCAGAAACCCTGGCGGAGAACTCGCCCACCACAAAGATCTGGAACGAGATCGAGGAGCGCACACCACTTCCCGACGATCTCACCTCCGACCAGCGGGAGTCTCTGTACAAGCAGTTGTGGTGCCACCTGAAGTACGCCTTGCCGGGTGAGAAGTTCGGCGGCCACACCTGGGACCTGGAGGCAGATCGCCCCAACATCCCCTGGGGCGATGTCGAAGGACCCATCGACGTCAACGCCCACACCTGCAACTGGGGATCGGAGACCGACGGTTACGACTACCAGCGGCCCACCGACCGTGACCCCGAGAACATGGCCCCCGTGGTCGACGCGGGACCGGATGTGACCGGCGACGAGGGCTCCGCGGTCACCCTCAAGGGCACCGCCGCTGACGACAACGGCACTCCGGCCACCACCTGGACCTACACCCCGGTCGACAACGTCGACGAGGGCGCCACCTGCTCCTTCGCCGACGAAGCCGCCCCCCGTACGACCGTCACCTGCACCGATGACGGTACGTACAAGGTGACCCTGACCGCCGACGACGGTGTCAACAGCCCGGTCTCCGACAGCGCGGTCCTCACCGTCCACAACGTCGCCCCGGCCCTCACCCTGAAGCAGCCCGAGGGGTGGGACGTCCACCGCGTGGAGACCGAGGTGGGCCTTGCCGCCTCCTTCACCGACCCGGGCAGCAACGACACCCACACCTGCGAGGTGACCTGGGACGACGGCAGCACCAGCGAGTTCGCCGCCACCGACCGCACCTGCGACACCACCCACGCCTACGACCACGCCGGAATGGACACCCTCTCGATCCAGGTCACCGATGACGACGGAGGATCCGACTCCGACGAACGCATGATCGTCGTCTACGACCCGCGCGCCGGCCTCGCCGCCGGCGCCGGAACCCTGAACGACGGCCTCGGCTTCAGCGTCCTGGCGAAGTACCCCTCCGCCGACTCCACCGTTCCCGCCGGAGCGGTCTCCCTCTCCGTGCCCACGGACTCAGGACGCCGGACGATCGTCTCCACCGAACTCGAGTGGCTGGTGATCACTCCGAGCGGCGAGGCTGCGGTGAAGGGCAGCTCGGCTGCCCACGGCTTCCTCGGCTACCTGGAATCCGGCCGCTTCCGCGGCGTGCTCTGGCCGCTCTCCCAAGGCGACATCCCACCCACCGCACCCGCCTCGCTCTCGTACGACAGCACCCCGGGTGAGGACTGGGACCTGGACCGGGCCCAGGCCAAACAGGTCTCCACCGGCCTCACTGTGATCGACACCGGCTGGATCCCCGGCCTGCCCGTCCTCCCGCCCCTCCTGGGCACGACAGTGGGCAGCCTGACCGACTCCTTGCCCGACCTCCGCCTCGACCTGGGCACCACGTCGAAGCTCTGACCGACCGACACCCCCTGCGGCCGCACCCCGTCACCGGGGCGGGGTTGCATCGCGGGCCTGGATGGTTCGTGCCGCTCGTTGTAGTTCTGTCAGGACTGTGCGGAACGCCTTGTGCGCGGTGCGTTCCGGGCGGTGCAGGGCGTCGATGTGGCGTCTGGCCTGTACCCCGACGATGGGTCTCAGGACCAGCGCGGGGTGGGGGCGGCTGGTCCAGCGGGGCATCAGTGCGAGGCCGCCGCCCGCGGCTACCGCCTCCGCCGCTACCGCGAACTCGTTGATGCGGTGGGCCAGATGGAGTCGGCGGCCCGCTGCCGCGGCGATGGCCTCGATGGTCGCCATGACCGGGAAGCCGTCGTGGACGGTGATCCATGGCTCGTCGGCTACGTCCGTCGGTGTCAGTCGTCGCTTGGCGGCGAGCCGGTGGTCGGCGGGGAGCGCCACGTCGAGTGGCTCGCGCAGCAGAGTCGTCGCGGTCACCGTGCGCGGCCACGGCGGGGCGTGGTCCAGACGGTGGGCGAGGACGAGGTCGTACTCCCGGGTCAGCCGCGGGAAGTCGTCCTGCGCGACGTCCTCGTCGGCGAGCGCGAGCACCGGGTGGCCGGGCCCGGCGAGGGCCCGCAGCAGCAGCGGGAAGAACGCCGCGCCCGCGCTGTGGAACGCCGCCACCGACACCTCGCCGTCCGGCCGGTCCACGAACTCCTCGACCGTGTGCCGGGCGCGCGCCAGTGCCGTCTCCACCTCGACCGCCGCGCCCGCCAGCGCCTGCCCGGCGTCGGTGAGCACGAGCCGCCGCCCGTCGCGCTCGGTCAGCGGCACGGGCATGGAGCGCTGGAGCAGCCGCAGCTGCTGCGAGATCGCCGACGGTGTCACCAGCAGCGCCTCGGCGACCGCGGTGACACTGCCCAGTTCGCCCAGCTCCCGCAGGATCCGCAACTGCCGTTCGTCCACCCCCTCAGTCTAGGAGCACCATGTAGCGAAACTAAAGGATTGTTTAAGAAGGTGGCTCTGGGCTTCAGGGATCTCGCCGGTGCACCGTAGGCAGGTGTCCGACGCCCGCCGTACCGACGCGGTACTCCTCCTGGTCGCCCTCGTCTGGGGTTCCAGCTATCTGTCCGCCCAGACCGCCACCGCGGCCCTCCCCGTCCTGCTGGTCCTCCTCGCCCGGTACGCCCTCTCCGCGCTCGCCTGTCTCGGCCTCGTCGCCGCCCGCGCAGGCGCATCGCGCGGGTCACGCCGGTGGACCCGCGAGGAACTCCGGGCCGGTGTGCCGCTCGGGATCACCCAGGCCGCCGTCCTGCTCGTGGAGACGTACGGTGTCGCCCACACCAGCGCCGCCAACGCTGGGCTGATCATCAGCCTGACCATCGTCCTCACCCCCTTCCTCGACCGCACCGGGCACCCGGGCGGACTGCCTCCCGCCTTCTACGCCGCCGCCGGCGTGTGCGTCCTCGCCGTTGGACTGCTCATGTCCGGCAACGGCTTCCACGCGCCCCGCCTCGGCGACCTGCTGATGCTCGGCGCGGCCTTCGTCCGAGCGGTGCACGTGGCGCTCGTCGGCCGGCTCACCGCGGGCCGGGCGATCCGTCCACTGCATCTGACCACCGTGCAGACCCTCGTCGGCTCGGCCCTTTTTCTGGCACCGGCCGCGCGCGAACTGCCCACCTTGGCCCGCGCCGACGCCGCGACCTGGACGCAACTGGTCTATCTCGCGCTGTTCTGTAGTGTGTTCGCCTTCCTCGCCCAGACCTGGGCCGTCCAGCGGACCTCCGCCAGCCGGGCAAGCCTGCTGCTGGGGACCGAGCCGATCTGGGCCGCCGCGGTGGGCGTCGCCCTGGGCGGCGAGCGCTTCACGGCCCTGACCGGTCTCGGGGCGGCCCTGATGGTCGCCGGTATGTACTGGGGTCAGGCGGTGGAACGCACTCACCGCCGCACCCACGCCCTCCGCGAAACCGAAGTTCCACCCACTCAGGAGAACACCTCGTGCCCGACCACGACACTTACCAGCACCTGAACTCCCTGCTCGACACCTCCTCCGTGGACTACCGCCTCATCGACCACGACTCCGGGGGCATGACCGACAAGGTCTGCGCGCTGCGGACACCCCGCGTCCGAGGCCGCGAAGTGCATCGTCTTGACCGGTCGCTGTGCATCTCGGGTGCGGACTACGCGCGAGTCGCGCAGCCCCGGGTGGAGACGATCGCGACCCCCGCGTCGGCTGCCTGACGGGCCGGCTCACACCGGCTCGTCGGCCAACTCCCGCAGCGGCCATGTGCCGTCCACCACCGCCGCCGCGTCGCCCTTGCGGCGCAGGAAGCTCTGGAAGTCCGCCGCCCACTCGGCATACCACTCGATCTGGCGGCGGTGCAGTTCCGCCGGGCCGAGGGCCGCGACCTTGGGGTGGCGGTCGGCTATGGCACAGGCCAGCCGGGCCGCGGCGAGGGCGTCGGCCGAGGCGTCATGGGCGGAGTCGAGCGCGATGCCGTACTCGGTGCAGACCGCTTCGAGGTTGCGCTTGCCGCGGCGGTAGCGGTCGGCCCAGCGGTCGATGGTGTACGGGTCGATGACCGGGGCGGGGTCGATGCCGCCGAGGCGGTCGCTCAGGGACGGCAGTCCGTACCTGCGCAGTTCGGCGGAGAGCAGGGTCAGATCGAAGGCCGCGTTGTAGGCGACGACCGGCACGCCCGTCTTCCAGTGGGTCACGAGGACGTCCGCGATGGCCGCCACGACCTCGTCGGCCGGCCGGCCCTCGGTCATCGCGCGCTCATTGCTGATCCCGTGCACCGCGACCGCGTCCGCCGGGATCTCCACGCCCGGGTCGGCGAGCCATTCCCGGCGTCCCATGGGCTGTCCGGCCCTGACCTCTATCACCGCGCCCGTGACGATGCGCGCCTCGCGCGGATCGGTCCCGGTCGTCTCCAGGTCGAAGCCGATCAGCAGTTCCCGGTGCCAGCCCATGGGCGGTCCCCCTTCGTGGTGGTGCTTTCCCCCAGTGGTCTCCACGATCGCATGCGCCACTGACAATCAGAGGACCGCGTTCCGCTTACGCCGCCGAACCCGCTGAACCCGCTGACACCCCGGGACACTTCAGGACACCGGGCGCGAATCGGCCCAAGCCAGCTCGAACTCCTCGCGGTAGGTCGGAAAGAGTCCGCCCTCCTCCACTTCGCCCGACTTGACCAGCTTGCTCCCCCCGCGCAGTACCAGCACCGGCGCCTCCATGCCCCGCGAGCGCCGCAGATAGGACTGCACGACGGCGATTCCGTCCGAGCCGTCGCCGTCGACGAGGTAGGCCGCGAAGCGGGGCGTCTCGTCGTAGACCTGGATCTCGAAGGCGCCGGGGTCGCGCAGTTTCGAGCGCACCCGGCGCATGTGCAGGATGTTCATCTCGACGGCGCGGCTCAACTCGCCCCGCTTGATGCCGAGTTCGCGCTCGCGTCGTTTCACCGCGCTGGAGGCCGGGTTCAGGAACAGCAGTCGTACCCGGCAGCCGGACTCGGCCAGGCGCACCAGGCGGCGGCCGGAGAAGTTCTGCACGAGCAGGTTGAGGCCGATGCCGACGGCGTCGAGGCGGCGGGCGCTGCCGAAGATGTCCTCGGCGGGGAACTGGCGCAGCAGCCGCACCCGGTCGGAGTGCACGGCGACGACGTCCGCGTACCGCTCGCCGACGAGATCCTCGACCGCGTCGACGGGCAGCCGTCGCGCCGAGGGCACGTCGCCGCCGGTGCCGAGCATCTCCAGCAGCCGGGCCGAGGCCCGCTCGGCCTGATTGAGGACAGCCTCGGACAGAGCCCGGTTGCGCGAGACGACGTTGCGGGTCACCTCCAGCTCGTCCAGGGCGAGTTCGACGTCCCGGCGCTCGTCGAAGTACGGCTCGAAGCAGGGCCAGTGCTGCACCATCAGCTCGCGCAGCTGCGGCAGGGTGAGGAAGCTGAGGACGTTGTCGTCGGCCGGGTCGAGCAGGTAGCCCTTGCGGCGGCTGACTTCGCGTACGGCGACCGCGCGCTGGACCCACTCCTGGCCGGCGGGTCCGGCGGCGGCGACCACCCAGTCGTCGTCGTGGTGGACGGGTTCGTAGATGGGGCGCAGGACCGCGGCCACGACGGAGCGCAGTCGCTGTTCGACCAGATTCAGCCAGATGTAGGCCCGCCCGGCCCGCTGGGCGCGCGTGCGGACCTCGCGCCAGGCGTCGGCGTCCCAGTCCAGCTCCGGCCCGATGGCACCCGCGTCCATCGGCCTTGCCAGCGACACCGTGCCGGGCGGGGCGTCTGCGGAGTGCCCCTCGCGACCTTCGTCGCCAGGGGGCAGCTCCAGCCCTCCCGAGCCCACCCGCGCACCGCCTTCCGCTCCCCCGAGCACTCCCCATCCCAACGATCAAGGAAGGGTACTCCGGTAGCGGTCGGCGGTGCAGCCGGATGGACAGGTGTTTCTCAACTACGGGGCCGCCAGTGCCCGTTCTGCCAGGCGAGGTCGGCGGGCGTGAGCGGATTCATAGCGGTGACGTCCCTCGGGACGATGGAGAAGCCCTGCCAGTGGACCGGCATGGGCTGCTGGTCCTCGTCCCGGGCTATGTGGTGAAAACCGACGTTCACCCAGGTCACCGGGTGTGTGAGGGTTTGACCGTTGACCCACTTGTCGACCGATGTGCCCGCACCGGCCCCGCAGTTGCCCGGATTGTTGCTGGCGAACAGCTCGCACTTGTTGTATTGCGTGAAATAGACGTCGTGGTTGGTGTAGCTACGACCCGGGTAGCGGGTGGTGGTGCCGGGGACGATCTCGTACGACCGCTCGTGCCAGTCCTTGTTCTTGCCGGCCGCGCTGACCACCCGCCACCAGCGGTAGGCCTTGGCGTCGCCCGCGAGTTCCTTGGTGACCTTGGTACGGGTCGTCTTGACGCTCGGGGCCTCCTGGCCGGTGGCGGGCGCGCTGACGGCCGAGCCGTACTGCTCGACGCTGTTCTTGGAGGAGCCGTCGAGGGCGAAGTCGAGCCGCCAGAAGACGTTGTGGCTGTGGCTGGTGGCCTTCGCCCGCGGGCCCTTGCCGATGGGCCAGCCGCGTCCGTCTCCGGCGTCGTAGTCATCGAAGGAGAGGCTGCCGGTCGCGCCGACGTTCATGGTGATCGTGCCGTCGTCCTGGAAGCGCCACTCGGTCATGTACTCGTACCAGCCGACCTGGTTGACCGTGTAGACCAGCAGGTCCTTGCCCTGGGCCTGGTAGACCTTGTTCGCGGTGTCGCCCTGCATGCGGTAGGCGTGGCCGCGCGAGCGGGTGGTGGTGCACAGGCCCTTGACGTTCGGTTCGTCCGGGTTCACGGCGTCCGGCACCTTGACGGTCTTGATGGTGCCGCCGGGGCACTCGCCCGGCGCCAGGTTCATCAGCCCCTGGGCGAAGCCGAAGCCCGTCAGGTCGTCGTACTCGACGCTGCCGTCGTCGTAGGGGACGTGGATCTGGCCGAGCCGGGCGCTGTTGAGGACCTTGATCGGCTCGGGCTCGCCCTTGGGCTGGTAGGAGATGTCGTCCAGGACGAGCCCGGCCTTGCTGTCGTAGCGCCAGCACATGCGCCACGTCGTGCCGCTGGAGAGCTTCTGCTCGACGCGGTAGGCGGCACTGCAATCGGCGGCGGGCGCGGCGGCGGCCCTCGGCTGGGCGGCGGCCGGCCCCGCGCCGGCCGTCACACCGGCGGTCAGCGCGGCCACGGCCAGACCCAGGGCCGTCCGCCCGCGGGCGCGGCTGATTCTGTTGACGTGCATGAAGAGATGACTCCCTTACAGGAGGACAGGTGGGAAAAGCTGACGGAGGCGGCTCAGCCGCGGTCGAGCTCGGCGACCTTGCGGGCGCTCAGGTCGATCACCAGTGACCTGGCGTCGATCCACGACCCGTTCTTGATCTTCGGGAACAGCCGCACGCACCGGTGTTCGCCGCACCGGTCGAGTACGGCGGGCTGGGCGCCCGGCGCCGCCCGGTAGACCGCGCCGTTGAGGAGCAGCTGGTCCGGGGAGGTGAGTTCCTTGCCGGTGGCGTCCTTGTAGTCCGCCTTCAGGCCCGCGCCCAGCGGGTGGGCGATCAGCAGCGCGGCTGCCTCGGCGTTCTCGGCACGGCTCATCGGCGGCTGGACGCCGTGCTGGGTGCCGGTCTGCTCGACCTTGCCGGTGGCGAGGTCGACGGTCTTGGTGACGAGGGCGTCGTCCCGGTAGTCGTAGTACGTCACGTCGGCGCGCCGGGGCGCGTTCGGGTCGTCGACCTCGTCGGCCTCCGGCTCGGCCAGGTCGACGGTGAGGCGCTGCGGGCCGCGCTCGCCCTCGACGTCCTCACTGGCGCCCAGCACCTGCCGGTTCAGGGCGATCCGCTCGACGCGCTCGATCTCGTCGTCGGTCAGCGGGTCGCTGCCCCTGCCCTTCTCGCCCTCGGCGGGAGCCTGCTCGACGACCCCCGGCGCGGCGGAGGCGCCCTGCCCCGGTTCCTGTTCCTGCCCTGTCTGCTGTGCGGACCGGCCGCTGCCCGCCTGGTCGTTTCCCGTTTCGTCGGCTCCCGCCGTCCCCGGCAGGGTGACTGCGATCATCGCGGCGGTCGCGGCCACCGCGATGCCCGCGCCCGCCACCACTTTGCCTAGATGGCGGTGCACTATGTTGCGCACATCTTCCCCCTACTCCCCGAACCTCTACGGGAGTACGTGTTTTTGCCCCACTGGTTCGGCATACCGTCCGTGGTCATCGGGGTATGCACTGGTCGCCCGGTAAGAGGGTCGTAAGTCATAGGTGGTTCCCTCACTTTCGGGGAGACTCGGGGCCAAGGCGCCACCAGCGGCGCGGGACACCTGAAAGAGTCGTATCCATGCAGGTCTGGCCTGGTGAGGCGTATCCACTCGGTGCCACGTACGACGGCGCCGGTACCAACTTCGCGGTCTTCTCGGAGGCCGCGGACCGAGTAGAGCTGTGTCTGCTGCACGACGACGGCTCGGAGACGGCCGTGGAGCTGCGCGAGAGCGACGCGTTCGTGCGGCACGCCTACCTGCCCGGCGTCATGCCGGGACAGCGGTACGGCTTCCGTGCGCACGGCCCGTACGCCCCCGAGCGCGGCCTGCGCTGCAACTCGTCGAAGCTGCTGCTCGACCCGTACGCGCGCGCGATCAGCGGTTCGATCGACTGGGGCGAGGAGGTGTACGGCTACCACTTCGACGCGCCCGACAAGCGAAACGACCTGGACTCGGCGCCGCACATGATGACGTCCGTCGTGGTCAACCCGTACTTCGACTGGGGCGACGACCGGCGCCCGCGCACCGAGTACCACCACACGGTGATCTACGAGGCCCACGTCAAAGGCCTGACCATGCGGCACCCGGGGCTGCCGGAGGAGCTGCGCGGCACCTACGCCGCCCTCGCGCACCCGGCGATCATCGAGCACCTCACCGAGCTGGGCGTCACGGCGCTGGAGCTGATGCCCGTACACCAGTTCGTGAACGATCACCGCCTGGTCGACATGGGCCTGAACAACTACTGGGGCTACAACACGATCGGCTTCTTCGCCCCGCACAACGCGTACGCCTCCTGGGGCGACCGCGGCCAGCAGGTCCTGGAGTTCAAGTCGGCGGTGCGGGCGCTGCACGAGGCCGGTATCGAGGTCATCCTGGACGTGGTCTACAACCACACCGCCGAGGGCAACCACCTGGGCCCGACGCTGTCCTTCAAGGGCCTCGACAACCCGCAGTACTACCGCCTGGCGGACGATCCCCGCTACTACATGGACACCACGGGGACCGGGAACTCGCTGCTCATGCGGTCCCCGCACGTGCTCCAGCTGATCATGGACTCGCTGCGGTACTGGGTCACCGAGATGCACGTCGACGGCTTCCGTTTCGACCTCGCGGCCACGCTGGCCCGGCAGTTCCACGAGGTGGACCGGCTGTCGTCGTTCTTCGACCTGGTGCAGCAGGACCCGGTGGTCTCCCAGGTGAAGCTGATCGCCGAACCGTGGGACGTGGGCGAGGGCGGTTACCAGGTGGGCAATTTCCCGCCCCTGTGGACCGAGTGGAACGGCAAGTACCGCGACACCGTACGGGACCTGTGGCGCGGCGAGACGCGTACGCTCGCGGAGTTCGCCTCCCGGCTGACCGGCTCCTCCGACCTGTACCAGGACGACGGGCGGCGCCCCTTGGCGTCCATCAACTTCGTGACCTGCCACGACGGGTTCCCCGTGCACGACCTGGTCTCGTACAACGACAAGCACAACCAGGCCAACGGCGAGAACAACCGGGACGGCGAGAGCCACAACCGGTCCTGGAACTGCGGGGTGGAGGGCGAGACCGACGACCCGGCCGTGCTGGAGCTGCGGGCCCGGCAGATGCGGAACTTCATCGCCACGCTGATGCTGTCCCAGGGCGTGCCGATGATCAGCCACGGCGACGAGGTCGCGCGCACCCAGCGCGGCAACAACAACGCGTACTGCCAGGACAGCGAGCTGGCCTGGGTTCAGTGGCCCGGAGAAGAGGGGATCGGCCGGGAACTGCTGGACTTCACGCGCGCGATGGTGTGGCTGCGCAAGGACCATCCGGTCTTCCGCCGGCGGCGCTTCTTCCACGGGCGGCCGGTGGAGGGCACCCACGACGAGCTGTCGGACATCGCCTGGTTCACCCCGGAGGGCAAGAAGATGACCCAGCGGGACTGGGACACGGCGCAGGCGTCGGCGCTGACCGTGTTCCTCAACGGCAACGCGATCTCCGAGCCCGGCGCGCGCGGGGAGCGCATCACCGACGACTCGTTCCTGCTGATGTTCAACGCGTCCTACAAGACCCTGGACTTCGTGGTGCCGGTCAATCACGGCCGGCAGTGGCAGGTGGTGGTCGACACCTCCCGCACGGACGGGGTGCCGCCCGGCACGACCGCGAAGGTACAGGCCGGCGACCGGCTGACCCTGGTGGACCGGAGCATGACGGTGCTGCAACGGCCTGTCTAGGCGTGTGATGGTGCACATGGAGGGTTGGTGACACGAAAGGCGGCCGGGCGGGTACGTACGTCTGCATGACACCTGAGCGACCTGCCCCGGCGGTGCCGACTGCCACCTACCGGCTCCAGTTGCAGCCCGAGTTCCCGTTCGAGGCCGCGGCGGCGGTCGTGCCGTACCTGGCCTCGCTCGGCGTCTCGCACCTGCACCTGTCCCCCGTCCTGGAGGCGGTCCCCGGCTCCCGGCACGGCTACGACGTCGTGGACCACGCGCGCGTGCGGGAGGAGCTGGGCGGCGAGGAGGGACTGCAGGCGCTGGCGCGCACCGCGCGGGAGCACGGCCTCGGCCTGGTGGTGGACATCGTGCCGAACCACATGGCCATGGCCCCGCGCCACAACCGCGCCCTGTGGGAGGTGCTGCGGGAGGGCGCCAAGTCGCCGTACGCGCGGTGGTTCGACATCGACTGGGAGGCCGAGCGCGGCCAGGTGCTGCTGCCGGTGCTCGGGCAGCCGCTCGGCGCGGAGATCGACCGCCTGGAGGTCGACGGGAACCTGCTGCGCTACTACGACCACGTGTTCCCGCTGCGCGAGGGCACGGAGGAGCTGCCCCTGCCGCAGCTGCTGGACGCGCAGTGGTACCGGCCGGTGTGGTGGCGGCTGGCCCGTACCGAGCTCAACTACCGGCGTTTCTTCAGCATCTCGGAGCTCATCGGG
Organism: Streptomyces sp. NPDC050619; assembly: GCF_040654815.1. Lineage (NCBI taxonomy): Bacteria > Bacillati > Actinomycetota > Actinomycetes > Kitasatosporales > Streptomycetaceae > Streptomyces > Streptomyces sp. NPDC050619. Next base: position 405,108 of record NZ_JBFAIR010000002.1, on the reverse strand, counting down.
GTGCGGGTGGAGGACCCGGAGGTGTTCGAGGCCACCCATGCCAAGATCCTGGGACTGCTCCATGAGGGTGTGATCGACGGGCTGCGCGTCGACCACCCGGACGGCCTCGCCGACCCGGACACCTACCTCCAGCGGCTGCACGAGGCGACCGGCGGCCGCTGGACGGTCGTCGAGAAGATCCTGGCGGACGGGGAGCAGCTGCCGGGCTCCTGGCCGGTCGCGGGCACGACCGGCTACGACGCCCTGCGGCACATCGACGGCCTCTTCGCGGATCCGGCGGGGGCCGGAGAACTCCTCGGCCAGTACCGGCGGTTCGCGGCCCCGCAGACGGACCGGGGCGGGGACTGGGCGGCGACGGTGCGGCGGGCGGCGTACAAGGTGCTCACGCACGAGCTGGCGACCGAGGTCGACCGGCTGACCCGGGTGACGAGCCGGCTGTGCGCCACCTCGCCGGAGCCCGCGCTGCGCGACCGCGCGCCCTGGGCGCTGCGCACCGCCCTCCAGGAACTCCTCGTCCGCCTGGAGGTGTACCGGCCGTACGCCTCCGGTGACGCGGCCCGGATCGTCACCGAGGAGGCCGCGGCCGAGGCCCGGCTCGCGTTCCTCGTGCCCGAGGAGTCCGGTGCCGTCGACGTCGTACGGGACCTGGTGCTCGGACGCTACGGAGACGGGCCCGAGCACCTGGAGTTCCGGGCGCGGTTCGCGCAGACGGCGTCGGCGCTGCGGGCCAAGTCGGTGGAGGACACGGCGTTCTACCGGTATGTGCCGTTGCTGTCGGCGACCGAGGTGGGCGGGAATCCGGGCAGCCCGGCTGTGTCCCCGGAGGACTTCCACGCCTACTGCGCGCGCGTGCAGCGCGACTGGCCGGCGACCGGGACCGTCGTGTCGACGCACGACACCAAGCGCAGTGCGGACGTGCGGGCGGCGCTTGCGGTGCTCACCGAGTGCCCGCGGCGCTGGGCGGACGTGCTGGCCGAGGTGACCCGCACCGGGGAGGGCGTGCCGGACGCGCAGCTGGCGTGGGCGGCCTGGCAGACGGTGTTCGGGCTGGGCCCGGCGGACCCGGAACGTGTCCAGGGGGCCCTGTTGAAGCACGTGCGCGAGGCCGGGCTGTACACGAGCTGGACGGAGCAGGAGCCCGCGTACGAGGAGGCGGTGGCGGCGTTCGTGGCGGCCGGGCCGTGCGGGGCGCCGGGCGAGCGGGTGTCCGCCTTCCGGAGCACGCTGGAGCCCTACGTCCGGGCGAACGTGCTGGGCACGGCGCTGGTCCAGCTGACGATGCCGGGCGTGCCGGACGTCTACCAGGGCACGGAGGGCGAGTACCTGGCGCTGGTGGACCCGGACAACCGGCGGCCCGTGCGGTTTCCGCCGGAGGATCCCGGCGACAAGGGCGCGGTGACGCGGGCGGCGCTGCTGCTGCGCGCGCGGCGGCCCGACGTCTTCGGCGACTCGGCGACGTACGCGCCGCTGCCTGCCGAGGGTCCGGCGGCGGCCCACTGTGTGGCCTTCGTGCGCTCCTCAGAGGTGCTCACCGCCGTGACCCGGCTGTCGCTGCGGCTGGCGGAGGCGGGCGGCTGGCGTGACACCCTGCTGCCGCTGCCGCCGGGGCGGTGGGCCGACGCGCTGGCTCCGGAGCGGGAGTTCGGGGGGCACGCGCGCGTGGCGGAGCTTTTCGAGCGGCTGCCGGTGGCGCTGCTGGTGCGGGTCGGTGAGGTCGGTCAGGCAGGCGTTTCCGGGTAGAGCCAGGTCTTGCGCGGGAGGTCGACGACCGCTCCTCCCAGTGCGGGCTGACAATCGTATGAGCTCTCGCTCCCCACTAGTAACATGCGCCCCACGCGTGGCACGGTGGATCACCTCGGCCTGCTTGCCGCGCGGCCATACGGTGGTGGCGGTGTGCCCTGGTCGGCTCCGCTCTCCGCCAGCCTGAGCTCAGAGGACCGATTGATGTCAGTTCCCTTAACTTCCCCTCCTCCAGCGGTTCCCGCGGCCCGTCGGGCAGCTCTCGCCGTCGCCCTGGCCGCGCTGGTGATCGCCGTCGCCGGCGTGGTGGTGGCCGCCGTGGCGCCGGAGGCCGCCAGGGCCTGGGTCGGTGCGACGGCGGCCGTGGCCGGAACGTGCATGGTGATCCTCACGGCGGTGATCACCTCGCTCGTGCGGCGCAACGCCAAACGTCTGGCGGCCGTGCGCGCCGAATCCGAGCAGCTGAGAGCCCACTCGGCACAGGTCAGTACGGACAGCGCCCAGCTCGCGAACGTCACCGTGCCGACGGTGGCGAGGCATCTGCACGACGGGGCCTCGGTCGACGCCGCGCTCACGGAGGTCCGTTCACCCGCCGACGCTCAACTCCAGCGGCTGCTGCACGTGTTCGCCACCTCGCTGGCCGCCAGCGAGGATCGCACCGCTGCCGCGGTCGCCGACAGCACCGCGGCCAAGGAGCGACTGGAGCAGTGGACGGCGGACGTCCAGGACCTGGTCAAGGTCATGCTGCCGGAGGCGTTCGAGCGGCTGCGCCAGGGATCCTCGGCTCAGACCGTACGGATGGAGGTTCTCCAGCCGGTCGACACCCGGCTCAGGGAGCTTCAGGGCACGGTCATCACCGAGTTCGCGACCAGTGAGCGCCGCAGCGCGGCGACGATGGCGGCCAGCGCGAAGGCCCTGAGCCGGGTGCAGGCGACGGCGACGGCCATTCTCGCCGACCTGCGGGGGATGCAGGAACGCCACGGCCAGAGCGAAGAGGTGTTCGGAGACCTCCTCAAGCTCGACCACAGCACCTCGCAACTGGGCCTGCTGGCCGACCGTCTGGCCCTGCTGGTGGGCGGGCGGTCCAGCAGGGCATGGCCCAAACCCATCGTGATGGAGAGCATCCTGCGCGGCGCGGTGGGCCGGATCGCCGCCTTCCGGCGCGTACGGCTGCATTCGACCAGCACCGCGGCGATCGCCGGGTACGCGGCCGAGGGCGTCATGCACCTGCTGGCCGAACTCATGGACAACGCCACGAGCTTCTCGCCGCCCATCGACGAGGTGCATGTGTACGCGGAGGAGCGCATCGCGGGCATCGTGGTGACCGTCGAGGGCGGCATGCAGATGTCCGACGGCGCCCTGCGGCGGGCCGAGGAGGCGGTGTCCGGCAAGCACACGGACCTGGCGTCGTTGCAAGGCACCCGCCTGGGTCTGCCCGTCGTCGGCTTCCTGGCCCGTAAGTTCGGCATGACCGTGACCTACCGGCCCTCCTCGCGCGGCGGCACCGGCGTCGTGGTGCTCATCCCGCAGCAACTGCTCGCCCAGCAGCGCGGCAACGGTTCCACCGGGGCGACCGCACCCGCTGCCGCCGCTCCCACCGCGTTGACATCCGAGGAGACGAGCGCGTCCACGGATCGGGAGGCCGGCGCGGACATGGCAGACAGAGAGCCCGCTCGGGACACCGCCCCGGAGAACGCCCCGGCACCGGCGGCGCAGGCCGAGGCGATCGAAGACCTGCCCCAGCGGGCTCCCGGCGCGACCCTCGCCGCGGCTTCGCGACGTCAGACCCGCCCGGCGGCGCCCCCGGCGGCCCCGCCGCGTTCCTCCGGCGACACCGGCAGCCGTTTTCGCGCCTTCCGCCAGGCAAGCCAGGGCCAGTTCACCGAGGACGGACCTACGGCTCCGTAGACCTACGGGGCTTCGTAGACCTCCGAGGTATTGGCTCCCTCCCCGCTTCGAGATTGGAGACAGCCTGCCCGGCCGCTCATTCGGCCGGCCGGCTACGACCACGATGCAGACGACAGATCGCAGCCTGACCTGGCTGCTGGAGAACCTGCTGTCCCGGACCCCCGGCGCCCAGCACGCGCTCGTCCTCTCGAAGGACGGGTTGAAGCTGTGCTGGAGCGAGCGGCTGAGCGTGGACCAGGCCGATCAGCTCTCGGCCATCGCGTCGGGCATGCAGAGCCTGGCCCACGGAGCGTCGCTCGAGTTCGGCGACGGCTCCGGCGGAGTACGGCAGTCCATGACGGAGTTCTACGGTGGCCTGCTGTTCATCATCGAGGCCGGTGACGGGGCGCACCTGGCCGTGGTCGCGGACGAGACCACCGATCCCGGCGTGGTCGGCCACCGTATGAACGAGATGGTGGAACAGCTGGCCGACCACCTCAGTGCCGCGCCGCGCTCGCCGCTGCCGGAGAACCCCGAGTCATGACCCGGCGGCCCGTCGACACCGGTGATCCCGACCGGCTCTACATGGTCACCGGCGGTCGGCATCGGGTGGACGACGACTCCTTCGACCTGGTCACCCTGATCGTCAGTGAGTGCGAGCCGGTTCCCGGCATGCAGTCGGAGCACCTTCAGATCCTTCGGCTGTGCCGGCATCCGACCGCGGTGGTGGAGCTGTCGGCGGAACTGGCCCTGCCGGTGACCGTGGTGAAGATCCTCCTCAGTGACCTCCTCGCGACGCGGAAGATCACCGCCCGTCATCCGCGCGCGGCACCCGACCGTGCCGAACTGCCCGACTCCGCTCTTCTGAAGCAGGTTCTCGATGGACTGCAAAACCTCTGATCCCCTCGCCCGCACGCCACTCGGACCGGCCGCCGACACCGGACTGAAGATCGTCGTGGTCGGCGGCTTCGGCGTGGGCAAGACGACGCTGGTGGGCTCGGTCAGTGAGATCCGGCCGCTGAGCACGGAGGAGATCATGACGCAGGCCGGCGTCGGCATCGACGAGCCTCCCAGGACGGGCCGGAAGACCACGACCACCGTGGCGTTCGACTTCGGCCGGATCAGCCTCAACGACCAGCTGGTGCTGTATCTCTTCGGCGCCCCCGGCCAGGAACGCTTCTGGTTTCTGTGGGACCGGCTCTTCAGCGGCACACTCGGCGCGGTCGTCCTGATCGACCCCCGTTCCCTGTCCGACTCCTGGTACGCCATCGACCGGCTGGAACAGCACGGCACACCGTTCGTGGTGGCCGTCAACCGATTCGACGGTGCCCCCGCGCACTCCCTGGACAAGATCCGCAAGGCGCTGTCACTCTCCGACGACATACCGGTGATCGACTGCGATGCGCGCCGACGGTCGTCCGGCAAAGACGTGCTGGTCACTCTCGTCAACCACTTGTACAAGCTGTCCACGGCCCGGGAGCTGACACGATGACCGACCCGCTGACCTCCTCCCCCGCGCCCCGGTCCGCCGCCGCGGGCTGCCCCGTGCATCCCGGGGCCGTGCCGCTGGGCGGCCTCGAATACCAGCAGCACCCGGACCGGTTGTACCGCAAGCTGCGGCAGGAGCACGGTTCCGTCGCGCCGGTCCTGCTCGACGGCGGCATCCCTGCCTGGCTGGTCCTCGGCTACTCCGAGGTGCACTTCGTCACCAGCCACGACGAGTTGTTCGCGCGGGACTCGCGGCGCTGGAACGCCTGGGATTCCATCCCCGCGGACTGGCCGCTGCTGCCGTTCGTCGGATACCAGCCGTCGGTGCTGTTCACCGAGGGGGCGGAACACCACCGGCGGGCCGGTGTGATCAGCGACGCGCTGGAGGGGGTCGACCAGTTCGAACTGGAGGCGCGCTGCCGCCAGATCGCCGATGTGCTCATCGACCGCTTCGTCGGCAGCGGCGCGGCCGATCTGAAGGCCGACTTCGCGCACCCGCTGGCGATGCGGGCCGCGGTGCAGATGTGCGGCATGCCGGTCTCCGGCACGGACACCGACGAACTCGTCGACGACCTGCGCATGTCCCTGGACGCGGCCGAGGGCGAGGATCCGGTCGCCGCCTACGGCAGGGTCGGGGCGCGGATCCAGCAGCTGGTCAAGGACAGGCGGGCACGGCCGGCCGCGGACGTGACCTCGCGGATGCTGACCGATCCGGCCGGGCTGAGCGACGAGGAGATCGTCCAGGACCTGATCTCGGTCATCGCCGCGGCCCAGCAGCCCACCGCGAACTGGATCGGCAACACCCTGCGGCTGCTGCTGACGGACGACCGGTTCGCCCTCGATCTCTCCGGAGGCCGGCTCAGCGTGGGCGAGGCCCTCAACGAGGTGCTGTGGCTGGACACCCCCACGCAGAACTTCATCGGCCGCTGGGCCGTGCGCGACACCCAGCTCGGCGGTCGCCAGATCCGCGAGGGCGACTGTCTGGTCCTGGGGCTGGCCGGGGCCAACACCGACCCGCAGATCTGGCCCGAGGGCCATCTCGGCGCCGCCGCGAACTCGGCCCACCTGTCCTTCAGCAACGGGGAGCACCGCTGTCCCTACCCCGCTCCGCTCCTCGCCGACGTGATCGCCCGTACGGCCATCGACGCGCTGCTCGAGCGCCTGCCGGACATCGTGCTCACCGTCGAGCCTGAGGAGCTGACCTGGCGCCCTTCGGTGTGGATGCGGGGGCTGACCGCGCTGCCCGTGCAGTTCACGCCCGCCCCCTTGTCCTCCTGAGCACCCGCTGGCGCGGCCGGCCTCAAGCGGGAGTGAACCGCACCGGCAGCCGGGCCGGGCCGCGGGTGAACACACCCTCCTCGGTGGGCAGGACATCGTCGTCGAGGCGGAGGTCGGGCATCGCGTCCAGGAGCTGGTTGACGCCTGTCTCGACCTCGGCCCTGGCCAGCAGCGCGCCGACGCAGAAGTGCCGGCCCAGCGCGAACGCGAGATGATCGGCGGCCGCGGAGAACGCGCGGGTCGTCGTCAGATCGTCGCGGAAGATGTCGAAGGTGTCGGGGTCGGCGTAGCGCGCTGCGTCGCGGTTGGCCGCGCCGATCAGACAGGTGACAGTCGCGCCGGCGGGAATGGTGCCGCCGCTGAGGGAGACCTCGGCCGCTGTCTGACGCATGATCATGTGGACGGGCGGGGTGTAGCGCAGGGTCTCCGCGAACGCCCGGTCGATCAGGCCACGGTCCGCGCGTACGGCGGCCAGCTGCTCGGGGTGGGTGAGGAGGTTGGCGAAGATGCTGGCGATGGCCTTGTCCGTGGTCTCGCCACCGGCCGCGAGCAGCAGGCTGCAGAAGGCCTTGATGTCCTCGTCACTCATCCGTACGCCGTCGACCTCGGCCGCGCACAGAGCCGACAGCAGGTCGTCGCCGAGGTTGTCCCGCCGCCGGCGGATGATCGGGACCATATAGGCGGCGAATTCCTGACGCGTGCGCTCACCGGCCGCCGCGACCTCCGGATCGCCCGCCAGATTACCGAGAAAGGCGATGACCGAGGTGTACCAGCCGTGGAACTTCTCATGGTCGGCCTTGTCCAGGCCCAGCATGTCGGCGATGACGTTGACGGGGAATCGGGTGGCGAACTGACCGACCAACTCGGCCGAGCCCGCGTCGCGGAAGGTGTCGATGAGTTCGCGCGCGTTGTTCTCGATGACGGGCAGGAATTTCTCCTGCAACTCGCTGCCCCGGAAGGCGGGCGCCACCAGCGCGCGCCGCACCGCGTGCTCACGGCCGCTGAGCTGGAGGATCGTCTTGCCGTGCACCGGTTCGATCTGCCAGTCGTAATTGTCGGTGGTGAAGACCGACTCCTTGTCCTTGAAGGCACGCTCGACGTCCTCATACCGGGAGATGATGTAACTCTGGGTGGGTTCGTGCCAGATCAGCGGAGCACTCTCGCGCATCATGCGGTAGGCCGCGTACGGATTCGCCGCGAACTGAGGCGAAAGGATGTCGGGGACTTGCTGCGCCGTGGCCATGAGACTCCCTTGTTGGGGCAACGGACAATCCTGTCAAGGCTATTGAGCATGACCATCCGGGGCCAGACGGCCGTGATGATCAGGCTCACCCGTCCGCACCGCGGAGCCGGGCGTGTACGACTTCGCCGTACGCCGTGGGATCGCCCTCGCGACCGGCTCGCGCCCGCGTGTGCTCCCGGGGCTCGTACCGGACGGCCGGCGCGTGGTGACGAACGACGACGCGCTCTTCCGGCCACCGGCAGCGCGGGCCGCGGCCCGCCACCCCGTCCACCCGGACACCGGCAACCCCGCCGGCACCAATGTCCCCACCCGCCGGCGGTGAATGCTTCTGAGCGCCCCCTGGAGCCTCCCCCGTGGAGTCCTTGACACGTCAACGAGAGCATGGGGTACTGCGATGGCCAAGCCGGGCGGAAGTGACGGGGGTGAGTCTCCTGCCGGATCTGCGGTACCCCACGGTGTCCGAAATGTTCGCGACTGCCCGGGCGTTGGCCGCCCACAGACCCGGCGTGTGCACGCTGAGACAGGTGGGCGTCTCCCAGGCGGGCAGACCCCTCCATCTGCTGTCCGTGGGCCGTGCCCGACGTGCCGTGCTGGTGGTCGCGGGCGCCCACTCCAACGAACCGACCGGCGGCTCCACACTCCTCGCGGTCGCCGAACGCGTGCTGTGCGAGCGGGAGTTGCGGACCGGCACGTCCTGGCACTTCCTGCTGTGCGCGGACCCCGACGGGGCGAGCCTGCATGTCACCCCGGCGCCGCGCAGTCTGTTCGACTACCACCTCGGCTTCTACCGGCCCGCGGGACCCGAGCAGCCCGAGTGGTCGCCGTCACTGGTGCCGCCCGACCGGCTGCCGCCCGAGACCCGCGTGCTGACCGGCGTCATCGACGAGCTGCGGCCCTACCTCCAGGTGACCCTGCACGGCACCGATCTGGGCGGCAGCTGGGTGCAGTTGACGAAGGACGTCCCGGGTCTCGCGGAGCCGTTCGCCAAGTCCGCGGCGGAGCTGCACATCCCGGTGGAGACGGGTGCCTCGGACGCGGTGGGCTGGCCCGCCGCCGGGCCCGGGGTGCATGTGATGCCCGCCCCCGACGCGGACGCCGCGTACCCGAGCATGCCGGACGACGCGCGGCACAGCACCTGGTACCACGTGCACCGGTACGGCGGCCTGACCGCGGTCGTCGAGGTGCCGATGTGGGCGAGCGACCTGGTGGACGATCCGGCGCCGCATCCGGCCCCGGCGGCGGCGATACGACAGCTGGCCGGCCGGCTGATGCGGGACACGCGGGAGGTGGAACGGGTGCTCGCCGACGCGCTGCCGCGGCTGCGGGATCTCGACGGCCCGCTGCTGCGGGCCGCGAGGTGGGGGATGGAACTGGTGCCGGGGCTGGCCGCGGACTGGATGTTCACCCCGCCCACCGACCACACCAGGGCGTACGTCGGCAGCGTGGACGCGTTCGGACGCCGGCTGCCGCTGCGGGCGGCGGCCATGGTGCTGCGCGTCCTGCGGGAGACCGACGACCGGGCGGCGCCGCGCCTCGAACGGCTCGTCGCGACCTGGAGCGAGGCCTTCGCGGAGCGTTTCCGGGCCCGCTGGGTGCCCTTGGAGCACCAGGTCGAGCATCAGGCCCGCACGGTGGTCTCGGCGGCGCTGCACGCGCGCGACCGGCACGAGGCATGAGGGCTGTGCATGAGGGCTGTGCATGACGGCATGACGGCATGAGGGCATGAGGGTCAGCCGTCCAGCGCGAAGACCGCTCCTGTCCGCGCCCCCATCACACACTTGTTCGAGAAGGTCTCCGTGTAGTCGACCGGCCGCCCGTGCCACTCCCCGTACGCGTGGGCGGTCACCGGCGCGTGGACCATCGGGCAGTAGGTGTCCTCGGTCGACAGGGCGGGGATGTCACCGGCGGCCGTCTCCAGCTGTGCGCAGGCCTCCGCGGCGCGCCCGTGCCCCTGGGGCGGGTCGCACAGCAGCAGGGTGCCGCGCATGTCGCTGGAGCGGGCGTCGCCCGTGGTGACCGTGACGAAGAGCCAGTCGCCCCGGGCGGCCTCCCGGGGCGCGGCGTGCGCCGGGACCGCGGTGGCGAGGAGGAGGGCGGCCGCGGCCGGCAGGGCGGCCCGTACCGCATGCGGTGTGGTGGTGTGCGTCATTCCCGATGCATCGGCACGGCGGCCCCGGAACCCCACCCCGGCTCACCCGAACGGGAGCACGCGGGCGCGTTTCGCCCGGCGAGGTCGAACGCGGCGAGCACGACCCGCGACTGGTACTCGACCTGGCGGGCGACCGGGATCCAGCGCGCCCCGCAGCCGTCGCGGTAGTCGGCGCACCACTCGTCGACCAGCCGGTCCAGCTCCGGCAGCGCACCGGCCGGGTCGGTGCCGGCCCGCGTCACGAGCTGGTGCAGCAGCCCCGCCGTACGCAGGGCCAGCCGTCGTCCCGCGATGCGCAGGGCGGCCAGGTGGGCGGTGCTCAGGGGCGGCAGCGGGCGCGAGCCGTCGGGAATGTCGGGGTCCCACGCGTCGGCGAGGCCGGGGCAGACCAGTAAATAGTCCTCGACCGGGGCGAGCAGGCGCGCCACGTCCGGGGCGGCCGAGACATGGGGCCGGATCCGCGCGAGGAGCCGCTCCAGGAGCCGGGTGTCGTGGCGCAGCGTGTGGCTCACGGTGCGCAGGGCGGCGGCCGGGTCGGTGGGCGGGCTGCCGTCCTCCACCGCGCTCACGCCCCACATGGGCGCCTCGACCACGGCGGTCACCGTGCCGTGCCGGTGCGGGTGGAACCAGGTCGACTCGACGGCGGCCTCGGTGATCGCGGCGGCGAGGTCGCCTCGCCGGGGCGGCGGTATCCGGTAGACGGCGGGCCCCAGAGTCGGCCAGTACAGGGTGTCGTACGCGCCGAGTTCGCGCGGTATGCCGAGGCGGGCCGCGGTGTGCGCGACGCGCGCCGGGAGGCCGGGCAGGTCGCGGGTGAGCTCGACGAAGCCGCCGCCGACGTCGACGCCGTGCAGGGAGCACTGGAAGAAGGGCCGCAGCTCGTCCTGGAGGTCGAGCAGGGCGCGGGTTTCGGGCAGTACGGCGCCGGCCGCGCCGTCGGGCAGCCATTCCGGCTGTTCCAGGAAGCCGGGCCGGAAGAAGTTCCGGAAGTAGCGGCCGAGGGTGTAGGGGCCGTGCAGCCAGCCCTCGTTGCGGCGCAGGCCGTCGGGGTCGATGCACAGCAGCAGGTTCCAGGTGGCGTCGGCGCCCGCGGTGAGCGTGGGGTCGGCGAGGGCCCGTTCGGCCAGCCGCAGGGCGGTGGCGCCGCCCACGGGCTCGTTGGCGTGCGGTCCGGCGACGACGAGGGCCTGGCGGCTGCCGTGGCCGACGGAGAGCAGCCACAGGGGCGTGCCCGCGCGGGAGGTGCCCACCCGGCGCAGCCGGGCGTCCCCGGGGTGACGGGCGGCCAGCGCGGCCGCCCGGGTGCCGAGTTCGTCGACGGTGGGGTAGCGGAGGAGTGGCGGCAGGGCACACCTCCACATGTGGTGCCGTCGATTCACCTGGTGTGCATGGTGTACGCACAGTCAGTCACGAGTTGACCAGTACGTCAACACCGTGAAGAGGAAAGGGATTTCAGCCACAGCAGCGCGTGAAATCAAGGCCAGAGCTAGGGCCTGTCCGCCGGACAGGCCCTAAGGTCCGGCTCAGTCGCGGCCGGTCGTCCGGCTCAGGTGGCGGCGAGCCGGAAGGCCATCTGACCGAAGCCGACCTGGTCGCCCTCGCGGACGACGGCGGCACCGATGACCCGTCGCCCGTTGACCGTCGTGCCGTTGGTGGAGCCGAGGTCGCGCAGGACCCACATACCGCCCTGGCGCCTGAGTTCGGCGTGCACGCGGGACACCGTCTCGTGGGTCAGCCGCAGCCCGTTGGCGGGGTCGCGGCCGATGTGCAGCGGGTAGCCGTCGCCGGGGTGCGGCAGCAGCAGCTTGGGCAGCCGCTCGGCCTGCCAGGCCCTGCGCAGCCGTACGGTGAAGCCGGAGACGGCCTCGACGGTGCCGAACACCAGGCGGGCGACGCGGCTCTCCGTGGGCAGGTCGGCGGTGAGCGCCGCGAGCTCGTCGGACCGGCGGGCGGCGAGCGCGAGTTCCATGCGCCGGATGAACGTGTCGTGCGAGAGACGCCCCAGGGCGACGCCGTCGCGGAGCACCTTCAGCGCCCTGTCGCGCTCCGCGTCGGACAGCCGCGCGGGGTACGTGTTGAACTCGAAGGACGACGTCACGTTCGTGATTGTCGGGCAGTGAACGCCGGGTGTCCAGAAAACGCGGGAACGGCCGCCACGCGCGTGTGCCCGACGGCACCTGCCGCAACGGGACGGACTCATCGACGCATTGATCGCGTATTGATCGCGCGTTGATCGCGTTTTGACGCACCATGGACGGGCTACATCACGGTGAGCAGACGAAGGGGAACCGTCCGTGCAGTTCGAGGTGTGGGCACCAGAGGCCGATCGTGTGACGCTCCATTGCGAGGGCGCCACGCGCGCGTTGGAGCGTGATCCGGAACGCGCCGGATGGTGGCGGACGGAGGCCGAGGCGCGCGACGGCACGCGGTACGGCTTCGCGCTGGACGACGGTCCCGTGCTGCCCGACCCGCGCTCGCGCCGGCAGCCGGAGGGCCCGGACGGGCCGAGCGCGGTCGTCGACCACGAGCGGTACGCGTGGCGCGCCGAGTGGCCCGGCCGCGCGCTGCCCGGAGCGGTGCTGTACGAGCTGCACGTGGGCACGTACACGCCCGAGGGCACCCTGGACGCGGCCGCCGAGCGGCTCGGGCACCTGGTCGAACTGGGCGTGACGCACGTCGAGTTGATGCCGCTGTGCCCCTTCCCGGGGCGGCACGGCTGGGGATACGAGGGGGTGTCGATGTGGGCCGTGCACGAGCCGTACGGCGGCCCCGAGGCGCTGAAACGCTTCGTCGACCGGGCCCATGAGCTCGGTCTGGGCGTGATCCTGGACGTGGTGCACAACCACCTGGGCCCCTCGGGCAACTACCTGCCTCGCTTCGGCCCGTACTTCACGGACACGCACCACACCCCCTGGGGCTCCGCGGTGAACCTGGACGCGCCCGGCTCGGACGAGGTGCGGGCGTATCTGCTGGGCAGCGCGCTGGCCTGGCTGCGCGACTACCGCATCGACGGGCTGCGCCTGGACGCGGTGCACGCGCTGGCGGACACGCGCGCGTGCCACTTCCTGGAAGAGCTGTCGACGGCCGTGGACACCCTCGCCGCCGACCTCGGCCGCCCGCTGTTCCTGATCGCCGAGTCGGACCTGAACGACCCGCGGCTGGTCACCTCGCGCCAGGAGGGCGGCCTCGGTCTGCACGCGCAGTGGAACGACGACTTCCACCACGCCCTGCACACCGCGCTGACCGGCGAATCCCAGGGCTACTACGCCGACTTCGCGCGCGCTCCCCTGGCGTCGGTCGCCAAGACGCTCATGGGCGGCTACTTCCACGACGGCACCTATTCGAGCTTCCGGGGCCGGCGCCACGGGCGCCCCCTGGACCGTTCGCGCGTGGCGGCGCACCGGCTGCTCGGCTACGGCCAGACCCACGACCAGGTCGGCAACCGCGCCCAGGGGGACCGCCTCGCCGCCACGCTCTCGCCCGGGCTGCTGGCCTGTGCGGCGACGCTGACGCTGACCGCCCCGTTCACGCCGATGCTGTTCATGGGCGAGGAGTGGGCGGCGGGCACGCCGTGGCAGTTCTTCACCGACCACACCGATCCCGAGCTGGCCGAGGCCGTACGGCGGGGCAGGCGGCGGGAGTTCGCGGCGCACGGCTGGGCCGAGGAGGACGTGCCCGACCCTCAGGACCCGGCGACCCGCGACCGCTCCTGCCTGGACTGGTCCGAGCCGGAGAGCGAGCCCCACGCGCGCGTGCTGGCCTGGTACCGCCGGCTCATCGCGCTGCGGCACGAGCAGGCGGACCTCACCGATCCGGATCTCGCCGACACGAAGGTGGCGTACGACGAGCGGGAACGCTGGCTCGCCTTCCGGCGCGGGGACGTCCGGGTGGCCGTGAACCTCGCCAAGGAGCCGGCCGCCATCCCGCTCGGCACCCGCCCCGCGCGCGTGCTCGCCGCGTGGGAGCCCGTGGAGGCGCCCGGTGCGCACGGGATGCTCCAGATGCCCGGGGAGTCGTGCGTGGTGCTGTTGCAGGACTGACGGTCGCGTCGGGAGGCCGTACGGCCGTACGGCCGTACGCGCTCATGTCCGCTACGGGCCGCCTACAGGACGTCGTCCGCCTCGCCGTCCCGCAGTTCCGTGACCCGTTCCAGCAGGATCGCCTCCCAGGCGCGCCGCAGTCGGGTCCTCAGGAGCGGCAGGGGGCTGTCGTCGCGGCCCGCCAGGCCTGCGGCGAGGCGGACGACGGTGTCGCAGCGGGCGAGCCAGAGGCCGCGCAGGCAGGGGCGGGCGCCGTAGCCGGCCAGGGTGGCGGCGCGGACGGCGGGCGGGGAGCCGACGGCGAGCGCGAGGCCGGCGATGTCCTCGGCGGGATCGCCGACGGCCGCCTCGGACCAGTCGAGGACACCGCGCACCCGGCCGTCGGCGCTGACCACGAGGTGTTCGCCGGTGAGGCCGTGGTGGACGAGGACCGCGCTGCCGGGCTGGGCGGCGAGCTGGACCGCGGCCGGCGCCGCCAGCTGGAGGAGGCGGCCGGGGTCGAACTCGTCGGCCGCGCCCAGGCGTTCGGCGGCGCGTACGGCCTCCCGGCGCAGGGCCTCCAGGGATCGCGGGGCGACCCGCGGCACCCCGAGGGCCTCGGCCTGCCGTACCGGTACCTCGCGCAGCCCCGTGAGCAGCGCGGCCAGGTCGGCCTCGCCGAGGGCGGACACGTCGTGCTCCTCCCCCGAGCCGTCGGGCACCCTGGTGTCCAGGGTGTAGGCCAGCCCGGGAGCCCACTCGCCGTGCGCCACGCTCGTCGGCACCGCGACCGGCAGGTGCGGGCGTACGAGGTCGCGCAGGCGCAGCTCGCGACGCAGGCGGGCGGCGGCCTTGCGGTCGGGGGCGAGGCGCAGCACATGACGGGCGCCGACCCACCAGGTGAAGTGCTCGCGGCCCCCGGTCACGGGCCGGAGCTCGGGCCCGGCGGCGTTGTCCGCGCCGGACGTGCCGACGGTGCCGTCCGCGCTGTCCGTTCTCTCCTTGAGCAGGGAACGGACCAGTCGGCGGACGGTCTCCGCGGTGGGTGTCGGTGCCTGGGTCATGGGGCAAGCCGTTGTCGTTCGTGAGGCGGTAGGGGCTCCTGTGTCGCGTCAGTCCACTATGACCATCTCGCGGGTCGTGTCGTTGAGGCGGCGGCCGCCGTTCTCGGTGACCGTGACGATGTCCTCGATGCGTAACCCCGAAACGGCCCGGCAGATAGATGCCGGGCTCCACGGAGAAGCACATTCCGGGTACGAGGGGCTGCTCCTCGCCCTCGATCATGTACGGCGGCTCGTGCGTGGTGACGCCGATGCCATGGCCGGTGCGGTGGATGAAGTACTCGCCGTACCCGGCGTCGGTGATGACCGCGCGAGCGGCCCGGTCGACCTCCTGACAGGCGACACCGGGCTCTACCGCCCCAAAGCCCGCCTCCTGGGCGGCGCGCACCAGGTCGTGGACCTCGCGCTCCTCGTCGGTGGGGGCGCCGACGTGGAGCGTGCGGGAGGTGTCGGAGCCGTAGCCGTCCCTGAGGCCGCCGAAGTCGAGGACGACCATGTCGCCGCGCCGGATGACGCGGTCGCCGGCCTCGTGGTGCGGGTTGGCGCCGTTCGGTCCGGAGGCGACGATGGTGAAGTCGACCACCGCGTGGCCGTGGTGACGCAGCAACCGGTCGAGGTCCATGGCGATCTCGGACTCGCGGCGGCCGGCGAAGGGAACCTTCCGGATCTCCTCGAACGTCGCGTCCGCGGCCGCTCCCGCGGCCGCCAGCAGCTCCAGCTCGGCCGCGTCCTTCACAGCACGCAGCATCGGCAGGGCCTCGGTGAGCGAGGCGTAGGAGCTGCCGGGCAGCGCCTTGTGCAGTGCCAGCAGGTGCATGGCCCAGGCGTTGTCGCTGATGCCGAAGCGGCCGGTGGAGTCGAGGAGGGCCGAGGTGGCGGCGTAGGGGTCCTTGCCGTCGGTCCAGTCGCGCAGGGTCAGGGCGGGCGCGCCGACCGCCTTCGCGGCGTCCGGGGCCTCCAGGGCGGGGACGACGAGGACGGGGTCCTGTCCGGGGGCGAGGACCAGCAGGGTGAGCCGTTCGGTGACGGCGGGGGGCGCGTAGCCGGTGAGCCACACCAGGTCCGGTCCCGGCGCCACCAGCAGAGCGGCCAGCCCGGCGTCGGCGGCCGCTCGCGCGGCACGCTCCATACGGGCCCTGTAGTCGTCGGCGGTGAAGAGCGCGGGCGTGCTACCGGTCATCCGGGCCTCCCTGAGCGGGCGAAAGGGCTACGGGGAGCATCCTGCCCGGACAGCGGGGGCCGCGCGAGCCAGTTGTCACGTGTTTCGCGGGGCCACCCCCACCTCTCCCGGCGGACAGCCGTTCCTTCCCCGTGCCGGACGACGAGGAGCGGACCGGGAGCGGCTGACCGGTCACTTCCGGCTGGTCACGTGACGACCCCGGGGACGACCGTCAACTGCTGGTAGCCGCCGCTCTTGTGGCGCAGCGTCAGAACGATCTCCGTGCCGGGGCGGGCACCGGCGACCGCGCGGGCCAGGTCGGCGGCCGAGTCGATGCGGGTCCGGCCGAACGCGAGGAGCACATCGCCCCGGACCAGGCCCGCCGAGTAACCCGGGCCGGGGACATGGACACCGACGACCTGGGCGCCCACCTTCTCGGCGTCCACGGCCTCCAGGCCGAGGGTGGCGCCGCCCGCGGGGGCCGGTGCGGGCGCCGATGTCGAGGCCGCCGTGCCGGGACGGGCGTACGTCGACGCGGACGCGTTCCCCCGCGTCCCCGGCGGCCCCTGCCCCGCCTCCTGTCCCGATTGCTGCCCCGCCTGCTGTCCCGCCTGCCGTTGCAGCTCGGCGAGTTTGCTCATGCCGATCACCGTGGCGCCGACCGTGCCGAGGCCGACCCCGGTCAGGACCAGGACCGTCCCGGCGAAGACCGCCAACAGCAGGGTTCTCAGCCGTCGGCCGCGCTGTCGCGCGGCATGCGGACGCCGGGCGGGGCCGGGCTTGGGGCCGCCGCCGGGCTCCTGACCGGGCATCGGCTTGGGACGCAACGCAGCCTGTTCCATGAATCGCCTCCGGCTGGTGCTCTACCCGGGGCACCGGCGTCCGACGAGCCACGAACGAGTGAGACTGACCGTGAACCTGTGGCTCACGCACGTTCCACCAGCACGGCTGACCGTGAACCCGTGGCTCACGCACGTTCCACCAGCACGTCCGCGAGCCTCGCCGCGGCTCCGCCCGGTCTGCCCGCGTACACCAGTTCCGTCCGGTGCACGACCCGCGGCCGGCTGACCGGGACGGCGACCGCGCCCGGCACGCCACTGGCGGCGGAACGGGGCAGCGCGGTCAGGCCGTGGCCCGCGGCGGCCAGTGCGGTCAGCACCCGCACGTCCGTGCCCTCGTAGCGCAGGGCCGGGCGAAATCCGCGGCCGCCGTTCGCCGCGCGAAGCTGGGTGAGCGGCAGGCCCGCGTCGGGCGCGTCCAGCCAGCGGGCATCGGCGAGGTCGCTGAGGCGCAGGCCGGTGCGGCGGGCCAGTGGATGGGTGCCTGGCACAAGGACGCACACGGGTTCCTCACCCACGCCGTGCGTGGTCAACGGTGCCACGTCGGGCAGCCGCAGCGGGTCGCTGGGCGCGGCCAGGCCGTCGACCAGGCCCAGGTCCGCCGTGCCGGTGGCGACGGCCGCCGGGATCGCTTCGCGGGGCAGCACCCGCACCGTCACGCCCGCGACCGGAAGCGCCGCCACGACACGCGACCCGAGGGCTGTCGGCGCGGCGGCGAGCGTCAGCCCGTGCTCGGGCGCCGCCGCCATCCGTACGACTTCGGCGCGGGCCGCCTCCAGACGCAGCAGCAGCGGGCCCGCGTGTTCCAGCAGCCGCTCGCCGGCGGCCGTGGGCGCGACGGGACGGCGGCCGAGCAGTGGTGCGCCGAGATCCTGTTCGAGCGCGGCGATGTGCTGGGACACCGCCGACTGGGTGTAACCGAGCTCGCGCGCGGCCTCGGAGAACGAGGCGAGGCGGGCGACGGCGACGAACGTGCGCAGGAGATGCGGGTCCATGACCGGCAGGATGTCATCAGCTCGGCTTATCGAGGATGCAGAAATCATCGTTGGACGCGATCCGGCCGCGCCTCTCAGGATGAGGACATGACCTCCACCACCGCCCGCCTCGCCCTCGTCGGCGACCGCTCCCCCAACGTCGGCTCGCACACGCGCATCCCGCTCCTCCTCGACGCCCTCGCCGCACGCGACCGGCTCGTCCTCGACGCCTACTGGATCCCGTCCGAGGAGGCCGGGGACGAGGACGCCGTCAGCGGGTTCGACGCGGTGTGGGTCGTACCGGGGAGCCCGTACCGAAGTGAGGCCGGTGTGCTCGCCGCGATCCACACCGCGCGCGTGGCCGGCATCCCGTTCCTCGGCACGTGCGGCGGGTTCCAGCACGCGCTCCTGGAGTACGCCCGTGATGTGTGCGGGCTGACGCGGGTGGCGCACGCCGAGAACGATCCCGACGCCGACGACCCGCTCATCGAGCCGCTGGCCTGTTCGCTCGTGGGTCACGAGGGCGTGGTCGCGATCGAGCCGGGCTCGCTCGCCCAGTCCGTGATCGGCTCGGAGCGCACGGTCGAGCGCTACTTCTGCGCCTACGGCCCCTCCCGCCACCTCGACACGCTGCGCGCGCACGGGCTGCGCTTCTCCGGGTACGACGAGGACGGTCACGTCCGGATCGTCGAACTGCCCGGCCACCCCTTCTTCCTGGCCTCGCTGTTCCAGCCGGAGCTGTCCGGCGACGGCTCGCGCCCGCACCCGATCGTCCGGGCGCTGGCGCGAGCGGCGGTGGAGCACGCGGCGCGGGCGACAGGACAGCCCGTGTGACCCGCGCCGAGAGCGTCAGCCCACGGGCACCGCGGGAGCCCGGTCCGGAAGGAAGCCGTGGGCGCGACGGGACAGCCAGTCGGCCTTGTAGCGGTTGACCTCGCGATGCCAGTTCAGGATGCCGGCCATCCAGTTCTGCAGATCGGTCACATAGCCCTGCATGATCTCGCGCGCCTCGTCCGAGAGTTCGAAGTCGTCGTACACGACGGGCAGTTCGTGCGCGGCGACATGCTCGAACTGCCGCATGCGCTGGGTCGTCAGGTCGTGGACGACGCCGAGCGCGGTCGGGTAGTCGACGCCGAAGAAGTTCTGCACGACGAGGATCGCGTTGTGGATCTCGCCCTCGTACTCGATCTCCTTCTGGTACGAGAAGATGTCGTTGAGGAGGCACGCGTAGTCGACGGCGGCGTTCTCCAGCGAGCGGACCGGTCCGCTGCGGTACACCTCCGGCGGAACAGCGGGGCCGTGGCCCATCCGGCACAGTCCCATGGTGAGGTCGGCCCCGAAGGTGGCGCGGCGCATCTCCAGGTAGTCGACCGGGTCGGGGATGCGGTTCTGGATCTGGTTGGACACCTCCCACACCCAGCTCTCGGTCATGACGTCCACCGCGTCCTTGAGGGTGCGTCGTTGGTCGGGGGTCATCTCCGCCGTCGTACGCGTCCACAGGTCGGCGAGTCCGCGCTCCATGCCGTTGACCGGGACGACGGCCTCCTCGCCGTCGACCGGCATGCAGCCCGACAGGCGGTGCGTGGTCAGGCGGGCGGCGGCCAGGTCGCGGCGGTGGCCGAAGACGAGCGGGTAGTAGTCGTCGCCGTACGTCCCCCAGGCCAGCCACTGCGAGCTGAGGTCGAGCTCCTCCGGTGTCGCGTCCGGGTCCAGGCCCGCCGAGCACAGCGGGAGGTCGTACGCGGCGAGTTTGTCCTCGTCCCAGACGCCCTCCTGGAGGATGCCCATGCGGTTGACCCAGTCGGTGAGGCGCCGGCGGGCGCCGGGCAGGTGCGGGCTGAGCTCCAACTGGAAGGGCATGTACAGGTCGGGAATCAGGGACGGGCCGACCTTCTGGAACGGCACGTGCGTGTAGGCCCGCAGGCGTTCGACGCCGGCCGAGGCGAGCAGTGCGCCGACGTCGGCGGCGGAGGTGCCGGGTCCGGTCACCCCCTGCCATGGCTTGGTGGGCCGCGCTCGCGCGTTCATGTACCGGCTGGAGCGCATGTGCCATTCGTGGCCGCCGGACTGCCAGTCCTGGAGCCCCTGGGTGTACTTGGCGACCGCGGTCACCTCGTCCGGCGTGAGGCCCTTCTCCAGGGCCAGGGCGGGCACTTCGGTGAGCGCGGTGTGCTCGAACTGGTGCAGGCGTGAGGTGAGGACGTCATTGACGAGGTCGGCGGCCTCCTGGGTGGTGCAGCCGAAGAAGGTCTCCAGGACGAGCACTCCGTTGCTGAGCTCGCCCTCGTCCTCGACCTCCCGCTGGTAGGAGAACAGGTCGTTGCGCAGGTGGACGGCGTCGGAGAAGGTCTCCATCAGGACCCTCAGCGGCCTCGACCCGGCGACGGAGGCGGGCACTTCGGCGGTCGCGTACTCCACCAGGCCGGCCGACCAGGGGGCACCGCCCACCTTGCGGCGCATCTCGATGTACTCGACGGGGTTGGCGATCCGCCCCTCGTTGATGTTGGACAGTTCCCACAGGGACTCGTTGAGCAGGTGCTCGGTGGCGACGGCGAAGCGGCGGCGCCAGTCGGCGGACATCGACGGCACCGTGCGCGTCCACAGGTCGGCCAGGCCCGCCTCGACCGGGTTCTGCGGCTCGGGCATCGGGGTGGCGAGGTCCATCGGCATGAACAGCGGCAGCCGGTCCAGATAGGCCTTGCCGCCGGCGCGGTCCTGGGTGCGCTTGAAGATCTCCAGGAAGTGGTCGTCGAAGAAGAAGACCCACACGTACCAGTCGGTGATGAGCGAGAGGGCGGGCCCGTCGCAGTCGGGGTGTGTGTAGGCGCAGAGCAGGCCGTAGTCGTGCGCGTCCAGGTCGGCCTGCTCCCAGACTCCGGACCCCTCCAGCATGCCCATGTCGCGCGCCCACACCGTCGAATGGGCGCGGGCCTCGTCGACATGCGGGTTCAGCCGCGCGGGATACGGCATGTAGAAGTGCGGGAGTTCGAAAGGCTGCTGCGTCATGGGCGGGGCCCTACCCAGGGCCCCGCGACGGCATCCACGGGCCCGGACATGATCACACCATCGTGTGAATCGAGAACGAACCCCAGCGGCCGAGCCGCGCCGTCCGGTTCGCCACGTTCAACGCGTCCTTGAACCGCTCCGCCCAGGGCGCCCTCGTCACCGACCTGTCCACCCCGGACAACGCCCAGGCGCGCAACGCCGCCGAGACCGTCCAGCGCGTCGACCCCGACGTCCTGCAGCAGCTGCTGGACCACCCGGCGGTGCGGCTGCCGGCCACGCCTCCGGCGAGCGCGGCGGGGTGGAGGCGGCCCGGCTCCAGGGCGGCGCGAACACCTCGCACACGGGGAACCCGGCGTACGACACGGCAGACTTCGGGGACACCGCCCCGGGCAATCCGCGCGTCGACCACGTCCTCCCTTCCCAAGGTCTGGTCCCGGGCGCGAACGGCGTCTTCCGGCCGACGTCCGACGACCCGCTGTACCGGCTGGTGGGGAACGGGACGACGGTGCCGACGTCGGATCACCGGCTGGTGTGGCAGGACATACGCCTCATCTGATCCGCGTGCGAACGGCCCGCCCCACCTCCGCCCGCAGCGCCTCGACCGCGTGCACGGCGTCGACCTGTCCGCGCTCCAGCGCGGCCCCCATCCGCGGGAAGGCGATCTGCCGGTAGACGGGACGGCCCGCTCCCCCGCTTCTCCAGGATCTCGTTGACGGTCAGCGACTGGACGCTGTTGAGGACGTCGACGGCGAGCTTCCTGCCCTCGAGGTCGGTGGCGCAACGCCTCCTCACGGCCTGACCTGGACCAGCGCATGAGTTCCGCTGGTCCGCCAGCGCTGCCCCTCCGCGGCGACCAACGCGGCCTCCGTGCCGGCGTCGAGGCCGGTGATCACGTCGGACTTCAGGGTGCGCAGGGCGGCGACCTGGCCGGGGAAGTGGGCGGTGACGTCGGCGAACGGCGTGGTCGGCGGCCACCGGCGGTCACCCACCAGACGGCGGTAGTTGAGGTCGCCCTTGACGACGGTCAGTGCGGCGGCGGCGAGTTCCTCGCGGAGGTCGTCGGGCATCCGCGCGTACGGCAGCGGGGCGCAGGAGAAGGGGTGGGCGCGGACGGTGAGGCGGCCGTCGGCCATGGCGGACCACAGGCGGCGCCCGTGGTCGGCGGCCCGGCCCGGGGCCCGGGTGAGCCGGCGCAGGGCGTCGACCACGTCGGCGGTGGTGGCGTCGGAGACGTAGTAGGGGTACGGCTTGACGTGCAGGACGGCCCGCTGGATGCGCCCGTGGTCGAGGAGATGGGCGATGAGGAGGAGGTCGGGGATCAGCTCGCGGCCCGCGTTGTCGGCGATCACACACAGGGTGCCGCCGTCCGCGAGCAGCGACCAGAGGGTGTCGCTGTCGTCGGCGACCAGGCTCGGGGCCGCGGCCCGGTCCTCGGCGCCGGCGTCGGAGAGACGGAAGCCGAGGTCGGCGCGGTTGCCCCACAGGGAGCCGTGCAGCAGGGACTGCGCCTGTTCACCGGTGGACAGGGAGGCGAGGTCGTCGAGTGCGGCCAGTTCCTCGTCCGTCTCCCGCGAGTCGAGCTCGGCGAGCTTGAACGGCCGGAAGGGGTCGATGCCCTGCCAGGGGCCAGGGCCGAAGTAGCCGACGGCGTCGAGGAGTCGGCGGTAGAAGTGGCTCTCGGACCAGAGCCAGGGCACGTCGAACCAGGATCGGCCGGTGTACTCGTCCATGCCCCAGGCCGCCCAGCGGTCCCGGTCGGACGCGTCGGCGGGGAGGGGCTCGATCACGCCCTTCGTGCAGCTTTCGAGCAGGGCGTCGAGGGCGCGGTGCTGCTCGGGGCCGTACGGGAAGGCCTCGCGCACCTGCCGGACGATGGCGGGATGCCGCTCGGCGAGCACGCCGTGGGGGAAGGAGCCGGGTTCGTTGCCGAGGATCACGGGCACGGGCGGGGTGTCGGGCATGCGCCTCACGGTATCTCGCGTGCCCCACCCGTCAGCGCGCTCGTCACACCGCCCTGATCTCCTGCTCCAGCTGGGCGACGAGGGTCAGATAGCGGGCGCGCCGGGGTACCGGGACCAGCCCCCGGATCATCATGTGCCACATCTCGGCCAGCCGGCGCGGCTGACGAGCCACGGGTTCGAGGGAGCGGCCCACCACGCGCGTGCCGACGAAGAAACAGACCAGGGCGTGGGCCACGGCCTCGATGTCGGTGTCCGGATGGAGGTCGGCCTCCTTGACCGCGCCGAGGAGTTTGCGGGAGGCGAGGTCCAGCCACTCGGTGAAGGGGTGCCGCAGCGGCGGACGTACCTCCACTCCCCCGGTGGCCAGGCGGAGGCCGGCCCTGGGGATCGGGTCCTCGACGGACAGCCGCGCTATGCCGAACGTGATACGCATCAGCGCCTCGAGCGAGGTGTAGCCCCGGGCGTCCGTCTCCATCGCCATCTGGCGCGAGGCGCGGGACTGGAGCTCCATGATGGCGTGCGCCAGGTCCTCCTTCGCCGCGAAGTGGAAGTAGAGGGCGCCCTTGGTGACTTGGGCGTGTTCGACGATGTCGCTCAGGCTGGTCGATTCGTAGCCGTGCCGGTCGAACAGGTCGGCGGCGGCCGTGATGATCGTCGCGCGGGTCTGCTCGGCGCGTACTTGCCTCGGCATCGACGGAACACTCCTGGGACGGGAAAGAACGGGTCATGCCGTTTGTTTCTGACCTCCCTTACACGATAGCTCACCATGCCGCAGTACCGACCGTGCACTCGAAGACCGTCGACTCCCCCTGTTTTCCCACGACTTGTATGTCGGTGCCGTTCCCGTCCGTCGCCTCTATCCAGGCGGGTTCGTCCAGCTCGGCGTACTGGTGGAAGGCTATGCGGAACGACACGGGTGACCGGGCCCCCGCGGTCTGTGCCCGGGCGGCCTGGCGGGCGGCCTCCAGGAGCAGCATGCCGGGGGCATGGTCAAGCGGATGATCGAAGAAAACGGGATGCGCGGTATCTATTCTCAACTGCCAGCGGCCCGGCCGGTCGGCCGGGGCCAGGACGACGTCAGCCGGCAGGGCGCGGCCGACGGCGGCGGCCGGCACCGCGGGCGGCAGCGGCAGGGCGGAGACGGTGGCGAGGGTGCGACCGCCGCGCAGCCGTCGGTAGACGGCGTCGCTGGTACTGGTGAACGCGACGCGCGCGGTCGCGACGCACTCCCCGCCGCGCAGGACGTCCGCCGTGTAGCGGGCGCCCGCCAGCCGGCGGCCCCGGTACTGGACGTCGGTGAAGGCGAGTTCGACGACCACCTCGGCCGGTACCGCGTCGACGGCCAGGTGCTGGGGAAACGTGACGATGTCGAACTCCTGGAGCACGAAGTGGTGGTCCAGCGGCACGTCGTACTCGGTGTGCGATATCAGCGTCCCGCCCTGCCGCACCGTCTCCACGACGAGCAGGGGTTCGTAGGCGGACCGGTCGGGCGACACGTGTAAACCGTGACCACGGGGCCACTGCGCCGATACGGAGAACCGGTCGTCCGCCGTCCGGTGCCACCCGGTGAGGAAGGTCTCCGCGACGGCCGCGCGGTGGACGAGTTGACGAGGAACGGTCGCCGTCATCGACGGGCTTTCGGCAAGTTGCCGCGGTTGAGGCATCTCTCTCCCTACGGTCCCCGAAGCCATGGGCGGACGGCGAAGCGTCCACTCCGGTGAGCGTTAGAGTACGAGGCGACCGGTTTGTTTTCAATGAGATCAGTCGGCGGCACCCTATGATCGGCCTCTGCGGCACACGATCGCGGGTAATCGGCCAACTCGGCGCAGCGGAGGGCTCTCATGGCACGGCAGGAGCGCGCCATCAGGACGCGCAGAGCGATCCTGGAAGCGGCGGGCGCGGTCTTCGACGAACACGGCTATACGTCCACGACCATCGCCATGGTCCTTGAGCGGGCCGAAGTGACCAAAGGCGCCCTGTACTTCCACTTCTCCTCCAAGGAGTCCCTGGCCCAGGCGGTGCTGGACGAGCAGGTGCCGTTCGGCACGGTGCCGGAACAGCACTGCAAACTTCAGGAGGTCATCGACATGACCTTCGTCGTCGGGCAGCGGCTGCTGACGGACTGCCTGCTGCGGGGCAGCGTGCGGCTGACGGTGGACCAGGCCACGCCCCCCGGGGTCGACCACACCGGACCGTTCCGGCAGTGGGCGGAGCGGCTGACGGTGCTCATGGAACAGGCGAGTGCCCAGGGCGAGTTGCTGCCCACGGTGAAGCCACGGGACACGGTGGAGCTACTGGTGGGGGGTTTCGCGGGCATCCAGCTGATGTCGCGGGCGCTGACCGACCGGGCGGACCTCAGCCACCGGATCTCGGTCCTGTGGTCCCACATCCTGCCCAGCATCGCGGTGCCGGGGCTGCTGCTGGGCCTGGACAGCAAAGCCGACCGTGGCGTCCGTATCCTCTCCGCCACCACGGCCGCGTCGTGATCCTGGTGACGGGGGCCACCGGCACCGTGGGGCGGCTGGTGACCGAGCGTCTGTCCGGCACCGGGCCGGTCCGTCTGCTCAGCCGCGATCCGCGCCGGGCACCCCTCGCGGGACCCGGGACCGAGGCCGTGGGCGGGGACTTCGACGATCCCGGCAGCCTGCGCGAGGCGCTGACCGGCGTACGGGCCGCGCTGCTGGTCACCGCGAATCCGCTGACGCACGCGCACGACGAGAACTTCCTGACGGCCGCCCGCGTGGCGGGAGTTCGTCATGTGGTGAAACTGTCGGCCCAGGCGGTGACCGATCCGGCCGCCACCGACCTGATCACACAGTGGCAGCGTGACAACGAGCGGCTGCTGCGCGCGTCGGGCCTGGTGTGGACCTTCCTGCGGCCGCGCGCCTTCATGTCCAACACCCTGGGCTGGGCCCGCTCCGTCCGGCAGTCGGGAGTGGTCCGGGCACCCCACGGCGACGCGGAGAACGCGACCGTCGATCCGCGGGACCTCGCCGATGCGGCGGTGCGGGTCCTGACGGATCCGGTGGCCCACGAGGGCCGGGCGTACCCGCTGACCGGCCCCGAGGCCGTCAGTCCGGTGCGGCAGACGGAGATCCTCGCGGAACTCCTGGAACAGCCCTTGGAATTCGTCGAGTTGACGGAAGACCAGATGCTGCGCGGGCTGCTCGAACGCTACCCGGCCCCGGTCGCCCATGCCCTCCTGGAGAGCGCCGCACGGGGTCGGGACGGGAAGAAGGGGCGCGTGGACCCGACGCTCGCCGAACTGCTCGGCCGGCCGGCCCGGGGCTACCGGGACTGGGCGGGCGACCACCTCTCGGCGTTCCGCGCCTGACGGTACGTACGGCGGGCCGGCCGGTGCCGCATCGGCACCGGCCGGCCCGCCGCTTCAAGAGGTACCGCTCAGAACGTCAGCTTCCAGCCGTTGAGGGTGCCCGTGTCCTGCGCGGCAGTGTCCTGGACGCGCAGCTTCCAGGTGCCATTGGCCGTCTCGGCGGAGGCGTTCACCGAGTAGGTGGTGTTGACGTTGTCCGCGGAGTCCGAGGAGCTGGCCGCCTTCAGGCGGTACGCCGTACCGTCCGGCGCGATCAGGTCGATGACGAGGTCACCGCGGTAGGTGTGGGTGATGTCGACGCCGACCGGGAGGGCCGAGGGCGCGCTGCCGCTGCGGCCGCTGACCGCGAGGGAGGACTCGACCGCCGAGCCGTTGTCCGGGATGGAGACGGCGGTGGTGCTGGAGAAGGTCGTCCCCGTGCTCGTACCGCCGCTGACGGCAGCCACGGTCTTGGCCGCGTCCGCCAGACCCGCACCGCAGCCGCCGGAGCAGGCGCCCGGCAGGGCACGGGCGTTGTTCTTGATGGCCGTCTCGATCTGCGCCGGGGTCAGCGAGGTGTTGGCCGACTTCATCAGCGCGACCAGGCCCACGATGTGCGGGGTGGCCATGCTGGTGCCCTGGTAGTAGTCGTACGACTCCGTGGACGCCGTCTTGGTGCCGGAGTTCAGCGTGGACAGGATGCCGTTGGCGGTGCCGGTGCTGGTCTGGCCGCCGGGTGCCGAGATGTCCACGCCGGCGCCGTAGTTGGAGTAGGAGGCCTTGGCGCCGGTGCGGTTGGTGGCGGCGACCGAGATGACGTTGTTGCAGTTGCCCGGCGAGTGGTTGGCCACGTTGTCGTTCTCGTTGCCCGCGGCCACGACGACCGTCGTACCCCGGTTCACGGCGGCGGTGATGGCGCTCTGGGTCGCCGAGGTGCAGGCGCCGTCGCCGCCCAGGCTCATGTTGATGACCTTGGCGACATTGGAGTTGGCGGGGACACCGGAGACGGTGCCGCCGGACGCCCAGGTGATGGCGTCGATGATGTCGGAGTCGTAGCCGCCGCACTTGCCGAGCACGCGCACCGGGGAGATCTTCGCGCCGTACGCGATGCCCGCCACGCCCTTGCTGTTGTTCGTGACGGCGGCGATGGTGCCGGCCACGTGCGTGCCGTGCCAGGAGGAGTCGCTGGCCGGGATGCCGGAGCCGCACTCGCCCGCGGCGTAGTAGTCGCCCGGGTCGGCCGGGTTGCTGTCGCGGCCGTTGCCGTCCACCGAGACGGCGGTGTCGGCGATGAAGTCGTAGCCGGCGACGATGTTCGCGGCGAGGTCGGTGTGGGCGACGTAGCCGGTGTCGATGACGGCGACCGTCACGCCGGTGCCCGTCGAAGTCGACCAGGCGCCGGGCACGTTCATGCCGGCGGTGGATTCGAACAGGTCCCACTGCTTGCTGTACTCGGTGTCGTTCGGGTCGGCCTTCGGGGTGTTCAGGCGGTCCGGTACGACGTAGGCGACCTGCGGGTCGGCCTTGAACTCGGCGACGACACCGGCGACTTCGGCGGTGCTGAGCTGCTCGCCCAGGTCGACGAGGGCGGCACCGGTGCCGAGGCGGCGCTGGAAGTCGACGTCCTCGCCGGCCTCCTTGCCCTTGGCCGCGGCGTCGGCCGCGGCGGCCGTGTTCGACTTGGCCTCGGCGGCACCGGACTTGTAGCCGACGATGAGGCGCTCGGCCGGGGTGCCGGGCGCGGCCTCGGCCTGGGCCGCCGGGACGGCGGCGGCGTCCGGGGCGGCGGACTCCTGGGCCACGGCGACCGAGGCGGAGGCCGCCGTGAGCAGCGCGGCGGACGCCGCGGCGACGGATATCAGCGTCCGTCTGAGGGAGGGAGAGGTACGAGAGGTACGCAAGGGCTCGCCTTTCGTGGCCGTACTCCGGGCAGCGCGGAGCGGCGGTCGAATCGCTTCGTCGGTGAAGCGGCGGGGGGTGCATCGAGGAGCGCGGAGGCCGGCCTCGGTCCTGTCGTCAAACTCCCGTCGTCCGCCCGAAGGGCGGGCCTCGCGGCGTCAGGTGCGTGCTCTCGGCGTGCCGGGCGGAAGGCCTCGTACTGGACGTACTTGGGCTTTCGCCCGGTGCGGCGAGAGTGCGTGCATGGCGCCGTGGGGCAGACGGGAGTTTGACGACAGGGCCGAGCGAGAGACGCCGCCCGTCGGGGTTACCTGTGGGTCAGCTGTGGTCGAACGATAGGCAAAGGGAAGGTCAGGCGGATACAGGGGAAACCCTCGATCCGGCCGAGAACCCACCCTCGACGTCGGCCGGTTGACCGGCAATGGGCCGTTCTGCGCCGAGTGCCGCGCGGTGAACGCGCCGGGCCGGTTTCCCGTACTGCACGGGAGCAGACCGTTCACCGCACGGGAGCGGACCCGTTCCCGTTCCGCCCGAGGAGACGTTCCGGATGCCCCGGATGACCGCACACCGCGCCGCCGCCCTGGCCGTCGCCGCCGCGAGCCAACTGCTGCTGGGCGTATGGGCGGCGGCGCCGGCCCAGGCGCACGGCACGCCGACGGATCCCGTCAGCCGGGTCTTCGCCTGCTCTCCCGACGGGGACGAGACCGGGTCGGCGGCCTGCGAGGCGGCCGTCGCCGCGAACGGGGCGCCCTTCACGGCCTGGGACAACCTGCGCGTCGCGAACGTGAACGGCCAGGACCGGCAGACCATCCCCGACGGGAAGCTGTGCAGCGGAGGGCTGCCCGCCTACCGCGGCCTCGACCTCGCCCGCTCCGACTGGCCGTCCACCCGGCTGGCCCCCGGCGCGAAGCTGACCATGCGGTACGTCTCGACGATCCCGCACACCGGCACGTTCAAGCTCTATCTCACCAAGCCCGGCTACGACCCGGCGAAGCCGCTGACCTGGGCCGACCTTCCGGAGAGGCCCTTCGCGGAGGTGACGGACCCGGCGCTGACGGACGGCGCGTACCGCATCGGGGCGACGCTGCCGTCCGACCGGGCGGGGCGGCATGTGCTGTACACGATCTGGCAGAACAGCAGCACGGCGGACACGTACTACTCGTGCTCGGACGTGGTGTTCCCGGCGGCGAACGGTTCGGGCGCCGCGAGTGCCAGTCCCACGCCCGCGAAGAAGGGGCCCGCGCAGGCCGCCAGTCCGTCGCAGGCCAGTCCGTCGCAGGCCGGTCCGTCGCAGGCCGGTCCGTCGCGGCGTCCGGCACGGACGAGCACCCCGTCGGCCGCGGCCGCCGGTGAGCCCACCGCCGAAGCCTCCCCCGCCGACAGCACTCCGGTGGCCTCCGCCGCCGAACCCGACTCCGGTCAGCCCTCGATGATGGCGGGCGGCGCCGCCGCGGTGCTGGTGCTCACCGGGGGCGCCGCCGTGGCCCTGCGGATACGTCGGCGCTGAACGCCGGGCGCTACCGGGCCGGTTGACCTCAGTTGACGTAGACCAGCGCGTCGCCGTCGGTCACGGGGGCGTACTTCGCGGTGAAGTAGCCGTTGGCGAAGCACAGCGAGGAGCCGGACTTCTTGGTGAACTGCTGGTTGGTGAAGGTGATGCTGTTGTCGGCGTTGTCGGCCTTTCCGGTCAGGCTGGGCGTCTGGTAGACGCAGTTGATGCTGCCCAGCAGGGTGCGCAGCACGACCGTGGTCTGGACGGCGGAGCCGCTCGGCGCGGTGACCGTGACGGTGCCGTCGGAGGACACGGCGGTGCTGTACGGCAGGTTGTTGACCGTGATGCTGGTGACGCCGAGCACGCCGACGACGTTGGCGGTGCAGCCGGCGCTGTCGAAGGTGTGGGCGCCGAGTGACTCGGTGGCCGTGCCGGGCGC
Source organism: Streptomyces sp. NPDC050619 (assembly GCF_040654815.1). Lineage (NCBI taxonomy): Bacteria > Bacillati > Actinomycetota > Actinomycetes > Kitasatosporales > Streptomycetaceae > Streptomyces > Streptomyces sp. NPDC050619. The sequence continues at coordinate 375,161 of NZ_JBFAIR010000002.1, read as the reverse complement.
GGCGGGGTTGTCGGTGACGGTGGCGGTGAACTGCGAGGACGTGCAGGAGATGCCGCTGGTGCCGGTCGCGCTGGAGTAGAGCGTGGCCTTGGTGCCGGCGGCCAGCGGTGCGGTGAGGACGTCGCCGACGGCGGCGGGCGTACCGCCGAGGCCGCCGGTGGTGAGGACCGGGGTCTCGGCCGCCGACGCGGGGACGGCCGCGGCGAGGGTGAGGGCGGCGACGGAGGCGGCGAGGGTGAGGAGGGGGCGCGTACGCATGCGGGTGCCTCTTTCTGGGGTGAGGGAAGCGGCCGTGCGCGTGCCATGGAAGGCGCTGGGCTCGGGATGTGAAGAGCCCGTGACTGGACAGAGCGTCCGGGAACGCGGACGGTGCCGCGCGGTGAGTGGATCCGGCGCCACGGATCCGGTGAAACCAGGGAGAGTTGTAGACCTGATGGTCAGTCAACGTCAAGGTTTCGCACGGCAGTTGATGTCGGTCGGGGGGTATGCGGACGTCCGGGAATGTGCCGGGGTCACAGGTGATGCACAATCAACACCTTTTTTGCACAACTTGCTTGACCCTCAAATGTAACCGCCGGTAACTTCCTCGACGGTTGTCCGCGCCAGGACAACAAACCACTGCCAGCCGATCGACTATGCCCACGGGAGCAGAACATGGCTGAAGCACCTGAGGTCAGACGGGGCCGGGTCCGGGCGCGCCGGGCCGCGATCATGGCCGTACCGGCCGCCGCCGTCGCCGCGACGCTCGCCGTCCTGACAGCCGAGGGGGCGCTGGGCGTGCAGTTCGCCATCTCCGGCATGCCGTTCACGGTCACTGCCACGGAGCTCAACGGCACCGGTTTCGAGCAGTTCGGCGGCCTCGACAACATGGCGCCGGGCAGCCCGAACGAGGGCGACACCGGCGGCCAGGTGCTGGTCATCACCTCCGCGATCAAGAAGGCGACGCTGACGAAGCTGTGCCAGAGCGTCGACCTGGGCGGCACCAATCTGCTCCTCACCGCGGGCAGCGGGGCGCAGAAGGTCCAGGCGAGCGACCTGACCACCGACTCGACCGAGCTGTCGGGCAACGCCGCCTTCGACAACATCGAGATCGGCAACGACGCCAGCACCCTGACCAAGGCCGGGGTACAGGGCCCCAAAGGCGTGTTCAGCCAGCAGGCCGACACCGTGCACATCGCCAACCTGCGGCAGACCAACTACGCGACCACCGCAGGGGTGTTCAAGCTGCCGGGCCTGAAGCTCCGCTTCAGCGACACGGGCTGCTGATGTCGGGCCGGCCAGGTCAGGGCATGCGGTCCGCCTTCCGGCGCTGGCGGGCCGGCCGTCCGTTCTGGGGCGGGCTGCTGCTCGCCCTGGGCGGGGCGGAGATCCTGCTCACCGAGAAGGCGTCGATGAAGGTCGTCCTGCACATCGGCATGCAGGGCCTGGCCGGCTACCTCCTGCCGGCCCTGATGCTGCTGCTCGGGCTGCTGATCCTCTTCAACCCCGCCCAGCGGCTCTTCTACTCGATCACCGGCGTCCTGCTGTCCCTGGGCACCTGGGTCACCTCGAATCTGGGCGGCTTCCTCCTCGGCCTGCTGCTGGGGGTGGTGGGCAGCTGCCTCGCCTTCGGCTGGCTGCCCGACCAGGAGCCGCGCCGCAGCCGGCGCCGGCGCCGGAAGGAGGCGCGGGCACCGCAGACCGCCGAACCCGCCTGACGCCGGCTCAGGGTGCGGTGGTGGGCGGCTCCGCCGGGGTCGCGCTCGCGTTCTCGTCCTTCATCGCCTTCGCCTCGCTCTTGAGGATGCGCATCGACTTGCCGAGGCCCCGAGCGGCGTCCGGCAGTCTCTTCGAGCCGAACAGCACGATGAGTACGATCGCCACGATCAGCAGGTGCCAGGGTTCCAGTCCGTTGCGGAGCATGACGGCCCTCTCACTCTCTCTTCACCGACAGTTGCTACATTGCGCAACTGTACAACCAGGGTGAGCAAGAGGACGTGGCCGTGAGCAACCACAGCAAGAGGCGTCGGCGAAAGCGCCGGTCAAAGGCACGCGTCGCGCTCACGATCTGTCTGTCGCTGCTGGTGCTCGTGGGAGCGGGGGCCGGCTGGCTGTACCTGAAGCTGGACGGCAACATCACCACGTTCGACTCGGCCGGCCTGTCCGGCAACCGCCCCCGGGCCGGCTCGTCGAAGGGCGAGAACGTCCTGGTCATCGGCTCCGACGCGCGCAACGACGGCAACGCGGCGCTCGGCGGCGGCGACAAGAACGACGTAGGCCGCTCGGACACCACCTTCCTGCTCCACATATACGCCGACCACAAGCACGCCCTGGCCGTCTCCATCCCCCGCGACACCCTTGTCACCATCCCGCCGTGCAAGGTGCCCGGCGGCAGCTGGACGGCGGCGCAGCCCGACACGATGTTCAACGCGGCCTACTCCGTCGGCCAGACCGCCACCGGCAACCCCGCCTGCACCCAGAACACGGTCGAGCAGCTCACCGGGCTGCGGGTCGACCACACCGTCGTCGTCGACTTCAAGGGCTTCGCCCGGCTGACCGAGGTGGTGGGCGGGGTGAAGGTGTGTCTTCCGCAGGACGTGTACGAGAACGACCTGAACCCCCATCGCACGACCCCGGGCAAGCTGCTCTTCAAGAAGGGCGAGCAGACCGTCTCCGGGCAGCGCGCCCTGGACTACGTCCGCATCCGGCACGGCATCGGCGACGGCTCCGACATCGGCCGCATCAAGCGCCAACAGGCCTTCGTCGCCAGCTTGTTGAAGGAGGTGAAGAGCAAGGGCCTGACCCCGGTCAAGCTGCTGCCGCTCGCCGACGCCGCCACCAAGTCGCTGACCGTCGACCCCGGTCTCGGCTCGGCCGACAAGCTCATCTCCTTCGCGATGTCGCTCCAGGACATCGACCTGCACAACACCAAGTTCGTCACCGTCCCCTGGCGGTACGAGGGGTCGCGCGTCGCGATCGTGCAGCCGGACGCCGACGAGCTGTTCGCCGCGCTGAAGGCCGACCGCACGATCGACGGCAAGAACGCCGACGGGAAGAAGACGAAGCCCTCGGCCACCCCCTCCCCCTCCCCCTCCCCCTCCCCCACCTCCGCACCCGTGTCCGGCACCGGCATCGACGTCGCCGTCTACAACGGCACCACCGTGACCGGCCTGGCCAACCGCGCCGCCGCCGCGCTCACCGCGGACGGTTTCACGGTCACCGGTACGGCGACGGCGACCGCCCAGGACCACGCCACCACGCTCGTCGAGTACGGCCCCGGGCTCGAGTCCCAGGCCCAGACCCTCGTCCGGGCCTTCCCCGGCGCGGGGCTGGAAGCCGTGACCGGGTCCGGCGTCAGCGTCGTACTCGGCCAGTCGTACGCCGACGCCCCCGCGGCCACCGCCTCCCCGGCCCCGACCGCGCTGCCCTCGGAGGTCGCCGACGGCGCCCGTTCGGCGGACGACAACCCCTGCTCGAACCTGACCTACGGCTGACGCCGGTCGTGCCGTACCCGGGCCGCCGTCAGCGCGAGGGCGTACAGGCCGAGGACGGCGACGAGCAACAGGTAGTAGGCGGCGGGCAGGGCCGTCATGCCGAGGGACGCGCCCAGCGGGCTCGGCGGCAGGAGCAGGCCGGCCACGGCGAGGAGGGCCGCCGCCCGGCCGACCGGGCCCGGTGCGCGGCCCTCGGCGAGGCCCCGGCCGGTGCGCAGGAGCAGCATGACCAGGGCCTGGGTGAGCAGGTTCTCGGTGAACCAGGCGGAGTGGAACACCGTACGGTCGTCCAGCGCGTCCGGCCCGTTCAGGGCGAGCGCGAGGACGGCGAAGGTGGCGAGGTCGGCGACCGCGTTGAGCGCGCCGAAGCCGGTGATGAAGCGCAGGAAGGCGCGCGGTCGCAGCACGGCCGGGCGGCGCAGTGCCGCGGCGCCGGGGCGGTCGTAGGCGAAGGCGAGTTGGGCCGCGTCGAAGCACAGGTTCTGGACGAGGACCTGGGCCGGGAGCATCGGCAGGAAGGGCAGGAGCAGTCCGGCGGCGAGCATCGCGAGGACGTTGCCGAGGTTCGAGGAGAGCGTGACGCGCAGATACGAGGCGATGTTGCCGCTGCTGTACCGGCCGGCCGTGACCGCGTGCCCGATCGCCGCCAGGTCCTTGTCCGCGAGCACGACGTCGGCGGCCTCGCGGGCCACGTCGACGGCGTCCCGGGGCGCGATCCCGACGTCCGCCGCGCGCAGGGCGGGCACGTCGTTGACCCCGTCGCCGAGGAAGCCGACGGTGTGCCCGGCGGCCCGCAGGGAGGCGACGACGCGGGCCTTGTCGTCGGGGGTGCAGCGGGCGACGACACAGGGGCCGGAAGCGACAGAGGCGACAGAGGACGCGTCTCGCGCGTCGCGCACCTCCCCCGGCTCCAGCCCCAGGTCGCGGCAGGCGCGGGCGGCCGTGGCCGGGTGGTCGCCGGTGAGGACCTTGACCGTGACGCCGAGGGCGGCCAGGTCGCGCAGGGCCTCGGCCGCGGTCGGGGCCAGGGCGTCCCGGAAGGTGACGAAGCCGCGGAAGGTCAGGCCACGCTCGTCCGCGGGGCCGTACGCGCGCGTGCGGGCCGGGCGTTCGGCCGTGGCCACGGCCAGCAGCCGCAGCCCGGCGTCCGCCTCGCGGGCGGCGAGCCCGCGCAGCCGCTCGCGCTCGGCCGGGTCGGCCGCGCAGCGTTCCAGTACGTCCTCGACGGCGCCCTTGACGACGAGGGTGTGCGTGCCGAGGCGCCCGTGGACGACCGCCGTGGACAGGCGCCGGACCGGATCGAAGGGCACGGCGTCCACACCGTCGTACTCCTCGCCGACCGGGCCGGCCGCGTCCAGGAGTGCCTCGTCGAGGGCGTCCGGCGCGGGCAGGTCGGCGAGTTGGAGGCTCCACCAGGCGCCGACGGCGGCCCAGCGCAGTGCGTCGGGGTCGTCGCGGCCGGTGGCGTCGAGGGACCGTTCGACGACCGGGCGGTCCTGGGTGAGGGTGCCGGTCTTGTCGACGCACAGCACGTCGACCGCGCCCAGATCGTGCAGGGCGGGCAGGCGTTTGACGATCACGCCGTGGCCGCGGGCCAGCACCGAGGCGCCGCGCGCCAGGCAGGTGGTGACGATCACCGGGAGCATCTCGGGGGTGAGTCCGACGGCCACCGCGACGGCGAACGGCAGCGTCTCCAGACCGCGCCCGCGCAGGGCCGCGCCCGCCATGAGCACCAACGGCGGGGTCAGCAGCATGAACCGGATCAGCACCCAGGAGATGCCGTGCACGGACCGGTCGAAGGCGCCGGCCCCGCGCGGGACCGGCGCCCCGTGCGCGGCGGCCAGCCGGGTCCGCGCGCCGGTGGCGAGGACGATGGCGGTGGCGCTGCCGGTGGCGACGCCGCTGCCCTGGAAGCACAGGTGGGGCTGCGCGAAGGGACCGTCGTCCGCGCCGCCGGGCGCGTCGGCCGCGGTCTTCGCGACCGGCGCGGACTCGCCGGTGAGCGCGGCCTGGTGCACGGTCAGCCCCCGCGCGCGCAGCAGTCGTACGTCCGCGGGGACGAGGTCGCCGGGCCCGAGCCGCACCACATCGCCCGGCACCAGCTCGGCGACCGGGATCTCCCGCTCCGCACTCTCGCCCGCGCCGCGCCGCAGCACGGTGGCCGTGCCGGCGACCAGGGCACGCAGCGCGGCCATGGAGCGGTCCGCGCGGTGCTCCCCGCCCGCCCGCAGCAGACAACTGACCGCGACCAGCGCGAGGATCACCGCGGCGGTGCCCCAGGAGGCGACGGCCGCCGAGACCAGGCCGAGGCAGAGCAGTACGGCGGTGAAGGGGTCGCGCAGGCCGCGCGCGAACCGGTGCGGCCACGGCGTCGTACGCGGCTGCGGGAGCGTGTTCTCGCCGGTCTCGGCGAGCCGGGTCTGGGCCTCGGCGTCGGTCAGTCCGCGCGGGCCGGTGTCCAGCCGCCGCAACGCCTGGAGCGAGGTGCCCTCGGCGGACTCGGCGGCCGTGTCAGAGTCCATGGAGGCGGCGGGCCGGGGCGGCGCGGTCGGTGAGCCGGCCGACCATCAGGCGCACCACGTCCACCGTGTCCGGATCGTCGACGAAGTAGACCTGGCGGCGGCCCTCGCGGCGGGAGCGGACCAGACCGGCGAGCTTCAGCTTGGTCAGGTGCTGGCTGACGGCGGGCAGCGCGCCGCCGACCCGCTCCGCGAGCCCGGTCACATCGCTCTCGCCCTGGGCCAGCGCCCACACGATGTGCAGCCGGGCGGACGAGGCCAGCAGTCCGAACGCCGCGGCCGCCTGCGCGAGCACGTCGGCGGAGGGGTCCTCGAAGCCGTTGCCGTCCGCCGCCACCGTCCTCGCCCTCCTCAGGTCGTACGAGCCGGTCCAGTGTAGGTGGCCGGATTAGAGGCGAGTCGCCGATGGGAAGGGAGGTGCATGGAGCGAGACATCGACATCGGCACCGGCATCCCGACCTAGTGCCCCGGCAGGCAACGCTCGCCCAGTCGGCGGCCCCCGGGTCACGGGTCGTCTACGTCGACAACGACCCGCTCGTCCTCACCCTCTCCCTTCGCCGAGGCGGGGGAGTTCTTCGCCGGGCTGGAACTGGTCGAACCGCCGTGACCGGGGCCGCCGCTGTCTTCCACCTGATGAAAAGCCTGAGGGGAAGCCTGAGGGAAAACCTGAGGTAAAAGATCATCACGATGTCGCAGCGACAACTCACTGCAAGCGGTCGATCACTTGACTACCGGTGGTCACACGCGATTGGCTCCGAGCCAGCGAAGGTTTCACCCGGTCGGCGGACATCATGCGGTTCGGCCCGGCTTTCGCGTTCTGCTTGCTCGGCCGCACAGCGAGGTGCTCCATGAACATCCCTCCCCCACCTCAGGCCTTCTCCCGACCCGCTCGCACAGCCGCCGCCCTGACCGCCGCGGTCTGCCTGCTCCTCGCGGGCTGCTCCGGCTCCGCCTCCGGCGACGCACGGCTCGGCTCGGGTACGGGCACGGCGGACGACGGCCGGCTCAAGGTCGCCCTGATCACCCACGGCGGTCAGGGCGACGCCTTCTGGGACCTGGTGCAGAAGGGCGCCCGGGCGGCGGCCGCCAAGGACGGCATCGAGCTGACGTACGCGAACGACTCCGACCCGGCGGGGCAGGCCCAGCTGGTGCGGGACGCGATCCGCGACGGGGTCGACGGCATCGCGGTGACCCTGGCCAAGCCGCAGGCGATGCGGCAGCCGATCGCCGAGGCGAAGGCGACGGACATACCGGTCGTCGGTCTCAACTCCGGTATAGACGCCTGGCGTTCCCAGGGTCTCCTGGAGTATTTCGGGCAGGACGAGAGCCTCGCCGGCCGGGCCGTCGGGGACAGACTGGACGGCCTCGGGGCCAAGCACGCCCTGTGTGTCATCCACGAACGGGGCAATGTCGCCCTGGAGGCGCGCTGCGCCGGCGTGAAGAAGGCGTTCCACGGCGAGACCGAGATGGTCTACGTCAAGGGCACCGACATGAACGCGGTGAACGCCGCCATCACCTCCCGGCTGCGGCAGGATCCCTCCATCGACGAAGTCGTCACGCTGGGCGCGCAGTTCGCGCTCAGCGCGGTCAAGTCCGTCGAGGCGGCGGGGAGCGGCGCCAAGGTCGCCACCTTCGACCTCGACAAGAACCTGGTCAACGCCGTGCGCGACGGGGACGTGCAGTTCGCGGTGGACCAACAGCCCTATCTCCAGGGCTACCTCGCCGTGGACGCGCTGTGGCTGTACAAGACCAACGCCAACCTCAGCGGCGGGGGCGTGGCTCCCGTACTGACCGGCCCCGCGTTCGTCACCCGGACGAACGTCGCCGCGGTCGCGCGCTTCGCCGCGGCCGGAACCCGCTGACCGGCCGCCACCGCACGACACCCGCTCACTCCCCGCTCCCCGCTCCCCTCCCCGCTGATCGCCCAAGGACGACCATGTCTCGACGGACAGGTGCCAGGCGCCGCCTGGGTTCCATACGTCTCTCCCTCATCCTCCTGGCACTGGTGCCGAGCGTCACGCTCGGCGCCATGTGGGGCGTGACGACGACGCAGATGTTCTCGGAGGGCCTCAGGCTGCGGTCGCAGACGGAGCTGAGCCGGTCGACCGGCGCCATGGGCACCGACGCCACGCTCGATCTCCAGCGGGAACGCGGTCTGTCGGCCGCCTGGCTGGCCAAGGTCCCCGGCTCCCGGGCCGCCCTGGACCGGGGGCGCGAGGAGACGGACACGGCGGTCGCGCAGCTCGTCGGCCACTCCGACGCGATCCAGCGGGCCCCCGCCCGGATCGCGGACCGGCTCTACTCGGTCGTCGGATCGGTGGGCAGCCTGGAGTACTACCGCAGCCAGGTGGACGACCCCACCGACATCACCGCCGAACAGGCGCTGGACCAGTACACCTCGATCATCGACGACCAGATCCACGCCTTCCAGGAGCTCTCCCAGGTCGACGACGGCGACCTCACCTCGCAGGCCGGTCCGCTGGTCGCGCTGGAGCACGCGGCGGAGCTGATCTCCCAGGAGGACGCGCAGCTCACCCTGGCCTGGCCGTCCGGGTATCTCGACGAGAAGGCCTGGACCGGGTTCGCCCAGATGGTGGCCACGCGCCGCTGGATCGTCCAGGACCAGATCGTCCCCTCGTTGCGCGGCAGCGCGAAGACGCAGACCGAGCGCATCCTCCAGAGCAAGGAGTGGCAGGCCCTTCAGGACGTCGAGGACGAGGTGCTCGCGGCCCGGCCCGAAGGTGGCGCCGACCGCGTCGCCCTGCCGGACGCGCGGCAGCGGTGGACCACCGCGCTGGACAAGGTCTCCGACGACTACGGCGTCCTGATCCGGCAGCAGACCTCGGGGCTGCTCGCCCGCAGCGCCGACAAGGCCGACGGGCTGCTGCTGACGGCCGCCTCGCTGAGCGCGGCCGGTCTGGTCGCCCTGCTGCTGTGCGTCGGCATGTCCTGGCGGATCACCCGCTCCCTGTCCCGGCGGCTGCGCGGCCTGCGCCAGGCCACGCTCTCGCTGGCCGCGGAGCGGCTGCCCGACGTGGTGGTCCGGCTGGACCGGGGCGAGAAGGTCGACGTGGACCTGGCGGCGCCCGAGCTGGACTACGGCTGGGACGAACTCGGGCAGGTGGCCCAGGCGTTCAACACCGCACAGCGCACGGCGGTGGTGACCGCGGTGGAGCTCGCCGACACCCGGCGCGGCTTCCAGAAGGTGATCCTGGGCATCGCCCGGCAGAGCCAGAACCTGGTCAACCTCCAGCTCAGCCGGCTCGACGCGCTGGAACGCGAGCACCAGGACCCCGACGTCCTCAAGGGCCTGTACGCACTGGACTCCATGGCCAGCCAGTTGCGCCGTTACGAGGAGAACCTCGTCATCATCAGCGGCGAGCAGCCGCGCCGCAGCTGGACCGAACCGGTCGCGCTGATCGACATCCTGCGCAGCGCGGTCGGCGAGGTCGCCGAGTACCAGCGGGTGGAGGTGCAGACCGACGAGGAGGTGTATCTCGCCCCGCCCGCGGTGGCGGACGTGATCCACCTGCTGGCCGAACTCATCGACAACGCCACCGCGTACTCCCCCGCGCCCAGCCCCGTCGGAGTGCGGGCCGCGATGGTGGCCAAGGGTCTGGCCGTCGAGGTCGAGGACCGGGGCCTCGGCATGTCCGAGGACGACTACGCCTCCCTCAACGCCCAGTTGACCGAGCCACCGGAGTTCGACGTGGTGGCGCTGGCCGACGACCTCAGGCTCGGCATGTTCGTGATCGCCCGGCTCGCCGACCGGCACGGCATCGCGGTCACCCTGCGTCCCTCGCCGTACGGCGGAACCACGGCGATCGTGCTGATCCCGCACGACGTCGTGGTGCCCGAGGCCGTCCACAAGGCCGGGGCCGGGGCCGGCGCTCCGGAGGCGAAGGGGGCGATGGAGTCGGGGGCGGAGCCGACATCAGGGTCGCGGCCGGAGCGGGAGTCGCGGCCGGAGTCGGAGTCGCGGCCGGAGTCGGAGTCCGTCAAGGGCGCGACCCCGCCCGCCCGTACGGCCCGTCCCCTCCCCGCTCCACGAACCGCCCCCGCCCCCGCTCCCACCCCCCGCTCCGACGGTCTCACCCCGCTGCCCCGCCGGGTGCCGCAGACCAGCCTGGTCCCCGAACTCCGCGAGGAGTCCGCGCCCGCTCACGAGGAGGACCTCGAGGAGTACACCGCGGAACGTGCCGCTTCCTCGCTCGCGGGATTCCAGCGCGGCACCCTGCGGGCGGCGGCGGACCCGAGTACGCCCGAGGAGGTCCCCATCTCGCCCAAGGCCCCGGACACGTCCGCCCGCTCCGCGGACCCCGCCGCCATCCCGACTCCCCACTCCGACCGCTGACGAAGGACACCGCCATGACACGCCCCATCCCCGCCACGGACACCCAGCTGGACCAGTTGCTCACCGGACTCGTGGAGCGGGTCGCCGATGTGAACCACGCCGTGGTGCTCTCCGAGGACGGACTGGTCGTCAGCAGGTCCACCGGGTTCGTGCGCGACGACGCCGAACGGCTGGCGGCGACCGCCTCGGGTCTGATGAGCCTCAGCAAGGGCGTCAGCATGGACTTCCGCGGCGGCCCGGTACGCCAGGCGCTCATCGAGATGGCCAACAGCTATCTGATCCTGACCTCCGCCGGAACCGGCGCCAACCTCGTCGTCCTGACCGGGCCGGGCGCGGACGTCGGCGTGGTGGCGTACCAGATGAACATGCTGGTGAAGAAGATCGGCGAGCATCTCAGCGCGGCGCCGCGGGCCCATGTGGGGCCCACGGCCGCCACCGGCGAGTGAGGTGAGCGGAAGCGAGGCGGCGGCGGGCCGGCTGGTACGGCCCTTCGCCCTCATCGGTGGACGGACCCGGCCCAGCCGCGCCGACTTCACCCTCATCACGACGGTGACCGCGGTGGATCCGCCGCCGGACCGGGCCCCTCGGCCGCAGCCCGAGCAGGCCCGGATCCTGCGCCGGTGCGCCGACCCGGTCGCGGTGGCGGAGCTCGCGGCGCTGCTGGACCTGCCGGTGAGCGTGATCGTCATCATGCTCTGCGATCTGCTGGAGGCCGGCCTGATCACCGCCCATCCGCCGCATCCCGTCACCCGAGACCCGGAACTGGACCTGGACCTGCTTCAGAAAGTGAGGGACGGCCTTGGCCGGCTCTGATACCGCCACCCCGGCGGCACCCGCCACTCCGGCGGCACCCGACACCGTCAAGATCCTCATCGCCGGGGGCTTCGGCGTCGGCAAGACCACCATGGTCGGGTCGGTCAGCGAGATCGCCCCGCTGCGCACCGAGGAATCGCTGACCTCGGCGGGCCTGGGCGTCGACGACCTCGACGGCATCGAGCAGAAACGTGCCACCACCGTGGCCCTGGACTTCGGCCGGATCACGATCAGCGACGAGCTGGTGCTCTACCTCTTCGGCACGCCCGGGCAGCAGCGGTTCTGGTTCATGTGGAACGACCTGGCGGTCGGTGCGCTGGGCGCGGTGGTGCTCATCGACGTCCGCAGACCCGAGTCGAGTTTCGCCGCCGTCGACTTCTTCGAGTCCCGGGGCATCCCGTTCGTCGTCGGCGTCAACGGCTTCCACGGACGGCATCCGTACCCGGCCGAGGACATCCGGGAGTCCCTGGCACTGCCGGCGCACGTCCCGGTGCTGCTGTGCGACGCACGCGAGCGCGGCTCGTCCCGGGACGTGCTGATCGCCCTGCTGGACCAGTTGATCGCCGAGGCGGACGCGGGCGGCGGCGACACCGGCGGGTTCACTCGTCCGGTCCGCTGAGCGCCTCGTCCGACGGCGCGATCAGCCGGGCGGTGAGGTCCGGTTCGGCCATTTCCGGGTCGAAGGGGAACAGCGGGCGGCGGATACGGCGGTGGCCGAGGCGGGTCAGCTGCTGGTCGACGCCGCCCGGGGTGAGCGCCATCTTCCAGTCGGCGGCCATGGCGAACAGCTCGGGCTCCAGATAGCCGATCTTGACGATGACGACGTCGGCGGCCCGGGGATTCAACTCCAGGCCGGTGAAGTCGTGTTCGTGGTGGTACGGCTTGCGCAGCCGGGTGAGGATCACGTGCACGCTGCCCACCCGCAGCACCACCTCGGCCTCCGCGTCCCGGTCGCCGTGCCGGATGGCGTGGACCTCACCGGTCAGGGTGAGCGGGCCCGCGTGCCGGTCGTCGACCTCCGCTCCCGCGGTGACGGTGACGCTCGCGCCGACGCCGGCCCGCACGGCCGCCTCCACGGCAGCCGGGCCCGGAAGTGACGCGTAGATGACCGTCGGGCCGGACGGGTCCTTGAACTCCGGGCGGTCCAGAACCTGTTGGAGGCCCCAGGTGACGTCGCCGGCGCCGCCCGCCGTCGGGTTGTCGCCGGTGTCGCTGACGAAGTAGGGGCGTTCCCGGGAAGCCAGCGCGGCGTCGAGGCACTCGTCCAGCGTGCCTGTCGGCGCGACGAAGTCGAAGTCGTGGCGGGCCTGCCAGAAACCGCGGGCCAGTCGCTCGGCGCCCGTGGTGACGGCATCGGCCGCGGGCCCCGTGACGACGACAGCGGCCCGGTTGCGCGGTTCGTCCGCCCAGGCGTAGCCGACCCAGATCGCCGCGTCCGTCACGCCGTGCGCCGCCTCGACCTCCTCGACGGCCGCGTAGACGCTCTTCGCGGGTTCGATCCGGGTGGAGGTCTGCTCGCCGGCCAGCAGCACCGGCACCGGGATCCAGGCCTTGACCGGGCGCGGCGCACCGCTCGCCAGCAGGTCGACGAGGTTGCGGGCCGCGCGCTCCTTGGTCTCCATGGCGTCCTCGTGCGGGGCCATGCGGTAGCAGGTGATCAGGTCGCTCTGGTGGACGAGGTCGCGGGAGACGTTGCCGTGCAGGTCCATGGAGGTCGACACGAGCACGCGCGGGCCGACCACTTCACGGACGCGGTGCAGGAGTTCGGCCTCGGCGTCGTCGAGTCCCTCGACCGTCATCGCGCCGTGGATGTCGTACCAGAGGCCGTCGATGGGGCCCAACTCCGTGAGCCTGTTGAGGAGTTCGGCGGCCAGTTCGGCGTACGCGGCCGTCGTCACCGTACCGCCGGGCATCGCCTTGCCGACGAGCGCGCCGCGCCAGTCGGCGGCGGCCCGCAGGGGCTGCCCGGCGGCGAGGAAGGGGTAGCGGGTCAGGATGTCCGCCCCCCGCTGCGGGTGGAAGGCGGGGACCTCGGTGCGGGCCGGGGAAAAGGTCGAGGACTCGATGCCGAGTCCGGCGATCGCGATGACAGGACGGGACATGGCTCCTCCGGGAGTCAGGACTGATGGCCGGTGACCGCGCGCAGCGCGTGCGCCAGGGCCCGTTGCAGCGCGAACTGGCCCGCGCCGACGAGACCGGCGTCGGCGCCGAGCCCGGCCCGCTCGATGACCAGATGCTCGGTGACCAGGGGATGGCAGCCCTCGTAGAGCTGGCTGCGGACGGCGGCGACGAAGGGTTCCAGGGTGGACAGGATCCCGCCGAGGTACACCGCGTCGGGGTTGAAGAAGTTGACGTTGGCCGCCAGCACCATGCCGAGGTAGCGGCCGGCCTGGCGCACGGCGCGGGTCGCCTCGGGGTCGGCGTCCAGGGCCAGCCGTACGACGTCCTCGGTGGACGCCACGTCGAGCCCGCGCTCGCCCAGGATGCGCACGAGGGCCGCGCCGGAGGCGACGGTCTCCAGGCAGCCGGTGTTGCCGCAGGAGCAGGGGGTGTCCTGGGCGGCCTCGACGCGGACGTGGGTGATCTCGCCCGCGGCGCCGGTGCCGCCCCGGTAGAGCCGTCCGTCGGCGATGACGCCCGCGCCGATGCCCGAGCCCGCCTTCACCATGATCGCCTGACGGTGCTCGGCCGGCCGGACGCTGTGTTCGCCGACGGCCATGCAGTTGGCGTCGTTCTCGATGGCCACCGGCACCCCGAACCGGTCCTCCAGCCAGTCCCGCACCGGGAACCTGTTCCAGCCGGGCATGCGCGCGGGCAGCGTGACCAGGCCCGGCTCGACGTCGACCGGGCCGGGCAGGCAGAGGCCGACGCCCCGCAGCAGGTCCCGTCCATGCCGGCCGGCGAGGCCTTCGAGGGTCTCGGCCAGTCCGGGCAGCGCCGCCTCGGGCCCGTCGGCGGTCGCGAACGGCACGGTGGAGACGTCGGTGAGACCGCCTCCGGGGTGGACGACCCCCACGCGGACGTGCTTGCCGCCGAGATCGGCCGCGACCGCGTACCCGTCGCTGCCGCCGAGCCGCAGCACCTTGCGCGGGCGCCCGCCGGTGGAGGCCGAGGTGCCCTCCTCGGCGACGAGGCCGTAGTCCAGCAGCTTGCTCACCGCGAACGACACCGTCGACGGCGCCGCACCGAGCAGCGCGGCGAGCTCCGTACGCGTCGACGCCTGCCCGGAGGCGAGGAGTTCGAGGACGCGCGTGGTCAGTGAGGAACTTTTTTCAGGCAAGAGGTTGGTTACTTCCGTCGTCGGCGGCCGAGGCAGCGAGCGTAGGCCAATCGAGCGCCCCTCAGGCTATTTCCAGAACGGCAGAAACAGACTTTTTACAGCAGCGCGTCTGTTTCTTCGAACAGTCGGGGCGTTCACTGGCTCCACCCCCCGCCTTCTGTTTCCCTGTGTTTCCCCGAGGAGAGCCATGTCCCCTGCTCGCACGAGACTTCTTGCCGGTGCTGCCCTATGCGCGGGCACACTGCTGCTCGCGGGCTGCTCCGGGACGAGCGGCTCGTCGTCCGCGTCGAAAGACTCGATCGACTACGCGCTGCCCGCCAACTTCACGCCGAACTGGATCCTGCCGATCGGTACGGCGGCACACCTGAACACCAACAACATCTCCATCGCGGACACCCTGTGGGAGCCGCTCGTCGCCTACGACGGCTCGACCGGGAAGATCGGCTGGAACAAGGCCGGTTCGCTCGCCACCGCCGCCGACTTCGCGTCCGACGGAAAGAGCGTGACGATCACGCTGGGCAACCGCCACTGGAGCGACGGAAAGCCGGTCACCTCGCGGGACGTCGAGTTCTGGTTCAACCTGATCAAGGCGAACAAGGCGGAGTGGGCGGGCTACAACCCCGGCAAGGCGCCCGACAACTGGACGTCCTTCAAGACGGTCGACGACCGCCACTTCACCATCACGTTCGACCAGACCTACAACTCCCAGTGGATGCTGGCCAACGAGCTCAACTCCATCAACCCGCTTCCCCAGCACGCCTGGGACAGGACGAGCGCCTCGGCGACGGTGTCCGACGCCGACCGCACGGCCGCGGGCGCCAAGCAGGTGTGGACGTACCTCAACAACGCCGCGAAGAACATCGGCGGTTACGAGAAGAACGCCCTCTGGAAGACGATCAGCGGCCCCTACGCGGTCAAGTCGTTCTCGACCGCCGGCAAGGTCGTCCTCACCGCCAACAAGAAGTACGACGGCGGCGAGAAGCCGGCCATCCCCACGGTGAACCTGCTCCCCTTCACCACGGCGGACGCCGAGAAGAACGCCCTGCGTTCCGGCAGCGTCGACTACGGCTACATCGAGGCGACCGACCTCGACCAGAAGGACAGCTTCACCGCGCAGGGCTACTCGGTGAAGCCGTGGTCGGGCTGGGCGATCACCTACATGCCGTACAACTTCAACAACCCGGCCATGGGCGCCGTCTTCAAGCAGCTGTACGCACGGCAGGCGGTGCAACGCTCCATCGACCAGACCACGTTGTCGAAAGTCGTCTTCAACGGGACGGCGGTGCCCGGCTACGGGCCCATTCCGCAGGGGCAGGCGTCGGACTTCCTCTCGCCGGTGCAGAAGAACAACCCGTATCCGTTCTCGAACGCGGCCGCGAGCAAGCTGCTGACCGACCGCGGCTGGACCGAGCAGGGCGGGGTCATGACCTGCACGAGCCCGGGCAGCGGCGCGTCCCAGTGCGGTGAAGGGGTCGCCAAGGGGACGAAGTTCGAGATGCAGGTGCTGTCACAGTCCGGCTCGACGGTCACGGACAACATGATGAGCGCCATCCAGTCCTCGCTGGCCAAGACCGGGATCAAGTTCTCGATCAAGACCGCGCCCGTCAACTCGGTGCTGTCGCAGACCCCGCAGTGCACCTCCGGCCAGTCGATCTGCAAGTGGCAGCTGTCCTACTTCGGTACGGCGGGCAGCTGGTACTTCAACGCCTTCCCGACCGGCGACTCCCTGTTCCAGACCAAGGGCGGCTCGAACTTCGGCAACTACTCCAATCCGGAGGTCGACAAGCTCATCACCGCGTCGACGACGTCGACTTCGAACAAGGAGATCCAGGAATACAGCGCGGCCCTCGCCAAGGACCTGCCGGTGATCTGGCTGCCGGAGCCCGTCTACCAGGTCTCGGTCGTCAAGAACGGCCTCGGCGGCTTCTCCCAGGACTCGCTCGCCAACTTCCACCCGGCGCAGTGGAAGTGGACGAGCTGAGGCCTCGGACATGGACACGCTTCTCTACCTCACCCGGCGGATCCTCCAGGCCCTGGCCGTGATCCTCATCGTCACCGTCGTGGTGTTCTGTCTGCTGCACGCGCTGCCCGGGGGTCCCGCACGCGGGATCCTCGGCCCGCAGGCGACCGCCGAGCAGATCGCCGCGTTCAACCACGACCAGGGGCTGGACCGCCCGCTGCCGGTCCAGTACCTCTACTACCTGAACACCCTTCTGCACGGCGACCTCGGCACCTCGTACACACTCAACGAGGCCGTCTCCCGGCTGATCGAGCAACGGCTGCCGAAAACCCTGGTGCTGACCGTGCTGTCCGCGCTCGTCGGGCTGCTGCTGGCGATCCCGCTCGGCATGTGGCAGGCGGTGCGCCGCAACAAGCCGGCCGACTACGTCATCACGACGCTGAGCTTCGTCGCGTACTCGACGCCCGTGTACTTCCTGGGGCTCATCCTGGTGCTGCTCTTCACCCAGACCCTGCGCTGGTTCCCCTCCCAGGCACCCCAGGGGGACACGCTGGCGCAGGTCTTCGCGGACCCGGCGGCGCTGGTGCTGCCGGTCGTCACGGGGGCCGCGTCCATGATCGCCGTGTTCAGCCGGTACATGCGGGCGGCGACGCTGGAGAACCTCTCCGAGGACTACGTGCGGACGGCGCGGGCGGGAGGTTCGACGCAGGGCGCGATCCTGTTCAGGCACGTGTTCCGCAACTCCCTGACCCCGGTGGTCGCGATGCTCGGGTACTACGTGCCCGTGCTGTTCGGTGGTGCGCTGGTCGTCGAGCAGTTGTTCAACTACCCGGGGATGGGGCTGCTGTTCTGGTCCGCCGCACAGTCGTCCGACTATCCGGTGCTGCTCGGGTGTGTGCTGGTCATTTCCGTGGCGACGGTGGTGGGGACGTTGCTCGCGGATGTTGTGCAGCGGGTTGTCGATCCTCGAGTGAAGGGGGGCCCGGCGTGAGTGTTTCGGGAGAAGGCCGTATTCAAAGTGCGGGCCGGTGGGGGCTTGTCGCGCAGTTCCCCGCGCCCCTGGTTGCTCGCTTCGCGCGCAACAGGCTGGCCGTCGCCGGGCTCATGGTCGTTTTGCTCTTTCTGCTGTTCTGCTTTGTCGGCCCACTTCTCTACTCCACCGACCAGACCCACACCGACCTCACCCAGGTCAACCTCGCCCCGAGCGGTGCCCATTGGCTGGGCACGGACGCCGTCGGGCACGACGAGCTCGGGCGGTTGATGTACGGCGGGAAGGTCTCGCTGCTTGTCGGGCTCGCGGCCGGGCTGCTGGCTACCGTCATCGGCACGCTGTGGGGTGCGGTCGCGGGGTACGCGGGCGGTTGGGTGGACGCGGTGATGATGCGGGTGGTGGACGCCGGGATCGCGATTCCCGCGCTGTTCATCCTGCTGGTCGTCTCCGCGATCACGTCGCCGGGCACGCTGGGGCTGATCGTGATCCTCGGCCTGGTGTCGTGGCTGGTGCCGTCCCGGCTGATCCGGGCGGAGACGCTCACGCTCAAGAACCGTGACTACGTACTGACATTGCGCGCGACCGGCGGCACGCACGGCCGGGCGATCGTCCGGCACATCCTGCCGAACTCGGTGTCGACGATCGTGGTCGCGGCCACCTTCCAGGTCGCCGACGCGATCCTGCTCGTCGCGTACGTGTCGTATCTCGGCCTGGGCGTCCAGCCGCCGTCGACGGACTGGGGCGGCATGCTGTCGGCCGGTCTGACGGCCGCGTACTCCGGGCGCTGGTGGCTGATCGTTCCGCCGGGCCTCGCGATCATCCTCGTCGTGTGCGCGTTCAACGCGATCGGCGACGGACTGCGCGACGCCTTCGACGTGAAGGGGCGTGGATG
This sequence comes from Streptomyces sp. NPDC050619, assembly GCF_040654815.1. Lineage (NCBI taxonomy): Bacteria > Bacillati > Actinomycetota > Actinomycetes > Kitasatosporales > Streptomycetaceae > Streptomyces > Streptomyces sp. NPDC050619. Next base: position 356,879 of record NZ_JBFAIR010000002.1, on the reverse strand, counting down.
AACATTCTGGAGATGGAGAAGCTCGGGGTGACCTTCTCGACGGACACGGGTGACGTGCCCGCCGTACGGGACGTGTCCCTGCGGGTCCGGCCCGGCGAGACGCTGGCGCTGGTCGGCGAGTCCGGGTCGGGCAAGTCGACGGTGGCGCTCGCCGCGATGGGGCTGTTGCCCGGGAACGCGCGGGCGTCGGGGCGGGTCACGGTCGACGGTACGGAGGTCGTCGGAGCCGGTGAGGCGGAGCTCGCCCGGCTGCGCGGCCGTACGGCGTCGATGGTGTTCCAGGAGCCGGCCAGCGCGCTGGATCCGCTGACCCGGGTCGGCGCGCAGATCACCGAGGTCATACGCAATCACCGGCGCGTTCCGCGGGCGGAGGCCAAGCGTGCGGCGGTCGATCTCCTGCGCAGGGTCGGCATACCCGAGCCGGAGCGGCGGGCGTCCGCGTTCCCGTTCCAGCTGTCGGGCGGGCAGCGGCAGCGGGTCGTCATCGCCATGGCCATCGCCAACTCGCCGGGCCTGCTGATCGCCGACGAGCCGACCACCGCGCTCGACGTCACCGTGCAGGCCGAGATCCTGGATCTGCTCCGGGCGTTGGCGGCCGACTCGGGCACGGGCGTGCTGCTGGTCACGCACAACATGGGCGTGGTCGCGGACTTCGCCGACCGGGTGGCCGTGATGCTGCGGGGCGAGGTGGTGGAGACGGGTTCCGTGGAGGAGGTGCTGTTGCGTCCGACTCACGAGTACACGCAACGGCTGCTGGCGGCGGTGCCGCGACTGAGGGTCACCGGGGAGGCTCTACCTCCCCCGAAGCCGGCTTCCGAGGACACTCCTGTGGTCCGACTCCAGGACGTCTCCGTGCGTTTCGGCCGAGGGCCGCATGCCGTACGGGCCTTGGAGGAGGTGTCGCTCACGGTGCGCCCCGGCGAGACCGTGGGCCTCGTGGGCGAGTCGGGATCGGGCAAGTCGACGGCGGCGCGGGTCGCGCTCGGGCTCGTTGTGCCGGTGGCCGGCTCGGTGTCGCTGTTCGGCAGTGACCTGGGGCGGGCGCGGGGACGGGCCCGCCGGGCGCTGCTCTCCGGGGTGGGTTTGGTGCTCCAGGATCCGGTGGCCTCGCTGGACGCGCGAATGAGTGTGGCGGAGTGCGTCGCCGAGCCGCTGCGGACGCACCGGCGCGGCATGCCGGCGGCCGAGCGACGGGAGCGGGTCGCGGAGGCCCTCGAACTGGTCCGGTTGTCGAGGGAGTTGGCGGGCCGAGGGCCACGCGAGCTGTCGGGCGGTCAGCGGCAGCGGGTGAGTCTGGCCCGGGCGCTGGTGCTGCGGCCGCGGCTGCTGGTCGCGGACGAGCCGACGAGTGCGCTGGATGTGAGTGTGCAGCGCACGGTCCTGGAGGTGATCGCCGAGTTGCAGCGCGAGCTGGGGTTCGCCTGCCTGTTCGTCTCGCACGACCTGGCCGTGGTGCAGGAGTTCGCCCAGCGGGTCGTCGTCATGCGGGCGGGTCGGGTCGAGGAGCAGGGGCCGACCATGTCCACCCTGCTGCGTCCGGAGACCGAGTACACGCGCCGGCTGATCGCCGCCGTGCCGGTGCCCGATCCGGTGCTGCAACGGCGCCGCAGGCAATCCCCGAGGACGGAGGCCACCGCGTGACGCACCTGATCGCCGGTGTCGACATCGGCGGTACGACGACCCAAGTGGCCCTGTGCGGGGAGGATCTGAGCGTCGTCGACCGCGTCGAGGTGCCGACCCCGGCGGCCGAGGGCGGGGCGGCGATGGTCGGGGCCGCGCTGGACGCCGTACGTCTGCTGCTCGGCCGTACGTCCGCGCGGTTGCTGGGCGTCGGGGTGGGCGCGGCGGGCCTGGTGGACGCGCGGGCCGGGCGGATCCTCGTGGCGAGCGACTCCTTCCGGGGCTGGGCCGGGTTCGCGGTGACGGCGGCCGTCGAGGAGGCGCTGGGGGTGCCGGCGTTCCTGGACAACGACGTCAACGCGTTCCTGCGCGGCGAGGCGGCGGCCGGCGCGGTGGCGGGCGAGCCGCATGTGCTCGGGATGACGCTGGGCACCGGGGTGGGCGGGGCGCTGTGGCTGGACGGCGGGCTGTACGACGGCCCGCACGGAGCGGCCGGCGAGATCGGCCACGTCCCCGGCTTCGGCGACCTGCCCTGCACCTGCGGCGGACGCGGCCACCTGGAGACTCTGGCGTCCGGGCGGTCGATCGCGGCGCGGTACGGCGAGCGCACCGGGCTGACGCTGAGCGCCCGCGAGGTGGCCGAGGCGGCGGGGGCTGCCGACCCGGACGCGCTCGCCGTGTACGAGAGGGCGGGTGCCGCCGTGGCCCGGGCGATCCTGGTCACGGCGGGCCTGCTGGACGTCACGACCTTCGTGATCGGCGGCGGCGTCACCAGGTCGTGGGCCCTCGTCGAGCCGTCGATCGAACGAACCCTGGCGGCCGAGCCCCCGGTCAGCGGCCACCCGGTACGGGTGCTGCCCGCACGCTTGGGCGACGACGCGGTGACGATCGGCGCGGCGGCCCGGGCACGGGCGGAACTCGGCTCGGTGACGCACGTGCGGTAGGGGCTTCGCTACCACTCCGCCAGTAGGGGCGGCGCTACACCTCCGCGAGTACAGAGAGCAGGTCTGCCGCCGTCGCCACATCCCCCGTCAGCGGACGGTCCTCGGTGCCGGACGGAAGGGCCGCGGTCGCCTTGGCGAACACGAGGACGGGCGGCGGCGCGGGCTGCATGCGCAGTGCCCGTACGGCGGTGACGAGTTCGCAGGCCAGGACGGTGGCGTAGGCCTGTGTCGCGCGCAGTGACTGGCGGGCGGCCTGGGAGGCGAAGCTCGCGGCCTCCTCCAGGCCGTGCGACACGACCGCGTGGCCGGTCGACGCGGGGGCGGCGCTGACACGCAGCTCGGCGAGTGCCGAGTTGGCGGTGTACTCCAGGATCATCGTGCCGGAGCTGCTCGCGGGGCCCGCCGTGAGGTACGCGGGCAGGCCGGTGAGGTCGGCGCGGCCGAGCGCGGTCAGGCGCGCGGCGGAGAGCTGCGCGGTCTGGAGCACGGCCAGGTTCAGGCCGTCCAGGGCGAGGCCCAGGGGCGCGGCGAAGAAACCGCCATGGTGGTAGGCCTCCGTGCCGTCGGCCGCCATCAGCGGGTTCTCCGAGGGGCAGTTGATCTCCACTTCGACGATCCGCCGCAGGGCCGCCGCGGCGTCCAGGGCGCAGCCGTGCACCTGGGGGAAGGCGCGGAAGCCGTACGGGTCCTGGACGCGGCGGGATTCGACACTCGCCCCGCCCAGCAGTCGCCGTACCTCCGCCGCCGCGCGGGCCGCGCCGGGGTACGGGCGCAGGGCGTGCACCGGGGCCGCGTACGCCTCCAGGGAGCCGGAGACGGCGGCGAGGGACAGAGCGGCCACCGCGTGCGAGGCGCGCAGGAGGACGTCGAGGTCGTGGCAGGCCAGCGCCGCCTGGCCGAGCGCGAGGGCGTTGCTGCTGAGGAGGGCGAAGGTGTCGCCCGGCTCGGGGGTCACGGGGGTCGGCAGCCCCTGCGCGCCGTCGCCCAGCCAGGAGTGTTCGCCGATCAGGGTGAGGCCGGTCTCGGCCAGGGCGGTCAGATCGCCGGTGCCGAGACCGCCGTACTCGTGGACCGCCGGGTGGACGCCGAGCCGCAGGGCCTCGGTGAGCGCGTCTATGAAGGCGGGCTGGATGCCGGAGCCGCCGGCGAGCAGCTGGTTGGCGCGCACGGCGAGCATCGCCCGCACCTGGCGGGCCGGGAGGAGCGCGCCGAAGCCGCCGGCGTGGCTGCGCAGGAGCCGCAGGCCGTGCTCGCTCTCGTCGCCCGCGTCGACCGGCACCGAGCGGTGGGCGCCGACGCCGGTGCCGCGGCCGTAGAGCCGTCCGGCGGCGGCGAGGCGCTGGGCGGTGTGCCACGACCGCCGGGCCCGCGCCTGCGCCTCGGGCGGCACGGCGGGTACGGCGGTGCGGTCGGCGAGCCGGACGAGCGAGCCGAGGCCGAGGGAGGTGCCGTCGAGGACGGCGCGGTCACCCCCTGTTCCAGAGGGCGCCCGCGCCGGTCCGTCCGATGTGGTGTCCAAGGTGCGGACGTCAGCTCAGGCCGACCGACTTCAGCCAGTCCTTGGCGACGTCGAGCGGGTCCTTGTTCTCCAGCTGCACCTGGGAGTCCATCTCCAGCAGCGACTTGGTGTCCAGCTTGGCCGAGACCTCGTTGAGGGCCGCCACGCCTTCCTGGGAGAGGCCGCTCTTGTAGGCGAGCGGGGTCACGTTCGCGAAGCCGAAGAGGTTCTTCGGGTCCTGGAGGACGACGAACTTCTCCTTGACGATGGTCGGGTCCGTGGTGAAGATGTCCGCCGCCTGCACGGTGTTCTTCGTCAGCGCCGCCTGGGTCAGCGGGCCGCCCGCGTCGAGGGCCTTGAAGGACTTGAACTCCAGGCCGTACGCGGACTTCAGGCCCACCAGGCCCTGCTGCCGGGTCTGGAACTCGGGCGAACCGCCGATGACCAGCTGCGGAGCGATGGCCTTGAGGTCCGCGAGGGTCGACTCGCCGGTCAGGTTGTACTTCTTGGCGGTCTCCGCGTTGATGCTGACGGAGTCCTTGTCCTCGGCGGGCGACGACTCCAGCAGCGTCAGCTTCGGGTCGAGCTTGGCCTTCGCCGCGGCGTTCACCGCCTCCTTCGACTTCTGCTCCGCCTTCGGGTCCAGGTAGGCGAGCAGCGAGCCGTTGTACTCCGGCAGGACCGTGATGGAGCCGTTCTTCAGCAGGCCGTAGGTGGTCTCACGGCTGCCGATGTTCGGCTTGTAGGTGACCTTGATGTCCTTGGCCTTCAGGGCCTCGCCGTAGATGTCGGCGAGCAGGATGCTCTCGGCGAAGTTGTTGGAACCGACGACGACGGTGCCGCCGTCCGGCGTGTCCTCGGAGAGCGGGTCGGACTTGTCGTCGGAGGAGCCACATCCCGCCAGCAGGACCGTGGCGGCGGCGAGCGCGACGGCGGCCACGCCGGGGTGTTTCCTGAAGGACCTGCTGTGTGCGGCGGTAGAAGTCACGATTTCCGTTCCGGCCTGTGGGGTTCAGTGGGCTTGCGAAGAAGCTCTTCCGCTGATCCAATCCAGCGGGTTCTTGGTCAGTCAAGAGCCGCTTGGTCACCAATTGGCGTCAATGCGCTGCCGAACGAAGATCGTTGCGGATCGGTTGTGATCCGCTCGTGAAGGAAAGACCCACGAACCCGCACCGAACCCCCGGAACCGTGGGCGGGTCGTAATTGATTCTTGACGCAGGGTGGCGCTGGTGGGGGCTGGAAGAGCCTGTAGTCTCGCGGAAGTTGGCGCCGGTCACAGTGGAGTGCGGGGGCCGCTTCGGTGTTGTTTGGCCTTGTTTGGCACCAGTATGAGTGCCGTTGCACACCGTTCCCGTATCGATCAGAAACGGTCACGTGAGTTCCTCGCGCGCCGTGAGACACCCATGAAGGAGGCCTGGTGTCCACGAACGAGGTGGGCGCATCCGTCCCGTCGGCACCGGCACCGTCGCCGGTCCGGGGTGGCATACGGGGCTTCGCCGACCGCTGGCCGTTCCGCCGCAAGCTCAACGTCCTGGTGGGCGTGCCGCTGGCCGTGGTCGCCGTGCTGCTCGCCTACCTCATCGCCGACCAGGTGAGCCAGGCGCGGGACGCCGACTCCGCCGCCCGGCTGGTCCGGGACAGCGCGCAGGTCGCGCAGTTGGTGGACCGGGTGGAGACCGAGCACCAGCAGGCCATTCTGCTGTCCGTGCGCCACGAGGCGGCCGGCCCCGGCACCCGTCCCTCCGCCGCCGAGTACCGCAAGGCGCAGGCCGCGGTGGCCTCCCAGGTCGAGAAGGTGCAGGACACCTTCGGCGACCGGCTGCCGGCCACCGAGGCGCAGGCCCTGCGGGAGATCAACGGCCTCAGCAGCCTGCGTGACACCGTCGCACAGGGCTATCTGCCCGCCGACAACATCGACCCGGCCTACACCAACGCCTCCAAGGGCCTGATCGACGGCCTCGGCCTGGACCACAACACGGCCCTCGCCGGGACGTTCACCGGCAACCTGCTGGACTCCCTGCTGCGCGCCGACGCCGCCCACAGCGCCTTCGAGACGGCCGTGTTCTCCGCGCGCACCGGGGACAGCAACGCCCTCATCGAGTTCATCGGCGCGGTCGGCTTCGACAACGAGTACGACCACCAGGCCGACCGCTTCTCCCGGTTCGCCACCGAGGCCCAGGCGGACGAACTGGGCGGCATCGAGCACAACAGCGCCCAGGCGACCATCGGCCAGCACTACGCCGAGCTCCAGATCGACCCCAGCAACCTCCAGGCCGGCACGCCCGAGCGGATCCGCGCGGCGTTCACCGAGGCCTTCGCCGCCTACCCCGCCTACCGCGAGCAGGCCCAGACCCGGCTGGAGATCACCTCGTCGCTCATCGGCCAGATCGCCGACCGCGCCGACGCCGCCTCCAGCGACGCCGCCTGGCGCGCGGTCCTGCTGCTGAGCCTCGCGCTGTTCGGCTTCGCCGTCTGGATCGCCTTCGCGGTGCTCGTGCGGCGCTCGGTGGTCCGCCCGGTGCAGGCCCTCACCGGTGCCGCCCGGCAGGTCGCCGACGCGGGCGGCCGCGAGCTCGCCCGGGTGGCCGACGACGACGCCGAGGACGACAGCGCGCCCCGGCTGCGCGAGGTACCGGTCACCGCGCAGGACGAGATCGGCGACCTCGCCGAGGCCTTCAACCATGTGCAGACCACCGCGTCCGCGCTGCTGGAACGCCAGGTGCTCAGCCGCCGCAACGTCGCCGAGATGTTCGGCAACGTCGGCCGCCGCGTGAGCAACCTGACCACGCGGCAGCTGGCGCTGATCGACGCGGTGGAACGCGGGGAGACCGACCCCGCGCTGCTGGAGCGGTTGTATTCCATCGACCACATCGCGGTCCGCCTGCGCCGCAACGCCGACAGCCTGATGCTGCTCGCCGGCATCCGCGAGACGGTCCTCGACTCCGGTCCCACCGCCCTGACCAACGTCGTACGGGCCGCACTCGGCCAGATCGAGGGCTTCCAGCGGGTTCAGCTGTCCGCCGGGACCGAGGTCATGGTCGAGCCCGACATCATCGGCGACCTCACGCTGATGGTGGCCGAACTCGTGGAGAACGCCGTGTCGTTCTCACCCGCGGGAAGCCCCGTCGAGGTGACGGTGCGCAACGGCGCCCAGGGCGCGCTGATCGTGGTCGCCGACCACGGCCTGGGCATGAGCGCCGAGCGCCTCACCGAGGAGAACGCCCGCCTGATCCGCCGCGAACGCCTGGACGTGGTGCCTACGAAGGTGCTCGGCCTGTTCGTGGTGGGCACGCTGGCGCGCCGCTGGGAGGTGGGGGTCGCCTTGTCGCGTACACCGGGTGGTGGGGTGACGGCCGAGGTGTCGATTCCTTCGTCTTTGCTGCTGACGATGAGTCCGGTTGTTGCCTTCGGCGGTTCGGCAGGGGTTGCCTCCGGCGGTTCGGCGGCGGGGTCTGGGGTGGGCTTGGCTTCCGGGGCGGGGTCGGGTTCTGGGGCGGGGTCGGGTTCTGGGGCGGCAGCAGGTTCCGGGGCGGGGTCGGATTCGGGCTTGGCTTCCGGGTCAGGAGCGGGTTCTGGGGCGGCAGCCAGGTCGAACGCGGGCGCGGCTTACGGGTCAGGAACGGGTTCTGGGGCGGCGGCGAGTTCGGGCCTGGTTTCCGGGTCGGGGGTGAGTCCGGGTGCGGGGTCGGGCGCCTCGGCCGGTCGGGGGAGTTCCTCCGACGCGTCGGCCTCAGGGGTGGCAGCGCCTGGTGCGGCCTCCGAAGCCGGCGCCGCGTCACCGGCGGGCGAGTACGGGACCGCTGTCTCGGGCTCACGCCCGGCGGTCCCCGCGGACGCCGCCTCCAACGGCACTATCCCGGCCGACGACGAGCCCGGACCGCTCCCCCGCAGGATCCCCCGGCGCGACCCCGCCCCGCCCGGCACATCAGCCACGTACACCTTGAACGGCGCGTCGGCGGCGCAGGCCGCAGCCAGTACGTCGTCCGCACCGCACCCGGACGGCACGCCCACACCCGGTGCGGACGGCACTTCGCCGACCACACCCACCACGCCGGCCATCCCCGACCCGGACGGCACGCCCACCCCCGGCCCGGCCAGTACCTCCCCGACACCACCCACCTCGGACACCACGTCCCCCGCACCCACCACCCCGACCGACGCGCCACCGCCATCCGGCCCGTACGGCATATCGACCGCGCCCAGCCCGGCCGGCGCTTCCCCAACCACCCCCCGCCCTCAAGACATGTCCGCCGATCCCGACGACGCGCCCTTCATCCCCAGGGCCCGGAGCGGCGAGACACGCCCGTCCGGGCACGCCGACGCCGGCGCACGCCCACTGCGTCGGCGCGTCCGGGGAGCCACGCTGCGTACGACCTTCGGGGCCGACGCCGGTCAGCAGACCGGGCACCGCGCCGCGCCCCGCCCCGCCGACGCGGACGCCGTCCGGGCCGCGCTCGACGAGTTCGAGGCGGCCGTGGAACGTGCGCACCGTGACAGCGGGAGCGGCGGCGCCACCGTCGACAAGACCGCGACCCACCCGACCGACTCCACCACCTCCAACCCCGTCCCCAACCCCCCGCACAACCAGAACCACTCCCCGGAAGGAGCGGAGCAGTGAGCACGTCGACAGGTGACACTCCGACGGGAGGCACCACGCCGGCCGAACTGCAGGCCGCGGCAGCCGACTTCACGTGGCTGTTGAACCGTTTCGCCACCGAGACGGCGGGCGTCGTCGACGCCATCGCCGTATCCTCCGACGGGCTGCTCATCGCCGTTTCCGAACTGCGCGAGCACGCCGACTCCGAACGCCTCGCCGCGATCGTCTCCGGCATCACCAGCCTGGCCGCCGGAGCCTCCGGCAACTACGGCCTGGGCGGCCTCAACAAGGTCATCATCGACCTTGAGGGCGGCCACGTCCTGGTCTCCGCGATCGGCAGCGGCGCCGTCCTCGGCGTCGTCACCGACAAGGAGGCCAAGCTCGGCAACATCGCCTACGAGATGACGCTGTTCGCCAACCGTGCCGGTGCCGCCCTCAGCCCTCAACTCGTACTCGAACTGAAGAACAGCGTCGGCGCCGCGTCGAAGCGCTGACCGGGCACCGCCCGGCCGAGGAGGAAGACACACAGCCATGGCGGACGGCCGCACTGCGAGAGGTGCAGGCGAGGACGGCGGCATGCCCCCGGGCCCGGGGGCGATCGGCCCCGTCCCCGCCGTACGACCGTTCCTGGTCACCGCCGGCCGGGTGGCACCCAGCGCCAACGGCCGGACGATGCCCGTCGAGACCCAGGTGGTGGCCACCGCCGAAGGCCTCGCCGTGCTCGACCGGCTCTCCTTCGAACAGCACGACATCGTCGCCGCCTGCCGACAGCCGCAGTCCATCGCGGAGATCGCGGCCCGGCTGCGGCTGCACCTCAACGTGGTGCGGATCCTCGCCGAGGACCTGCGCACGGCGGGGCAGTTGACAGTGCACGTGCCCGACACCGGCATCATCCGCGACGCATCCGTCCTGCGAAGGGTTATCGATGGCCTCCGTGCCATCCCCGACTCCCGAGGGGTTCTCCGTGATTCCGACTGAACCGGCCACCCGCCCCGCGGCCGCGCAGGCCGCAGCAAGACCGCCGCTGCCGGTCAAGATAGTGATCGCGGGCGGCTTCGGGGTGGGCAAGACCACCTCCGTCGGCTCGATCTCCGAGATCGCGCCGCTGACCACCGAGGCCGCCATCACCGAGGTCGCGGCGGGCGTGGACGACCTCAGCCACACCCCGCGCAAGACCACGACCACGGTCGCGATGGACTTCGGCTGCATCACCATCGACCCGACCCTGAAGCTGTACCTGTTCGGCACGCCCGGCCAGGAGCGGTTCGGCTTCATGTGGGACGACCTGGTCGAGGGCGCGCTCGGCGGGCTCGTCATCGTGGACACGCGCCGTCTCGACGACTGCTACGCGGCCGTCGACTACTTCGAGCACAAGCAGATCCCGTTCGCGGTGGCCGTCAACGCCTTCGACGGGCAGGTCGAGCACACCCTGGAGGAGGTCCGCTGGGCGCTCGACGTCAACGACCGCACCCCGATCGTGGTGTTCGACGCCCGCGAGCGCGGCTCGGTACGCGACGCCCTGCTCGTCGTACTGGAACAGGCGCTTGCGCGCACCGAGGGATGACGTACGGCGGCGGGCCCGGGGCGATGCGACCATCGCCCCGGGCCCGCTTTCGTAGACCACAGCGACCAGAGTGAAAGCACACTCGTGTAGGGGAACCGGGTTTCAGACACGGCGGCATGGACAGCGGGAACCTGCACCGGGAAGACCGGCGTCCGGGCTGTGTGCGCGCCTCAGGGTTACGCCCAGCAGCCGTTGACCGTGGCGGCGAGGCCGTCCAGGCTGTCCTTGATGTCGCTTCCGCTGGCGGTGGAGCCGTTCTCGACGAAGGAGAAGATCTTCCAGCGCCCGTCCTGGGCCTGCGTCATCCCGCTCAGCGCGATGGCGCCGGTGAGGGTGCCGGTCTTGGCCTTGACCTTGCCGACCGCGCACTTCGAGTCCGCAGTGTCGAACCGGCCCCACTCGGGCCCCAGGGTGGCGCCCGCCTCGCCCGAGACGGGCAGGCCGTCCGCGATGTACTTCAGGGTCTGGCTGTAGCGGGAGTCGGTGGTCAGGTCGAGGATGTCCGCCAAGGTCTGGGCCGGGATGCGGTCGGAGCGGGACAGCCCGCTGCCGTCGTACATCTCGAAGTTGTCCAACGACACGCCGTACGTGTGGCTGAGCACGTCCCGTACGACCGCCGTCCCGTCCTCGAACGTGGCCGGGCGGCCGGCGCCCAGCGCGGTCATCCGCAGCAGCGTCTCGGCGATGTTGTTGTCGCTCACCTTGAGCATGTGCTTCACGATCGTGGACAGCTTGTCGGACTGGTGCTGAGCCACATCGACGTCTCCGGACCCTGCCACGCCGCGGGTGACGTCACCGGTGACCGTGACGCCCTGGTCGGCGAGGAGCTTGGCGAAGACCTGTCCCGCGTCCAGGGAGGTGTCCGTGACCGCGTGTCCGTCCACCACCAGGGCACGCACCGGGGCGACCTCGCTCGGGACGTAGTCGGCGTTCCAGCCGGTGGCGAGGGCGGGCTCGGGAAAGAGACTGTCGTCGATGCGGACCTTCACCGAGGTGAGACCGGCGTTGTTCAGGCCCGCGACCGCGGTCTTGGCCAGCGCGTCGAGGTCGTCGGTGGTCAGGGTGCGGTCGCCCCCTCCGACGAGGGTGAGCGTGCCGTCGCCGTAGACGACCTTGGTGGTGAACCTGTGGTCGGGGCCGAGAACGGTCAACGCGGCGGTGGAGGTGGCGAGCTTGGCATTGGACGCGGGCATCAGCGCGGTGGTCGCGTTGTGACCCCAGATCGGCTTGTCCGACTTGGCGTCGAGGACGACACCGCTGAGGTTGGTGCCAAGACGCGCGTCCTGGCTCCGCGTGTCGAGGTTGTCCGCGATCTTCTGCTCGGCGGTGTCGAGTTCGGTGGCGGAGCTCTTGGCGATGGCCTTGTCCGCGGCGAAGGCGGACGGAGCGGCCAGGATCGTCCCGGCGACGGGGGCGGTCGCCACCATCACGAGCGTTCGTCGGACCGACGGGCTCATTGATTTGGACTTGCGGTGACGGCCACCGGTGGAGGTGGTACGGGACGAGCTGGGCATGTAGGGCCTCGGTGCGTTGATCGCGAAAAGTAGATCGAACTTAACTATTGAAGTCTCAAAATAACTGGAGTGGCCGCCGTTACGGTCGAGTACTTGTGGAGAGAATGCGCAGATGGCAAGGTCCGGCTGCCTGCCGCGGCCCCGCGGCGCCCAGCCCCGCCTAGGGCCCTTCTGATGGATCTCCGCGGCGTCGCGACGCCCGGCACGCACTCTCGCCGCACCGGACGAAAACCCTAGTAGCTCCGCTACGAGGACTTCCGCCCGGCACGCCGAGAGCACGCACCGAACGCCGCTCCTTCTTCCACGGAGATCCATCAGAAGGGCCCTAGTTGCTCCGCCGCACCCCCGGCGACACCGCGATCCGCGTCACCGCCCAGAACAGTCCGAGCGTGGCCAGCGCCATCACGGCGGTCAGCGTGGCGCCGCCCACGACCTTCTCGTAGTTGCGCTGGTAGAGGCCGTCGACGATGTAGCGGCCGAGGCCGCCGAGGGAGACGTACGCGGCGATGGTGGCCGTGGAGACGATCTGGATGGCCGCCGAGCGCAGGCCGCTGAGGATCAGCGGGAGCGCCACCGGCAGTTCGACCTGGAACAGGACCCGGGCCTCGTGCATGCCCATGCCCCGCGCCGCGTCCACCGGGGACGGGTCGACGGAGCGCATCGCCTCGTAGGTGGTGACCAGGATCGGCGGGATGGCGAGGACGACCAGCGGGATCATCACGGGCAGCAGGCCGAGCCCGAGGATGACGAACATCAGCACCAGCAGGCCGAAGCTGGGCAGCGCCCGGGCGGCGGTGGCGATGAGCGCGAGGGCGTTGCCGCCGCGGCCGGTGTGGCCGGTCAGCAGGCCCACGGGGAGCCCGATCGCGGCGGCGATGGCGAGCGCCATGACGGAGTAGCCGACGTGCTCCGACAGGCGGGTGGGGATGCCGTCGTAGCCCTTCCAGTGGGCGCTGTCGCTGAAGAAGGAGTTGATGAAGTTGAGTACGTTCACCGGGCTGCGTCCTCCAGGGCGAGGGCGGCCGGGTCGGGCCGGTCGGCCTTGGGTTTCGATGGCGCGCTGCGCGGCATCCAGGGCGTCAGCAGCACGCGGACGCCCACCAGCAGGGCGTCGATGAGGATCGCCAGGACGGCCGTGGTGATCACGGAGTTCACCGCGAGCTCGGGCCGGTGGTAGAACATCGCGTCGGCGAGCAGGTTGCCCAGCGCGCCCTGGTTGCCGATCAGGGTGCCGACGCTGACGAGGCTGATGCTGGAGACGACCGCGATGCGCAGTCCCGCGATGATGGCGGGGACGGCGATCGGCAGTTGCACCTGGGCGTAGCGGCGGATGGGGCCGAAGCCCATGGCGGTGGCGGCGGCCAGCGTCTCCTGCGGCACCGACCGCACCCCGTCGACGATCGCCGGGACCAGCACGACCAGGCTGTAGACGGTCAGCGGGATCATCACGGTGAGCTCGGTCTGGCCGGTGTAGTCGATGAGGACGACGAAGAAGGCCAGTGACGGGATGGCGTACAGCACGGTCGTCACCCACAGCACGGGCGGGTACAACCAGCGGAAGCGCACGCAGAGTTGGGCGATCGGCAGGGCGAGCACCAGTCCGACCAGGACCGGCAGCAGGGCTTCTCGCAGATGCAGGCCGATCAGGCCGAGCCAGCTGTGCTGGAGGTCGCTCGGGATATCGAAGAAGCCGCTCATCGGGCGGCCTTCGCGGCCTCGTCGTTTGCGCGGCCTTCCGCGTGATGGGCGCCGCGGATCGCCTCGCCGATGGTCTGCTGGGAGACGACTCCGGCCGCCCGGCCCTCGGCGTCCACGGCGACGGCCCAGCCGGTGGGCGAGAGCACCGCGCAGTCGAGCGCGGACCGCAGCGAGTCCGTACCGGCCGTGAACGGCCGCCCGTACGACAGCAGTTGCTCGGGCGTGATGCTGCCGGCGGTCAGGTCCTGCGGCTCGCTCCAGCCGAGGGGCTTGCCCTCCAGGTCCGTGACGAGGAGGTAGGGGGCACCGTCCGTGTCGCGGGCGGCGATCTGCTCGGCGGTGGCGTCGATCGCGACGATCGGCGCGGTCAGCAGCTCGAGTCCGGCGGAGGGGAAGAAGGACAGCCGCCGGATGCCGCGGTCCGCGCCGAGGAAGTCCTCGACGAAGGCGTCGGCCGGGCTGGACAGCAGCTCGGCGGGCGGCGCGAACTGGGCGAGCTTGCCGCCGGTGCGCATCACGGCGACCATCGTGCCGATCTTGACGGCCTCGTCGATGTCGTGCGTGACGAAGACGATGGTCTTGCCCAACTCCTCCTGGATGCGCAGGAGTTCGTCCTGGAGCCCCTTGCGCACGATGGGGTCGACGGCGGAGAACGGCTCGTCCATCAGCAGCACCGGCGGATCGGCGGCGAGCGCCCGCGCCACACCGACGCGCTGCTGCTGTCCGCCGGACAGCTGGTAGGGGTAGCGCTTGGCGAGTGCGGCGTCGAGACCGACCCGCTCCATCAGCTCCCGGGCCCGCTCCCGCGCCTTGTCCTTGCCCCAGCCGAGCATGCGGGGCACGGTGGCGATGTTGTCGATGATCGTGCGGTGCTGGAAGAGCCCGGCGTTCTGGATGACGTAGCCCATGGACCGGCGCAGCGTGTTCACGGGCTGCTGGAGGATGTCCTTGCCGTCGAGGAGGATGGTGCCCTCGCTGGGCTCGACCATCCGGTTGATCATGCGCAGGGTCGTCGTCTTCCCGCAGCCCGAGGGCCCCACGAGGACGGTGATCGAGCGGTCGGGTATCTCCAACGAGAGCCGGTCGACCGCCACCGTGCCGTCCGGGTACCGCTTGGTGACTGAATCTATCCGTATCAAAGCGCCGAATACCCTTCGGGTCTGGCAGAAGTTGCCCATTACCGGCCACCGTCGCGTGCGGGCCGCTGCCGGGAGAGTCTAGACGGCTTGTGTTGCCAGGCCGTGGCGGGCGGTTCCTGGGGGTCCGGCGGGGGCGGGCTGTGGGCGAGCTGTGAGTTTGCCCGCGACAAGAAGCAGAACCCGGCGTTCGACGAGTCGAGCGAGGACGCCGACTGGCACACCGACGGCCGCCCCCTCACCGAGCTCCTCGCGGAATACGCGCGGCTCCCGCGCAGCGGACCGCCGCCATCTACCACAGCTGGGCGATCCGAGCCTGGTCCTGGTCGGTGGCGCCGAAGGTGACCAGTTTCTGCTCGGGATCGTCGGCGAGTTGGAGCACGACGTGCTCCAACTCGATCTCCCCCAGGACGGGATGACGCAGCCGCTTGGTGCCGGAGGTGAGGGGGACGACTCTGTGCTGTGGCCACCAGCTCCTCACCTCGGGGCTCGCCCCGTGCAGCCGCTCGAGCAACCTGCTGAAGCCGGGGTCGCCCGGGTGTCGTGCCGCGGCGGTGCGGAATCGGCCGAGCAGTGCGGATGCTTCGGCCGGCCAGTCGGCCATCACCTGACGGGCGCCCGGGTCGGTGAACATCCACCAGAGCAGGTTGCGGGCTTCCGGTGGCCGGGCGGGCCAGTCGGTCCACAGTGCGCGGGCGGCCCGGTTGGAGGCCAGCACGTCCCAGCACCGGCCGGTGACATAGGCCGGGCATGGGTCGAGCCGGTCGACGAGCGAGACGACGGCAGGTGAGAGCGTTTCAGCGACGCCGGGTGTTTCGGCGGGTGGGGCTCCGTGGACGAGCTCGTGGATATGACTCCGCTCGGCGGCGTCGAGTCGCAGGGCCGCCGAGAGGGAGTCGAGCACCTGGCGGGAGGGACGCACGTCGCGGCCCTGCTCCAGGTAGGTGTAGTACGTCGAGGAAATGGCCGCGAGTTGGGCCACCTCTTCCCGGCGCAGACCGCGGGTCCGGCGTCGAGTTCCCGTGGGCAGACCGACATCGGCCGGCTGAAGCCGCTCGCGGCGGGAGCGGAGCAGCTCTCCCAGTTCCCTGGTCCGGATCGTGGACTGAGGCATCCTGGTACTTCCATTACTAGGAAAAACATCCTGTGGATACCACTCTAGGCGCTGGCTACCTTGGCGCCATGAATCTCCGGAACACAGAAGTCGGCACAACCGGGCCGTACGCCATCCGCACCGAACACGTCGACATCCCGGTGGGCGACGGGCCGCCGATGGGTGCCTACGTCGCCCGGCCGACGGCTCCCGGCCCGTTCCCGGGCGTCCTGGTGGGCATGGAGCTCTTCGGCGTCGATGGCGGTGTCCGCGACGTCTGCGACCGACTCGCGGGAGGCGGGTTCGTGGCACTCGCGCCGGACTTCCACCACCGAACCGCCCCCGGCAGCGAACTGCCCCGCGACCCCGCGGGGCGGGAGCGAGGCTTCGAGCTGCTGGGGCTGATGACGCGCACCGCGGTTCTCAGCGACGTGCGCGCCGCCATCGACCACCTGCACGCGGCCGGCAGCGAACGCGTCAGCATGGTCGGGTTGAGCCTCGGCGGTCACATCGCCTACCTCGCGGCCACGGAGTTCGACCTCGCCGCGGTGGTCGTCTTCTACGGCGGCTGGCTGCCGGGCACCGACATCTCGATCAGCCGCCCCGAGCCGACGCTGTCACTGACCTCGAAGATCACCGGGCGGGTCCTCTTCCTCGTCGGCGAGGAGGACCACGTCGTCCCGCCCGCACAGCGACGCGAGATCACACGGGCGCTGCGCGAGGCCGGCATCCGTCACGAGATGGTCGTCTACCCCGGCATCGGACACGGCTTCCTCGGCACCGATCGCACCACGTCGGCCGACGCATGGCGGCGCGTCCACGCACTCCTGCTGACCAGCGCCGAGAACTGACCATGAGCAACCCCCGAGGGACTTCCGGCGCCGACCACTAAGCCGCCGCGGCCCGCTCCCCCGCCACCGGAAACCCGGCCGACCGCAGCACCTGTCGCTCCGCGTCCACCGCGAACACCTCGCAGCCGTCCAGGCCGGCCGCCCACTCGATGCCCTCCGTGCCCATCGCGAAGGCCGCCGTGGCGACCGAGTCCGCCTCGGCCAGGGTCGGGGCGACGACGGTCAGGCTGAGCAGGCCGGTCGCGGGGCGGCCGGTGCGGCCGTCGATGATGTGGTCGCCGCGCTCGTAGCGGGCGGAGGTCGCGACCGCCGCGTCGGTGAGGTCAAGCACCGTGCACAACTTGTCGGCGTGTTCGGGGTGCCGTACGCCGACCCGCCAGGGGCCGCCGGCGGCGACCACGTCACCGCCGGCGTTGAGGCAGAACCGGCGCGCACCGGCCGCCGTCAGCAGTTCGGCCGCCCGCTGCACCGACCAGCCCTTGACCACCGCGCAGGGGTCGAGGCCGCGGCCGGGCAGCCGTACGTCGAAGGCGCCGCCGGTGGCGACGCGGTAGTGCTCGCACAGGTCGAGGACCTCGGTGAGGTCCGCGCTGAGCTCCACCACCTCGCCCCGGTCGAGGCGGGACACCTCGCTGTCGGGCTTGAAGGGGCTGAACCGGACGTCGACCTCGCGCAGCCACGCGAAGACCGCGTCCGCGGCCGACTCGGGGACGTCCGGGTCGTCGATCCGCAGCGAGACCGGGAAGCCCATGACGTGTTCGACCCGCAGCACCTCAGGCGCCCTTCGCGTCGAGGGCGGCCTGGAGCGACTCCTTGTAGCCCTCGGTCGTGATCGTCGCACCGGACACCGTGTCGATGTCCGTGCCCTGCGCCTGAAGCGTCTCCGCGATCAGCTTCGGCACCGCCGCCGTCGTCTGCGGATGGTTCGGCTGCTGGAGCATGCGTACGGAGCTGATCTTGTCGCCGTCGAAGGTGACCTCGACCTGGACCGGGCCCTTCTCCGTGTTCACCGTCGAGCCGGTGACGACCTCCGACGTGGCGGACGCCGAGGGCGATGCCGCTGCCGCCTTCGCGTTCTCGTCGATCGCCGCCTGGAGCGACTCCTTGTAGCCCTCGGTGGTGATCGTCGCGCCCGACACCGTGTCGATGTCCGCGCTCTGCGCCTGAAGCGTCGATGCGATCAGCTTCGGCACCGCCGCCGTCGTCTGCGGATGGTTCGGCTGCTGGAGCAGCTTGACGGCGGTGATCTTCTCGCCGTCGAAGGTCACCTGGACCTCGACGGGGCCCTTCTCCGTGTTCACCGTCGTGCCGGTGACCACCTGGGAGGAGGCACCCGGGGAGGAGGGCGTGGAAGGAGCGGGCGCGGCGACCGAGGACGTCGTGTCGGTCGACGGCGCGTAGCGCCACACCGGGATCAGGCCCGCGACGCTCAGGACCAGAATGGGTACTGCCTTCTTCACGGTGACTTCCTCATCCCGCCAGGCTGAAGCGTTCGAAGTGGATCTGCGGCTTGGGCACGTCCAGCTCGCGCAGGCTGCCCAGCACCGCGTTCATCATGGGCGGCGGCCCGCACAGGAAGACGTCCCGGTCGGCGATGTCCGGCACCATCCGGGCCAGCTCGCCCGGCGAAAGCTTGTCGGGGCTGACCGGGCCGGTCACCAGGTGCAGCTCGGCGCCCTTGGCGAGGGCGAGGTCCCGCAGCTCCTCGTAGAGGACCGCGTCCCGGTCGCTGCCGACCCGGTAGATGACGACCGCGTGGCCGTGCAGTTCCTCCAGGAGCGCCCGGATGGGAGTGACCCCGACGCCGCCGGCGATGAGCACGGCCTCCGAGCGGGTGCGGTGCATCGCGGTGAAGGCGCCGTAGGGGCCCTCGGCGAAGACCCGCGTGCCGACCTTCACATGCCGCAGGGCGGCGCTGCCGTCGCCGGCCGCCTTGGCGGTGAGCCGCAGGGTGCGGCCGTCGGGCGCGGCCGACAGGGAGAACGGGTTGGCCTGCCACCAGCGGTCCCGGGTCATGAACCGCCACAGGAAGAACTGGCCGGCCCGGGCGGGCATCCGGTCGAGGTCGCGGCCGGTCATGTAGATCGAGACGACGTTCTCGGACTCGGGCACGACGGCCGTGACCCGCAGCTGGTGGCGCCAGTTCCGCCACAGCGGCAGCACCAGCCGGCCCAGGGCCACGGAGCCGAGCGCGACGCCCCACACGCCGTACCAGTACGTCGTGGCGGCGTCCGACGCGGTGAAGGTCGTACCGACCGCGACCTGGTGGGTGAAGGCCAGCACCACGGCGGCGTAGGTGTACAGGTGGATGAAGTGCCACGTCTCGTACGCGAGGCGGCGCCGGGCGTAGCGGCCCGAGACGGCGCCCACGACGATGATGATGCCCAGCGCGACGACCGCGCGGAGCACGCCCTCGACGGTCTCGGCGAGGTCGATGATCTGGTTCACCGGGTCCATGCCGGACGAGTCGGCGTAGCCGAAGGTGATGAAGACGGCGTGCGTGAGCAGCGTGAACAGGATGCCGAAGCCGGTCCAGCGGTGCCAGGAGGTCAGCCGGTCCATGCCGATGCGGCGGTCGAGCCACGGCAGGCGGGCCACCAGCACCAGCTGGAAGGCCATCAGGAGCGCGCCGTACAGACCGGCCAGCCGGCCCAGCACGATGAGGGTGTTCGAGGCGAATCCGGCCTGTGTGAAGAAGAAGGTCACCACGGCCACGTTCGCGGCCAGCACGGCGTACAGGCCCGTGCGGGCCACCACTCTGGGACGTATCGCCGTGGGGGGCGCTGGGGGCGATTGGACGGCAGTCACGGACAGAGCTCCTTGATCGGGTCCGGGGTGTAACGAGCTTCTCCGGCGGGAGCTGTCGATTCACTGTCGTACGACTTTCAAGTGGTTATCGATGTGGCCACGGCGGGGGCCCGGGTCTGGCTTCGGCGTTCGAGTGAAGCACTATGAGCAGGTGGACAAAGTACGACTCCTCGTCGTGGACGACGACCCGCCGATCGCCGACCTCGTGGCGACGGTCGCCCGCTATGAGGGCTGGGACGCGGTCACCGCGAACTCGGGCGAGGAGGCGCTGACCCGCGCCGTCGAGTTCCGCCCGGACATCGTCGTGCTCGATCTGATGCTGCCAGACATCGACGGCTTCGGCGTCCTGGACCGGCTGCGCCGCTCCGGGACGATGGTGCCCGTGGTGTTCCTCACGGCCCGGGACGCGGTCGCCGACCGGGTGGCGGGGCTGACCCGGGGCGGCGACGACTACCTGGTCAAGCCGTTCGCGGTGGAGGAGCTGATGGCCCGGCTGCGGACCGTGCTGCGGCGCAGCGCCGGGCCCGGCTTCCAGCGGTCCGTACTCCAGGTGGCGGACCTGACGATGGACGAGGACACCCGCGAGGTGCGGCGCGGCGAGCGGCTGCTCACGCTCACCCCGACCGAGTACGAGGTGCTGCGCTATCTGATGCGCAAGTCGCCGACCGTGCTCACCAAGGCGCAGATCCTGGACCACGTGTGGGAGTACGGCTTCGGCGGCCGGTCCAATGTCGTGGAGCTGGTCGTCAGCAGACTGCGCCGCAAGCTCGACTCGACGGGCGAGCCGCTGATCCACACCGTGCGGGGCTTCGGCTACGTGGTCCGGCAGGCCGCCGAGTGAGCGGCTTCTTCCGGCGGCTGCGCCACACCTACCGCAGACTGCGCCTGGGCACCCGGCTGGCGCTGGGGGTCGGCGCGCTGTCCCTGGTGGTGTTCGCCGTCGTGGGCTACGCGCTGACGATGTACATGCGCGAGTACCTGGACAGCCAGCTGGGCTACCAGCTGAAGGTCGTCCAGACCGTGCAGTCCAAGGACGCCGCGGCCAACGGCACGGTGACGCAGAAGCCGTACTACCGCTGGTTCACCGCGGTGTACGACGTGTCGGGCGGCGCGGCCGTGTTGCGCCGACCTGCCGACATCCCGCACGACATCCGCCCGCTCACCGCACTCGCCGACACCATGGCGCACTCCGACACCGAGCTGCTGCGCACCGTGAGGATCGACGGGGAGGGCGTCTACCGGCTGCGGGCCTGCGAGGTCGAGCCCGGGGTGGTGCTGGTCAGCGCCGCGCCCATGAAGGAGATCGAGGACACCGTGGACCGGCTGATCACCGTGCAGGTGATCGCGTTCGCCCTCGCGGCGGCGGCGCTGGTGGTGCTCGGCCGCAAGCTGCTGCGGCGCGGGCTGCAACCCCTGAGCGACATGGCCTCCACCGCCCACGGCATCGCCTCGCACGACCTCACCGAGTCCGCGTCCCGGCTCCCGCTGCGCGCGGACGGCCGGGACGGCGGGCCGGAGGTGGACGAGCTGCGCACCGCGTTCAACACGATGCTGGAACACATCGACGACTCCCTCGCGGTCCGCGCGGAGGCCGAACAGCGCCTGCGCCGCTTCGTCGCGGACGCCTCGCACGAGCTGCGTACGCCTCTGATGTCCGTACGGGGCTACGCGGACCTCTTCCAGTACGCCGCCGCCAACGCCCCCGAGGAACGCGACAAGCACCTGGCCCGGCTGCGCGCCGAGGCCGCCCGGATGGGCTTCCTGCTCGACGACCTGCTGCTGCTCGCCCGCCTGGACGCGGCCGAGGTGGAGACCCCGCTGCGGCTCGCTGAGGCGGACCTGGTGGAGCTGGCCGACCACGCGGCCGACGCGTTCCGCGCGAGCCACCCGGACCATCCGCTGACGGTGACGGCCGGCCCCGAGACGCTGACGCTGCGCCTGGATCCGCAGCGCATCCGCCAGGTCCTGGACAACCTGCTCACCAACGCGGCCGTGCACACCCCGGCGGGCACGGAGGTGACCGTGGCGGTCTCGGTCGAGCCCGGCCGGGCGCTGGTGCGGATCGCGGACGCGGGGCCCGGCATCCCGGCCGCCGACCGCGCACGCGTCTTCGACCGCTTCTACCGCGTCGACAAGGCCCGCAGCCGCGACCGCGGCGGCAGCGGCCTGGGCCTCGCGGTGGCCCACTCCCTGATCGCGGCGCACGGCGGCAGGATCGAGCTGAGCGGCGAGGCGGGCGCGACGGTGTTCACGGTGTCGCTCCCGCTCGGCCGGCCAGGTCTTACGAAGGTGTGACGTGACGGGCGCGGCCCGGTCCTTCCCCCTGTTCGCCGCCCTAGCGTGGGCGCATGCGTGTACTGGTCACCGGCGGTGCCGGGTTCATCGGGTCCCATGTCGTCGAGGCGCTGCGGGCCCACGGGCACGAGCCCGTCGTGTACGACGTCCGCGCCGACCCGGCGGCGGACGTACGCGACCCCTATACGGTCCGCCGCGCCCTGACCGGCGTGGACGCCGTGTGCCACCAGGCGGCGATGGTCGGCCTGGGGGCCGGTTTCGCCGACGCGGCGGAGTACGTCTCCCGCAACGACCTCGGTACGGCGGTGCTGCTCACCGCCATGGCCGACACGGGCGTACGACGGCTCGTGCTGGCCGGGTCGATGGTGGTGTACGGCGAGGGGCGCTACACCTGTCCCCGGCACAAAGTGGTGCGGCCCGGACCGCGCGCCGTCGCCGACCTGGACGCGGGGCGCTTCGAGCCGACCTGCCCGCAGTGCGGGGCCGACCTGTCGCCCGGGCTGATCGCGGAGGACGCCCCGGTCGATCCGCGCAATGTGTACGCGACGACCAAGCTCGCGCAGGAGCACCTGGCGGCGGCCTGGGCGCGGGCCACGGACGGCTCGGCGGTGTCGCTGCGCTACCACAACGTGTACGGGCCGGGCATGCCCCGCGACACCCCGTACGCGGGCGTCGCCTCCTTCTTCCGCTCCGCGCTCGCCCGCGGCGAGGCCCCGCGTGTCTTCGAGGACGGCCGTCAGCGGCGGGACTTCGTGCACGTGCGGGACGTGGCCGCGGCCAACGTGGCGGCGCTGGAGGCGGCGGCCCGCAAGGGCGCGCTGGCGACGTACAACACCGGCAGCGGCGACCCGCACACCGTCGGCGAGATGGCCGGGGCGCTGGCGGCGGCGTACGGCGGCCCCGAGCCCGTCGTCACCGGGGAGTACCGGCTGGGGGACGTCCGGCACATCACGGCGGACTCGGCGCGGCTGCGGGCGGAGCTGGGGTGGAAGGCGGGGGTCGGGTTCGCGGAGGGGATGCGGGAGTTCGCCCGGGCTCAGATGCGCCAGGGCGTGTCCGGCTGATCGCGTCCCGGCACCGAACCACCCTCTCGCAAACTCTGACAATTAACACTTCTCCGGCGTCTGGATGGGATCTACGCTCGTATACAGATGGCGGGCGGATGGCCGGCCTGTCGACCATCGCCGCCTGTACCGAGCGGAGGCGGAGATGAGAGCGTCGATACGACGGTCCGCGATCTTCACGAGCGCGGCCGCTCTTGTGATAGCTGTCTGCGGTACGACGGGCACCGCGAACTCCGCGGTCCCGGCCGAGCCCGGCGACGGTGAGCTCCAGTTCGGCTATGTCCTGCCGGAGACCGGGCAGTTGGCCTTTCTCGGCCCGCCGCAGATCGAGTCGTTGAAGTTCGCGATACAGACGATCAACGACGCGGGCGGGGTACTGGGCGAGCCGGTGCCGAAGGTGGTCTCCGGTGACGAGTCGGGTTCGGAGGCCGTGGCCGCGCAGTCGGCCGACCGGGTCCTGGCGGCGGGCGTGGACGCGCTCATCGGCGCCGCGGCCTCCAGCATGTCCCTGACGTTCATCGACCGGGTGACCGGAGCGGGCGTCGTGCAGTGTTCGGGGTCGAACACCGCTCCTACCTTCACCGACTACGAGGACGACGGCTTCTACTTCCGTACCGCCCCGAGCGACGCGTTGCAGGGACCCGTCCTGGCGGATGTCGTCCGCGAGGACGGCCACAAGCGGGTGGCCCTGATCGCACGGGCGGACGACTACGGGCGCGGCCTGCTGGAGGCCACCGAGAAGTCCCTCGAGGACGGCGGTGCGACGGTGACGCTCGCCGAGACGTACGACCCGAAGGCGACCAACTTCGACCAGGTCGTCCAGAAGGTGAAGAACTCCAATCCGGACGCCACCGTCGTGATCGCCTTCGAGGAAGGCACCCAGATCATGCAGGCCATGATCGAGTCCGGGATCGGGCCCGACCGGAAGGGCGTCTACGGCGCCGACGGGCTGCGCAGCGAGGAGTTGCCCACTCTTGTCGCCCCGGACCAGCCGGGCAGGCTCGCCGGGATGAAGGGGACCGCGCCGGCCTCGGCGTCGAACGAGCAGTACGTGAAGGATCTTCGGAAGTTCGCGCCGAACCTGAAGGAGCTCCAGTACGCACCGCAGGTGTTCGACTGCGCGACGACCATCGCGCTCGCCGCCGAGAAGGCGCAGTCCGACGACCCGGCCGACTTCGTGGAGGAGATGAACGGGATCACCAAGGACGGCGACAAGTGCACCACGTTCGCCGCCTGCAAGGAGCTGCTCGCCGACGGCAAGGACATCGACTACGACGGTGTGAGCGGCCCGCTCGAGTTCACCGACGTCGGCGAACCCGGTCAGGCGACGATCGAGGTCTTCGGCTACAACGACAAGGGACAGTTGCAGACCCTGCGTACCGAGGTCAGCAAGGCCCAGCCGTGACCGGAAGGACCGGCGGAGACGGAAGTCAACGGACGCGGGCGAGCGTGCCGAGGTAGAGCTCGATCACCTTCTCGTCGTGGAGCAGGGCCGTACCCGTGCCGGTGTACGCGTTGCGGCCCTGGTCGAGGACGTAGCCGCGGTCGCAGATCTGCAGGCACCTGCGGGCGTTCTGCTCGACCATGAGTACGGCGACGCCCGCGTTGTTGATCATTCTGCACCGGTCGAAGACATGGTCCTGGTGGAGCGGTGACAGGCCGGCCGACGGCTCGTCGAGCAGCATCAGCTGCGGCTCCATCATCAGCGCGCGGGCCATCGCGAGCATCTGGCGTTCGCCGCCGGACATCGCGCCGGCCTTCTGCCTGCGGCGGTCGGCCAGCAGGGGGAAGAGCTCCTCCACCGCCGTGGCCCGCCGCGCGTAGTCCTTGGGCCGCAGGTAGCTGCCCATCCGCAGGTTCTCCTCGACGGTCAGCTCGGGAAACACGTTCTGCAACTGCGGTACGTAGCCCACGCCCCGCCGGACCAGTTCGTGCGCCGGCCGGTTGGTGACCTCCTCGCCGCGCAGCCGTACGGTCCCGCCGCGCACCCGCAGCAGCCCGAAGACGGCCTTGACGAGCGTCGACTTGCCGGCGCCGTTGGGGCCGATCACGCCGACCACCTCGCCCGGGCGCACCTCGATGCTGCATCCGCGCAGTACGTCGACGCCGGGGACGTAGCCGGCGACGATGCCGTCGGCCGCCAGCACCGGTTCCTGCTCCTCGGCGGACATCGCTACTCCTTCTCCTCGGTCTCCTCGGTCGCCGCGCCCGGTTCGTCGTGCCGTTTGCCCAGGTAGGCGTCCACGACAGCGGCGTTCCGGCCGATCGTGTGCGGGGGGCCCTCGGCCACCAGGCGGCCGTCGGCCATGACGGCCACCCAGTCGCTGATGCCCATCACCACGTCCATGTCGTGCTCGACGAAGCACACCGTCAGGCCTTCGTCCCGCAGCCGGGTGATGTGTCCGAGCAGCGACTGGGTCAGCGCGGGGTTCACCCCGGCCATCGGCTCGTCGAGCATGACCATGACCGGCTGGGCCATCAGCACACGGGCCAGTTCCAGCAGTTTGCGCTGACCGCCGGAGAGCGTGCCGGCATGGTCGTCGCGCAGCGGCCCGAGCCGGAACCGGTCCAGCAGCTCGTCGGCCCGGCGCTCGAAGTCCCGCTCCTGCCCGCGCCACAGCGGTCGCAGCAGCGCGGGCAGCGCCCCCTCGCCGCGTTGCCCGGTCGCGGCGAGCAGCATGTTCTCCATGACGGTGAGCCGGGCGAGCGTCCTGGTGAGCTGGAACGTACGGACCAGTCCGCGCCGTGCCACCCGGTGCGCGGGGGAGCCGGTGAGGGGCTGTCCGTCGAACGTCCAACGGCCGCCGTCGGCCCGGTCGAATCCGCTGATCACGTTGAACAGCGTGGTCTTGCCGGCTCCGTTGGGCCCGATGAGCGCCGTGATGGCCCCGCGCTGCATCTCCAGGTGCTCGACCCGCACGGCGACGAGGCCGCCGAAGGTCCGGGTCACCTGGTCCAGGACCAGCAGCGGGTCGGGCTTGCGTACGCCCGGCTCGGGAGCGATGACCTTGTCAGCGGCCACTGAGCAGCATCTCCTTCCGGCTGCCGAGAATGCCCTGCGGCCTGAACGCGATCAGCAGGATCAGGGCGACCCCGACGAGGGCGAAGCGCACCGCGCCGATCTCGGAGGTGCTGATGAGGTCCGGCGAGATGTACTCGGCGTCGATGGCCTGCCGCAGCGCGCTGTCGAGGAAGCTGAGGACGAACCAGAACAGGATCGAGCCGATGACCGGCCCGAGGATCCGCCCGGCACCTCCGAGGACGAGCAGCGTGTACAGGAAGAACGTGACGCCCGGGTCGTAGTTGTCCGGGTTCACGGACTGCACCTGGATCGCCTGCAACATGCCCGCGACCGCTCCGATGACGCCGCCGAGCACGAGGCTCTGCATCTTGTACGCGTAGACGTTCTTGCCGAGGCTGCGCGGGGCGACCTCGTCCTCCCGGATCGACCGGATGACGCGGCCCCACGGGCTGTGGATCAGCAGGGCGAGCAGCACTCCGGTCACGAGCACCAGCGCCCATCCGACGATCATCACCCACAGGTCGCGGGCGCTGAACTCCACCAGCCACACGCCGTAGGTGCCGCGCTCGATGGGGCTGAGGTCGTAGAAGTCCTTCGCGAACCTCTGGAGCCCGAAGACCCCACCGGTGACCGGCTCGGCCCAGCTGGACCGGTAGAACAGCCGCAGCGTCTCCCCCGCGGCGATCGTGGTGATCGCGAGATAGTCGGCGCGCAGCCGCAGGGTGGGCAGGCCGAGCAGCATCGCCAGCACGATCGCGCAGGCGATGCCGCCCAGGACGCCGAGCCACATCGGGCCGTCGTACGTCGACACCGTGATGGCGAGCCCGTAGCCGCCGACCAGCATGAAGCCGACCTGGCCGAAGTTCAGCAGGCCCGTGTAGCCGAAGTGCAGGTTCAGCCCCATCGCGGCGAGCGCGTAGACGGCCGCGATGGGGCCGATGCCGGAGCGCAGGGCGTCGGAGAAGATGACCTCGAAGTCCATGGCGCACCCCTCACCCGACGCGCTCTGCCCGGCCGAGGATGCCCTGCGGCCGCACGAGCAGGACGATGATGAGGACCAGCAGCGCCCACGCGTACTGAAGGTCGACCGGGAACCACAGGGTGGACATCTGGGCGACGATGCCGATGACGAGGCTGCCGACCATCGCGCCGTAGGCGGAGCCGAGGCCGCCCAGGATGATCCCCGCGAACATGAGCAGCAGCAGCTTGAAGCCCATGTCCCAGCTGACGATCTCGACGAGGCCGAAGAAGACCCCGCCGAGTGCGGCCAGCGCACCGCTGAGCATCCACACGAACAGCACCACCCGCTGCACGTCGATGCCCGTCGCCTCGGCGAGATCGCGGTTGGCGGAGACGGCTCGGACAGCCGTACCGATGCGGGTCTTCTGCAGCAGGGCGGCGATGCCGAGCAGCACCAGCACGGCGAGCAGGGTGACGGTGAGGTCCCGGGGGGTGATGCCGGCCGGCCCCAGGTCGATCGTGCTCTGGATGTCGTACTGCGCATAGGAGCCGGGCCGGGTTCCGTACAGCACCAGCACGACGTGCCGCAGCAGCAGCGAGAGCCCGATGGTGACGATGAACATGTTGATCAGCCCGGTGCCCCGGGCCCGCAGCGGCCGCCAGATGCCCCGGTCGACGGCCCCGCCGAGCAGGGCGCCGAAGGCCACCGCGGCGATGGCGGCGGGGATCAGGTGCCAGCCCGGACCGGCCGCGGAGGCGTTGAGGAAGAACGCGAAGGTGGCGCCGATGGTGACGAACTCGCCGTGCGCGAAATTGATCAGGTGGATGGTGCCGAAGATCAGCGAGAGTCCGACCGAGGTGATCGCGATGATGACGCCGAACTGAACACCGTCGATCAGCGCCTGAAGGGCGCGCGCGCCGAACGTCGGGCCGCGCGGGCCTTCCTCACCCTGTGCCCGCGCGGAGATCGCGGGCACCGACACGAGGACCAGGGCGAGGGCCAGTACGATCATCCGCTGAGAGCGCACGGCGGTTCCGATATGTCACGTATGCCACGAACATCCCTTGTGGTTCAGTGTAAGGGCGAGCCGGGCCGATGACATGAGGATCATCCCTCGGCCGCCGGCAGCAGCACCTCGAAGCGGCAGCCTCCGACCACGTTGCGTACGGTGGCCCGCCCCTGGTGCGCCTCCACGATCCCCCGCACGATGGCGAGGCCCAGCCCCGCACCCGCGGGCGGGGTACGGGCGTGCGTACCGCGCCACCCGGTGTCGAAGACGCGCGGCAGGTCCTCCTCGGGGATGCCGCCGCAGCCGTCCGTGACGGACAGGACGACACCGTCGGGGCGGCGCTCGGCGGCGACGGCGACCGTGCCGTCGGCCGGTGTCCGGCGGATGGCGTTCACCAGCAGGTTGCCCAGGACCCGGCTCATCTCCTTGCCGTCCACCTCGACGGGCACCGGTTCGACACCGTCGCCGACGAGGCGTACGCCGTGCTCGCGGGCGAGCGCGTGCGCTCCCGAGAGGGCGTCGCCGACGAGGTCGTAGAGGGACATCCGGGCCGGGGAGAGGGTCAGGGTGCCCGCGTGGATACGGGAGAGCTCGAACAGGTCGCCCACCATGCCGTTGAGGCGCTCGACCTCCGTGCGGATCTGCCGCAGGTAGCGCTGGGGGTCGGCGGCGACGCCGTCCTCCAGGGCCTCGGACATCGCGCGCAGGCCGGCGAGGGGGGTGCGCAGGTCGTGCGAGATCCAGGCGACGAGTTCGCGCCGGGAGGTCTCCAGGGCGCGTTCGCGGTCCCGGGACTCGGCGAGCTTGGCGCTGGTGGCCGTCAACTCGCGGCTGAGCGCGGCGAGTTCGGCGGTGGCGGGGCCGACGGGCGAGGTGAAGTCGCCGCCGTCGCCGAAGGAGCGGGCGGCGAGCGCGAGGGCGTTGCTGCGGCCGACGACCCAGCGGCCGAGCAGCAGGGCGGTAAGGAGGGAGACCACGGCGGCCATGGCGACGACCGTCGTGACGACCTTCAGGTCGTGCGCGGACAGGAACATCGCCTGCGCGACCGCGAGGGTGCCCGCGAGCATCGCGGCGACTGCGACGCCGGCGACCACTGAGACGTGCGTGACCAGCGAGCGGCG
This sequence comes from Streptomyces sp. NPDC050619, assembly GCF_040654815.1. Taxonomy (NCBI): domain Bacteria; kingdom Bacillati; phylum Actinomycetota; class Actinomycetes; order Kitasatosporales; family Streptomycetaceae; genus Streptomyces; species Streptomyces sp. NPDC050619. The sequence goes on along the minus strand of NZ_JBFAIR010000002.1, from coordinate 328,084 downwards.
CCGGACCAGGCGCAGGACGCACGCGCCGAGCACGCCGGCCGCGGTGGCGCCGAGGAAGGCGAAGAGGGCGATGAGGAGGGTGTCGCGCACGATCAGGCCTCCTGTCCGGGGCCGATGTCGAAGCGGTAGCCGACGCCCCACACGGTCTGGATCAGCCGGGGCCGGGCCGGATCGTCCTCGACCTTCCCGCGCAGCCGGCGGACATGGACGGTCACGGTCGACAGGTCGCCGAAGTCCCAGCCCCACACCTCCCGCATCAGGTCCTCGCGGCTGAAGACCCGGCCGGGATGGCGCAGGAAGAAGGCGAGGAGGTCGAACTCGCGGATGGTGAGGGCGAGTTCGGTGCCGTGCTTGGCGGCTCGGCGGGCCGACGGGTCGACGCTCAGTCCTGCCGCACGCAGGTCGCCGGCCGGCTGGGCGGGAGGGGAGCGGCGCAGCACGGACTCCACGCGCAGGACCAGTTCGCGGGGACTGAAGGGCTTGGTGACGTAGTCGTCGGCGCCGACCTCCAGGCCGAGGATGCGGTCGTCCTCGTCGCCGCGCGCGGTGAGCATGATGACCGGGACGGGGCCGCGCCCGCGCATCCGGCGGCACACTTCGAGGCCGTCCATGCCCGGCAGCATCAGGTCCAGCACCACGAGGTCCGGCCAGTGCGCGGCGGCCCGGGCGAGCGCGTCGGGTCCGTCCCCGGCGCGGTCCACGACGTATCCGGCCCGGTCGAGGTACCCGGAGACGACCTCGGCGACGGTGGGGTCGTCGTCGACGACGAGGACCCGGGCCCCGGTGGCCGGTGCGTACGGCTGTGGCTGCTGCATGCCGCCAGCCTCGCACCGTCCGCGCTCCGGTGCGGTCCCCCGCTTCCGACGTCCGCGTTTCGTAAGGAGCGAGGGCCCGTTATGTCTGTTTCGCGCTCGTAGGGTGAGAGCCGTGACGACCTCTTCAGCTTCCGTCCCGGGTCCACCGTCCGTAGACGTCGTACTCCCCTGCCTCGACGAGGCCGAGGCGCTGCCCTGGGTACTGGGGCGCATCCCGAGCGGCTGGCGCGCGCTCGTCGTGGACAACGGGTCCACGGACGGCTCCGCCCGGATCGCCCGCGAACTCGGCGCCCGAGTCGTGCGCGAGGAGCGGCGCGGCTTCGGAGCCGCCTGCCACGCCGGGCTGACCGCCGCCACGGCCGACATCGTCTGCTTCTGCGACTGCGACGCCTCCCTCGACCCGGCCGACCTGGTGCCCTTCGTGCGCGAGCTGCGGGCCGGGGAGGCGGACCTCGTCCTCGGCCGGCGCCGCCCGCAGACGCGCGGGGCCTGGCCCCTGCACGCCCGGACGGGCAACCTCGCCCTGTCCCGGCTGCTCCGCCGCCGCACCGGCCTGCGCCTGCACGACCTCGGCCCGCTGCGCGCCGCCCGGCGCGAGGCGCTGCTCGCCCTCGGCCTGACGGACCGGCGCAGTGGCTACCCGTTGCAGATGGTGGTACGCGCCGCCGAGGCGGGCTGGCGGATCGCCGAGCACGACGTCCCCTACCGGCCGCGCACCGGCGCCTCCAAGGTGACGGGCACCTGGCGCGGCACCTGGCAGGCGGTACGGGACATGAGCCGGGTGCTGGCGGAGACAGCCGCCGAGACAGCCGTACAAGGCGCGCAGGAAGGACCCCGCCCGTGACCACGGTGACCACGCTCCTCGTCATCGCCAAGGAGCCCCGCCCCGGACGGGTGAAGACTCGGCTGACCCCGCCGTACACACCACGCGAGGCAGCCGCACTCGCTCAGGCCTCCCTCGCCGACACCCTGGACGCCGTGGCGCGCACGCCCGCGCGACGCCGGGTGCTGGTCCTGGAGGGGACGCCGGGTCCCTGGCTGCCGAACGGTTTCGAGGTCGTACGGCAGTGCGCGGGCGGTCTCGACGAACGGCTGGCCGCGGCCTTCGCGGGCTGCGACGGCCCGGCCCTGCTCATCGGCATGGACACACCCCAGGTGACCCCGGAGCTGCTCACCGTGGACTTCGCGGACTGCGACGCGTACTTCGGGCCCGCCGAGGACGGCGGCTTCTGGGCGCTGGGCCTGGCCGAACCGGACCCCGAACTGCTGCGCGGCGTACCGATGTCGACGCCCCACACGGGCGCCGCCCAGCGTGCGCGGCTCGCGGGGCTGCGGGTGCGGGACCTGCCGCGCCTCACAGACGTGGACACGGCGTACGACGCGGAAGTGGTCGCCGGGGCCGCCCCCGGCGGACGGTTCGCCGCGGAACTGGCCCGCCTCAGCAGGACCGGAGCCCGATGAGCACCGTGGAGGTCGTGCACCAGATCGTGCAGCAGCGGGCGCCTGTCGCCGACCACGATCCCTGGTCGGCCGACCCCTACGCGGACGCCCTGCGCACCGGCCGCGGCCCGCTCTTCCTGCGCCGCGCCGACGGCTGGCTGCTGCCACTGGAGGTGGAGCGCTGGTGCGCCGACGCGGACGCGGCGGACCTGGAAGTGCTGCGGCGCTGCGAGGGCGCCGTGCTCGACGTCGGCTGCGGACCCGGCCGCCTGGTCGCGGCCCTGGGCGCCCAGGGGCGCCGGGTGCTCGGCGTCGACGTCAGCGAGGCGGCCGTGGCGAGGACGTCGCAGCTCGGCGGACCCGCACTGCGGCGCTCCGTCTTCGAGCCGCTGCCCGGAGAGGGCCGCTGGGGCACCGCGCTGCTGATCGACGGCAACGTCGGCATCGGCGGCGACCCGCGGGCCCTGCTCACCCGGATGTCCCAACTACTCGCTCCAGGCGGCCTGTTGATCGTCGAGACCGTCCCGGACCTGGACCTCGACGAACGCGTGCTGGTCCATGTCACCGACGCACGCGGCGCGACCGGCAGCCCGTTCCCCTGGGCCCGGCTCGGCACGCCGGCCCTGCTGCGGCACGCGGACCGCGCGGGCTGGCATGCCGTCGATCAGTGGGCGGCCGGCGGGCGTTGCTTCGTCGCCCTGCGCAGCCGCAGCACGAACAGCACGGCGGAGCCGCCGAACAGCACGGCCGTCATCAGCAGCCAGCGGGCCAGGAAGCCGTCCGACAGGCCGGTGGCAGGGCCGTAGCGCTCCGCCACCCGCCCGCTGATCAGCGGGAACCACACGAGCAGGAGCAGCCCGGAGAGGGCGGCGGGGACGCGGACGTACATGACATGTTCCCGATGGCGGCCCGCCGCCTTCACGAGGGCGCGGTCGAGTACGCCGTACAGCGGCAGCAGCACCAGGTCGTGCAGGAGGGCCGCCCCCACGACCCACAGCGCGACCCCGAACCAGTCGTCCGCGAGCAGTTGTACGCCGGCGTAGGCGGCGAGGGCGAACGAGCAGGCGAGCAGGAGGAGTTGGAACGGGCTGCCCATGGGGAACCTGAGCTTGGGCTTGGGCTTGGGCTTGGGCGGCATCACAGATCTCCGAACGTCATCCGGGCCACCCACTTGGTGTTCACCACACCGGGTGCGGCGGGCACGATGATCCGCGCCGGGTGGCCGTGGTCGGGGGTCAGGTCCTCGCCGTTGACGTACAGGGCGAGCAGGGAGCGCGGGTCGGCGACCTGGTTGGCGCGCAGTGCGGCCCGCCGGAAGGCGCCGCGCCGTTGCAGGGACTCCACGAAGACGTCGGGCGGATCGTCGTCGTAGCCGACGAGGGCGGCGAGGTCCCGCAGCCGCACCCCGCGCCACCACTGGTCGGAGGTGGACCAGCCCTCCACACAGGCGATGGGCAACGCCGAGCTGTACAGGGGGAGTCGGGACAGCTCGGTCCGGCTGAGCCGCACGGTCCCGCCGCGCCCCGTCACCACCAGCCGCCAGGCGTCCTCGCTCGTCTCGGACGGGTCGATCCTGGCGTACGCGGCCGTCTTGTTGATCTGGAACGCGGCGGGTCCCGAGCCGGGCTCGGCGCCGCCGTGCGGGGCGAGGAGGGCGGTGCGACGCAGGGGTCCGTCGAAGTTCTGCCCGACGGTGGTGGCGAACAGCAACAGCGAGCCGCCCCCGACGAACCACAGGGCACCGCGCCGGGACATGGTGGGCTCGGCGGGGTTCGGCGCCACCAATTTGCTTTTCTCTTCCCTGAGTTGACGCAGATTGCGCAGAGCCATCGGCATCTTGAGCACGGCGTGCGCGACGAACGCGGCGAAGAACACCCAGGCGCCGTAGAAGTGCAGGGGGTAGAAGGAGCCGGGGAAGATGTAGTCCAGCTGGACGTTGAGCACGCCGGTCACGAACTCGAACACCCCGCCCCCGACCAGAAGCAGCAGCGAGATCCGCTCCAGCGCGTGGGCGAGCGAGCGGGCCGGCGGCAGCGTGAACAGCTTCGGCACGACCGACCACAGCTTGGCCAGCAGGACGGGGATCAGGGTGATGCCGAGCGTGACGTGGACGCCCTGGTTGAGCCGGTACAGCCAGTGCGGATCGGTCGGCCAGGAGAAGAGGTAGAAGCCGAGGATCCCCTTGTCCGGGGTCTTGTCGTTCACCGAGGACAGGTCCGGGTTGTAGGCGGCGTACGACAGCAGCCCGGTCAGGAACAGCACGGTGATCCCGCCGAGCAGCACGACGCCGAGCACCGAGGTGAACCACGGACCGCGCAGCGGGCTGCGCCAGAACGCGGGCGAGAAGGGAGTGCGTGGCGAGGAAAAGGCGCGTGGCAATGGAGGGGTGCCCGGCGATGGAGGAGTGCCTGGCGATGAAGGGATGCGTGCCATGCCCCGACCGTAGGCCCGCGCCACCCCCACAACCGGCCCGCGAACCATGACGAAACTCTGACGTCCGCGCCTGTCAGCCGTCCGGAGGAGCCCGCGCGCCCTAGCTTTTCCACGTGAACCGCGATCTGCGACGTGACCTGTACGCGGCCCTGGCCGCCGCCCTGCTCGTGGCGACCGCCATCGTGGTCGGCCGCGCCATCGAGCACCGGGACGGCACGCTCCGCGTGAGCTGGCCGCCGCTCCTGGCCACCTGGGATCCGCACGTCGGCCCCGGCACCCCGGCCGCACTCGCCGTCGCGGTCGCCGTCGTGGCGTACGGCCCCGCCCTGGCCGCCCGCCTGCCCTGGCGCCACCTGCTCCTGGCCGTCTGGGCCACCGGCATGGCCTGGACCTGGTCCCTCGCCCTGATCGACGGCTGGCACCGGGGCATCGCCGAGCAGCTGACGACCCAGAGCGAGTACCTCCGCGTCATCGGCCGCTTCCACGACATCCCCGCCACGCTGGCGGACTTCACCCAGCACATCCTGATCGACACGCCCGACAACTGGCCCGCCCATGTCGCCGGGCATCCCGCTGGGGCCACCGTCACCTTCGTCCTCCTCGACCGGATCGGCCTGGGCGGCGGGGGCTGGGCGGGCACCTGGTGCATCACCATCGGCACGACGGCCGCGGTCGCGGTCCTGGTAGCCGTACGCGTGCTGGCCGACGAGTCACTCGCCCGCCGGGCCGCGCCCTTCCTCGTACTGGCCCCGGCCGCCGTGTGGGTGGGCACGTCCGCCGACGGCTACTTCGCGGCGGTGGCGGCCTGGGCGGTGGCGTTCCTCGCCCTGGCGGTGACGGGACACCGCCCCGCCTGGACCGGCTTCGCCGCGGGCCTGCTGTTCGGCCTGACCCTCTATTTGTCGTACGGCCTCACCCTCATGGCCGTGATCGCCGGCGCCGTCCTCCTCCTGGGCACGCACCGCATCCGCCCGCTCCCCTTCCTGCTGGCCGGCTTCGTCGTCGTCCCGATCGTGTTCACCGCCCTCGGCTTCGACTGGTGGGAGGCGTACCGACTGCTGGTCCGCCGCTACTACCAGGGGGCGGGCGGGGTCCGGCCGTACGGCTACTGGGTGTGGGCGAACCTGGCGTGCACGGTGCTGATCGTGGGCCCGGCGACGGTGGCGGGACTACGGCGGACCGGCGTGACGCTCGCCGCACGCCGGTCCCGCTCCGACGTCCGCCTCGGCGTGCTCGTACTGGCCGCGCTCCTGGCGCTGCTCGCCGCGGACCTGTCCGGCATGAGCAAGGCGGAGACGGAACGCATCTGGCTGCCGTTCGTGGTGTGGCTGCTGCCCGCCTGTGCGTGGCTGACGGGGGTGCGGGGGTGGCTGGCGGCGCAGGCGGTGCTGGCGCTGCTGATCAACCATCTGCTGCTGACGGGGTGGTGAGGCGTTGGGTGTACGGGCACAGGCGATGAAGCAGGTGCCGAACTCGCGCTACCAGAACCGGACGGGCTGTCAGTGGCGCTGCCTGCCTCATGATCTGCCAGCCTGGTCGGAGGTGTCCTTTGGCTGATCATCGGCGTCGTCGTGCTGGCCGCCTCGGCCCACGACAACGCCGCGGGCAGGGCCGCCCTGCTCGACCAGGCCGCCGAACGGTGTGGAAACCGCCTGGAGAAGGCCCTGGTGGACCAGGGGTTCAAGGACGAGGTCGTCATCCACGGCGCGATGCTCGACATCACCGTCGATGTCGTCCGCCGCAACCCCCGGCGATCAGGGGCGCGCTTCGCGGGCTGGAATCGGCACAGCCGACGGCCGCCACTCTCGCTTGATCAACCCGAACACCCACGAGTCGGATACCTCGCCGTTCACCACGCAGTCTTCCCGCAACGTCCCTTCCCGCACGAATCCGATCTTCTCCAGAACCCGGGCAGACGCCACGTTGCGCGTATCGGTCTCGGCCTGAACTCGATTGAGGTCCAGTGTGTCGAATGCCCATGCCAGCACGGCGTGCGCGGCCTCCGTCGCATAGCCGTGGCCCCACATCGCATCGTCGAGGACATAGCCCAACGACGCGCTGCGGTAGCCCGGGTTCCATCCGGTCAGACCGCACCAGCCGACGAAGGCCCCATCAGAAGCACGGTCGATGGCCACCCGCGCCCCGGTGCCTTCGTCCGCCATCTTCCGGCACATCGCGATGAAGCGCTCGGCGCGGGCCCGTTCGTTCCACGGCGGGGAGTCCCAGTAGCGCATCACGTATGTGCTGCTGTGCAGCGCGAAGAGGGGGTCCGCGTCGGCGTCGGTGAAGGCGCGCAGCCGCAGGCGAGCGGTGTGCAGCATGGGGGTGGCCAAAGTCATGCGCACCATCTTGTGTCCTCGCGGGGCGGGCAGAAAACCGAATATCCGATCCCGCTCCGGCCCTCACGACCAAGGCACCGCCTACCAGCAGTTCGTGCATGCGACGACCCGGCCATGAACGTCACCCGCAGCCGCCTCTGACGCCAAGGCTTCCTCACCCAACCCGGACCAGGCCACTACTTGAGCGCCGATACCGATCCTGCCCCGTGAGAAGGCCGTGGAGGTCCTCCGTGGGCAGGGCTTCGTCGTTGCGGCAGCCGCGCGGAAGGACGCCCCGACCGATCAGGGCTGGACCCAGGTCGCGTCCTCGACGTGGACAGCGCCGTGCCAGCCGGCAGCGCAGTGATCGGAGCTCCCGCAGATCGCACCTGAGCTACCCGGCGTGCGGTCCGGACGCGCCCGTCCGATCGCCCTCTATCCGGTGATTGCTCTGGGCGCCGGCCGGGAGGGTCGGTGGGTCGGCCTGAAACCGGTTCAGGCGGCTGGGCGGACGTCGTCCTGCTCCAGGGGTGCGTCTTTCGGCGCGGGTGCCGGAACGGTGAAGAACGCGTGCACGACGTCGACCTCGTTCTCGACACCGTCGGTGGCCCTCGCAGCAGCCGCTTCCTGCGCACGCTCAAGCGCGGTGGCGCTCAATTCCCCGTGCCCCCTGGGGACTTCGACGAAGAAGAGGTCGCGAAGCTGGGTGTCACCGTCTCGAGCGCCCAGGTCCGCTCGAACGGCGCGCAGCTCGCCGAACTGGGACGCCTGCTCGACGCGGGCATGATCCGCGTCGCGATCGACAGCACGTTTTCGCTCGCGGACGCCCGAGCGGCCCACGAGCGTGCGGCCCGAGGGCACATCCAAGGCAAAAACCGGGATACCGCGAAGAGAATGCCGCCGATCGAAGCCCGTATCCGAGCACGGCACGCGACCCTCATGCCCTGCCGGCCGAAGAGCTCGGCATCCGCGAGGTCGCCGAGCCAGCCGCTGGCCGCCGCCGAGACCGGGTGGAGCCGCCAGGCCGGAGTGGATCTCGTAATTCGAGACACTGTCATGTAATTGGAGACAATCGGGTCGGTCTCGGTACCATCCAGCGATGGAGACCACACTGGAAAATCACTCGATCGTCGTCACTGGCGGCGGCTCGGGCATCGGCCGGGCCATCGCCCGGCGCTTGGTCAATGACGGAGCCACCGTCACGATTTGCGGTCGTCGGGCCGACATCCTGGAAGCGACCGCGGCCGAGTTGAACTCCGCCTGCTCCGGCCCGGGCCGCGTCCTCGCCATTGCCGTCGACGTAACCGACGAACGGGCCATGGGTGAGGCCGTGGCCCGGGCCGCCGAGGCTGGGAACGGCGTCACGGGAGCGGTGGCCAACGCCGGTGGTAGCGGGCAGATGCGCCTGCTGCACGAGATCAGCGCTGCCGACATCGCGTCGGTGCTGAACCTCAATGTGGTCGGAACGTTCAATCTGCTGAAATTCACCGTGCCGTTGATGATCGAGCGTCGGGGCGGGTCGTTCGTGGGAATCTCCTCCGGCGCCGCTGCCCAGACGAGTCGCTACTTCGGGGCGTACACGGCAGCCAAGGCTGCGGTCGACGTGCTGTTGCGCAACGCGGCTGACGAGTACGGAGGCCGGCTCGTGCGGTTCAACTCCGTACGGCCTGGGTTCACGATGAGCGAGAAGATGGCATCCCTCGTACCGGCCGACGACCCGGTCCGCGAGAGTTACGTCGTGAACACTCCGCTGCCGGGGGTCGGCGAGATGACCGATGTCGCCAATCTCGTACGTTTCCTTCTCGGCCCTGAGGCGCGGTGGATCACCGGCGAGGCGATCGCAGTCGACGGCGGTAACAACATGCGCACCGGGCCCGACATCTCGTCGATGATTCCGATCTGAGGTGCAGCAGGTGTCGGCTGGCAGGGTAGACACCTCGGGCCTGTAACTCGCAACTCTCTGCGGCGACTTGGGTGGAGTAGGCCGTGTTGTCGTCGAACGGCTTGCGATGGTGGAGACGGCGTCCACTATGAGCGTCGCGAAGAGGCAGGCGACGGTCACGTCAGCCGACCAGGCGTGCAACGAGCTGGCCGGTGACTGAAGTCTCCCAGCCGGCGGAGGTCTCTTTCGTGAAGGTCGTACTTCATCGAGCGCACGGCGGTCTGAGAGGCGTCACGACGGCTGCGGGCGCTCGGGGATGCTCTGGAGGAAGTCGGCGTCGAGGAGCGGGTCGGGCCCTCCGGCGGAGCCGCCGAGGAACATTTTGCGCAGCATCGTCTCGGGGACCTCGGGGGTGCGGGCGTAGGCGATGAAGTAGGTGCCGAACTCGCCGTGTCCGGGCCGCCCGAAGGGCATGGCGCCGCGCAGTATCTCCCGTTCCCCGCCATCCGGTCCGGTGACCGTGTTGACGTCGACATGCGAACCGGGCACGCCCAGCTCGATGTTGGTCAGCTTGGTGCGGCCGATCACCTTCTCCTGCGCCTCGACCGCCAGCGCCTCCCAGGCGTCCACGTCGTGCAGGTACTTCTGCACGACGGCGTAGGAGCCGCCGCGGAACTCGGGATCCTCCGCGCCGACCAGCGCGGCCTCGGCGGCGGCCGGGCCGACCGGGTTCTCGGTGCCGTCGACGAAGCCGAGGAGGTTGCGCGAGTCGAAGTAGGAGAAGGCCTGCACCTCGTCCTGGACGCTCACCGCGCCACGCAGCCGCCGTACGGCCTCGGCGGCGAGGGCGAAGCACAGGTCCGTCCGGGCGGCCCGGATGTGCAGGAGCAGGTCGCCCGGGGTGGACACGGCATGATGCCGGGGTCCCGCCAACTCACGAAAGGGATGCAGCTCCGCGGGCCACGGCAGCCCCTCCAACTTCGCAGCCAGTTCGGCGAAGTGGCTGGACGATGGGAATAACTGAACGCAAGGGTGTGCGTCGGCACAGTGACGGGATCTGCGGAGGAGTGCCGTATGGCGACTGCGGCCAGAGGACGCAACAACGCGCTGGCAGCGTGCCTTGACGAGCTCGACTGGAGCCCCAAGGTGCTCGCGCGCAAGCTCAATCGCGTCTTCGGCACGGGCACCGTCGCCGAGTCAGCGCCTTACCACTGGCGTGACGCCGGGCGTGTTCCATCCCTGGACCTTCCGGGGACTTGCTCGCATTCTGGAGGACTGAGTGCTCGGCGGACTGGTCGATCGTCGCCGCTTCCTGGCGATTTCGGGCTCGGGACTGCTCTCGGTGGTCTCCCAGTACCTGGACGGCACGGCGGGCCGCGGGCCTTTCAGCCCCAGACTCGCGGACGACACGCCTACGGACCCGCTCGTCGCGCAGGTGGAGCAGAACCTCCCACTGCTGCAACAGCTCGACGACGAGCATGGCGGTGCTCGCCATCTCCCTTACGTCGGTGCGCAGTTCAGGTCTGTAGGACTTCTGCTCCACGATGGCGGGCTCTCCGACGCCGCGACCGTACGTCTGATCCGGGCACTGGCCGAGATCGGGCAGCTGGCCGGCTGGATGGCCTTCGACTCTGCCGACCACGGTCTGGCACAGCGGTACTTCGTTACCGCGCTCCGCGCAGCGCACCAGGTGAACGACCGGGCTCTGTGCGCGCACATCCTCGCTGATCTGTCGTTCCAGGCCGCGTCGCGCAGTCACCCCGCTGACGCCGTCGCTCTGGGCGAGGCGGCCCGGCGAGCAAGCGAAGGTGGAACCGCCTCCGTGCGGGCCTCGGTCCTCTCGCGGCTCGCCTACGGATACGCGGCGGCAGGACGCAACACGGACTTCGAGCGCACAAGCGCGTTGGCACGCGAGTTGATCGAGGACCGCACCGGCTCCGAGGAAGAGCCGCGATGGATGTATTTCCTGACCCCCAACCACCTTGAATGTCAGTCCGGTTACTCACTGATCAGTCTCGGCCGCGCGCCGCTGGAGCAGGGAAACCGGGCCCGCGCCGGGCGCTCTTCGAAGGGGCGTGGCTCGCCCTCGGCTACAGCGCCTCGGGAGACCTGGAACGCTCCTGCGAGGTCGGTGAGACGGCTGCTGCCCGCCTCAGCACGGTGCGCTCGCCCAGAAGCACGGCTGTACTGAATCAGCTGGCGACCGAACCGCGTCGAAAGCAGCGCAACGCGTACGTCCGGGACTTCCTGCCGGACCTCGAGGAACGCATCGCGGAGCGGCCGACCCCGAGAAGCACTCGAACGACTACGGTCGGACCATGATTACGAACGAGGCGATCGTCGTCGTGGGTGGAGGAGTCTCCGGACTCACCACCGGAGTCGTGCTCCTTGAGGCTGGGCTGTCCGTGCGGCTGGTCGCCGAGGAGATTCCTGGACGTACGTCGCTCGCGGCCGGCGCGATGTGGGGGCCGTACCTTGTCGAGCCCTGGGCGAAGGTCCGGGAATGGAGCGTCACGAGCAGCGCTTGGTCCGTTCACTCGACGAGTTCGCGGACGCGTCCGCCGTCGTGAACTGCGCCGGCATGGGCGCCGCCGCGCTGGCCGGAGACAGCACGCTGCGGCCAATCCGAGGACAGCACGTGGTCGTTGAGAACCCAGGCATCACGGAGTTCTTCTCCGAGGACACGGGGCTGTCGCCCGATCTCGTCTGTTTCTATCCGCACGGGGACACGGTCGTCCTAGGCGGCACGGCGATCGACGGCGACGGTGACGTGGCGGACGACGCGGCCACAGCGAAGGGGATCATCGAGCGGTGCGCGGCGATCGAACCGAGGTTCGCAGACGCTCAGGTTATTGAACATCGGGTGGGCGCTCGGCCCACGGGCTCAAGGGTTCGGGTCGAGTTCACACACCGCGATGGCGCGGTCCCCGTGATCCACAACTACGGGCATGGCGGCGCAGGAGTAACCCTGTCATGGGGATGCGCTCAAGAGGTTGCAGGGTTCGCAGTTACGGGGTGTCCGTAAACAGGCTGAGCAGTCAACGCTCGGCCGTGTCGGTCGATGTTGCGGTGCTCCAGCTGCACCCGGGTGCGCCGGGGAGTTTCGGCGACGACATTGAATGCTCAAATCAACGTCCCTACCATAACTCGGTGGCTCCATTCACCCACCCCGAGGAGAACCCGTGCTCCCACCCACCCGCGTCAGACGCACGGCCGCCGTCCTGCTGCTGGCCCTCGGGCTCGCGGCCCCGACGAGCCCGGCGTCAGCGGCACCCCGTCCACCCGCGCCGCAGGTCTGGCCGACGCCGCAGAGCATGCGCACCGGCTCCCATCAACTCACCGTCCCCGACCGGGTCGTCGAGGTCGTCGGCCCCGGCACCGACCCGTCGGCCCGCCGGGTCGTCGAGGCCGTCCTGCGGGATGCCGGAGCCGACAGGATCATCGCCGTGGACGCCGGTCACAAGCCTCCCGCGGCCGGGCTCACCGTCTACCTCGGCGGCCCCGGTGAGAACAGCGCCACCGGCAAGGCGCTGAAGCGGCTGGGCGCCGCGTCCCCGACCGGCCTCGCCTCCGGCGGGTACGTCCTGGCATCCGGACGCAGCAACGGACAGCCCCTCCTCGCCCTCTCCGGCGTAGACACCACCGGCACCTTCTACGCGGCCCAGACCCTGCGTCAACTGGTCACCAAGGAACGCGGACTGCCCGAAGTCGCCATCCGCGACTGGCCCACCGCCGCCCTGCGCGGAGTCATCGAGGGTTTCTACGGCACCCCCTGGACGCACGCCGAGCGGCTCGCCCAACTCGACTTCTACGGCCGTACGAAGCAGAACGTCTACGTCTACTCCCCCAAGGACGACGACTACTTGCGGGCCCGCTGGCGCGACGCCTACCCCGCCGCCGAACTGGAACAGCTCAAGGAACTGGTCGACCGGGCCGACGCCAACCACGTCCGCTTCACCTACGCCCTCTCCCCGGGGCTGTCCGTCTGCTACTCCTCCGAGGCCGACATCAAGGCCCTCACAGCCAAGTTCGACTCCCTCTACGCCATCGGGGTCCGCTCCTTCGCCGTCCCGCTGGACGACATCAGTTACACGAAGTGGAACTGCGCCGAGGACGAGAAGGAGTTCGGCACCGGGGGCGGTGCGGCCGGTGCCGCGCAGGCCCATCTCCTCAACCGGGTCTGGCACGACTTCTCCGCCGAACACCCCGACGACCTGCACCCCTTGGAGATGGTCCCCACCGAGTACTCCGACCTCGCCGACTCCCCGTACAAGAAGGCACTGCGGGAGCAGTTGGACCCGTCCGTCGTCGTGGAGTGGACCGGCGTCGGCGTGATCGCGCCGACCATCACCGCCGATCAGGTCGCGCAGGCCCGTGCGGTGTACGGCCATCCGATCCTGGTCTGGGACAACTACCCGGTCAACGACTACGTCACCAGCCGTCTGCTGCTCGGCCCCTACACGGGTCGCGAGCCCGGTGTGGCGAGCGCGGCGACCGGGGTGACCGCCAACCCGATGGTCCAGGGCGAGGCGAGCCGGATCGCCCTGTTCACCTCCGCCGCCTATCTGTGGAACCCGGACGCCTACGACCCCCGGGCCGCCTTCCTCGCCTCCGTCGACGACCTCGCGGGACCGGCGACGGGCGCCGCCAAGTGGCTGCGGATCTTCGCCGAGAACAACTACTCCTCCCAGCTCGACGCGACCGAGTCCCCCACTCTCACTCGCCTCATCGCCGATTTCCGTACCGCCTACGAACAGGACAGTGGCCTGGACCGAGCCGCCGCCGCGCTCAAGGCCTACTTCACCGACATGGCCGCGACCCCCGCCGAACTGCGCGCCCGCCTCGACAACCCCGGGTTCCTCGAGGAGACCTCCGCCTGGCTGGACAAGCTCGGCCGCTACGGCACCGCCGGGCAGACGGCCGTAGACCTGCTGCTCGCCAACAAGGCGGGCGACACGGACGCCGTCACCACCTACTGGAACCGGCTCAGGAGCGAGCGCAAGGAACTCGACGCCATTCCCCAGCAGGTCTCGCCGGGTGTGATGGACCAGTTCCTCTACACGACGATGCTGGAGAACGCCCCGGACCCCGGTGTCGACGCCTCCTTCGCCCCCGCCTCCCTCACCTTGAAGCCCGGCGCCACCGACACGGTCACCCTCACCCTGTCCGACAAGCGGTCCACGGCCGCGAAGACCGTCACCTGGAAGCTCGACGTCCCCGACGGCATCACCGCCTCGCCCGCCGAGGGCACCGTGAGCGTCCCGGCCCAGGGCAGCGCCTCGGCCACCGTCACCCTGACCTCGGACACCCCGGGCGTCCACTCGGTCGTGGTGTCGGGCGACGGCATCCTCGACCGTGCGATACCGGTCCAGGTCACCGACGGCACCGGGACGCCCCGCGCCCTCACCGCCAACTTCAGCGGTGCGTCGGTCAGTTCCATCGACCTGGCCTCCGGCGATGCCACCACCATCGCCGTCGGCAACAACCCGGGCGAGGTGGTCGTCAGTGCCGACGGGCGCACCGCCTACGCCGCCAACCAGGGCTCGAACTCGGTCAGCGTGATCGACGTGGCGAGCGGCAAGGTCACCGCCACGGTCGCCGTGGGCCGCGTCCCGGCCGGCCTCGCCCTCACGCCGGACGGCGGCACACTCTGGGTCGCCAACTACACGGACGGCACGGTCCAGTCCGTGGACACCGGCACGCTGACGGCGGGCACACCCGTCCCGGTCGGTTCCGGACCGGAGAACATGGCGATCACGCCGGACGGGAGCACTCTGTACGTGGCCGACATCCACGACAACACCGTCACGCCCGTCGACCTCGCCACCGGGAAGGCCGAAACCGCCGTCCCCGTGGGCCCCAGCCCCTTCAACGTCGTGGCCGCGCCCGACGGAAAGACGGTGTACGTGTCCAACTCCGGCGGCTCGACCATCACCCCGATCGACACCGCGACCAACGACACCGAGCCGACCCTCCTGGTCTCCGGGCAGGCCTACGGCCTCGCCCTCTCACCGGACGGCCGGACGCTGTGGGTCAGCCCCAGCAACGGCGCCTCGGTCACCCCCGTCGACACGGTCACCGGCGCCCCGGGCACGAGCGTCAAGGTCGGCAGGTCGGCCTTCGACGTCGGCCTGGACTGGAACGGCGCCACGGCCTACGTCACCACGGCCGACGGCAACGCCCTGGTACCGGTCGACACCGCGAAGGGCACCGCGGGGGCATCCCTGACGACCGGCGCCTATCCGCTGGCCGTCGCGCTGACGCCCGTACCGGTGGAGTAGTTCAGCTCGCGGTACGCCGGATCCGTCCGGCGTACCGCTTCTCCAGTTCCAGGTTGCCCTCGAAACCGCCGGGCACATTGGCCGAGACGTACACCGGCGGCCGCTCCCCCGCCGCGAGCAGCACAGCCGACGCCTGCGCTATCGCCATCTGCACCAGCAGCACGCCGGTGAGCGTGGACAGGGCGCACACGGCGCCGCCGCCGGGGAGTTCGAGGAGGGCGTCGCCGCGCGGGGCCGCGTTGTCGAGGACGACGTCGGCGAGGTCGACGAGCTTCTTGCCGCTCGGGTGGGCGGCGGGGACGGCCCGGGTGTGGGTGAGGGAGGTGACGGCCAGGACGCGGTGGCCCCGTTCCTTGGCGCGCAGGGCCATCTCCACGATCACGTTGTTGACGCCGGAGTTGGAGATGATGACGAAGAGGTCCTCGGGGTGCGGGGCGGCGAGGTCGTAGAGCCGCGCGGCCACGCCGGACTGGCGCTCCAGGAGCGGGTCGTCCAGGACGCTCGGGTCGTCGCCGCCGTAGAGGACGAGGTCGGCGATGCTCAGCCGGTTCGTCGGTACGAAACCCCCGGCGCGGCCGGCGAGTTCGAGGACGATGGCCTGGGAGTGGCCGGTGCCGAAGGCCTGGATGACGCCGTCGGAGCGGACGCACCCGGCGATCAGTTCGGCCGCGCGCGCCACGTCCTCGCGGGCTGACTCGGTGAGGTGCTGGAGGACGGCCAGGCCCTCTCGTGCGAACCCCTGGGCGCTGACTGACTCATCCGACACGCGACGCTCCCCACTGATGGATTGAACCACCGTCTATATCTCCATCGATGAATCAATAAATCACATGGCGGTCCTGGTATTCAATCCGCCCCCTGAACGGTGGCTGATACATTCTTCACATGCCCTCGACCGACGTCACCACACTGATCCGCACCGAGCTGCCCCGGCTGGCCGGCTCCCTGCGGAAGGTCGGCGAGCTGATCCTGGAGGATCCGGCCGCCGTCACCCACTGTTCGGCCGCCGAGCTGGGCCGCCGCACCGGCACCTCCCAGGCGACGGTGACCCGCTTCTGCCGCGCCATCGGCCTCGACTCCTATCAGCATCTGCTGATCGAGCTGGCCCAGGAGCGCGGGCGCGGCGAGGTCTCCGACTGGGGCACCGCGGAGATCGGCCCGGACATCTCCCCGGACGACGATCTGGAACGGGTCGTGCAGGTCGTGGGCAGCGCCGACCTGCGCGCGATCCAGCAGACCATCGACCGGATGGACCTCGACGCGATCGAGCGCGTGGCGCAGGCCATGGCCCGTGCCCGGCGCATCGACGTGTACGGCGTCGGCGGCAGCGGGGTGATCGCGCAGGAGACCGAGACCCGGCTGTTCCGCATCGGCTGCGCGGTGCGCGGCTGGACCGAGGTGCACGCCGCGGCCACCTCCGCCGCGCTGCTCACCCCGGCGGACGTCGCCATCGGCATCTCCCAGTCCGGGGCGACCCGGGAGACGCTCGAACCCCTGGAGCTGGCCAAGGAACGCGGCGCGACCACCGTGGCGATCACCGCGGACCCGCGTTCGCCGCTCGCCAGGGCCGCCGACATCCGGCTGATCTCCTCCTCGTCGGCAACCAGTTTCCCCACCACCATCGTCGGTGCCCGCCACTCCGTGCTGGTCCTCATCGACTGCCTCTACGTCCGGGTCGCCCAGCTCTCCTACCAGCGCGCGAGCGCCTCCCTGGCGCTGACCGACCACATCCTCGGGCAGCACGCCCTGAAGAACCGGCGCGCACGCTGAGGCCGTCCGAAGTTGTGTGGATGAACCACCGAAAAAACACGTAGATGGTTGTTTGAATCATCCACTCGGTGCCACGATGGGGCTCCCCCGCATCCTCGTAGGAGCCCCAGCCCATGCGCGTGACCTCTGTCGAGTCGACCGAGCTCTTCGTCGGAACCACCGAGCGGCCGCGCCAGGTGGTGGCCGTCGAGTTGAGCCATACTCCCGGCCGTACCGTCCGCCTCAGCGTCGAAGGCCCCGGGGTCGCCGGAGAGGCCGAAGCGACGACGGGCGAGGACGGCACCCTGCGCGCCGAGATACCCGTGCGCACCGAGCTGGCCGCCGGTGAGCGTCGCGAGATCACCGTCACCGCCGCCGAAGGCGAGCAACTCGCCCGCCACACCGCCGAGTTCACCGTCGCCGAGCCCGGCTGGACCATGTTCATGGTCAGCCACTTCCACTACGACCCCGTGTGGTGGAACACCCAGGCCGCCTACACCGAGACCTGGGACGTCGCCGACGACCCGGCCGGCAGCGGTCTGCCCGCCCGCACCTTCGACTCGCGCGGCCAGTCCGGGATGAGCCTCGTGCGGGCCCACTGCGATCTGGCGCGGCGCGACCCGGCGTACACCTTCGTGCTGGCCGAGGTCGACTACCTCAAGCCGTACTGGGACGCCTTCCCGGAGGAGCGCGCCTTCCTGCGCGAGCTGATCCGCACCGGTCGCGTCGAGATCATGGGCGGCACCTACAACGAGCCGAACACCAACCTCACCGGCGCCGAGGCCACCGTACGCAACGCTCTGTACGGGGACGGCTTCCAGCGCGCGATCCTGGGAGCCGTTCCCGAAACCGCCTGGCAGCTGGACGCCTTCGGGCACGATCCGCAGTTCCCCGGGCTGATGGCGGACGCGGGCGTCACCTCCAGCTCGTGGGCGCGCGGGCCGTTCCACCAGTGGGGGCCGACCCTGTCGGTGTTCGGCGAGGAGCCCCGGGATCCTCAGCGGATGCAGTTCCCGGCCGAGTTCAGCTGGATCGCCCCCTCGGGGCGCGGGCTGCTGACCGCGTACATGGTCAACCACTACGGCGCCGGCTGGGCGATCGACAACGCGCCGACGCTGCCCGAGGCGGAGGCCGCCGCCCTCAAGCTGTTCAAGGGGCTCAAGAAGGTCGCCCTCACGCGCAACGTGCTGCTGCCGGTCGGCGGGGACTACGCGCCGCCCTGCCGCTGGGTGATGGGCATCCACCGGGACTGGAACGACCGGTACGTGTGGCCGCGCTTCGTCAGCGCCATCCCCCGGGACTTCTTCGCCGCCGTGCGCGACGAACTCGACGCGGAGGGCCGCAAGGCCTCCCCGCAGACGCGCGACATGAACCCGGTCTACACCGGCAAGGACGTCTCCTACATCGACACCAAGCAGGCCCAGCGGTACGGCGAGACGCTGCTCGCCGACGCCGAGGCCTGGGCGACGCTCGCCTCCCTCGTCGCCGGGCACCCCTATCCCGACGCGGCGCTCGACAAGGCCTGGCGGCAGCTGATCTACGGCGCCCACCACGACGCCATCACCGGCTCCGAGTCCGACCAGGTCTACATCGACCTGATGACCGGCTGGCGGGAGCTGTCCGACCTGGCCGAGTCCGTGCACGCCGACGCCACCCGGGCCCTGGCCGAGCGGGTCGCCCCGGGCAACGGGACCGACCTGGTCGTCTTCAACTCGGCGACCTGGCAGCGGCGGGACGTCCTCACGGTCGAGGACCCCGGCCTGGTCCCCCTCGACGACGCCTCCCGGCCGCTGCCCGCCGTGCGCGAGGACGACGGGCGGCTCCGGGTCGTCGTACCGGACGTGCCGGGCATGGGCCTGACGGCGATCCCGCTCGGCAGGGGATCGGTGGCCGGGTGGTACCCGGCCACCCCGGCCGACGGGACCTCGATCCGCAACGAGTTCTACGAGGTCACGGTCGACCCGGCCCGCGGCGGCGGCGTCAGCAGCCTGCGCGCCCTGGCCGAGGGCGGCCGGGAGCTGCTGCGCCCCGGCGACATCGGCAACGAACTCGTCGTCCAGGAGGAGTACCCGCGCCACCCGCGCTTCGGCGAGGGACCGTGGCACCTCACCCCGACCGGCACGACGGCGGCCCGCGGCCGGGACGTGACCGCCCAGGTACGGGCCGAGCGCTCCCCGGCCGGCTCCCGCCTCACCGTCACCGCCGACCTCGGCCTGTTCCGCTACACGCAGCGGCTGACGCTGTGGGAGGGCGTCGACCGGCTCGACGTCTCCACGACCATCGACGGATACGACGGCGCCGACCGGCTCGTCCGGGTGCGCTGGCCCTCCGAGGTGCGGGGCGGGCTGCCGGTGCACGAGGTGGCGGACGCGGTGATCGGGCGCGGGTTCGGGTTCGTCGAGGTGGACAGCGAACAGTTCCCGTGGACGCTGGACAACCCCGCCAACACCTGGTTCGGGCTGGGATCCACGGCGCGGGTCGCGGTCCGGGACGACTCCGGCGCCTTCCTCGGCCACCGCTCGATCGGGGTCGCCGAGTTGGTGTACGCCTCCTGGGAGGAGGCCGGTGAGCTGGGCACCCCGCTCGCGGCGGCCCTCGTCCGCGCGGGCGTCACGGCGACCTCCACCATCGCGGGCGGCCCCCGCTACGGCGACCTCGAGGTCGACTCCAACCTTCCCGACATCCGGATCGCCGTCGGCGGCCCCGACCGCAACCCGGTCGTCGCCGAGGCGCTCGGCTGGGACCCGGCCGCCGGACGCGAGCTCGGGCGCCAGCTGACCGCGCGGGGGGTGGCGGCCGTCTGGGTCGCGCCGCGCGCGGGGCTGCGCGAGGAGTGGGTGCCCGGGGCCGACCTGCGCGACCTGGAGCGGCTGCCGCTGCTCGTGGTGGCGGGCGCCGGCCCCGAGGACGACGCCAAGGCGGTCGACGCGCTGATCGCCGACCTGGACGACGCGACCGTCACGGCCGTCGCGGCGGGCGGCGGCGAGGCGCTGCCGCCGGGCGACGCCTGGGACGGGCGCGGCTTCGCCGTCCTCAACCGGGGCACGCCCGGCTGCGTGGTCACCGCCTCCGGCGACCTCTACATGTCGCTGATGCGCTCCTGCACCGGCTGGCCGTCCGGCATCTGGGTCGACCCGCCGCGCCGTACGGCCCCCGACGGGTCCGCCTTCCAGCTCCAGCGCTGGTCGCACACCTTCGACTACGCCGTCGTGGCGGGCGAGGGCGACTGGCGTGAGCTGCGGCTTCCCCAGCGCGGGCACGAGTTCAACCACCCGCTCACCGCACAACTGAGGACCACCTCCGAGGCCTGGCTGCTGCCCAGGAAGACCTCCCTGCTGACCCTGGAGCCGGCCGGCGAGGTGCTGCTCGACGCCCTCAAGCCCCTCGGCTCCCCGCTCGCCCGGGGCGGCGTCACGCCCGCCGACCCGGGGCGCGGGGTCGTCGTACGGATGCACGAGGTGAACGGGCGGCCGGTGGCCGCGCGGGTGCGCGGGCCGCTGGAGTGGACCGAGGGCGCCCGGGCGGACGTACTGGAGCGGCCCGGGGAGCCGCTGGCGCCGGACGGGGAGGGCGTGCTGGAGGTCGGGCTGACCGGGTTCGAGGTGGCCACCGTCCTGGCCACGCCGACAGCCGGCACCGACCCGTCCCCCGGCCCCGGTGTCGATGCCCACGAGCCCGCCCAGCCCGTCCACACCCGCTACTGGCTGCACAACTCCGGGCCCGCCCCGCGCGGCAACATGCCCGTGGCCGTATACGTCTCGCCCACCGCGCTCACCGCCTCCGGCCCCGTCACGGCCACGGTCCGGGTCGGCTCCGAACTGACCGACGCGCCGGTGTCGGGCACGGTGACCTTCGACGTGCCGGCCGGCTGGTCCGCCGAGCCCGCCGAACTCCCGTACGCGCTGGGCCCCGGCGGGTTCACCCTCGCCGAGGTCACGGTGACCCCGCCGGCGGACGCCGTGCCCGGCCGCCACTGGCTGGCCGCGCGGCTGTCGTATCGCGGACAGACGTACGAGGACGTCGTGGCGCTCGATGTGCCGGACGGGCACACCGGGCCGACTCTGGTGTCCTGTCTGGGTGTTGAGCGGGTCACGGTGGGCCGGGATGAGCGGGCCCGAGTGCCGGTGACCCTGCGCAACACCACCCGCGGGCCGGTCGGCGGCCAGCTGTGGGCGGTGTCGTCCTGGGGCACCTGGCCGGGGGTCGGTCCGGGCTGCCAGGGGTTCACCGTGGCAGCCGGGCAGGAGCTGGAGTGCCTGATCGAGGTGGACGGCTCGGCGGTACCGCCGGGCTCGTACTGGCTGATGGCGAAGGTCGCCTGGAACGGCTGCGTCGCGTACACGGAGGCGGTCGAGCTGGAGGTGACACCGTGAGCGAGCACGCGGTCCATACAGGCAATACGGGACGGCGAAGGCACGCGTCGACGCCCCCTGGAGACCCTCGCGCCGGAGGTGACGCGATGACCGAACACGCGACCCACACGGCCCATGTGACCCACGCGGCCCTGGTGGACGGCGAGGCGGTCGCCAAGGCACGCGTGGACGCCCTTCTGAAGGCCGTTCCGGCCCGCGACCGTGAGACCCGTCCAGAGGCCCTCGCCCGTGCCGAGCGGCAGCGGCGGCGCTGGGCGACCCAGGTCGTGGTCACCGACGAACTCGCCCGCCGGGCGTGCGCGGAGCGGGGGCTGGGGCCCCCGGCGGAGGTGTCCTCGTCCGGGGTGCTCGCCGTGGCCGAGAGCGACGTCGCCGACCTGGGCAGCATCGTCGCCGCGGCGCTCGCCCACTCCCCGGCGGCCCGGGTGCTGCTGGCCGAGCTGGAGGGCGAGCAGCACGTGCCCGAGACGGACGTACGGGACTACTACGACCGCAACCGGGACCGCTTCCTCACCCCGGAGGCGCTCAGGCACGGAGTGGACCCCTTCGGCGTGGCGGCGGAGCGGGACTTCCTGCCGTACGAGGACGTCCGTGAGGGCGTCGCCCGGGAGTTGCGGCGGGCGGCGGGCCGGCGGGCCTTCTTCGACTGGCTGGACCGGGCCCGCGCGGGTGTGGTGTACACCCATGGGCACGAGCACCCGGGCGACCCGGCGCATCCGGACCACGAGCACCGGCACTGATCTCGGACGGAACCTAAACGCAACACGGTTACCCATTGACCTCCGATGAATTCTGGTCCACATTTTCATCACTCGGAGTCGAAGTTGGTTCATTGAACCAGCACATCCCTGACTCGCCCGGTCGCAGGAGGGCCCATCACATGCGCGCAAGAAGACTGACCCGCACCCTGACCTGTATCGCCGCCCTGTCCCTGGCCGCATCCGGCTGCGGACTCTCGGGCGGCGGCTCCGGTGACGGCGACGCCACCGCCGGAGCCTGCAAGGTCGACAAGGCCAACGTCGGGTCCGGGAAGCTCTCCGGCGACGTCAAGGGCAACATCACCTTCCAGACGACCAACCTGAAGAAGGACTTCGGCGGCTTCTTCAACGGCGTCATCGACGACTTCGAGAAGGCGCACCCCGGCACCAAGGTCAAGTGGATCGACGACCCCGGCGACCAGAACTTCAACCAGCGCACCGTCACCGACGCCTCCGCCTGCACCCTGCCGGACGTGATCAACGTCGACTCCCCCACCGCGACCGCCCTCACCAAGGCCGGCTACCTGCTCAACCTGGGTGTCAAGGACCCGGACGCCGGCAAGCCGTTCGTCCCGGCGTTCTGGAACTCCAGCACCATGAAGGACGCCTCGGGCGCCTCGGTGCACACCGTGCTGCCCTGGTACACCGGCGGCGTCGTCCTGACGTACAACACCGACCTGCTGAAGAAGGCCGGGGTCGACCCGGCGAAGCCGCCGACGACCATGTTCGGGCTGTTCGCCGACTACGAGAAGATCGCCAAGGCGGGCAAGGGCGAGTACTACGCGACGATGGCCAACCCGGTCTGGCGGGTCCCGGCCGACTGGGACCAGATGAACATCAAGATCCTGTCTTCCGACGGCAAGTCCGCCGTCTTCGGCGACGATCCGCGCACCGTCCAGTGGGTCGAGTGGATGACGAAGCTGTACAAGGAGGGCGCGATGCCGAAGGACTCGCTGTCCTCCAACAACGACCCCTCCACGCTCTACAGCCAGGGCAAGCTCGCCTACGGTTCGACGAACCCGAGCTTCGTGCGCTTCGTGCAGCAGAACAGCCCGTCGATCTACACCAAGACCGCCGTCGGCCAGCAGCCCTTCGACGCGCTCGGCCACACCACGGGTGCCCCCCAGTACATCGCGACCGCCGCGACCACCAAGAACGCCCCCACAGCGGTGGCCTTCGCGGAGTTCCTCACCAACGCGGAGAACCAGACGGCCTGGTGCAAGGACCCGAAGGTCGTGATCTTCCCGACGACCACGACCTCGCTGGACGACCCGTTCTTCCAGAAGGTCAGCGGTAGCGACCCGTTCTCCGAGGCCCGCAAGCTCATCGCCGAGCAGCTCAAGACGGCCACCGCCTACCAGACCAACATCTCCTCGGCCATGCAGGCCGCCATCGTGGGCCAGGTGCAGCTCGCCATGCAGGGCAAGAAGAGCGCCGCGGACGCCGTGAAGGACGCCCAGGAGAAGTCCAACGAGCTCCTGAAGCAGGCAGGCTGACGGTGACGGTACAGATCACGAAGCCGGTGTCCGTGCCCGGTGCGGAGAGCACAGTCTCCGCGCCGGGCGCGGCCCCGTCCCGTCTTGGCCGGCTCTCCCGGGCCCTGCTGCCCGGTCGCGCTCCCGGTGCCAACGGCGCGGCGATGTACCGCCGTTGGTGGCTGCCCTGGCTGTGGACCGCTCCCGCGATCATCTGCGCGGTGGTCTTCGGCGTGTTCCCGTTCCTCAACACGCTCGTGCTGTCCTTCACCAATGCCAAGCCTCTCGGCGGCGCCGCGAGCTTCGTCGGGCTGGACAACTACACGCGGATGCTGGACGACTCCGACTTCTGGCTGGCGACCCGCAACAGCATCCTGTACGCGCTGATCGTCGTACCGCTGATGGTGCTGCTGCCGCTGCTGCTGGCCATCCTGGTGGAGAAGAACCTGCCCGGCATCGGCTTCTTCCGCTCCGCCTTCTACACCCCGGTGCTCGCCTCCAGCGTGGTCGTGGGCCTGAGCTGGCAGTGGCTGCTGGCCGACGACGGGCTGGTCAACACCTGGCTGGAGAAGTCCCATGTGATCAGGGACGCCATCCCGTTCCTGTCCGACCCGTGGCTGATCCTGCTGTCCGCGATGGGCCTGACCCTGTGGAAGGGGCTCGGCTGGTACATGGTCTTCTACCTGGCCGCGCTCGGGAACGTACCCAAGGAGCTGCACGAGGCGGCGTCCATGGACGGCGCCGGCGCCGCCCGCCGCTTCTGGCACATCACCGTGCCGGGCGTGCGCCAGGCCATGATGCTCGTCGGCACGCTCACCGGCATCGGCTCGCTGCGCGTGTTCACCGAGATCTACATGCTCGGCGGCTCCACCGGCGGCCCCGGCGGCGCCGACCGCACCCTGCCCTTCTACATCCGGGACGTCGGCCTGGACCCGCTCACCGGCAACGCCGGTTACGGCTCGGCCGTCAGCGTGGCCCTGTTCCTGCTGACGCTGGGACTGACCCTGCTGGCGCAGCGCCTGACGAAGGAGGACGACGCATGACGACGACCGCGGTTTCGGCCAAGCGCCGCCGCCTGATGCCGCGCTGGCGGGACTACGGCCGCCCCCGGGAACTGATCGTCCGCTACCTGATCCTGTTCCTCGTGCTCGGCCTGACCGTCGGACCGCTGCTGTGGCAGTTGCTGGCCTCGCTGAAGGGCACCGGCGAGGACGTCTTCGGGGCGAACGCCTCCCTCCTGCCGCAGCACCCGACCCTGCGGGCCTACCGGACGGTCTTCGACCAGGTGCCGGTGGCCACGTACATCAAGAACAGCCTGATCGTGGTCGCCCTGTCGGTCACCAGCCAGCTGGTGTTCTCCACCACGGCCGGCTACATGCTCTCCAAGCCCTCCTGGAAGGGCCGCAAGGCGGTCTGGGTCGTACTGGTCGCCTCCATGATGTTCCCGTTCGAGTCGATCATGGTGTCGCTGTTCATCAGCATCCGCGGCCTGGGCCTGGTCGACAGCCTGGCGGGTGTGTGGCTGCCCGGGTTCGTCGGTGCCATCAACGTCCTGCTGATGCGCGGCGCGTTCCTGGCGGTGCCGCGCGAGATCGAGGACTCGGCCATGCTCGACGGGGCGAACGAGTGGCAGCGCTTCAGGTACCTGTACCTGCCGTCCGCGTGGGGCGCGATCCTGGTGGTCGTCATCAACACCTTCATCAGCGCCTGGGACGACTTCCTCTGGCCGCTGATCGTCCTGCGCACGGAGAGCAACATGACCCTGACCCTGGGTCTGTCGCGGCTGCAGAGCTCGTCGTTCGGCTACGACCAGCGGATGGTCATGGCCGGTTCGGTGATCTCCGTGATTCCGGTGCTGGTGCTGTTCATGATCACGCAGCGGTGGTTCTACAAGGGTGTGTCGTCGGGGGCCGTCAAGTTCTGAGGTCTCCCACGTGCAGAACAGCGGGTACGGCGGTCAGCGCCGCCCGGGCCGACTCCGCGACACGGATCTCGACGGTGTCGGCCCGGTCCAGTTGTTCTTCTTCGAGGGTCATGGTGACCGTACGGCGCTCGCCCGGCGCGAGGTCGATGCCCTCGAACGCGCACAGTTCGAGGGTGCGCGGCCAGACGGACGTGATCAGTCGCCTCAGATAGACCTGCACGACCGTGCGCCCGCTCCGGCTCCCGGTGTTGGTGACCTCGACCTCGACCGTGTGCCCGGACAGGCGCGGCGGTCCGTACGCGAAGCTCGTGTACGACAGCCCGTGGCCGAAGGAGTAGAGCGGCAGGGCGCTTTCGTCCACGTAGCCGCCGTACTCGATGTCCTTGTGGTTGTAGTAGACGGGGAGTTGGGCCGCCGAGCGCGGCACGGAGACCGGGAGACGGCCGAGCGGTTCCACGTGTCCCAGGAGGATCTCGGCGATCGCCTCGCCGCCCCACGGGCCCGGATACCAGGCGGTGAGCAGCGCGGCGGCACGTTCCGCCGCCTCCGGGACGGCGTGCGGACGGCCCTGGATCAGGACGACCACCGTGGGTGTGCCGGTCGCGGTGACGGCGTCCAGCAGCGCGTGCTGCGCCTTCCCGAGCCTGAGACCGGCCAGGTCGACTCCCTCGCCGCAGGTCATCTCCGAGACGGCGGTGAGCGCGGCCCCGTTGGCCGCGAAGCCGGTGCCCGGGGTGCGCGCACTGCTGCCGCCCAGCACGAGCACGGCCACGTCACAGGCGGCTGCCGCGGCGACCGCCTCGGGGATGTCGGAGAGGTCGTCGCCGGTGAGGGCGCAGCCGCGGGCGTGGCGGATGCCGACGCCGGGCGGGGCGAGTCGCCGTAGCCCGTCGAGCACGCTCGCGCCCGTACCGGGGCGCTGCGGAGCGGTGTAGTCGCCCAACTGGTGTGCTGTGGTGGCCGATTGAGGTCCGAGGACGGCGATACGGGAGACGCCCGCCGCGACGGGCAGGACACCGCCGTCGTTGTGGAGGAGGGTGACCGCGGCGCGGGCGAGGGCCGTGCTGACCTCCCTGCCATGGGCCGGAGCAGAGTCCGTGCCGGCCTGGTCGAACAGCCCGAGGCGGAACTTGAGCCGCAGGACGCGGGCGACGGCCGCGTCGAGGACGTCCTCGCTCACCAGTCCCCGCTCGACCGCCTCCTCCAGGTGCGTGAAGCCCTCGTCCCACAGGCTGAGGTCGACACCGGCGCGGAGCGCGAGGGCGCCGGCGGAGACCTTGTCACCGGTGATGCGGGCCAGCGCGTCCACGGCCAGACCGTCGGCCATGACGAGCCCGTCGAAGCCCCAGCGCTCGCGCAACAGCCCGGTGAGCAGGGCCCTGTTACCGGAGCAGGGCAAACCGTCGACCTCGTTGTACGCGGACATGACGGCGGCGGCTCCGGCGCGGATGCCGGCCCGGGCCGCGGGGAGGTGGATCTCGTGGAGTTCGCGGAGCCCGAGTTCGGACTCGGCGGAGTTGCGCCCGCCGACGGTGGCGCCCTGTCCGGCGAAGTGCTTGAGGACGACGGGGGCCCGGTCGGCGGCGAAGCACTCGGCGGGCTCGCCCTGCATGCCCCGTACGAGGGCCTCGGTGAGCCGGGCCGCGAGATACGGATCCTCGGTGAAGCACTCCTCGGTACGGCCCCAGCGCGGATCGCGGGCGATGTCGAGGGCGGACACGAGGGCGACATGGCCACCCCGGGCGCGCAGTTCGGCGGCGGCGTGGGCGGCGGCGCGCTCGTACAACTCGGGGTCCCAGGTCGCGCCGACGGCCAGATTCACGGGGAGAACCGTCCCGTCGAGCGCCATGTGGCCGTGCGGCACCTCCTCGACGAACAGCGCCGGTATGCCGAGCCGGCTCCGCTCGACGACGTGCCGCTGCACCAACCCGGCCAGAGCGGCGCCGTCCTCGGCACCGGGCCCGTTGGTGTGGTCGACGCCGGACCAGGCGTCGGCGCGCTGGAGCCCGTACAGGGCGCCGAGTCCGGCGAAGCGCTCGGTCTCGGCGTACAGGGCGTCGGTGAGCTCGAACCCGCCGTCCGCTGCGCGGCGGTAGGCGTCCCAGCCGTACATCCGCTGGTTGAGCTGGCCGGCCTTCTCGCGCAGGGTCATGCGGGCGAGCAGGTCGCGGACGCGGGCGTCGACGGGGGCGGTCGGGTCGCGGTAGAGGACGTCACTCATCCGCTGCCGCCGTGTGTACGAGCCGGGCGAGCGCCACGGCGCCCCGGCAGCCGTCGGCCACCCAGCCGAGCGTGAGCCCGAGGGCGGCCAGGCGACCGGTCAGAAGCGCGGTCAGGGGACCGTCGGGCCCGAGCAGGCCACCGGTGGCGACGAGCGGTTCTCCCGGGCGGGGATCCAACGCCCTTACAGCCTCGGCCAGTTGACCGGCCGCCTCCTCGAGGATCGCCTCGGCGACCGGATCCTTGCCCCGCGCCGCCTCGGCCACCAGCGGGGCGAATCGAGCGAGCCGGATCGGGGGCTCAGCCATGACGGCGGGGAGTAGGTACATGCGGTAGGCCTCGCGCCGGGGACGGGGCCAGTTCGGGGTGGGGTGGGGTGGGGGGGCGTTGTCGGTGGCGGTGTGGTGCGAGGGGGCGTTGTCGGTGGAGGTGTGGTGCGGGGGGTCGTCGGCGGAGGTGTGCTGCGGCTGTACGTCGGCGGAGGTGCGCTGCGGGCGGCTGTCGCCGGCGGTGTGCTGAGGGCGGCCCTCGTCGCCAGTGCCCAGCGCGCTGCCCTCATCACCCGCGCGCGGCGGGCGACCGTCATCGGCGATGTGCTGCGTGCGGCCCTCGCCGATGGTGCGCAACGGGCGACCCTCATCGGCGGTGCGCTGCAAGCGACCCTCGCCGCCGGTGCGCTGCAAGCGACCCTCGCCGCCGGTGCGCTGCAACCGCCCCTCATCGCCGGTGCCCAGCGCGCGGCCCTCGCCGATGGTGTGCAGCGCACGGCCCTCATCGCCGGTGCTCTGTGCCCGTACCCCCTCCGCGCCGCGCGGCACGACGTCGACGGCGCCGGGCGGCAGTGCCGCGGCCGGGAGGCCGAGGGCCCGGCCGACCGACGCGGCCAGGGTCGTCGCCGGTCCTCGGCCGTCCGCCATCCGCAGTGCCGCCCGCACCGCAGCGCGTCCGATCCAGAAGCCGCT
Organism: Streptomyces sp. NPDC050619; assembly: GCF_040654815.1. Classification (NCBI taxonomy): domain Bacteria; kingdom Bacillati; phylum Actinomycetota; class Actinomycetes; order Kitasatosporales; family Streptomycetaceae; genus Streptomyces; species Streptomyces sp. NPDC050619. The sequence goes on along the minus strand of NZ_JBFAIR010000002.1, from coordinate 299,454 downwards.
GCCGTCGTCGCCGAGCAGCCAGCCGTCGCCGTCCACGGTGGTCGTGCCCCGGCGGCCGGTGATGCGCATGGCGACCGCGCCGGTGCCGGCCACCAGGGCGAGGCCGTCGGCCGGGGTGCCGGGTGCGGAGGCGAAGGCCGCCTCGATGTCGCTGCAGATGCGGACGGAGCCGGTGGCGATGCCCAGGCGCCGCAGGGCGGCGGTGAGCGCGGCGCGGGCGTTGACGTGGCCGGGTTCGTCCGGCGAGGCGGCCGTGGCGCCCGCGAAACCGCCGGCGACGGCGACCACCCTCCCGCGGAGGCTCTCCGGCACCGCCTCCGCGATGGCTTCGGCCAGGTGTTCCGTGAGCGTCGGCACCGCCACGGTCAGGGCGTTGCCCGGACCGGCGGCGCCTTCGCCGAGCGGGGGGCCGTCGGCGGCGGCGAGGACGGCACGCGTACGCGTGCCACCGGCGTCCAGGCCGATCACGAGATCCTGGTTCAAATTATTGCTCATCACTGACTATGGTGGTTGATACATTCGCGCAGAACAAGAGCAGGACAAAGAGCAGGACAAAGAGCAGGACACGACCGGACCCGAGGAGGATCCCATCTCTACGCTCCGCTTCGGCGTCAACTACACGCCCCGTCTCGGCTGGTTCCACTCCTGGCACGACTTCGACCCGGCCCACGCCCGCGAGGACCTGGCCCAGATAGCCGGGCTCGGTCTCGACCACGTCCGCGTCTTCCACCTCTGGCCCCTCCTCCAGCCCAACCGCACCCTCATCCGCACCGCCGCCGTCGACCAGCTGGCGCGGCTGGTCGACCTGGCGGCCGAGGCCGGTCTCGACGTCCTCGTGGACGGCGTACAGGGCCATCTGTCCAGCTTCGACTTCTACCCGGAGTGGACCCGCAGCTGGCACCACCGCAACGTCTTCACGGACCCGGAAGCCATCGCGGCACAGGCCGACCTGCTGCGCACCCTCGGCCACGCCCTCGCCGACCGCCCCAACCTCATCGGTCTCCAGCTCGGCAACGAACTCAACAACCTGGTCGAGCACAACCCGGTGAAACCGGACGAGGTGGACCGCTACCTCGACACCCTGCTGGCCGCCGCCCGCGACGGCCTGCGCCCCGGCCACCTCGCCACGCACTCCGCCTACGACGCGGCCTGGTACGGCGACGACCACCCCTTCACCCCCGAGGCCTCGGCCCGCAAGGGCGACCTGACCACCATCCACCCGTGGGTGTTCTCCGGCGACTGCGCCCGCCGTTACGGCCCCCGCTCCCCGCAGGTGCTGCACCTCGCCGAGTACGGCACGGAACTCGCCACCGCGTACTCCCAGGACCCGTCCCGGCCCGTCTGGGTCCAGGAGACGGGCGCGCCGCAGCCGCACATCCCGGCCGCCGACGCAGCGGAGTTCGCGCGGGCGACCGTACGGAACGCGGCCGAGTGCGCGACCCTGTGGGGCGTGACGTGGTGGTGCTCCCACGACGTGGACCGTTCCCTGGCCGACTATCCGGAACTGGAGTACACCCTCGGCCTGTTCGACTCGGCGGGCCGGGCCAAGCCGATCGCCACGGCGCTCGCCGAGACCGTCGCCGAACTGCGCGCCGAGCCCCCGTCCCCCGCGCCGCGCGAGAGAGCCCTGGTCCTGGACTGCACGCCGGGCACCCGTTCCGTGTCCGGCCCGGGAGGCGCGTACTTCGAGGCATGGATGCGGTTGCGCACGGAGGGCGTCCGCCCGGCGGTGGTCCTGGCCTCACGGGCGGACGACGCGGAGTACTTGGCGGCGCGCGGCATCAAAGAACTCGTACGACTGCCGTAGGCGCCGTGCGGGCTCACGCGCCCGTCAGTGCCTCCGCCGTCGCCCGCAGGTTCACCCGGCCGCGCCCGTACGAGCACAGGGCGCCGCCGTCCGGGAGCCCGGTGGCCACGCGCACCGCGTCAGGTCGCGCGGCCAGCAGGGCGTCCCGCAGGTGCCGCTGCCAGGGGTACAACCCGGCGTCGCAGGTGGCGACGATCAACGGCGTGCCCTCGGCAAGGCGCAGGATCCCGTCGACGAAGGAGGCCGGATCCGCGGCCTCGCCGGTGACCGTCGTCCCGGTGGCCGTGGGGTCGACGGCGCGCAGTTCGCACAGCAGGTCCTCGCCGCCCCAGTTGAGCGCGGGGTGCGGCGGCGGGAACAGGTCGACGACATGGGCGCCGCGCACCGCCGCAGGCCCGCGGCCCTGGCCGCGCACGGCCCGGCGGGCCGCCTCCAGCCCGGCCCCCGCGTCCCACTCGCCGACCTCGGCCGCGGGGGTGGCGTACCGCTCGGCGAGCCGCCGCACCCGCTCCGCGGCCTCAGCCACCCGCTCCTCGGTCAGCACGTCGCAGCGCAGCGCGTCGAGCACCGCCTCCCGGCAGGACAGGGTGACCTCCAGGTCCGGTACGGCGACGATGACCTGGTCCGCCCCCGCGGCGAGGGCGATCCGCGCCCCGGCGGCCTCGCCGTAGCGGTCCGCTATCGCCTTCATCTCCAGCGCGTCGCTGACCAGGACGCCGTCGAAGCCGAGCTCGTGCCGCAGCAGATCGCGCAGGATGCGGCGGCTCAGGGTGGCGGGGCGGTTGGCGTCCAGCGCCGGGAAGACGACGTGGGCACTCATCAGCATCGGCACGCCCGCGTCGACGGCGGCCCGGAAGGGGGCCAGGTCGAGTTCCTCGTACGGCCGCGGGTCGACGGCCAGCTCGTGGTGGCTGTCGGTGACGGTGCCGCCGTGCCCGGGGAAGTGCTTGGCGCAGGAGGCGATGCCGCGCGCCTCGGTGGCGGCGATCCAGGCCCGCAGATGGCGGGAGACCAGCTCGGCGTCGGTGCCGAAGGAGCGGGTCCGCACGATCGGGTTGTCCGGGTGCCGCTGGACGTCGGCCACGGGGGCGTAGGAGGCGGTGATGCCGAGCGTGGCCAGATGCCCGGCGAGCGCGTCGGCGCAGCGGGCGGTCAGGGCGGGGTCGTCGGCGACGCCGAGGGCGAAGGAGCCGGGTACCTCCGGGGCGCCCGCGCCCACGAGGTGCCCGATACCGCCGCCCTCGTTGTCGATGCCCACCAGCAGGTCCGGGCGCAGTGCCCGCAGGGTGTCGGTGAGCCGGCGCACCTGCTCCGCGTCGCGGATGTTGCGGGTGAACAGGATGACCCCGCCGAGGCCGCGGTCGACGAGCCGCTTCAGGGTGTCGGGGACGACCGTGGTGCCTTCGAATCCGGCGACGAGACAGCGGTGCGCGGCCTCGTCGAGGTCGACGGGGAGAGCCGCACTGGCGAGCAGGCGTTCCGTGTGGGTCATCCCGGAAATCCTCTGGCTCGGTAAGCCAAAAGTCAACAGAGGAGCGGATCGATGATTCACGGTGCGCGAGGGGTGGCCGTCCGTGTCGCCCACCCGCCCGCGCGCCTTCGGATTCCGGACACCGGAGCGTCACACCGGAAGGGAACGTTTCCGCCGTCCCCTCATGCCTCGCCTCGGATCCGTCCGCCCCGCCCCGCGCGGGCGTGACGCGGAAGGACGACGTGCGCCGTGTCCCTGCTCCCGCTCGACGAAATCCCCGCTCCCGCTCCCGCCCGCTCCCCCGCCGCCGCCGCCCGCCTCCTCCCCAGGCTGCTGAGCGTGCTCCCCCTCCTGCTGATCGGGGCGTGGGCGGCGGTCGACTGGCGCACCCTCTACGACGGTGCCGCCCGGCTGGGCTCCGCCGACCCCTGGTGGCTGCTCGCCGCGCTCTTCTTCACCTGCCTGGGCTGGCTGGCCCCCGCGTGCGTCCGGCAGGGCGCCCTCCCCGAGCGGCTGCCGCCGTGGCTGCTGCTCGCCTCGCAGTTCGCCGCCGGTGCCGCGAACCATGTGCTCCCGGCGAGCATCGGCGCCCACGCGGTCACCCTGCGCTTCCTGCGGGGCCGCGGGATACCCCTCGGCCGGGCCGCCGCCTCGCTCGCCCTGTACTCGCTGGTCAGACCGATCGCGAAGACCGCGGTGTTCCTCGTCTTCCTGCTGGCCTTCCCCGACCTGCTGCGGCTGGACGAAGTCGTCCCGGACCGGCGGACGTTGTTCCTGGCCGCAGGGGGCGTGACGTTCGGCCTCACCGCACCCCTCCTGCTCGTGACGGCCGTACCCCCGCTGCGCCGCCCGGCCCTCACCTTCGTACGGACCGCCCTGACCGACGCCCGACGACTGCACACCATGCCCAGCCGCGTACTCGCCCTCTGGGGCGGCGCGGCCGTCACCCCACTCCTCCAGGCCACCGTGATCGCCTGCGTCGGCGCCTCACTCGGCCTGCCCATGACCTGGGCACAGGTGACCTTCGCGTTCCTCGCCGCCAGCACCGCGGTCGGCGCCGTCCCCGCACCGGGCGGCATCGGCCCCGTGGACGCGGCGCTGGTCTTCACGATGACCGCCTTCGGCACGCCCCTGGGCCTGGCCACGGCGACCCTCATCGGCTACCGCGTCATCACGGTGTGGGTACCGCTGCTGCCCGGCGCCCTGGTCCTGTCGGCCCTCGTGCACCGCAAGGTGCTGTGAGCCGATGGCCCACGCCCGCAAGGGACTTGACGGGCAACCGTCTGTGAAGAGTTCCAACGGATGCACGTGTGACGTGCGAGACTTCGACTCATGGGGGACGTGAGACTCACCTTCGACGACGGTTCCGTCGTGCGTCTGCACCTTGCGCCCACGCGCGAAGAGGTCGGCGGATCCACCGGAACCGAACCCGCCAAAGAGCCGGCGGACGAGCTGGAGCTTCCGGACGGATTCGGCAGTGCGCGCCCGGTGAGCGTCGACGGGCGCACGGCGCGGGCGCTCACCCGTGGTGGTGAGGCCCTCACCCAGGCGTTGCGTCCACTCGGGGGCGTGCTCAGCGGCATTCATCAGAGCTTCGCGCAGTTCGCCCAGCGACCCGACGAGGTCACCGTCGAGTTCGGCGTCACGCTGGGCAGCGATCTGAGCCTTGGGGTGTTCTCGGGGAGTGGCGAGGCGAGCTTCACCGTCTCCGCGACCTGGAACCTGGCGGGCGCCACGGACGGTACATCCGTCTCAGGGAACGGGACGACCCAGGCCCCGCCCCCGGCTCCCGTCCCCGACCAGGTGAACGGCTCCTGATGGCATGCGCCCGGATGTGAGCTCCGCCCTGGCCGACGCCCCGCTGCACCGGGCCTTCGTGTCGGTTCTGGGCCAGGTCCGGCCCGTGGGCGCGGGTGTGCTGATCGCCCCGCGGCTCGTGCTGACGTGCGCTCACGTCGTCAACAGCGCGCTCGGCCGCGACCGTTTCGACACCGCGCTGCCGCCACGCGGTCAGGTGGTCCCGGTTCGGCTGCCGAACGTCGACCGTGAGCGCCAGTTGGCCGGCCGGGTCGTCGCGGAGCTGTGGCGTCCGCCGCGCTCCCGCTCGGAGCCGGGTCACCCCATACCCCCGGCCGTCGGCATGCTTCCGTACTACGGCGACCTGGCCGTGCTGGAACTCGACACCGAAGCCCCGCCGGGTGCCGAACCGGCCCCGTTTCTCCCTCCGCGGGACGGCAACGAGGTCGTCGCGCAGTGGGCCAGCGGCCATACCCTGCCCACACTCCGCGCGATGCCGCGGGTCTCGGCCCATCCCTGGATCGCTCTGGACGTGCTGGGCGGCACGGTGGCGCCGGGCTTCAGCGGCGGACCACTGTGGGACCGCGAGCGACAGGCCGTCGTCGGACTCGTCGTCGCCGCCCACGAGACCTCACAGCAGCCGGCGCCACCGCCCCCGCGCTCCGGCCACCATGGCTCGGCCGCCGCCATGTACGCGATCGGCCTGTCGTCCATCGAGTCGGAGCTGCCCGGCCTGCCACCCGTGGCGGTTCCCGCGGCCGGACGTGGACGCCAGCAACTCCTGGCGATGCTGGAGGAGTTGCTGACCACCCGGCAGGCGGTCAAGGAGTGCGAGGAGTGGCTCGCCGCACGGCTCGGCAGGAAGTCCGTCGGCCCGGCCGCCGATGTCGAGCGGCTGGCGGGCATGGCCATGGGAGTGCGCCGCGGCGTGCCCGAACTCCTCGACATCGTCTACGAGCACCTCGCCGAGTGCCGTCCCGGCGCCCTCGCGGAGTCCGGCGGCTGGGAGAGGCTGTTGCGCATCGCCCGTCTCGTCAGCCCCTGCGAGCGGCTCTCGCCGCAGCGACGGCGCAATCTGAACGCGCTCCTCGCCCAGTGTCGTGCCACCGATCCCGTCGCGCTGCTGCGCGCGGTGCTGCCGTACGCGGAAGGCCTGCCGACGCCCGTCGACCTCGCGGATGCCACGGACATCCTCGAGGGCTACGATCCCCCACCCGGCGGGCGCATGGCCCCGTTGTTGCAGGGCGTCGTCCACATCAGCGTGCGGGAGCGCGCGGCGGGCCAAGAGGTCGCCGACGATCTCGACGCATGGGCGCGCAGCACCGCTCCCCGACTGGGTGTGGCGCCCGCCGCGGTGGACCAGTTCCGGGCCGACGCGTCCGCGGCCCATTCCGCCACGGCCGCCCCCGGGCGTACCGGTGGCGTTCCGCCGCGGGTCCAGGTCGAGCTGCTGCCCGTGTCGCCGGGACATCTCTTCACGTACCAGGTCTGGGTGTGGAGCGGAGACGGCCGGCACGAGGTCGTGTTGACCCAGGACACCGAGGTCCCCAGCCACCAGGTCGTGGAGGCCATCCGCACGGTGCTGCGCACCGAGGTCCAGGAGCACCCTCAGACCGCGCTGCTGGAGTTCTTCGTCGCGCCCGCCTGGCTGCGCCTGGACGTGGACACCTGGGAGTTCCCGGGCGACGCCGACGACATCGGCTTCCACCCGGGCATCACCAGGCGCGTGGTGCTGCGCAGCTCGGAGCGGACCCGGGAGACGTATGCGGGCTGGAAGCGCCGCAGCAGCGCCCTGCCGACCGCGTCCCCGCTGCTGCTCGACGAGCGCTGCTCGGACCCGGCCGTCGCCCGGGCCCGGCTCGAACTGAGCCCGGACGCCGGGATCGTCGTCGTCTGCTGCGACCTGCGCCAGCAGGGACGGGTACTGCGGCAGTGCATACAGGCCGGGGTGCACACCGTGCTGTGGCACCGCGAGGACCACGGCGGGCAGGTCGCCACGGACCTGCTGGCGCTCGTGGAGGGCATCGACCACACCCACATCCCCGAGGCCGTCCGCCTGGAACGGGCCAAGGCGATGGCCGACCCGGACTCTCCCGCCCACCACGGCCGCCGGCTGTCGCTGCTGCACGACGGCCCCGACCACAGACCGCCGCCCCTGGCGCCCGACCCCTGGGCCCTCACCCAGCCATGAACCCTCCCGTCCTCACCCAGCCATGAACCTCCCGCCCACGCCCCGACGAGGAGAGCGCGACCGTGACGCACCCGCACACCGCAGACCCCGGTGACACCAGCGCTGCCGCCGAGAACTGGTGGGCGTTCCGCGGCCCGGCCGAGCTGCCGGAGCCCCCTCCCTGGCGCCGCTTCCCGGCCTCCCGCCGCCGCGCCGAGGCGCAGCGCTACCTCATGAACGCCGACGAGATCGCCGTCGTCAACGCCGCCCTCCACCTGCGTCGGCCGCTCCTGGTGACGGGCCGTCCCGGCACCGGCAAGAGCTCGCTGGCGCGGGCCGTGGCCGAGGACCTCGCGCTGGGCGACGTACTGCGCTGGTCGGTGAACAGCCGCTCGACCCTGGCGGCCGCCCTCTACCAGTACGACGCCGTCGGACGGCTGCGTGAGGCCTCCCTGCAACGTGAGCGGGAGCCGCTGCGCGGTCAGGCGCGCCGGCTCAGAAGGCGCGCCGGCCAGAGCTCCGACATCGGGAACTATCTGCGCCTGGGCCCGCTCGGCACGGCACTCGCCGCCCCCGACGGGCCCCGTGTCCTGCTCATCGACGAGGTCGACAAGTCCGACATCGACCTGCCCAACGACCTGCTGGTGGTGCTGGAGGAGGGCGAGTTCGAGATCCCCGAGCTGGCCCGCCTCCCCGAACACCAGCAGACCGCCGACGTCCTCGTCACCGGCAGCCGGGAACGGGTCCGGGTCGAGCGCGGTCTGGTCTCCTGCGCCCACTTCCCGATCGTCGTGATGACCAGCAACGGCGAGCGGGAGTTTCCGCCCGCCTTCCTCCGCCGGTGCGTACGCCTCGATCTGCGCGACCCCGACGAGGCGAAACTGCGCGACATCGTCCGGCAGAACCTGGGCGAGGACGCTCTCGCCCAGGCCGACGACCTGATCGACGCCTTCCTCCGCCGCGCGGCCGTGCAGAGCCTGGCGACCGACCAGCTCCTCGCCGCGGTCCACCTGCGGGTCACCGGTGCCGATCTGAGCCGCGACGAACTGCTCGGCGCGGTCATGCACCGGTTGGACGAAGCGTTCCCCGCATGATCGAGCGGCTGCGCCAGGTCCTGGACGGGATGGGATACGAACTCGGGGGCCCCGAACTCCTCGACATCCTCTGGCTGGCCCGGGCCATGGACGGCGGCGCCACCGCCTCCCCGGCCGCCGCGGCCGGCCCGTCCCCCGCCCAGCCGGACGCGCGAGCCGGCCAGGAACCGCCGCCCGCCGACGGGTCGTTGCCCGCCACCGTCCCGCCCGACCGCACCCCGCCCGGACGACGCGCGCCGGGCCGCTCCGACCCGGCGGAGGACTCCGGCCACCGGCACCGCCTCTTCACCGCCGCCGCGGACGCCGAACGGGGCTCCGCGGCCGACCCCAGGGCCCGTGCCATCCGCGCACCGGGCCCACGGGCCCTGCCGGGGATGCACGGCCTCGCCCGGGCACTGCGCCCGCTGCGCAGCCACCGCGATCACCGGCATCGCACGGTCGCCGACATCGAGGCCACCGTTCGGCTCACCGCGGAGTCCGGCGTGCTCGACGTGGTCGACCGCCCCGAGCAGGAACTGCGGCACACGGCGGTCCTGCTCGTCGACGACTCCCCCTCCATGCGCGTGTGGCAGCCCCTCGTACGGGAAGTGCGGCGCCTGCTGGAGCGCGGCGGCGTCTTCCGCGCGGTCCACCTCCACCGTTTCGACCTGCGCGGCGGACAGCGGCCCGGCACCACCCCGCGCACGGAATCCCCCATCACCTTCCTGCTGACCGACGGCGTGGACGAGGCCTGGCGCGGCCCGGCGGCCCGCCGCTTCCTGCGGACCTGGGAACGCTCCGGCCCGCTGGTCGTCGTATCACCGCTGCCGAGACGGCTGTGGCGCGGCACGGCGTTCGACGCACAGCCCCAACTCCTCGTCGCCGACCGCCCGTTCGCGCTGGACGGGGAACTCGCCATCCTCGATCCACTGGGCGGAGGGCCCCTGGAACGCCCCGCGGACGCGGTGCCGGTCCCCGTCCTCGCGCTCTCGCCCACCACGCTGGGAGCCTGGGCACGGCTGCTGACCCGCCCGGGGACGCGGCAGTTGATGGACACGGTGGTGGTCGGGGAGGCGGCGGCCGGAGGAAGGCCGGACCCGCGCAATGCCCCCGCCCCGGACGACACGACCCCGCCGTCGCCCGGCCAACTGCTCGAACGCTTTCGGGCCTCCTTCTCCCCGGAGGCGTACCGCCTCGCCGTACGGCTGTCCGCGATGCGCCCCCTGAGCACCCCCGTCATCCAGCTGGTCCGCACCGCCACGCTGCCCACCACGTCGTCGGGCGTCGTGGCGGAAGTGCTCCTGGGAGAAATCCTCCAGCCACTGGGTGAAGGGGAGCCGACCGGCCGACGCCTGCCCGCGGCCATCAGGGGCGGCCCCGGCGACGTCCTGTACGACTTCAAGCCCGGTGTCCGTGACCTCCTGGCCGGCGGTCTCAGCACCGAGCAGTCCATCGAGGTCGTCGAGGCGGTCGGCCAGGCTCTCGAGCCGTACCTGGGCCGCATGCCGGACTTCGCCGCGCTGCTGGCCGACCCGGACGGCAGCGCGCGGCTGTCACCGCGGACGACGCCGTTCGCGGTGCTGGTGAGTCCGGTGCTGGACCGGCTGTACGGGGGGTCGTGGGCGGACGGGCACGGAGGCGACGCGCCTGAAGTGCCCTTGGCGCCTTTGCGGTTCACGGTGTTCGGGCCGGAGCTGGTGTGGCGGGGGGACGAGCCGGTCAGGCTGGGGGGAGGGAAGCCGCGCGCGGTGCTGGCGGCGTTGCTGCTGCGTAGGGGCCGGATCGTGACGAAGACCGCTTTGATGAACGCGGTGTGGGGCGAGGACCCGCCAAGCTCCGCGTCGCGCACTCTTCACGCCTACATCGCGCGGCTGCGTGGGCTCCTCCGCCAGACCGGTTCCCTCATCCACGTCGAGCGCCAAGCGGATGGCTACCGCCTCCGCGCCGAACAGGCCGATACCGACCTCCCCTTGGACCTGACCGCGGCCGAGCGGTTGCACGCGGAGGCCCAGTCGGCGCAGGCGTCCGGCGACCTCGCGGGCGCGCGGCGCCTGATCGGCGAGGCCCTGGACCAGCTGAAGGGGGAACCGCTCCGGGACGTGCCGGGCCCTTACGCCGAGGCCCAGCGCGCGCGCTTGGAGGAGTGGTGGCTCCTGCTCGTCGAGAACAGAGTCGAACTGGACCTTGATCTCGGCGCATACGCCGAAACCATCCCGGACCTCGAAAACTTGACCTTGAGGTATCCGCTGCGTGAGAGGCTGCGCGCCCTGCTCATGCTGGCCCTCTACCAGTCGGGCCGGGAGGCAGAGGCCCTCGCGGTGTACGCGGACGTGCGTCGCCTGCTCACCGAGGAACTCGGAATCGACCCGGGCGCTGAACTCCAGGAGCTGTATCAGCACATCCTTCAGGGAGAACCTCCTGAAACCGTACGCATCAGTCGGCAGGCCCGGCTCACCGCCCCGGCTGAACGAACCACGCTGAACTGGCCACCCGCCGAGGGCATCCGCTTCAACGTCCTCGGCCCCCTCCGCGTACGGCGAGATGGGGAGCGTGTCTCAAGTGGATCACCGCAGCAGCGAGCCCTCCTGGCCGCCCTGCTGCTGCGCGAGGGGCACTTCGCATCCGCTCGCGAACTGATCGACGCACTCTGGGGCGAAGATCCCCCTGGGCAAGCGCTCGCCGCTGTACGGACGTACGCCTCACGCCTGCGCAAGGCCCTGGGCCCCGGAGTGCTGCTGAGTGAAACCGGCGGCTACGCACTCGACATCGGCGAAGGCGCACTCGACCTCGACGTCGCCCAGGACCTGGCGGCGGAGTCGAGACGCGCACGCGCCGTCGATGACCTCCCACAAGCCCACGCGCTGATCGGCAGCGCACTGGACCTGTGGGACGGCGAGGCACTGGAAGGCCTGCCGGGCCCGTTCGCCGAAGCGCAGCGGTCGCGTCTTGAGGAATGGCGCCTCCAGCTCGTCGAAGCCCAGATCGACATGGATCTGGCGCTCGGCAACCACGCCGAAGCCGTCGCCCGGCTGACCGCGCTCACCGCCTCGCATCCGCTGCGCGAACGCCTGCGCGAGTTGCTGATGCTGGCCCTGTACCGGTCGGGCCGGCAGGCGGAGGCCCTCGCGGTGTACGCGGACGTGCGTCGCCTGCTCGCCGACGAACTCGGCGTCGACCCGCGTGCCGGACTCCAGGATCTGCAACAGCGCATCCTTCAGGCCGACGGCGGTCTCCTCCCCGCCCCGCAGCCGTCACCCGAAACCGGGCCGGACGAACCCCCTCGCCCCAGCCAACTCCCGGCAACCGTCGCTGACTTCACCGGACGCGCGTCGTTCGTCCGCGAGCTCGCCGACGTATTGAGCTCGGCGGAGGGTCGCGTCATGGCCGTCTCCGCACTCGCGGGGATGGGCGGCACCGGCAAGACGACCTTCGCCGTCCATGTCGCCCACAGGGCACGCCCGCAGTTCCCCGACGGGCAGCTCTACTTCGACCTGGCGGGCACGGGCCCCCGGGCCGCGGCGCCGGAAGCCGTACTCGGTACATTCCTCCGGTCGCTCGGCGTGCCCGACTACTCGATCCCCGAGCCGCTCGAAGAGAGAGCGGCCCTGTACCGAGCCACCCTCGAAGGCCGCCGCGTGCTCGTCCTTCTCGACAACGCGCGCGACGCGGCCCAGGTCCGCCCTCTTCTGCCCGGCACGGAGGGGTGCGCGGCGCTGATCACCAGCCGGGTCCGCATGGTCGACCTGGCGGGCGCGCATCTGGTGGACCTGGATGTGATGTCCCCCGAGGAGGGACTCCAGCTCTTCACCAGGATTGTCGGTGAGGAACGGGTGGCGGGGGAACGCGAGGCCGCTCTCGACGTGGTGGCCGCGTGCGGCTACCTGCCCCTGGCCATCCGCATCGCCGCCTCCCGGCTGGCCGCCCGCCGTATGTGGACCGTAGCCGTGCTCGCCGCGAGACTGACGGACGAGCGCCGCCGCCTGGACGAGCTCCAGGCCGGCGACCTCGCGGTGAAGGCCACCTTCGAACTCGGCTACGGCCAACTGGAGCCTGCCCAGGCCCGTGCCTTCCGGCTCCTCGGCCTCGCCGACGGCCCGGACATCTCCCTGGCCGCGGCCGCCGCCCTCCTGGACCTCCCGGTCGGGGCCACGGAGAACCTCCTGGAGTCCCTGGTCGACACGTCTCTCCTGGAGTCCGCCGCTCCGAGCCGGTACCGCTACCACGATCTCCTGCGCCTCTACGCACGAGCGTGCGCCGAGCGCGACGAACAGCCGCCGACGGAACGGGAGAGGGCGCAGTCGCGCCTGCTGGACTTCTACCTGGCGACAGCCGTGCGGGTCTACGCGATCGAACGGCCGGGTGACCGGCTTGTCGACCACCTGGAGCCGACGGCGCACGAAGGTCTGGCGCTCCAGGGCCACGGGGAAGCACTGGACTGGCTCTACGCCGAAGGCCCGTGCTTGCTGGCGTGCGCACGTCAGTCCACCGTCGGTGCGCTCCTGCCCCGCGCGGTGGACCTGGTGTGGGTGACGCGGGACCTGAGCGAGTCCGGCGCTCTTTCCCAGCAGTACGAAGCGACAGCGGTGGCCCTGCATGACGCCGCCGAAGCGCTGGGGGATACAGGTGCGACGGGCCGGGCCGCCCTGGTCCTCGCCGAGACCCACATCATCGCGGGCCGGTTCGACGAGGCGGAGCGGCAGGGGTACCGGGTGCTGAGGGCGGCCGAGGCGGCCGGGGACATGCCGGTCATGGGCAGGCTGGCGAACCTCCGTGGCCGGGTGGCCCTGTACGAGAACCGGTACGAAGACGCCGGGGCGCACTTCGACCACGCCCTGAGCGCCTTCCGGGAAGACGGGGACCGCCCGGGCGAGGCGAGCGTGCTGTGCAACCTGTCCCGAGTCCGCCTCGCCCAGGGCGATATGGAGCGCGCGCTCTCACTCGCCGAGGAGGGAGTCGCGGCGTTCGACAGCCTGGGCCGGTCCGTGCGCGGCGCCAACGCACGGTACGCCTTCGGCGTCGCACTCACCAGGGCAGGCCGGCACGCCGACGCGAGAAGCGTGTTCAACGAAGCCCGGGAGATGTTCCAGGACGGTCGCCAGCGGATGTGGGAGGGCCAGACCTACTTCCGACTGGCCGAAGTGGATCTGGCAGACCAACGCCCGCGCGAAGCCGCGGCCCATGCCGAACAGGCCCTGACCATCTTCCGCGACTTGGGCGGAAAATCGCGCGAGGCCAATGTCCTCACCGTCCTCGGGCGGGCGCTCAACGCGCTGGGCGAGACGGGCCGCGCCCGCGTGTGCTGGCAGGAAGCGCTGAGCATCTTCGACGAACTCGACTCCCCGGAATCACGAATACTGCGAGGCCTGCTCGCGGGCACTGAGTGATGTGACCTCGGTTCGTGGAGTGACCGGACTGCTCCGGTGGCGGCTCAGCCCCGAATGAATCCCTTGGTGCGCATGAGGAAGTGCGCGAGATATCCGTCATGCGGGATACCAGTGTCCGTCCAATAGGTCGGGTGGTCACCGACGTAGACATTGGCGATGGACGGCTCGTCCACGAGCGCGTCGATGAGCCGCTCGTCCTTGGTGTGAACGCCCAGAACAAGGGTGTTGCGCAGAGGAACGACTCCCGCCTCACGTGACCAGGGGGCGACCCACACGCAGGGGAAGGGCAACTCAACACCTACCCTCGGGTCGTCCGGGCGCTCCAGCTGGTGCACCACCGGGCGGAGCACGGCGCTGCCGTCACCGAGTTCCTCCACGAACCCGGCTCCCCCCAGATGAGCCCGTGCACCCAGCGCCTTGTCCAGCACGAACTTCTCCAACGCCCGCGCGACAGGGGACGCTTGCACCGGGAGCACAGCCTTCTCGTCCTCGGGGGGAAGGTTGGGCAGGAGGGCAAGGCGGTCGGCGATGGCCTCGGCCACGGGCACCGGGTCACCCTCGACGAGAACAGCGGTGGCGTTCACACAGCCGGTGCCCCCGTGGTGGCTGATCGAGTCGACGATGGTGTCCAGATGCTCAAGCCAGTCCGTCTCCGCGGTGAGCAGGATCTTCGAGCGGCCGGGATTCAACGGCAAAACGAGCGGGTCATCGGCGTACTGGCGGATCACCTCGTCGCTGCCGTAGGCCAGGTCGGCGCCCCGCAGTAGGCCCTCGGCGGCAGCGTGGTCAGTAGGCAGCAGCACTACGTGGTCATCGCCGAACCCGGCCATGCGCAGGGCCGTCACCAGCCGGTGTGGGGTGAACGGCTCGCGTCGCGATGGCCGCACCGCCACCCGATAGCCCAACGCCAGGGCCTCCGGCCACAGCGTGTGGGTGCCGGGGTGGTTCCCGGCGGCATGCACGGCGAAGACCTCCCCGCGCCGGGACCACACGGCCCTACCCACGCGGGTGAGCGGATCGCGCCAGTCGCCGGCCGCGCCCCAGGGCCGAGCATGCTGCAGGTTGTTGTACAACTGCTCGGTGCGGCACATCGCGGTCGCGGTGGCGGCCCGCACTACCTGGATCGGTACGCCGCCCACCCGGCTCACCGCGTGCTCGTACTCCGCGACCGTCTGGCCGTTGATCGTGCCGGTGGCAAACAGCCGCCCGGCGTGGGCTATAGCAGCGACCCGCTCATCGAGCGGAAGCGGCGTCGCCCTGCGCAGCGCCGCCATGGCGCGGTCGACGTACACCGTCGGCGCCAGGCTCAGCTCAGCCACGGGCCGTCCACTGACGTCCGCCACCGTGGCCCGGTTGCGGGAGCGGAAGGGGCCAGCGGGGCCGAGCACATCCAGCTGGAGCAGGTCCGTCATCAGTAGACCCCCTCGACAACCGCCGCGTTTTCGAAGTGGGAGACGGGCGCGATGTCAGCGACGGCATCGCCGATGCAGCCGGGCAGCGGCTCGACGCGGGTGGCCAGGTCCCGTTCGAGATTATTGGGGAGGAAGAGCGCCTTGGAGACGTGGTTCATCACTACCTGCCCCCGTTCTCCGTAGGGCACCAGTCGGCGGGTGTGCGGGTCCACCACCGAAAAGCTCACGTACGGCGAAAAGGTGTCGAAGACACAGGTGTCCTCCTCGCCCGCAGGCACGCGCTGACCGGCGATACCGAGAATCATCGTGCTGCCGTAGTGGCCGTACAGAACGAGGCCGGGGAAGATCTCGGTGCGATACAGGTGATGGGTATCCGGGTCGAGCTGGGTGCCGCCCCAGCGGATCGCACGTACCTTCTCGTTGACGAGCGCAACCAGCTCGTCGCGCCGCACCAGTCGCTCCAACAGCGCGGGAGTGATGGTCAGCACGCCGATGTCCTGCGTGCGCAGCACGAACTCTGCCTGGTCGATGACGTGTTCGGCGTAGGAGTCGGCCTCGTCCTTCTTGCCCGCGGCGATCAGCTTCTTTACCCAGCGTGGGTCCAAGTCGACCTGGAAGCCGTGACGTCCGTGCGTGGCTGCCGAGCGCCGGAAGATCTCCCCGACGATATGTGGGCCGGACGGTACGAGCCCGAGCCAGTCGACGCCGCGCGGGAAGCCGTGTTCGTCGAGGTTGGCGTTGCTCCAGGCGATCAGGCGGTCCAGCCAGTCCCGGGGGCACACCACGCGCTTGGGCGCCCCGGTGGTCCCTCCGCTCTCGTAAACGCCCGCGATTCCAGGAGTCGGTCCGTACCCCCGGGGGATCAGCGCCTGGGCCGATACCTTGCGCATCTCGTTCGCGACGTTCGGGAAGAGCCGCAAGTCGTCGAAGGTCCTGACGTCCCGACGCGGGTCGAAATCAAGTGACTTGGCCCGCTCGAGCCAGTAAGGCGATCCGGTCTCCGGGTGGAAGTGCCACTCCAGAACGGCCTGGAGATACTCCTCCGGATCGGGCCGGGTGTCGTATGGGAGGTCCAGTACCGGGTTGGCTGTGGTCGACACGGTTTCTCCTTGGGATGGCGCGAGGTGGGAAGCGGCCTCACCACAGGTGCGGCGTGATGTGGGGTTGTGGGAGTTGGCTGCTCCGTTGCTGCCGGGGCTCAAGTCCCGGCCGCAGGGCGGGGGTACGGCTCAAGTGAGGCCATAGCCTTGCTCTGCCTGGCCGCCGCCTGACGCCAGCGATAGAAACCGGATCGGGAGACTCTGAAGATTCTGCACAGCCGCTGTATCCCGTACTCCACATGGTGGTCGGAGATGAACCGCCGGCGGCCGGTGTCCACAAACGGGGGGAAACCCCCGTGCTGACTTAGCGCGGGTGATCGCCCTGAATTCCGTGCACGATCTTGGGTACCGCGAAGCTGACACGGATGTCGGCCGGTCGCCCGATCAATTGCGCGGCCCGGTTGATCGGCAGGTCGGCCACCGGACGCCGTTCCCACACCATGACGCCGCCCCAGCGACGGTGTTCGTGGTCGGCCAGCCAATACTTGGACAGCAGACCGGGACAGGACGACCAGTCGTCGCCGCCTTGAAATATGTCAGCCTCCATATCCTGCACGGACGGATCGCCCGGACCCAGGTCCCACCAAGAGACGATCATGATCGGTGTGCCGCTCATAACGCCAGGTGCGTCAGTCTGCATTCCCAGTGGCCTTGTCGGTGATTAGCGATTGACGAAGCTCGTGGTTCGGCGGTGGCGAGACCGCCTATTGCTCAGCGCCGATGACGCCGGCAATGGTCATGTCGGTGATGAAGACCGGGGAGGGCGGCTCGAATCCGTTGCTTTCGAGATGTGCGAGCAGTTCCATGATCTGGAGGGAGTCCAGAGGATCGTTGTCGGCAGTGCCGGGGAATAGCTGCCGAGCGAGATGGAGTGCGGCATCAGGGCTGTGCGATTCACTCATGCGGTCTCCTCAAATTCGATCGTGGGCGGTTCGAACCGTCGGCCGGTCAAGCTAGGGCGGATAGCTGAGTATGATCGATCTTCGCAGTCAAGGAGTCAGGGCGATGAACGTGGGTTGATGAAACGAGACGCGGCGCCTTTTTCGCGCGCGCGCTCACTGCGTCCACGATGGCCGAGGTACAGTCGATCTCACCCCGGGCATAATCCGTGTGCTTTCACGGTATGGCCGTCTTTATGGCCCACGCGAGCACTACGTCCGGACCGTGCGGCAAGGCTTCGCTCGATCTACGCGCAGGGGAACTCTGTGTGATGTGCCGTGAATTGCTCCGATCGCCGGAACTGGCCGCAGTGCAAGAGGATGCTGCTCACACACCATGCGGGTCAATGCAATGCGGACGGGCACAGGTTGGCCCTCTCGCTCACTGCCGTGCAACCGCGCAATCTCCGCGGTTGCACGGCAGTCGGCGGAACACCGAGGCAGGTGCCGCCCCGTCAGCCATACGAAGGGCCGCCGACGCCGCCCAGCGTCAGCCTGCGCACATCTGAGCCTCAGGACTGGGAGCGCAGCCGCCATCTGCATCGGCGCGCTGACCGCTCGGCCCGTCGGATCGCCAGCGACTTCGGTCTGCCCCCCGGACCGCGGTGCCGCTGAGATCAGAGGCCGCGGTTTGCGTCGGCGCACGTTTCGTTCAGGCCGTCGCGCAGGGCATTGCCTACCCGCTGCGCCTCGGCGCGCGGCTGGAGAACCCGTGGACAGCCGGCGGCCACCGTCTGCGCAGCTGCCCGCACGGAAACCAGGCGATGAGTCCATACTCGGCGGACATCGCCCTGCATCACTCCCAAAGGTTCGACATAGCCACGAACTCGACGGGTCGGACATAGGGGGGCGGTCTGCGTGCGGTGGCGCAACCCTTCTTCCGCATAAACCTTCCATAGGTGAAAGATCCACATATTTTTGTCGCGAGACGATTTCACACTCGCAACCGGTGCCCAGAAGCTCGGGGCCCCTTGCCAAGATCCCTCTTGCCAAGGCGCTGATTAATTGATTCACTGCTGCGGTCTCATCTTGGTGGCTCTATTCACTGCGGCGACTGACCGGGGAGGCCCGGGCAGCCGCCGCTGACTGTGGTCAGGTTCTGCTCACCACTCATGAGCTCTGCTGCAACCTTTACGGCAGAACCGACGGAGTCATTCACGGTGGGCGATACTCCCGAGCGGTCAAACGGAGGCAAGGTATGCCGGCGCGGAAGAACTCTGGAAGGCCTGACTCTGGATATTCGGACGGCAGCCGTCAGAACGTTCTTCCAAGAATGCCGTCCACCGTCATCAACGTAGCGATCAACCGACTGGTTTTGAATGATTCCCCTCGCTTGCTGGGGGAGGACGCAGCTCACGTACAGGTGATCGCCGAGGTGGAGGCGGACCTCCCGCCAATCCTGGTTCACCGAGAAACCATGCAGGTCATCGATGGAATGCACAGAGTGCGGGCCGCTATCATCAAAGGCCAGACAGTGATTGCGGCCCGCCTCTTCGACGGAGATGAAAAAGAAGTCTTCCTGCTTGCTGTCAGGGCAAATATCGAACACGGGTTGCCGCTCTCACTCACTGACCGCAAGGCCGCAGCAATGCGCATCATCGGTTCCCATGCTCATTGGTCGGATCGTGCGATAGCCGAGGCCACCAGCCTGTCGGCAAGGACCATCGCGTCCCTCCGACTGCGGGTGACTACTCAGTCTCCGCAATCGCAAGCCAGGTTCGGCCAGGACGGCAGGGTCCGCCCCGTCAGCAATATCGAGGGCCGGCGGCGAGCCGCCCAACTCATAGCCGAGAGACCGGACGCCTCGCTCCGTGAAGTTGCCAGAGATGCGGGAGTGTCTCCCAACACTGTGCGAAGAGTGCGTGAGCAGCTGCAGCGCGGCGAGGATCCTGCGGCGCTGCGGCTGAAGGTGGTAAAGGAAACGGGAGACGACCTTTCCACGTTTCCCAGTGTGCCGGCCGAAGCAAGTGTAGTGCCCACAGCACAAAGCTCAGTGAATTGGCATACTCTTTCGAAAGATCCAGCAATATGCCTCAGTGAAGCGGGGCGGTTTCTACTCCGAAGCCTCAGCTTGACCGCGGTTCCGCCTCAGGACTGGGAGCGCGTTCTTAAAACAGTTCCCAGTCACTGCACAGGCACCGTCTCGGCTTTAGCGCTCGAGTGTTCTCGGCTCTGGGAACAGGTGGCCAGAAATCTCGAGGAAAGCGAGAAGTCCCAATCCGGCTGAAGCCATGAGGGAAGCCGAGCCGCTCGAGTGCAGAGTTCTGTCACCGCATTCTGGTACGGCCAACGGTCATGCTCGAATGCGCAGTTCTCGACTCACCACTAAGCCGATGTGGAGATAACTAGCGAAATGGCACGCTATATTCTTGGGCTGAGCGGCGGCCCGTTTCGTGGGCATGAGACGTACGGAATGCCCGATATTTTCTTCCATGATGCGAGTGCCGTGATCCTGGCTCCAGACGGTGAGGTGCTGTGGGCCGCCGAGGAGGAGCGGCACAGCCGCGTCAAGAAGACCACCTTGTTCCCCGCGAACGCGGTCGCCGCCGGGATGCGGACGCTCGGGCTCTCCGCGAGTGACATCGATGCCGTCGGCTACTACTTCGATGAGCGGTTCTGTGATCAAAGCCTGAACGACATCTACTTCTGGCGTTCCGACATACCCCGCCGCACGACCCGCGAACTGCTCCACGAACGGCTCTCCGAGCTCAGCATCGCGGTTGCCGCGGCGGACATACAGTTCGTCGATCATCACTCCGCGCACGCCGCTGCAACTCAGCACGGGTCTGGTTGGACCGAGGACTCGCTGGTCGTCGTCATGGACGGTGGCGGCGGACGGGACTCGACGACTGCCTTCCTTCAGCACGACGGCAGTTTGCACCGTGTGGGCCGACTGCCCCTTGAGAAGTCGTTCGGCATGATGTACGCGTATGCGACGCACGCGCTGGGTTATCGCTGGGGCGACGAGTACAAGGTCATGGGTCTTGCGCCGTACGGCGATCCGGCTCGATTCACCCAGCTACTCGAGAGGGTCGCGCCGGCTGATCCTGTCAACGGCGTACGGCTCAACGCCGAAGCGTTCCGGCATGGGTTGCTCGAAAGTGGATGGAAGCTGCGGGCTGCTGAAGATCCGTTCGACCAGATCCACAAAGACTTCGCCGCCGCCGTGCAGCTGTGGCTGGAGACCAACGCCCTTCGGCTGATCAGGCACTGGCGCGACGAGACACGCACGACACGCCTGGCTTTTTCCGGCGGCGTCGCGCACAACTCAACGTTGAACGGCCGGATTCTGAACTCTGGACTCTTCGATGCGGTGTATGTACATCCAGCCTCGCATGATGCGGGTGCGGCGCTCGGCGCCGCACTCATCCGGCGAGGTGACTTCCGCTCACCGTCCCCGAGGCCGTTCAGCCCCTACCTCGGTACAGCGTACGACGTCGCGGACATCGAACGCGCGGCGGAAGCGTTCCGCCCACTCATTACGGTTCGTCCGGCAACCGACGCCGTGCGCGAGGCAGCCGCGCTGCTTGCCGACGAAAAGATCATCGGCTGGTTCCAGGGGCGCAGCGAGTTCGGGCCACGAGCACTGGGCAACCGCAGCATCCTGGCCGATCCGCGTCCGGCGGTGAACCGCGATCGCGTCAACTTCGCGATCAAGAGTCGCGAGGGATTCCGGCCGTTCGCTCCGGCGACCACGCCGGAAGGCGGCGACAAGTACTTCGACCTCGGCGGAGCCGACACGTCCTTCGCCTACATGTCGCACGTGGTGCCGGTGCGGCCGGAGTTCAGGACGTCATTGGGAGCCACCACCCACGTCGACGGGACCGCGCGCCTGCAGATCGTGGATGCTCAGCAGAACCCGCGATTCCACGCACTGATCGACGCCTTCGCAGAGTTGTCCGGGGTGCCGGTCGTGCTCAACACCTCGATGAACAACAGTCACGAGCCCATGGTCGAGACGCCTGTGGACGCGATCCGGCTGCTGCTCACGAGCTCGCTGGACGCGCTGATCCTCGAGGACCTTGTCGTGAGCCGGTCGGCGACGACGGACTTGGCGGACTTCACGATCGAGCTACCGGTGCATGTTCGGCTCGAATGGCGGCTACCGGAGCGGCAGTGGTTCCTGCTGGACACTGCGGCACGCACCTATCACCGGCAGCGGCGGATCAGCCCCGCGACGGCCGCCGTGATCTCAGAGCGATCGGCGATCACTGCCTCGGTCACCGACGAGACCCGCGAGTTGTGGCGGCTGCGCTGGATCGACGTCGTGAAGATCGGTGCCGCGACGTTGGGAACGACCAGCGCCAGGTGAGGAACGACACATACTCATGGAGGACCAAGCAGATGGTGCACGGACTGACCGACTGGCCCGCGGAAGTCGCCTCGAGGTACATCAAGGCCGGCGCGTGGCGGAATGAGAATCTCTACGAATGGCTGGTACGGGGCGCGGACAACTACCCGGAGTCGCTGATCTGCGACGGCGAACTGCGGCTGACGAGACCGGAGTTCGTCACCCTCGTCGACCGGATGGCGAACGCCCTGCACCGGGCCGACGTCCGGGCCGGCGACCACGTGGTGCTGCAGATGTCGAACGAGATCAGCGGACTGGCCTGCCTATTCGCCTGTACGAAGATCGGCGTCACCCCACTGCTGGCCATCCCGCAGCTCGGAACCCATGAGCTGCTGTCGTTCATCGACAGGATCGGTGCGACCACGCTGGTGGCCACCCCGGACTGCCTGGAGACCTGCCGTGCAGCCGCAGCATCGAGGCCGGCCGTGCGCAACGTTCTGAACACCGTCTCGCTGCTCGAAGACCCGGACACCGAACCAGAACCCAGGTTCCGACGCACAGCGTCGGACTCGGTCGCGGCACTGCTCGTGTCCGGAGGAACGACCGGCCTGCCCAAGATCGTCCCGCAGGTCCACCGGGCCTGGCTGTACCTGGGGCGGTGCGTGGCAGATCGCTGTCGCTTCGATCCGCGCAGCGTCTATTTGGTCGCGATGCCTCTCGCGCATGGGTGGGCGATGTGCAACGCACTCGCCATCCTCGACGCGGGCGGATCCTTGATCATCTCGCCGACACCGGCTCCGACGGTCGCTTTCAGCCTGATCGCGCAATACGGCGTCACACGCACCGGCCTTATCCCGCCTCTGGCGGCGCTGTGGACCGACGCGGCCGGGGGAACGCGCCACGACATTTCGTCATTGCAGACGGTGCTGATCGGCGGCAGCAATCCGTCGGCCGACGTGCTGAACGGATTCCGCAAGGCTCTGAACTGTGGCGTCCACCAAGGGTTCGGGATGACGGAAGGTTTGTGCGGCGTCCAGCCGCCGGACCTGCCGCACGACCAGATGCTTGCTGATCAGGGTGTTCCCCTTTCGCCCCTGGACGAGCTGATGGTGATCGACGATGCCGGGGATCCGGTCGGGCCCGGCCGGGTCGGCCAGTTGCTTACCCGCGGGCCTTACACGATTCGCGGTTACTACGACGACGGCTCGAGCAACTCCACGGTGTTCACGGCGGACGGCTGGTATATGAGCGGCGATCTCGTCCGTCTGGACCGTGACGGTGCGGTGTCCTTCGAAGGACGCATCAAAGATCAGATCAACCGCGGCGGCGAGAAGGTGTCGGAACGCGAGGTCGAGGAGCTGCTGCGCCGGCATCCCGGTGTCCGCGACGTTGCCGTGGTGGGAGCACCGGACGACCGGTTCGGCGAGGCGGTGGTCGCCTTCATCGTCGGTGACGAGTTGCGTCAGTCCGACGTCGCGGAGTTCCTCGTTGCCGCAGGGGCAGCCCGGTACAAGATCCCGACGACGATCCATCCGCTGACCGAGATTCCGCTGACGCCTGTCGGCCGGGTGGACAAGTTGGAGCTGCGGCGCCGAGCGGCGTGCCCGAACCCTATCGGCGGCAACCGTGAATGAGCCGAACCACGACCTGGTCCGGGAGCTGATGGCGTGGCACTTCGGACCGGATAGCTGAAAGGCACTCCTGCCGGGTACTGCCGGACTCGTTGGTCGTCAGCGCCGCGACCTGGGATCCGGAGCTACGCCGCCTGATCGGCGCCGCCCGCGGAATCCGGAATCTGTACTTCGGCGATATCCCGACCACTTGGGTCGATCCCCTGCAACCACACGACGGCTAACTGTCCGAGTTTCTCATGACGACCCACGGCTATCGCGAGTCATGACATCTGACGAAAGAAGACGACATGCTGCCTGACGAGGAGCGCGCTCGCAACCGCGACACCGTACGACGTTACCTCGCCTGCAAGGGCGAGGAGCAGCGACGAGCCCGCTACGAATTGTTCGCGGCTGACGGCCAAGCCGGCCTCTGGACGAGCGACAAGCCTGATCCGATCGCCACGCACGGAAAAGAGAAACTGCGGGACCACGGCGTCTGGTCCCTGCAGTGTTTCCCGGATTGGGAGTGGTACAACGTGCAGATCTTCGACACTCAGCACCCGACGTTCTTCTGGGCCGAGTGTGACGGGCGCGGTGGCATCCGGTTCGAGGGCTATCCGGACGGCCACTACGAGAATCACTTCCTTCACTCGTTCGAGTTCGACGCCGACGGCTTGATCCGCCGGCAGCGCGAGTTCATGAATCCGCTGCGGCAGTACGAGGCACTCGGCATCGCCGTACCGCACATTGTCCGGGCCGGTATCCCGACCTAGCGAGGGAGTGAACAGCATGCAGCCCATTCCAGCCTACGAGCTACCACGATTCCGGTCCGGTGGTCCCGGCGACCGGTGGCAGGTGGAGTCGCAAAGTGCCGCCCTGCTCGTCCACGACATGCAGGATTACTTCGTCAACGCGTTCGAGCCGCCACTGCGAACAGCATTGGTCGACGGCGTCGCCCGGGCGATCAGCTGGGCGCGCCAAGCGAAGGTCCCGGTGATGTACACCGCGCAGCCCGGCAGCATGTCTCCTGATGAGCGTGGACTCCTTTCGGACTTCTGGGGCACCGGCATGGCTCGGCGAGCCAACGACATCTCGATCGTCGACCGGGTCCGGCCGGACGGATCCGAGCCGGTCTTCACGAAATGGCGTTACAGCGCGTTCGTCGGGAACGGGCTCGAGTGGGCTTTGCGTCGACAGGGCATCCACAACCTGGTGATCGCGGGTGTGTACGCCAGCGTCGGCATTGTCGCGACTGCTCTCGACGCGTTCAACAAGGACATCCGGCCGTTCGTGCTGTCCGACTGCGTCGCCGACTTCGACGCCAACGGTCACACTGCCGCACTCGACTACGTCGCGCGGTATTCCGGCCGGGTGATCAACCTGAACGAGTTGAGCGCCAGTGCCAACTGACATCGCCGAAGTCGTCTCCGGTCACGACTACGCGCTCCTGCACCGGCCAGAGTCAGGTGACGACCGGGTGACCTGTCTGATTGGCAGCGCATCCGCATATGAGTCGGTGCGCTCGGCCACGTCGGCCGCACAGGCCCGGGACCTGCCGAGCCTCCTCCTGGTGCCGTTCCGCCAGCTGACCGAGCGCGGCTTCGACGTACTCGATGACGACGAGAAGCTGCTCCTGCTACCCGCCCGCGAGCTACACACGTTCTCGCCGGCCGACTTCGAGAGCCTGTCCGGCGGGGCGAAGCCCAAGGCCGAAAACGGCACGTTCCTGGACACCGACGCGGAGTACCGCGCAGTGGTGCAACGGATCATCACTGAAGAAATAGCCCATGGCGCTGGCTCGAACTTCGTTATCAAGCGCACCTATTCGGCCGAGCTCGACGGGGTCGACGATCTCGCGATGCTGACGGCGTTCGCTGATCTGCTCCGGAACGAACGCGGCACCTACTGGACCTTCTTGGTCCGGACCGGCGACCTGTATCTGATCGGCGCCACCCCCGAGCGTCATGTTTCAGTGAGCCGCCGGCGGGTGACGATGAACCCGATCTCCGGAACTGTTGCGCGGGGCATGGCCGACCCTGACACCGAGAAGGCGCGGCTGCTCGGTTTCCTTGCCGACCCCAAGGAAGCCGATGAGCTCTCCATGGTTCTGGACGAAGAGCTCAAGATGCTGGCCTCCTTGTGTGAACCGGGTTCCGTGTCGGTGACCGGCCCGGGTCTGCGGCATATGTCGCGGGTCACGCATACCGAGTTCACGATCGAGGGTACGACCGGTCGTCCGCTGGCTGACGTCCTCGTGCACACCATGTTCGCGCCGGCCGTGACCGGGAGCCCGATCCGTAACGCGTGCCGGGTGATCGCCCGGCACGAGCCGCACGGACGGTCGTACTACGCCGGCTATCTCGGACTGGTTGAGCCTGCGGGCGACTCGACGTACACCTTCGACTCGGCCATCAACATCCGTTCGGCACAGGTGCGGTGGCATGGTGACTCGTGGAGGATGCGCACCGATGTCGGAGCGACACTCGTACGCAACTCGTCCCCGCAGCGGGAACTGGCCGAAACACAGGCCAAGGCGGCCGCCATCC
This sequence comes from Streptomyces sp. NPDC050619, assembly GCF_040654815.1. NCBI lineage: Bacteria > Bacillati > Actinomycetota > Actinomycetes > Kitasatosporales > Streptomycetaceae > Streptomyces > Streptomyces sp. NPDC050619. The sequence goes on along the minus strand of NZ_JBFAIR010000002.1, from coordinate 273,852 downwards.
TGAGTGCTGTGTGTGCCGAGACGGTAGTGCCTGGCGATCTGGGACTGCGCCGGTTCGATCGCCCCGAGCCCCCCGCCGCGGACGATCCCGATCTGGTGCGAGCCATCGGCCAACGACGCACCGACATCAATCCGCTGTGGTTCGGGGCCACCGCTGAGTACGGTGCCGCCGCCCGGCGGGCGGTCCTGGTGGACGCTGAGGACGACTTCAACAGCATGCTGGCCCATCAGCTCAGCGCGTTTGGATATGACGTCGACATCGTGCCCAACGAGCACGCTGTCAGGGCGCTGGACGACGACACACTTCTGATCTTCGGCCCTGGCCCCGGCGACCCGTGCGACGAAAGTGATCCGAGGATCGCCGTCCTGGAGCAGGCGCTGACGAAGGCCCTGACGACTTCGAGGCCGTTTCTCGCGGTGTGCCTCAGCCATCAGATCCTCTGCCGCATCCTCGGCTTCGGCATCCACCGGCTCGCGGTGCCGAACCAGGGAACGGCCAGAAACGTGGACTGGTTCGGCAGCCGCAGACGTCTCGGCTTCTACAACGCCTTCGCGGCCACGTCCGGGAAGACGACCGGCCTGCGATACCCCGTCGAGGTCGCCACGGATTCCGCTGGAGACATCACCGGATTGACCGCGGAGACCTTCGTATCCATGCAGTTCCATCCCGAATCCGCCTTGAGTGTCGACGGTACGACCGTCCTGGCGGATGCCCTGGCCCGGCTGGAACGCCGATGATCCGTCACCCTTACCTCCTGATCGACGTCTTCGCGCGGTCGGCGTTCCACGGCAACCCGGTCGCGGTCTTCTTCCCCGAGATGGACCTGTCGGACCGGGTCATGCAGGCGATCGGGACCGAACTCAACCTGTCCGAGGTCGCCTTCGTGACGCCGACCGGGTTGCCGGCCTGTTTCCGGGCGCGGATCTTCACGCCAACCCAGGAGCTGCCGTTCGCCGGCCATCCGATGATCGGCATCCTGGCCGCTCTGCACACCCGGTTCGACGTTGCGGGCGACGTCACGGTTCGCGTTCCGCGCAGCGCGGTGACCGGATGGGTGGAGCCCCGAGGCAACGAGCTCTGGGCCGGATTCACTCTGCCGGTACCGCGGCCGTCTCCGGAGGAGATTCCGGCAGCCGAGATCGTCGCGGCACTCGGTGCCGCGAACATCGCTCCGATCGAGCTGTACGACGTCGGTGCCCGGCACCTCGTGATCGCGCTCGACAGCCTGGACTCCCTGCGGGACCTACAGCCGGATCACACCAGGCTGGCGAAGTTCCCCGACGTTGCCTTCAACTGCTACGCCGGCTCGGGGACGACGTGGCGTAACCGAATGTTCTCTCCGTCGTACGGCGTCGTCGAGGACGCCGCGACCGGGTCGGCCGCGGGTCCGTTGCTGGCGCACGCGTACACATACAGGGATGCGCCGACCGGTCGTCCGTGCCGGATCGAGCAGGGCGTTGAGCTCGGCCGGCTCGCTGAGATGCACGTACAGCTCGAACCCGCCGGCGACTCGCTGCAGTCACGGACCTGGGGCCAGTGCGTGACCGTCGGCAGCGGAACACTCGAGTATCCGGAGGACTGGTGAGCGCACAGCACGAGAGCTTGTCCGGGTTGCACGACGTTGCCTTTCCGGAGTGGGACAACGATCCGCCGCCGGAACCGTTGGAGTTGCTCTCCACATGGCTCGACGAGGCCGAACAGCAGGGCTGCGCGGAGCCACGCGGGGCTGCGGTCTCCACCGTCGACGAGAGCTTCAGCCTGTCCTCACGAATGATGACGATGGTTGAACTGACCGCTCGCGGGGCGGTATTCGCCACGCACACCACCAGCCGCAAGGCACACGACATCCGCGCGACGAAGTCCGGAAGCGCCTTGTTCTACTGGCGCGAGATCGGCCGGCAGCTGCTCGTCGCGGGGACCTTCGAGCTGGTCGACGAGCAGAAGTCGGAGTCTCTGTGGCGCAACCGGCATCCAGCTCTGCACCCGATGAGCAGCTTGTCCCGGCAGAGCGAGGTACTGACCGACCCCACTGAGCTGCGCGATCGGGTCCGCCTTCTCGAGGCCGACGCACCACAGCGACCGGCACTGATCGCACGACCGGCCAGGTATGTCGGATATGAACTGTGTGGCACGCACGTGGAGTTCTGGTCGAGTGCCTCCGACCGGCTCCACCGACGACTTTTGTACAAGTGGAGTGGAGGTCAGTGGTGCATCCGCAGACTCCAGCCGTGACGACGGGAGCACTCCCGCTGCGGCTCGACACCAGCCGCACCTGCTACCTCTACGCGGCGATCGCTTCGTCCGTCATGGGAACTCTCGGACACGTCGCGTGGCTCGAGGAGCGCATGCTGGCGACACGTGGCTGGTACAACGACCACGGCGGGACTTACACCGACTTCCCGCGGCTGGGTGAGTATCGCGACGTCCTGACCGAGGTGCTGTTTCGTCAGCACGAGATACCCGACAGCGAGAGCGCGGCGGAGCTGATCGTCGAGTCGATCCGCGCCGGTCGGTACCTCACGGTGTTCCTCGACCGATCACAACTTGGCCCGTTCTTCGGCCGACAGTCGCCGAGCTTCCCGCACGAGATCCTCATCTTCGGAGTAGATGCGGACCGCAAAGTGGTTGATTCGGTGGATTACGATGCCGCCGGACGCCTCGCCATATGCCGGTATCCGCTGGGAGCGGTGGCTGCCGCCATGCCGGACGTACAGAGCCTCAGCGCTCCCGGTGACGTCCTGTATGTCGCACAAGCCTTGTCGCCCGGTAAACCGCCTGTCCCGCGGGACGTCACCCGGGCGGCTGCCGCGGTTCAGGCGTTCGCCGAGGGGGCGGTTGTCCATCCGGGGGCGGTGCAGTGGTGGCAGCCTGCCAGCCTGCACCCTGTCCATGACGCCGAGTACCTGTACGGGTGTGATGTCATCGACCAGCGGCTGTGCCTGGACGATGCGTTCTCCAGCGCTGACATGCACCTGCAGAACGTGCAGCTGGTCTTCGAACAGGCGGTGGCCTGCCGGGAGCTGATCGCCAGATACATCGGCGCGGAGTCGTGCCCGGTGCTCGCCGCACACGATCAGGTCGTCCAGGAGATGCGGGCACTCAAGATGTCGGTGCTTGCCTATCGCCTCAAGGGCCTTCGATTGCGCAACGATCCCCGCCCCGATCAATGGAAGTCGGCGGTCCAGCGCTCGTGCGCGCACTTTGTCGAGGTCGTCGAATCGGCCGCGGGCAACGACGCTGCCGCCTTGGCCAGGAGCCACGCACTCAGGTGCCGGCTGGGAAGACCGTGCCGATCGTGACCACTCTGCACGCACACGCATCTGGGCCAGGAGATCTCGGGTGTTGTTGCCTACAGCATCGCCGTCGGCCGTCCGGCGGTCTCGACGGCGTTCCCGTACGCACGTCAACTGCTGGCAGACCACGAGATGTTGATGGTGCGAACTGACGACGCACGGGCTGCGGCCGATATCTTCATCCGGCTCGCTCTGGATCATGCCCTGACGCAGTCGGCGGGGCACGATCCTTGGCGCGCCGTGTTCGCCGAGTGGGTGCGCGCACGCACTCCCCGATCCAGAAAGGTGCCCGCGATGAGTGCCAACACGACCGACGCCGAATCACCTGTGGCGTACCACCCAGGCTCTGCCGAGTACGACGAGCACCGTGTCGGCTTCCAGTTGCGGGAGCAACATCAGCCGGCTCTCGTGGTGGCGGCACGGGACGCCGACGACGTCGTGGCGGCCGTCCGGCACGCCGCGGAGTCATGTATGCCGATCGCGGTCCAGGCCACAGGACATGGACTCGCCAACCCGCTCGCCGGTGAAGGTGTATTGGTGTCGACGCGAAGGATGGACAGCGTCGATGTCGACCCCGGTGCCGGCACCGCATGGGTGGGCGCTGGAGCGCGGTGGCGCGACGTGATCGAGGCCGCCGCACGCTACGGTCTGGCACCGCTGTCTGGGAGCATGCCCGGTGTCGGCGCTGTCTCCTACACGCTCGGCGGCGGCATCGGGCTCATGGCTCGTCGCTACGGCTTCGCCGCGGACCATGTCACGCGCTTGGAGCTGGTCACCGTCGACGGCTCCCTGCTGACGGTTTCGGAACACGAGGAGCCGGACCTGTTCTGGGCGCTCCGCGGCGGTGGCGGGAGCTTCGGCATCGTGACCGCGCTGGAGATCGCTTTGATGCCGGTCGCCAAGCTGGTCGGCGGCGGTCTGATGTTCGACCTGGGCGAGACGCCGGACGTGGTCGCCACCTGGTTGCACTGGACGGCGACAATGCCCCCGGAGATGACCTCGGCGATGACCACGCTTGAATTTTCCAATCGGCACATGGCCCATGTCCAGATCGCCTACCTGGGTTCGGCTGCGGAGGCCGACGAGTTGGTGGCCCCGTTGCGGGCGTTGAAACCTGCGTACGACGGTTTGCAGGAGATCCCGTACCGGCGGTCCGACACCGTCTTCAGTGAACCGGATCAGCCGCATGCGTATGTCGCCGACAATGTCCTGTTGCGGGCGATCGACGAGGAACACCTCCGCGACGCCATCGCCACCTCGGCGCCAGGCCGGTCGGTTCCCTCCATCATTTCGGTTCGTCATCTCGGTGGGGCGCTGTCCACTCCGCCGAGGGTGCCGAACGCAGTCAGCCACCGCGAGGCGAAGTACCTGCTGTGTGCGGTAGCCCCGACAACCAAGTCGAACGCGGCAAGTGCGCGGGCGCTGCAGGAGGAACTGTTGGCCGGCTGGTCCGGGACCGCCGTAGGCAGCTCGCCGAACTTCACTCTCGGACGACCCGACCAACGCGCCGCCGCAGAACTGTTCGACGCCGAGCGTCGTGACCGATTGCTGCAGCTGGCCCGTAAGTACGACCCCGCCGGACTGTTGCACCCCAGCTTCGTCATCGCCTGAGCACCTCCTACGAAAGGTTGACCGATGCGGCTGGTCCTTGCTCAGTTCGCCAAGCACCGATGGTGGTTCGCCGGCCTGATCGTCTTCCAGTTGGTCAGCGTCACCGCCACCTTGTATCTGCCGACGATCAATGCGGATCTGATCGACAACGGCCTCATGCGCACGGACGTCGGGCACATCTGGACGGCCGGCGGGTGGATGGTGGTCGTCAGTATCGTCCAGTTGCTGGCAGCGGCGATCTCGTCCTATGCCGGAACGCGCGCGGCCACAAACGCTGCGCACGACCTGCGGTCAGACGTCTACGACAAGATCGCTACGTTCTCCAGCCGGGAACATCAGGACTTCGGCACAGCGACGCTGATCACTCGCAGCACCGACGACATTCAGCAAGTACAAGCGTTCCTGCTCACCCTCGGCACAGTGGTGGTCGCCGCACCGATCACGATGCTGGGCGGCGCCTATATGGCGTTGCGTGCGGATGCTGGCCTGTCCTTCCTGATCGTCGTGGCAGTTGTCGTACTGGGTGCGGCGTTGGCGGTGATCCTTCGCTGGATGACACGGGTGTCGCGCCAGATACAGGACCGCCTGGATGCAATCAACCGGGTCATGCGCGAGCAGTTGATGGGTCTCACGGTGATCCGCGCGTTCACCCGCGAGCGCTTCGAGGCCGAGCGGTTCGGGCAGGTGAACAACGAACTGGCGGTGGCAACCCGGTCGATGGGGCGGCTGAACGGGACGTTCGTTCCGGCCGTCATGCTGATCACCGATCTTTCGATCTTGGCCGTGGTGTGGTTCGGTGGCCACCGCGTCGAGTCGGGACAGCTGCTGATCGGCGGTCTGACCGCCTACGTCACCTACCTGGGCCTGATCCTCGGGGCAGCCATGATGGCCGCCTCGGCGGTGATGATGTTGCCAAGGGTGACGGTCGCGGCGGAGCGTATTCAGGCGGTGCTCAACTCCACCCCTGTGCTCCGGCCATCGGGCGTACCCGCCGGCTCGATCCCGATCCGCGGTGAGTTGGAGCTGCGCGGCGTTGCGCTGCGGTACCCAGGCGCCGATGCTGACGTCCTGTCCGGCATCGACCTACGGGTTGAGCCCGGCGGCACGGTGGCGATCGTCGGATCGATGGGTGCCGGCAAGACGACCCTACTGTCGATCGTCGCGAGACTTCAGGCCGCGACATCCGGATCCGTCCGGCTGGACGGCGTTGATCTGCGCACCATCGATCCCACTGTGCTGCACAGTCAGCTCGCGATCGTTCCGCAGCGTTCGCTGCTTTTCAGAGGTACGGTCGCAAGCAATCTGCGGCTGGCCAAGCCGGACGCCACCGACGCCGAGCTCTGGAAGGCGCTGGAGGTCGCGCAAGGTCGCGAGTTCGTCTCCGCGATGGACGACGGACTCGAGTCACCGATCGCCCAGGGTGGAACGAACGTCTCCGGCGGCCAGCGGCAACGGCTATGCGTTGCCCGCGCACTCGTTGCCACCCCACGCGTCCTCCTTCTTGACGATCCGGTCTCGGCGCTCGATTCGGAAACATCCGCACGGCTGCTGGCAGCGCTGCGCACAGCCACGGCCGACGCGACCGTCCTACTGGTGTCGCAGCGGACTGCCGGTATCCGCAGTGCCGAACGGATCGTGGTGCTCCACGAGGGCAGCATCGTCGGCGACGGGACACATCAATCACTGATGGAAAGCTGTCAGACGTACCAGGAGCTGGTGGCTTCGCAGGAAGCGATCGGGGCATTGTCATGAGCCGCCGGGAGCGTGGTCAGCTTGAAGACGGCGCGAGCTTCGCCGCAACGTCGCGCCGACTGGCAGGCATGTTCCGCCAAGAGCGGGGGTCGGTGATCGGTGCGCTTGCTCTGGCTGTGTTCGGCGTACTGACCTTCCTGGTCGGCCCTCGGCTCTGGGGCAGTGCGATCGATGCAATTCTGGCCGGCACCCTGGGCTCTCGTTTGCCGACTGGACAGACCAAACAGGCCGCCGTGCAGGCGCTCCGCGATAGCGGCCGAAACAGCTTCGCGGAAATTATCGACAGGCTGAACGTTACGCCCGGGTCCGGCATCGACTTCGGTCATGTAGGACATCTACTGTTGATAGCCGCAGGTCTGTATTGCCTCGGTACCCTGGCGGGATTCGCCCAGCAGAGTATCCAGCACAATGCGATCGCCGGCGTCATGAAGACTCTGCGTCACGACGTCGAGGAGAAGCTCAATCGGCTGCCGGTCCGCTATCTCAACAGTTCTTCGCGCGGCGAGCTGCTGTCACGGATGACCAACGACATCGATAACATCGCGACCTCGCTCAGCCAGACGCTGACCCAGTTGCTCTTCGCCCTGCTCATGGTCGTCGGCGTACTGGCCATGATGCTGAGCATCTCACCACTGCTGACACTGCTTGCGTTGATCTCGGTACCGCTGACCTTCGCCGTCGGGACCGCGGTGGCGAAACGAAGCCAACGGGTATTCGGCGACCAGTGGCGACTGACCGGAGAACTCAACGCGCATATCGAGGAGTCCTACTCCGGCCACGAACTCGTCACCGTGTTTGACCGCGGAGGCGCGTTCCGCGAGACGTTCGCGAACAGGAACGCCGAGGTGAAGAAGACGAGCCATCGCGCGCAGTTCATGTCCGGCCTCATCGCCCCGCTGGTGCTGTTCATCGGAAACCTGAATTACGTCCTGCTCTGCGTCGTCGGTGCCTTCAGGGTGATCAGCGGGCAGCTGACCCTGGGCGAAGTCGTTGCGTTCGTCCAGTACTCGAGGCAGTACTCACAGCCACTCGGATCGCTCGCCTCGGTGTCCAACCTGATCCAGTCGGGTATCGCGTCGGCCGCCCGCGTGTTCGCCCTACTCGACGAGCCGGAGGAGGACCCTGGTAGCCAGGGACGGCTGCCGGTCGTTCGGCCGCGCCGGGTCACGTTCGAGCACGTATCGTTCGGCTACGACCGCGAGCCGACCATCAAGGACCTCGACCTGGTCGTCGAGCCAGGGCGGACCGCGGCGATCGTCGGCGCGTCGGGCGCCGGGAAGACGACCCTGATGAACCTGCTGATGCGGTTCTACGACGTTGGCAGTGGACACATCCTCGTCGACGGCACAGACATCACCTCAGTGTCACGGGACGCGTTGCGCTCCGAGATCGGGCTCGTTCCTCAAGAGCCGTGGCTGTTCGGCGGAACCATTCGCGACAACATCGCCTACGGGCAGGCGAATGCCACACTTGAGCAAGTCGAGCAGGCCGCTCAGGCCTGTGGTGTCAGCCACATCGTGAACGCTCTTCCACAAGGCTACGACACGGTGGTCGACGGTGCGGACGGACGCCTGAGCGAGGGCGAGCGACAACTGATCTGCATCGCGCGCGCGTTCATCGCTGACCCAGCCGTGCTGATCCTCGATGAGGCCACCAGTGCGGTTGATGCCCGCACCGAGCTCCTCCTGCAACGGGCGACCTCGCGGCTGCGGCATGGCCGCACATGCCTGGTGATCGCCCATCGGCTCTCCACCATCCGCGACGCCGACGTCATCGTCGTACTGCGGGACGGTCGGATCGTGGAGAAGGGAACGCACACGCAACTACTGCGAGCCGGCGGCGAGTATCACCGGCTCAGTCAGTACCAGTTTCACGAGCCGAGCGCCCTGTCAGCTCTGGACCCCGACCAGCTGAGTCATCCACCGGCTTCCCCGTGACAGCCATACCCAGAGCCCCTGGGCCCGCCGATCTTACGAATGACCGGCTCAGATCCACATCAAAGAAGGTAGGACCTGTGAGTGCACAGCCGATTCCCCCCTCTGACGGTGTCACGGATACCGAGCGGGTCCTGGCCGTCATCTGGTCCGAGGTGCTGCAAGTACCGCACGTCGGCGTGGAGCAGAACTTCTTCGACCTAGGTGGCCACTCCGTCCTCCTGCACATGGTCCACGATCGGATCGTCGCCCGTCTGGGCATGAACCCGCCCCTCATCGAGCTCTTCCAATATCCGACCGTCCGCGGCCTGGCGGCATACCTCGACGGGAACGCCCCGGGCTCGGAGTTGAGTGTCGGCCGTGGCGAGATGCTGCGCACCGACGGCCGGGCCAGGCTCGCCGGGAGGCGGGACGGGCGCATCCGCCGGCCGACCCTGTTCGGGGAGGGCGACGACAATGAGTGACCACGTCCGTGGCGAAGTGGCGGCCCTGCAGGACAGCGGGCAGCAAGAGGATGGCGGTTCATTCGTCGCCGTCATCGGCATGGCGTGCCGTTACCCCGGGGCCGCCAACCCTGAGGAGTTCTGGCACAACCTCGTGCAGGGCCTGGAGACCGTTACGCGCTTCCCCCGTCGGTCTGTTCCCGGGCCTGGCGGGCAGGCAGGTGCCGGGGAGTACGCCCCAGCAAGGGGGCTGCTCAAGGACCCCGAGTGGTTTGATGCCGGACATTTCGGCTTCTCGCCCCGGGAAGCCCGCATCATCAGCCCTCAGCACCGGATCTTCCTGGAATGCGCGCTGGAGGCGCTGGAGGACGCGGGCTGCGACCCGGAGCGCTTCCCGGGGGCCGTCGGCGTCTACGCGGGCAGCACCGACACCTCGTACGCGGATATCGTCCGTTCCCGCCGCGACGAGCTGCCCTTGGTAACGGACATGGAGGTCCTGGTCGGCAACGCGCCGGACTACCTCGCCTCCAGGGTCGCCTACAAGATCGGTCTGCGCGGCCCGGCCGTGGTTGTCCAGGCGGCGTGCGCCACCTCACTGGTCGCCGTCCACACCGCCGCGCAGGCGCTGCTGGCCGGTGACTGCGATGTGGCCCTCGCGGGCGGTGTGGCGGTCCACGTTCCCGCCAAGGCGAGTCCCTACATCGAGGGCGGCATCCTCTCCCGCGACGGCACCTGCCGCGCCTTCGACGCTGAAGCGGGCGGGACGGTGGGCGGCGATGGCGTTGGCATCGTCGTGCTCAAGCGCCTGTCCGAGGCGATCAGGGATGGCGACAGCATCCGCGCGGTGCTGCGCGGCTCCGCGGTGAACAACGACGGAGCCAATCGCATCGGCTACACCGCGCCCAGCATGGAGGGGCAGGCAGCGGTGATCCGCGAAGCGCAGCTGGTCGCCGGTGTCGATGCGGCAACTGTCGGCTACGTCGAGGCCCACGGCACAGCCACACCGCTCGGCGACCCCATCGAAATCGCCGCGCTGACCAAGGCGTTCCGCCAGGACACCGACCGCCGCGGCTTCTGCCGGATCGGCTCGGTCAAGACGAACATCGGCCACACCGACGCGGCCGCCGGCGTGGCCGGACTGATCAAGACTGTGCTCACCCTCCAGCATGGCGTCATCCCGCCGAGCCTCAACTTCACGGCCCCGAATCCACACATCGACTTTGAAGCGAGCCCATTCGTCGTAGCCACCAGCACCCGGGAGTGGCGGACCGATGAGGGCATTCCACGCCGTGCAGGGGTCAGCTCCTTCGGTATCGGAGGCACCAATGCCCACGTCCTGCTTGAGCAGGCTCCCGAGCCGGCGACCACGGACCCTGTGCAGACCTGGCAGCTGCTTGTGCTGTCGGCCCGCACGCCGGCAGCCCTGGATGCAATGACCGACCGGCTCGTCGCCCATCTGCGGGCGCATGCTGGGGAGCTGCCGCTCGCCGACGTTGCCTGGACGCTGCAGACCGGGCGCCGCGAACACGCCTGCCGCAGATTCGCGGTGGTGCGCGATGCCGACGACGCCCTTCGCGTCCTGACGGGCCTCGACCCGGGCCGGTTGATCGACTTCGAGGAGCGAGAGCCGGCCCGGCAGGTTGCCCTTGTCTTCCCCGGCACCACCGACTCCTCCCGGACGCGCGATCTGCGCGCGACGCAGCCGGTGTTCCTCCGGGCCGTGGAGGAGTGCTTGAGTGCCGCCGGCGCGGAGGACGTCCCTGCGGAACTCGACGTCTTGGCCACCGAGCTTGCGCTCGTCCGACTCTGGCAGTCCTGGGGTTTGCGCCCGGCGGCCGTCGCAGGCAGCGGCGCCGGGGCCGTGGTGGCGGACGTCGTAGCCGGAGTCTGCACAGTGGAGGAGGCGGTCCGCCGGACTATCACCGGAGCCACGGTCGAACTCCGCACCCCCAGGATCCCCGTGCTCGAGCAGGCACCCGGGCCCGGAGAGGCAACGGACCACCTCTGGATGCCCGTGTTCCCGGAAAGCGGTCGGCAGGACGCGCTGCCCGCCCTGCTGGATGCCGCCGGTCGCCTCTGGCTCGCCGGGACCACCATGCGCTGGGAAGGGCTCCATGCAGGAGTGAGGCAGCGCCGAGTCCCGCTGCCGACCTATCCGTTCGAACGGCAACGGTACGTCGTGGAACCGCACCCATCCGCACCGCCCCGGACCCAGGTTCCCGCGCCCCTTGCTGACGGTCCGCCGACCGAGAGGGCAATCGGGGCGCCGTCCGACCGCTCGGAGGGCTCCGTTTACCCGGTCGTCGCGGATCTGTTCGCCCAGACGCTTGGCCTGGAGGCTGTCGAGCCCGAGGAGAGCTTCTTCGACCTGGGGGGCGATTCACTCATCGCCACCCAGCTGCTGAGCCGCGCCCGCGAACTCTTCCCCACTGCCCAACTCGACGCCGCTGTCATTTACGAGGCACAGACCCCCGCAGAGTTCGCAGAGTTGATCGACAAACAGACGGCTCTGGCGCCCTGAGAAGGATTTGATGATGGAGAAGACATCGCGGCGTACCGGTGCGTCGCAGGGCGGCCGCTGGATCGTCGCCCGCAGGCAGCGCCCGGACGCCGCAGCCGACCTGTTCTGCTTCACCCATGCCGGGGGATCGCCTGGCGAGTATCTTCGTTTCGAGGAGGAACTGCCAAAGATCCAGGTGTCCGGCGTCCAGTTGCCCGGCCGGGCATCCAGGCTGCGCGAGCCGCCGCTGACCTCTATGGCCTCGGTGGTCGACGCGGTCTTGGAGGTTCTGCGCCCCGAGCGGCCGTTCGCGTTCTTCGGGCACAGCCTCGGCGGCCTGATGGCCTTCGAGGTGGCCCGCGCACTCCGCGATGCGGGCCGGGAGTTGCCGCGGCAGCTGTTCTTGTCATCCAGTCCCCCGCCGCCCCTCGGCCGCGGCGGGCAACCTGTCCACACCTTGAGCGACGACATGCTGCTCGCCGAGATCGAGCAGCGCTGGGGTGAGTTGCCAGCAGAGATCCGTGCTGATCCCAGGCTGCTGCAGATGACCCTTGGCGTCTTCCGCGCCGATATCACGATCTACGAAACCTACCGGTACCAGCCTGGGCCGTTGCTGGACATCCCTGTCACGGTGTTCGTCGGCGACCTGGAATGCGACAAGCTGCGGGTGGCCGAGTGGAGCGCCCACACCAGCCGCGCCTTCGAGCTCATCTGCTTGGTTGGCGGCCACTTCCCCTTCCGGGACGCGGAGCAGCGGCGCCTGATGCTTCAGCGGATCCGGCACGTCATGGCGGCGCCGGAGCCCGGCCTGAGTCCAAGGAATGCGGAGGGCGGCTGCCACGACGGCGTGGCCATCTGGGGTCGGATGGGTAGCCACCGCCTCCTTGCCTTGGCTGCGGAAAGCGCCGAGGGCCTTGAGGAGGCGGTGCGACGCGGCCGGGCGGGGGTGGCCGGTCCGGTGGGAGCGGCTGCCCCGGACGCCGCGCCGTCGGCCGGGGACATTCCCTTGCCGCACCGTCGGTTCGTCCTCGGCGGCGACCTGAGTACGCTTGTGGACGCCTTGGCCAAGCCGGCGATCCCCGCGTCTCGGAACACTGCGGAGCGGCCTCGGGTTGCGCTCGTCTTTCCCGGCCAGGGATCGCAGTACGCTCGCATGGGACTCGCCCTGTGCCAGGAACTTCCCAGCTTTGCCGAGGAGTTCGAGCACGGCCTGGGTCTGCTGCGGGAGGTCGCCGGACTGGACCTGCACGCGGTGCTGGCCGGCACTGGCAGTCAGGACGTGGAAGCGCTTCGGCAGACCAGCGTCGCCCAACCGGCCATCTTCCTGCTGGAGTACGCGCTGGCCAGCACCTGGCAGAAGCTGGGTGTGGAACCTGTGGCGATGATCGGGCACAGCCTGGGTGAGTATGTCGCCGCCACGCTCGCCGGGGTCATGACCCTGCCCGACGCTCTGGAGTTCGTCTCCCTGAGGGCTCGGCTGATGCAGCAGGCCCCGACCGGAGTGATGCTCGCCGTGCCACTGGCGGAAGAAAGGCTGGCGCCGTATCTGGAGCTGGGCGCGGACCTGGCCACTGTCAACGCCCCTTCGTCCTGCGTACTGGCCGGAACCGAGCAGGACATCGTGCGGATCGAGGCCCGGCTCGCCGCAGCCGGGACGCCGGGCCAGCGGCTACGCGTCTCGCACGCCTTCCACAGCAAGCTCATGGAGGGTTGCGTTCAGCAGCTACGCGCAGCCGCCGCGCGGCTCACCCTGCGACCGCCTACGAGGGAGTTCGTCTCCTGCATCACCGGCCGGTGGATCACTGCACAGGAGGCAACAGACCCCGACTACTGGGCCCGGCACATGAGGCAGACAGTGCGCTTCTCCGACGCGGTCAGCACGGTGCTGGCCTCCTCGCCAGACGTGCTGCTGGAATGCGGGCCCGGCCAGTCGCTGACCAGTCTCCTCAAGCGACGTCCCGACCTACCCGCAAACCTGCTGGCGGTGTCCTCGCTGCCGCATCCCGGCGGCCGGATTTCCGAGCCGGCCGGTCTGTTGTCCACGCTCGGGAAGCTGTGGGAGGCCGGTGCACCCCTCGATCTGGCGGCGCTCACTGGCCCGGCGCCAGGCCCGATGTCTGGGCACCACGTCGGTCCCGGAGGCTCTCCATCGCGGGACGCGTGCCGCTCGGCCCACCGCACGAGGTAAATGCCCTCGCCCAAGTGTCTCGTGATCCTGTTCATACCAGTTCGAGTTGCTGGTTGATCGCGACGTTGACGCTGGAGAAGATGCCGCGGCGGATGGACTGCCGGGTCAGGACAAGGAGTGAGAACTGTGCCGAGACCCACGACACCATCCGTCTCAGGCGATGAACTTGCCGGAGTCTGGCGGCTCGTGTCCTATCACGACCTGGACAAGCACGGCGCCCGCCACACGGGCCCGCTCGGGCTCGCGCCGGACGGGCTGCTCTTCTACGCACCGGACGGTCACCTGTCGGTCACCATGATGCGCACCAGCGCCGCGCAGCCGGGCGACCAGACCTTCAACAGCTACGCCGGGACCTGGCGGCGGGAGGGAGACCGCGTTATCCACGCGATTCGCCTTGCCCCCGATCCCGCCTGGGTTGGCACGGAGCAGATTCGGGAGCTGGTCCTGGAAGGGGATCGACTCCGGCTCTACGGCACCGCCCTGATCGGCCCACCACGCCGCCGCGTCCTGGAATGGCACCGGATCGGGTGGGGCGTGGCGGATTGATGCTGTCGGTGTGCAACTGCCGTGGAGAGAGGACTCCTGCACACCGTTCCGGCGTCACCCATCCCCGGGTGCGTCGCTGGCAATGGCCGGGTGCTGAGCACGGGGACTTGTGAGGTGCGAAGCGGGCGTCGGTGCTTCCTCGCCTGGTGTCGGATCACCGATGCGCATGCCGGGCCCGAATGGAAGATGACGCGAAACAGGTCCCGAGCATGACCACGTACTCGGCGGGCAGGCGACATCGCCCGCATCCGCAGGCGGACGGCAAGCACCGAGTCTCCCTCGCAGTGCGGCAGAAAGGTCTGTGCCCCCGCTGCGGTCATGACCTGGTCGCTCGGACGACAGGAAGAACCTTGAACTCATCCACGCGGTATGCCATCGGCGACACCACGCCAGTGGAAACCGCCAACCCCGCAGACTGGAGCAACAACCATGACTGAACCCGCCGATGGCCCGCTTGAGCCGGATGCGTTGAGAGGCGCACGTCCGGTTCTGAGGGGGGACCGGCCTGGGCCAGATGCGCTGACCGTGGCCGTCCAGGGACCGGTCCTGCTGCCCGGTAGCGAGGCCTTTGACGCCGAGTGTGCTGGTTTCCAGGCGGCCTACCAGCACCGTCCCGCCGTTGTAGTGGGAGCCACAACCGCGGACGACGTGTGTGCCGCAGTGCGCTTCGCGGCCGAGCGGCGGTGGCCCATCGCGGTCCAGAGCACTGGCCACGGCATCTCCACGCCACTGAGGGGGGAGGGCGTCCTGATCACCACTCGGCGTATGAACCGCGTCGAGGTCGACGCCCGAGCCCGCACGGCACGTATAGAGGCAGGCGCCCAGTGGAAGGACGTGGTCCGGGAGGCGGCTCGGCACAGGCTGGCCCCGCTCAACGGTTCGGCGCCGGGCGTCGGTGTGGTGGGCTATCTGCTGGGCGGTGGAACCCCATTGCTCGGACGGGAGTTCGGCTACGCATGCGATCACGTACGCAGCATTGACATCGTCACTGCCGACGGGACGCACCGGAACATCACCGCGAAATCCGATTCGGAGCTGTTTTGGGCGCTGCGTGGCGGCGGCGCCAACTTCGGTGTCGTCACGGCCGTTGAGACGGAGCTTGTGCCGGTCGCTGGGCTGTACGGCGGAGGGCTGTTCTTCGAAGCGGCGGATGATGCCATCGATATCCTGCGCGCCTATAGGAACTGGTCGCTCACAGTGCCGGAGCAGCTGACCTCATCCATAGGGCTGATGGTCTACCCGCCCATGCCTGCCTTCCCCGAACCACTGCGCGGGCGGTACGCCGCTCACATTCGGATTGTGTTCAATGGTGATCCGGCGGAGGGGGAACGGCTGATCGCTCCGCTGCGGGCAATCGGGCCGCGCCTTATCGACACCGTGGCCGAAATGCCGTACACGCAGATCGGTTCGATTTACCGTGACCCGGACTTCTCCCATTCCTACTACGGCAACAACCTTCTGCTGCGCGAGCTGGACCCTTCCGCTCTGCAGACGCTGTTGGACCTGACCGGCCCGGACGTAGTTCCGCCGTGTGTCGTGGACCTGCGTCACCTTGGCGGCGCGATGTCGCGCCCTCCGGCCGTGCCAAGCGCTGTGGGTGGCAGGAAGGCGCAATACCTCCTGCGCGTGCTCAACGGAATCGTCGGCCCGATTCGCGAGGACCCGTTCGCCGACGCCCGCCCCGTCCATCAGCGACTCATGCATGCCTTCAAGCCGTGGACGGTCGGACGCAGCCTCAACTTCGTGTACAGCGACGGCAGGCCATCCGCACCAGACGAAGTGCGGGAGTTCTATGATCCGGAGGCATTCGACCGTCTTGTCCGCTTGAAGGCCCAGTACGATGCGGACAACTTGTTCCGTTGCAACCACAATCTCTCGGCCGAGGGGCGGATTCAATCGTCCTTGCCCGCGGGATCGCGCTTGCCATAGCCGAGGTGGTCGGTGAACTCGCCCTCCAGGGCGGACTCCAGCAGCCGCTTGGTCAGCTGCTGAGACGCGGTCCTCACACAATGCCGTGTGACGGATTGGAAGGGGCGGGCGAGGGGCAGAGGACCGCCATCATGCCATGGGCATGATGAGCACACTCTCCCCCCACAGGAGGATCACCGTGACACTCAGAAACGCCGCGCGGGCGCTGATCACCATGCTGGTGGTGACACTGTCGTGGACCATTGGCCAGGCCACGACCTCGGCCGCACCCGCGTCTCCGGCGCCCACCACCGCGGCCGTCTTAACGTACGAGACGGAGGGGGCCGCGGAGTTCGTCGACGCGGTCCGCAGCGGTGCGGAGGTCTGGAACAAGAGCGTGGCCAACGTCCAACTGGAGCCGGTGGCCACCGGTGACGAGGCCAACATCGAGATCGTCGCCGACGACGGCTGGCCGCGCGCCCAAACCACCAGCCTGGGCAACGGCACCGTGTGGATGGGGCGGCAGGCGGTGAACGAGGGCTACGACACCATCCGCATCGCCGCGCACGAACTCGGCCACATCCTCGGACTGCCCGACGTGAAACCGGGCCCGTGCAGCAGCCTCATGTCCGGCTCCTCGGCCGGGGTCGGCTGCACCAACCCCCATCCGGACGCCGCCGAACGGGCCGCCGTCGAGGACAACTTCGCTGCCGCCGGCAACAGCCGGGCGTACGCCTACGAGCCGCGGATGTACCAGGACTGACCGTTCCGTTCCTCGCGGTTCCCAGCAGGTTCACAGCACTCCACGGTGCCCTGCCCCACTCGTGCCCGTGTGCGACGGGGGCAGGGCACCGTGCGCGGCGCCCGGCGGCGTCCTCAACTCCAGCCACCTGCTCCAGATCGGCCCGCAGCCGCCCCCGCCGGGCACGCGGGACGAGTCAAGCGGAGCACACCCTTCCGCCAGGCCCGCGCCCGACAGGGCACCCCCGGAAGGCCCGGCGGCTCATCCGTCCGCGAGCAGCCCCTTGGTGATCGCCGGCAGCAGCCGCTCCGCGGCCTGGCCTCCATCCGCGGAACGCTCGGTCACCCAGGCGACGGCGGCGATCAGCTGGAACAGGTCAGCCGCGTCGAACTCCGGCCGCGCGCTGCCCTGTCGCTGCGCCCGCTCCATGAGTTGCGCGCCTGCCGCGTGCATCTGGTCGCACGAGGAGCGCAGTGCCGAGCCCTCGTCGTACATGCTGCTCATCATCGACGCGGCCAGTCCCTGATAGGTGCCGGCGTGGGCCACGGCGGCGCGCAGCCATTCCAGCAGCGCCCAGTCCGGGTCGTCGGCGCGGAGCAGTTCTTCGGCGCGGGCGTGCAAGGCGTCGATGCTCTCACCGATGACCGCGGCGAGCAGAGCGTCGCGGTGCGGGAAGTGCCGGTAGAGCGTGCCCTGGCCGACCCCGGCCCGCTTGGCGATGTCGTCGAGCGGCGCGTCCGCCCCCTGTTCACTGAAGGCCGTCTTGGCCACAGCCACCAGCCGGTCGTAGTTCCGGCGCGCGTCTGCGCGCCTCGGCCGCTGCTCGTCGGCCGGGATCACGGGCTTCATGGGGCACCTCGCATTGAAAACGGACACTCTGTCCGTTACAGTCTCGACATTAAGCGGACAGTCCGTCCGTTTGGCGAATACTCGCATGCTCGCACAAAGCGAAGGCTGTCCCCCCACCCCCAGAATGAAAGACAGCGCATGTCGCAATCCTCATGGCAGCGGAGCCGAGGCGACGAGAGCACGGAATCACCGCCCCGGCTCACCCGTAGTCCCGGCATCACCCTCGCCCTCATCGTGTCCTGCGAGTTCATGCTCCAGCTGGACACCACGATCATGAACGTGGCCCTGCCCACCGTCCAGGACGACCTCGACTTCGGGCAGGCTGAGCTGTCCTGGGTCATCAACGCCTTCCTGCTGGCCTTCGGCGGCCTGCTGCTGCTCGGCGGGCGGGCCGGGGACATCCTCGGGCACCGCAAGGTGTTCCTCGCGGGCACCCTCCTCTTCACCCTGGCATCAGCACTCGGCGGTCTCGCGCCGAGCGCCGAGACCCTCGTGCTGGCCCGCGCGCTCCAGGGCGTAGGTGCCGCCCTCGCCGCGCCGACCGGTATCGCCCTGCTCGCGACCAACTTCACGGAAGGGCCGGAGCGCAACCGCGCCTTCGCCATCTACTCCACCCTCGCCGGGTCCGGGCTCGCGCTCGGCCTCGTCCTCGGCGGCATCCTCACCACCGGGCTGTCCTGGCGCTGGGTGCTGTTCATCAACATCCCGTTCGGCGCGTTGGTCATCGCCCTGGCCCCCCGCTTCATCAAGGAGACCGGTCGGACCCCGGGCCGCTTCGACATCGCCGGCGCGCTGACCTCCACGGTCGGCATGACCGCGCTGGTGTACGGCTTCATCCGCGTCTCCGAGGGCTCCTGGGGCGACGAGGTCGCGCTGATGTCCTTCGTGTTCGGGGTCGTCCTGATGGGGGCGTTCCTCGCGATCGAGAAGCGGGCCGACCAGCCGATCATGCCGCTGCGGCTGTTCACGCGGCGCACCCGGGCGGGTGCGTACGTCAACCTGCTGCTGATCGCGGCGACGCTGACCAGCATGTGGTTCTTCCTCGTGCAGTTCCTTCAGGGCGTTCTCGGCTACGACGCGCTCGGAGCGGGCCTGGCCTTCCTGCCGATGGCGGTGGCGGTCCTCGCGTCCTCGCAGTTCGTGCCGAAGATCCTCCCGAAGGTCGGCACAAAGCCGGTCGCGATCACCGGAATCGTGCTGGTCGGTCTGGCCACCGCATGGCTGACCCAGCTGTCCCCGGGCAGCGGTTACCTCACGGGCGTCCTGGGCCCGCTGCTGCTCTTCGGTCTGGGCGCCGGGCTCGCGCTCGTCTCGCACAACCTCACCGTCATGTCCGAGACGGCTCCCGAGGACACGGGCGCGGCCTCCGGCGTGCTCCAGGCGATGCTGACCGTGGGCGGGTCGCTCGGTCTCGCGCTGCTCGTGACGGTCTTCGGCCGGTCGATGCGGGCGGCCGAGGAGAACCCTCCGGCGGGCCTGTCCGAGGCCGAGGGCGCCCGGCACGCCCTGACCGAGGGCATCACCGCGGCCTTCACCCTCGGCTCCGTCTTCGCGGTGATCGGCCTGTCGATCGCGGTCTTCGCAGTGCGGGCCCGGCGCGCCCCGTCCGGCGCCGACAGCTGACCGGAGGGCTGCGGACCGCCACGCGGACCGTCGACCAGGACCCAGAGGGGCGCAGCACCGGCGAGAGCCACGGCTCAGCTCGGCTTTAGCCGCCGTCACAAGGACGGGCAGGCTCCCTGTGTCCGCGCCCCTCCCCCTGCCAGACGGCCGTACGAGAGCAACCTGCTGCCGGCCGAGAGCAAGCACCTAGAGGGATCCGTCGACACGCCCGACCCCACTGGATGGCTAAAACCGCCAACCGGCCCGTGTACGCGCCGCCCCGCCGAACTGACTCACCGTTCAGCTACACCCAGCCGCGTTCCAGCCGGTGCGCGGAGAAGGACGGATGACGTCAGGTGACGAAGCATCAGCTCAGTCGGCTCGACGACTTCGCTGGTCGACGGATTCACCGGGGCGCCAGCCTCCCGCCCTCACACCTCGTCCGGCGTCAACCGCAACGAGATCGAGTTGATGCAGTACCGCTGATCGGTCGGAGTCGGATACCCCTCGCCCTCGAACACATGCCCAAGATGCGACCCGCACCGCGCACACCGCACCTCCGTCCGCACCATCCCGTGCGACCGGTCGTCGATGAGCTCGACCGCGTCCGAGTCACGCGGGTCGTAGAAGCTCGGCCAGCCGCAGTGCGACTCGAACTTCGTGTCCGAGGTGAAGAGTTCGGCGCCGCAGGCCCGGCAGGAGTAGACGCCCGTCGTCTTGGTGTCGGTGTACTCACCGACGAAGGCGGGCTCCGTGCCGGCCTGGCGCAGGACGGCGTATTCGGACGGGGTCAGCTCCGCGCGCCACTGCTCGTCCGGCTTTTCGATGTCGTACGACATGAGCCTCAGCCCCTCACTTCGACAGCTGGTCCAGGATCCGCGGGCCGAGGTCGGTGACGTCGCCCGCGCCCATGGTGAGAACGAGATCACCGGCCTTGGCCATTCCCGCGACGGCCGCGGGCACCTCCGCCTTGTCGTGGACCGGTGTCACGTCCGCGCCCGCGACCCGCGCCGCCTCGATGATCAGCTCGCTCGTCACGCCCGGGATCGGGTCCTCGCGGGCCGGGTAGATGTCCAGGACCACCGACGCGTCGGCCAGGGACAGCGACTGGCCCATCTCCTTGCCGAGCTCCTGCGTCCGGGAGAACAGATGGGGCTGGAAGACCACCAGGATGCGCGCGTCACCGGCCGCCGAGCGCATGGCCTCCAGGTCCGCCGTCATCTCCGTGGGGTGGTGGGCGTAGGAGTCGATGACCTGGACGCCGGCCGCCTCGCCCTTCAGCTGGAGGCGCCGCTTGACGCCGGTGTACGCGGCCAGCGCCGGGGCGAGCCGCGCCGCCGGGACGCCGAGCGCCACGCCCGCCGCCAGCGCGGCCACCGCGTTGTGGGCGTAGTGGCGGCCGGGGACAGAGACGGCGAAGGTGAGCTCCTCGCCGTCCAGGAGGACGCTGACCTCGCTCTTCAGGCCCTGGGCCGTCACCGACAGGATCCGCACATCGGCCTCCGCCGACTCCCCGTACGTCACCGTCCGCACCGAACCGGACAGCCGCCGCGTCAGCTCCCGGGCGCCGTCCTGGTCCGCCGCGATCACCAGCGTGCCACCGGGCACGAGCTGGCCGGCGAACGTCTCGAAGGACTCGTAGATCTCGTCCATGGAGGCGTAGTTGGCGTGGTGGTCGAGCTCGACATTGAGGACGATGGCGACCTCGGGGGCGTACTTGTGGAAACTGCGGTCCGACTCGTCCGCCTCGGCGACGAAGATCTCGCCCTCGCCGTGCAGGGCGTTGGAGCCGGGGGCGTCGAGGTCGCCGCCGATCGCGTACGACGGCTTCAGGCCCAGCTCGCTCAGCGACACCGCCAGCATCGACGTCGTCGTGGTCTTGCCGTGGGTGCCGGCGACCGCGATCGGACGCAGGCCGTCCATCAGCCGGGCAAGGGCGTCCGACCGGTGGACCACGGGGATGCCCAGCTCGGCCGCCCGGGCCAGCTCCGGATTGTCGGCACGGATCGCCGAGGAGACGACCACGCAGGTGGCGTCGGGCGCCAGGTGCCCGGCCGCGTGCCCGATGTGCACGGTCGCGCCCAGCGCGCGCAGGGCCTCGGCGGTGGCGGACTCCTTCGCGTCACTGCCCGCCACCGCGGCCCCGCGCTGCGCGAGGATCTTCGCGATCCCCGACATCCCGGCGCCGCCGATGCCGATGAAGTGCGGTCGGTCCATGGCGGTAGGAAGGCCGGGTGCCATGCGTGTCTCTCCCCAGGGGTGCGGCAAGTGGTGCGAACAGTGAGCGCGCCCCAGAAATGGGCGCCGCCCAAGCCTATGCCTTGCTGTGGGAGAAGAGCTTCAGCACCGGTACGCCCACCTTGTGCCGGGCCCGGGACGCCCAGTCCCGGTGGAAGAACTCCTCCACGTAGTGGGGGTCGGTCAGCACGATCACCTCGTCGGCCCCGATCTCCTCGACCAGCGACTTCAGCGCGTCCAGCGGATGGGCCTCGATCAGCCGCCCCTCCGCCTCGCTGCCGGACGCGCGCAGCGCCCGCAGGGACACGTCGAGCGCCTGCTCCGCGGGCCCCTTCGCATCCTCGCCCTCCGGTGTCCCGGCCTCCCGGGCGGCCTCGTCGATCTCGCCGAGCGCGACGTCGTCGATGGCCCGCAGCAGCCGGTCCGCCTGGTCGCCGCGCGGCTGGAGCAGCACGTGGAACGCCACCGACTCGTCCCCGTGCAAGGTGGTGACGAACTCCACGTCGGCGGACGTAAGGGCCTTCTCGATCATCAAAACGCTTGTGAACACCAGGCGCCCCTTCTCCATACGAGGACCCGCGGGCCCTCTTTCCTCCGTGGGCCGTGCCAGGCCCTGCGGAAACCATCCTGCCCCGTGCTCGCACGGGTACTGCCGGATTCAGTGTGCCTGTCGAAAGCCAAACGGAACGGAAGATTCCGCCGATGCCCCGACCAGGAGTACCGATCGAGCCCATTTCCGGACGTCAGGGCCGCCGGTACCGGCTGAAGAGGAACCCCTCCTCCTCCAGCAGGGACGCCAGTTCGAATCGCTGCGGGACCGCGACCGAGGGCCCGCCGGCGATGCGCTGCGCGTCCCCCGCGGTGAGCATCGGGGACACGGTCAGACACAGCTCGTCGAGTACCCCGGCGGCCACCAGCTGACCGAGCAGACGCGGGCCGCCCTCCGTCAGCAGCCGGGTGTGACCCAGCTCGGCGAGGGCCCGTACGGCACGGGCGGGGTCCACGCCGACACCGTCTCCGGCGATCACCACCCGGGCGCCCGCCTTCTCGGCCGCCGCGATCCGGTCCGGGGCCGCCGCGGCACCCGTGAGGATCAGCGTGGGCACCAGGGGCGAGGCGAACAGCGGCAGGGTGAGGTCCAGGTTCAGGCTCGCGCTCACCACCGCGATCGCGGGTACGGGCCCCTGCCCGGCCGCCTCCCGCATCCCCGACAACTCCGCCCGCACGCGGGCCGGCCGGTACCCCTCCTTGCGTACCGTTTCGGCACCGACGACCACCACGTCCGCGAGGGCCCGCAGGGTGCCGAAGATCCGCATGTCGGTGGCGCTGGAGATGGGCTGCGAGCGGCCGTCGTGCTGGCCGGCGCCGTCGAGCGTGGCGACCATGTTGGCCCGCAGCCAGACCACCGGCCCACCGGAGGCGCCCGCGGGCACCTGGTCGGGGTACGCATAGGCGGCGGCCAGCTCGGCGAGGCTCCACTCACCCGGGGCCCGGGCCACTGTCTGGTCGGTCACAGGGAACAGGCGTCGCATACCGAGCAGTGTGGCACGCCCCCTGGCCAGAGCCTGGCCGGCTGGTCCGCCGGGTGGCGTGCGGGGCCCGGTACGCCCATCTGCGACGTTGCCGTCGGCCGCCGCCTCCCCCCTCAGCAGCCGCCGACTCCCTCCTCCGCCTTGCGGCCGCACGCACCAGACCCCGCTCACCGACGCCCATGGGGCACCGCCGCTTCCCTGCGATCTGACCCGCCGGGCAAGCCCTTAGCATGGCTGACGTGCCTACCACCACCTCCGCGTCCGGATTCGGCCCCATAGCCGACGCCGCTCCGCCGTCCCTGTGCGCCCGTGAGCCGCACGTCCCCGCGGACCGGCTGGTCGCTGAGATGGTGCCGCCGCCGCGGTTCGACTCCGTGCGCTTCGGCACGTACATCCCGGACCCGAACCAGCCCAGCCAGACCGAGGCGGTGCGTGTCCTGGAGTCCTTCGCCGCCGGGCTCGGCGGGGCGCACGCCGTCGGCGGGGGCAAGCGCGGCTTCCTCGGCTTCGGAAAGGGCTCCGGAAAGAGCTTCGGAAAGGCCAAGACCCCGAAGGCCCCGGCCGGCCCCCGCGGTGTCTACCTCGACGGCGGTTACGGCGTCGGCAAGACCCACCTGCTGGCCTCCCTCTGGCACGCCACCCCGGCCGCGCCCGAACTCAAGGCGTTCGGCACGTTCGTCGAGTTGACCAACCTGGTCGGCGCCCTCGGTTTCCAGAAGACGGTGCAGACCCTTTCCGGACACCGCCTCCTGTGCATCGACGAGTTCGAACTGGACGACCCCGGCGACACGGTCCTCGTATCCACCCTGCTCGGCAAGCTCGTCGACGCGGGCGTCGCGCTCGCCGCCACCTCGAACACCCTGCCGGGCAAGCTCGGCGAGGGCCGGTTCGCGTCCGTGGACTTCCTGCGTGAGATCCAGGGCCTGTCCGCGCACTTCCGCGCCCTGCGCATCGACGGCGAGGACTACCGTCACCGCGGCCTGCCCGAGGCACCGGCGCCGTTCAGCGAAGAACAGGTCACCAAGGCCGCGTACGCCACCGAGGGTGCCTCGCTCGACGACTTCCCGCGCCTGCTGGAGCACCTCGCCCGCGTCCACCCCAGCCGCTACGGCGCCCTGACCGACGGCCTGCGGGCCGTCTGCCTCACCGGCGTCCAGGCAGTGCCGGACCAGTCGACGGCCCTGCGGCTCGTCGTGCTCGCGGACCGGCTCTACGACCGTGAAGTGCCGGTCCTGGCCTCGGGGTTGCCCTTCGACCAGCTGTTCAGCGAGGAGATGCTGAACGGCGGCTACCGCAAGAAGTACTTCCGGGCGATCTCCCGCCTCACCGCCCTGGCCCGGGACGCCAAGGGACTCGTCGAGCCCTCCTAGTACCCGCCCAATACCTCACCGACTCCGCAAGATCAAGAGTCGATTCACGCCACCAACCCCGCAGCCTTCAGCCTCTCTTCAGGTCGAAACGTTAAGTTAACCCTGCAAACAACTTTGCCGAGCTAAGGTGTTTCTTGACCAGCCATTGACCAATCGTTGGCATGGCCTAGAGAAGACCGGCAAAGGACCAGAGACGCGAACTGCCTGGAGGGGGGCGCATGTTCCGAGGTACGACGGCACGGACCGTGGTAGCGATCCTCGCCGCCGCCCTGCTCGCCCTCCAGTTCTTCGCTCCCACCGCTTCCTTCGCATCCGCGCATACAGCCCGTCAAGTCGGGGCCAAAGCTCAGCCCGGAATCAAGCTCACCGGCAAAGCGCTGCGCGACGAGTCCGCCACGCAGCGGCACTGCGACCCGGCAGGAGACCCGACCGGTCCCCTGCACACCCGCGACCGGCACCGCGCCGTCGACTTCGCCCCTGAGGGGCCCGAGCGCCCGCTGCTTGCTCGGGACGAGACGGCCGTACGCAAACAGGCCGCGCCCGGCGCGTTCTCACTGTCGAGACCCTGGGCAACCCACTCTCCGGCCGCACTTCAGGTCTTCCGCTGCTGACAGCAGAGCAGTCCCCCCACTTCTGAACCTCTGTCATGTGTCATGTAAGCCCGACGCGCCTTTGTGGCGCGCCAGGAGGAGTCACCACATATGCAGCCCCTCATCGACAACGCCCGCACGTTCGGACAGCGCCCTGAGGAGTTCGCCAGGCTTGCCGAGGGCCAGTCCCCCCAAGTCCTGTTCATCACCTGTTCCGACTCCAGGGTCGTACCGGCCCTGATCACGGGCGCCCGGCCCGGCGAGCTCTTCGAGCTGCGCACCGCGGGCAACATCGTCCCGCCGTACGTCTCGGACCACCCCACCAGCGAGGCGGCCACCATCGAGTACGCGGTGGAGGTGCTCGGCGTCAAGGACATCGTGGTCTGCGGGCACTCGCACTGCGGCGCCGTCGGTGCCCTGGTCCGCGGCGACGACCTGTCCGCCGTACCGGCCGTGCGCGACTGGCTCACGCACGCCGCTCCGCGCCCCGCGGGCGCGGTCGAGGACCCGACCGTGGCCGAGGGCGTGCAGGGCCACGTCCTCGCGCAGGTACTGCGGCTGCGCTCGTACCCGTGTATCGACAAGAAGCTGACGAGCGATCAACTCAACCTGCACGCCTGGTACTACGAGGTACACACGGGGTCAGTACTGACCCACGAGGTCTCCTCCGACACCTTCCGGGCCCTGTGAGGACCCCCATGGACCAGACCAAATTCCCCCACCTGCGGCAGGACTTCGCCGCCTCACTCGTCGTCTTCCTGGTCGCCCTCCCGCTGTGCGTCGGCGTGGCCGTCGCCTCCGGGGTCCCGGCCGAGCTGGGACTTGTCACCGGCATCGTCGGCGGCCTCGTCACCGGTTTCATGCGGGGCAGCAGCCTCCAGGTCTCCGGACCGGCGGCGGGTCTGACCGTGCTCGTCTTCGAGGCCGTGCAGGAGTACGGCCTCCCCGTCCTCGGGGTCGTCGTCCTCGCGACCGGTGTCCTCCAGATCCTCATGGGCGCCCTGAAGCTGGGGCGCTACTTCCGGGCCATATCGGTCTCGGTCGTCGAGGGCATGCTGGCCGGTATCGGGCTCGTCCTGATCGCCGGACAGCTCTACTCGGTCATGGACACCGAGGCCCCCGCCTCCGGCCTGGGCAAGATAGCCGGGCTGCCCGGCGCCCTGGCCGACGCCGTCCAGAACACCGCGGCGCTGGCCTCGCTCGGCCTCGGCGCGGGCACGATAGCCATCCTGGTGCTGTGGAAGCGGATGCCGAAGCAGCTGCGCACGGTCCCCGGACCGCTCGCCGCCGTCGGCCTCGCGACGCTCGCCGCCCTGGTGTTCTCGATGCCGGTCGCCACCGTCGAGGTGCAGGGGCTGCTGGGCTCCATCCAGCCGCCGTCCATGGACGCCTTCGGCGAACTCGCGAACGTCGGCGTGCTCGCCACCATCGTGGCCTTCACACTGATCGCGTCCGCCGAGTCGCTGTTCAGCGCGGCGGCCGTGGACCGGCTGCACGACGGGCCGCGCACCCAGTACGACAAGGAACTGCTGGCGCAGGGCACGGGCAACGCGGTGTGCGGTGTGCTCGGCGCGCTGCCGATGACCGCGGTGATCGTGCGCAGCGCGGCGAACGTCCAGGCGGGCGCGAAGACGAAGGCGTCCCGCGTGCTGCACGGCGTCTGGCTGCTGCTGTTCGCGGCGCTGCTGCCGTCCGTCCTGGCCTACATTCCGATCCCGGCCCTGGCCGGCATCCTGGTGCACGCCGGCGCCAAGCTCATCCCCGTCCGGGAGATCGTGGCGCTGTGGCGCGAGCACCGCGGCGAGGCGCTGATCCTCATGGTCACCGCCGTCTCGATCGTCGCGGTCAGCATGTTCGAAGGTGTGCTCATCGGCCTCGCGCTGGCGGTCGTCAAGACCGCCTGGGAGGCCTCGCACATCAAGCTGGAGGTCATCGACAAGGGCGCCGGACCCGTCCAGGCGTACCTGTCGGGCAACGCGACCTTCCTCAGGCTGCCGAAGATCCTCGACAACCTGGAGGCGCTGCCCCAGGACCGGCCGGTCGAGCTGGACCTGTCCGGCCTGCACCACCTGGACCACGCCTGCCGTACGGCCCTGGAGAACTGGGCCGAGCGGCACAGCGCGGTCGGTACGGAACCGGTGCGGATGACCTCGCCGGAACCGGCGAAGGTCACCGCGCCGTAGCGCTCCCCCGTGTGCCCGGTCCGGGGCCGACCATGGCCCCGGACCGGGCACCGGGCATATCGTTGCAGGAGCAGACACGCAAACACGCAAGAAGCACAGACACAGCCGACCTCTGGCCTAGGAGGTCAGGATGCTCCAGGAGCTGTTGACGGCGGGCCTGACGGCCGCTGCCGTGGGGGGCGTGTACGTCGCCGCGGCGGCGCGGGTCGTCAAGCAGTACGAGCGCGGGGTGGTCCTGCGGTTCGGGCGGCTCGCGGGTCATGTGCGCCCGCCGGGCTTCACGATGGTGGTTCCGTTCGTGGACCGGCTGCACAAGGTGAACATGCAGGTCGTCACCATGCCGGTGCCGGCCCAGGAGGGCATCACCCGGGACAACGTGACGGTGCGCGTGGACGCGGTCGTGTACTTCAAGGTGGTCGACGCGGCGTACGCGCTGATCCGGGTCGAGGACTACAGATTCGCGGTCTCGCAGATGGCGCAGACCTCCCTGCGCTCGATCATCGGCAAGAGCGATCTGGACGACCTGCTGTCCAACCGCGAGAAGCTCAACCAGGGCCTGGAGCTGATGATCGACAGCCCGGCCGTGGAGTGGGGCGTCACCATCGACCGGGTCGAGATCAAGGACGTGTCGCTGCCCGAGACCATGAAGCGCTCCATGGCCCGGCAGGCCGAGGCGGACCGGGAGCGGCGGGCCCGGATCATCAACGCGGACGCGGAGCTTCAGGCGTCCAAGAAGCTGTCGGAGGCCGCCGGGGTGATGTCGGAGCAGCCCGCCGCGCTCCAACTGCGGTTGCTGCAAACGGTCGTGGCGGTCGCCGCCGAGAAGAACTCGACGCTCGTGCTGCCCTTCCCGGTGGAGCTGCTGCGCTTCCTGGAGCGGGCACAGCAGACGCCTCCTGAGCAGTCGGTGGAGAAGTGAGCCGAGCGGGGACACGTTCTACGCGCGTGGTTCCCGTGATCCTCGGCAGGTGATAGACACAGCGGGGTCACAGCTCCTGTCCGCCAGCAGGAAGGTTGCCCCCATGTCCGAAAACGGTCGTACGACGCGCCGTCAGATGCTTTCCCGCACCGGCGCGTTGGGCGTCTCGATCGCCTTCGCCGGAAGCCTCACCGACCTCTTCGCGGGCACCGCCGCCGCGCAGAACCTGGGCCACACCGGTTACGGCCCCCTGGTCCCCGACCCGAAGGGCGTGCTCGACCTGCCGGAAGGTTTCCGCTACCGGGTCCTGTCCCGCGAGGGCGACCAGCTCCGCTCGGGCGAGGGCAGGGTCCCCTCCAACCACGACGGGATGTCGGCCTTCGCGGGCAGAGACAACCGGGTCCACCTGGTCCGCAACCACGAGAACCGCAACAACGCGGCCATCCCCGTCCCGACGACCGAGGGCCTCACCTACGACCCGGCCGGAAAGGGCGGCTGTACGGCGCTGACGCTGGACTCCCGCAACAAGGTGCTGTCCGAGCGCGTCGCCATCGCCGGTACCGCCGTCAACTGCGCGGGCGGGCCCACGCCTTGGGGCACCTGGCTGACCTGCGAGGAGACCGAGGACAGGGCCGGCACCAACGGCTACACCAAGGACCACGGCTTCATCTTCGAGGTCGACCCGGCCGACCCTCCCCCACGCTCGGCTTCGCTCGCGCGGGGGGACCCCCATCGCTCCGGCGCCGTACCGCTGACCGCGATGGGCCGCTTCCAGCACGAGGCGATCGCCGTCGACCCGAAGCGGGGCATCGTCTACGAGACCGAGGACGCCTTCGAGAAGCCCTTCGGCCTCTTCTACCGCTTCCTGCCCGACAAGCCCTCCGGCGGCCTGGGTTCGCTGCGCGCGGGCGGCCGGCTCCAGGCGATGCGGGTGCCGGGCGTGCCCGACCTCTCCCCGGTCCAGGAGACCGGCGCCTCCTTCGACGGCATCGAGTGGGTGGACGTACCGGACCCGCTCGCCGCCGAAACTCCCATCCGCTTCCAGGACTTCGGACCGAAGGGCATCACGCACGCGCAGAAGCTGGAGGGCTGCTACTGGGGCGGTTCGTGCGTGTACTTCGTGTCGTCGTTCGCGCG
The DNA here is from genome assembly GCF_040654815.1 of Streptomyces sp. NPDC050619. Lineage (NCBI taxonomy): Bacteria > Bacillati > Actinomycetota > Actinomycetes > Kitasatosporales > Streptomycetaceae > Streptomyces > Streptomyces sp. NPDC050619. Next base: position 244,515 of record NZ_JBFAIR010000002.1, on the reverse strand, counting down.
CGGCGCGGACGGTTCGGCGGCCGACCACTTCGGGCAGATCTGGCGCTACGACCCCGCGAAGCGCCGGCTGACCCTGGTGGTCGTCTTCGGCCCGGACACCGACGTCCAGCTCCCCGGCGAGTCCCCGGACAACATCTGTCTCGCCCCCAGCGGCGGTCTGATGGTCTGCGAGGACGGCAACGGCGCCCAGCACGTCTACGGCGTCACCCGGCGCGGCGAGGTCTACACGATGGCCCGGGGCCGCCAGAACATAGGGACCCCTCAGGAACCGGAGTGGGGCGAGTTCGCCGGCGTCACCTTCTCCCCGGACGGAGGGACCATGTATGTCAACTGCTACACACCCGGGACCACGTTCGCGGTGACGGGGCCGTGGCGTAAGTAGCACCACCGGACCGGAGCGGAAGGGATGCGGTGCCCCGTGACCAAGAAGGACAAGCGCGGGGACACCGCTCTGGGTGAGCTGCTGCGGGTGCCCGGCGGCGAGCCGGTCGACCTGTCCTCGTACGACAGCGGCGCGCTCCCGGTCGGGCCCACGAGGAAGAAGACGGGCCTCAAGAGCACCGGGCGGACGGGCCGGCACCTCGCCGACCTCCAGGAACGGCTGTGGGCGGCGAGCACGGCGGGTGACCGGCGCCGGGTCCTGCTGGTGCTCCAGGGCATGGACACCAGCGGCAAGGGCGGCACGGTCAAGCACGTCATCGGCTTGCTCAACCCGTCCGGCTGCCGCATCCACGCCTTCAAGGCACCCACCCCCGAGGAACGGGCGCACCCCTTCCTGTGGCGTATCGAGAAGGCCCTTCCGCGCCCCGGCGAGCTGGGCATCTTCGACCGCTCGCACTACGAGGACGTCCTGATCGCCCGGGTCCGCGAACTCGCCCCGCGCGAGGAGATCGACCGTCGCTACGACGAGATCAACCAGTTCGAGCAGTCCCTCGCCGACGACGGCGTGACCGTGATCAAGTGCTTCCTGCACATCTCCTACGACGAGCAGCGGCGCCGGCTGCTCAAGCGCCTGGACCGGCCGGACAAGCACTGGAAGTTCAGCCCGTCCGACATCGACGAGCGCGCCCTGTGGCCGGCGTACCAGGAGGCGTACGAGATCGCCCTGGAGCGCTGCACGACGCCGTACGCCCCCTGGTACCTGATCCCGGCCGACCGCAAGTGGTACCGGAACTGGGCGGTGAGCCGGCTGCTCCTGGAGCACCTCCGAGCGCTGGATCCGCGCTACCCGAAGGCCGACTTCGACGTGGCCGAGGGCCGCAGGCGGCTGCTCGCGACCTGAACCCGCTGAACCGGACCGTAGGGGGTACCCGGCCCGCATGACCGAGAACCCGCACGTCAGCGGCTCGTACTGGCTCCAGACGGCGCCCGGCCCTGAGCGGCCGGCCCTGACGGAAGACCTCGAGGTCGACGTGGCCGTCATCGGCGCCGGTGTCGCCGGGCTGAGCACGGCGTGGGAGCTGGCGCGGGCCGGGCGGCGCGTGGCGCTGCTGGAGGCCGACCGGGTGGCGGCCGGCGTCACCGGCCACACCACCGCCAAGCTGACCGCGCTGCACACCCTGATCTACGACAAGCTGCGCCGCACCCGCGGCCCCGAGGGGGCACGCCTGTACGCCCGCTCGCAGTCCGAGGCGATCGAGCGCGCCGCGGACATCACCGACGAGCTGGGCGTGGACTGCGACTGGGAACGCCGCAGCGCTTACACGTACGTGTGTGACCCGGGCCACGTGGAGGAGCTGCGGGCCGAGGCGAGGGCCGCGCGGGAGGCGGGGCTGGAGGCGTCGTTCGTGACGGAGACCGGGCTGCCGTTCCCCGTGGCGGGCGCGGTGCGGGTCACCGGTCAGGCGCAGTTCCATCCGCGCAAGTACCTGCTGGCCCTCGCGGACGACCTGGTCGCGCACGGCGGGCGGATCCACGAGCAGAGCACGGTCATCGGCCTGGAGGAGGGCGAGCCGTGCCGGGTGACCACCGACATGGGAGCACGGGTGACCGCCCGGGACGTCGTGGTCGCCACGCACTACCCGGTCTTCGACCGGGCGCTGCTGTTCACCCGGCTCTCCCCGCGCCGCGAGCTGGTCGTCGCGGGGACCATCGCCGCCAACCAGGATCCGGAGGGCATGTACATCACCCCGGACGAGGGCACGCGGTCGGTCCGTACGGCGCCGTACAGCGCTGACCAGCGCCTCCTCGTGGTCACCGGGGAGCACTTCACCCCCGGCACGGGCGACACCCGCTCCCGCTTCCAGCACCTGGCCGACTGGGCCGCCGAGCACTTCCCGGACGTCACTCTCACCCACGCCTGGGCCACGCAGGACAACGACCCGACCGACACCGTGCCGCTCGTCGGCCTGCTGCACCCCAGGGCGCATCACGCCTACGTGGCCGCCGGTTTCGGCGGCTGGGGCCTGAGCGGCGGGATGATGGCGGGCCGGCTCCTCACGGCCCTGATCACCGGCGAGCAGTGCGCGTGGAGCGAGCTGTACGACCCTCGGCGGCTGCGCTCGACCGTGCGCGAGGCCCCGTCGTTCCTCAAGCATCAGGCGGAGGTCGCCCGTCACTTCGTCGGCGACCGGCTGCGGCCGGGTGAGTCGGTGGAGTCCGTCGAGCGGGGCGAGGGCGCCGTCGTCCGCGCCGGCGGCGAGCGGTTCGCGGTGTACCGGGACGAGGCGGGCCATCTGCACGCCCTCTCCCCGCGCTGCACCCACCTCGGCTGCCTCGTCGCCTTCAACGCCGCCGAACGCGCCTGGGAGTGCCCCTGCCACGGCTCCCGTTTCGACACGGACGGCAAGGTGGTCCATGGTCCGGCGACCCGGCCGCTGGAGCAGCGGGAGCCGTGGCACAAGCTCTGAGCGGGTGACGCTCCAGCGCCGCTGACCTGGAGCTGACGCAGATATGGAACATATCGCCCTAGGTTCGTACGGTGATCACACTTGTACGACGCGTCACCGCCGCCTGCGCCTTGAGCGCGACCCTCGCCGCCTGCGGAACCGCCGAGGCACCTCGGCGCTCCGCACCCCCCGCCCCTCCGGCGGTGGCCTCCCGGCCCCCGACGCTCGCCCCCGGCCCGGCCGGTCTGACGCCCGTGTTCGAGAACGGCCCCCGCACCGGGGACAAGACCGTCGCGCTCACCTTCGACGCCGACATGACCGCCGATCAGGGGCCGCGGGCGGCGGCGGGCGAGCGGTTCGACCATCCGCGGCTGATCGCGACACTGCGTGCGCTGAAGGTGCCGGCCACGGTGTTCATGACGGGCCGGTGGGCCGAGCAGTACCCGGCCCAGGCCCGCTCCATCGGCCGGGACCCGCTCTTCGAGGTCGCCAACCACTCCTACAGCCACTACGCCTTCACCGACGACTGCTACGGGCTGCCGACCGTCTCCGAGGACCGGATGCGCACGGATGTGGAGCGGGCGTACACCGCCTTCCGGAAGGCCGGGGTGCCCGAGCCGATGCCGTACTTCCGCTTCCCCGGCGGGTGTTACGACCGGCGGGCCCTGAAGGCGCTGACCCCGGCCGGAGTCACCGCCGTGCAGTGGGACGTGGTGAGCGGGGACGCCTTCGCCACGGATGCCGACGCGGTGGCCCGGCAGGTCCTGGCGGGGGTGCGGCCCGGGTCGGTCGTCGTCATGCACTGCACGCGCAGCGCAGCGCCGGCGACCGAGCGGGCCGTACGGACGATCGTGCCCGAGCTGCGCCGGCAGGGCTTCCGGTTGGTGAAGGTGTCGGAGCTGATCGGGGCGGCGGCCCGGCGGTGACCGGCCGCGACCGTTCTACGCTGGGCGTATGAGCGAGGACTACTGCACGATCGGAGCCGTGACGAAACCGCCGGTCAAGGCGGATGGCCCGCCGTACGCGGAGTGCGTGCTGTGCCGGAAGCCCACCGAGTACCCGGAGTCGTACAAGGGCATCACGCTGTGCCCGGTCTGCGAGTGGCAGGAGGCAGAGCGCACGTCCTGTTCAGGGTGATCTGCGGGAGGTGAGCGCACAGGCCGTCGCCGTCGCCGCCGCCGCGAGCAGGGCGGCTCCGGCGAGCGGGAGCAGGGGCGGCTCGACGGTGCCGGAGCGCGAGCCGGTGACCAGGCCGCTGACCGCCGCCTGCGCCGGGGAGCCCGACACGACCAGCGCCAGCAGGGCCGCGAGCAGCAGTGCGGGGACCGCCCGGCCGGTCGAGCGCAGGAGCGGCCAGGTGGTGAGCGCGCCGACGGCCGTGCCGAGCAGGGCGCAGGCCAGCGCGGCCAGCAGCCCGGCCGCGCCCGCGGGCAGCGGCGGTACGCGCGTCTGGTGGTCCGAGCTCGTCGGGGCGCTGATCCAGGTCACGAGGACGGTCGCGACCGCGCCGAGCGCCGCCGCCGCGGCCAGCGCCACCAGGAGCCGGGCGAGATGCGCCCGCCCGGGTCCCACCGCCGCGGCCACACACCCGCGGGCGGCGGGCGGCTCGCCCGTGACGCAGATCCGTACCAGCCAGGCGGCGACGGGCAGCAGGGCGGCGGCCGTGTAGCCGAGCGAGTCGAGCACCGGCTGACCGCTCTGGACACCGACGGCCAGGAAGACCGCGTACAGGATGAACGGCGGCAGCCAGCGCTGCGAGCGCAGGAGGAGAGCGGCCTGGTAGCGAAGGAGGGCGGTCAACTGCGGCCTTCCAGAGTGTCCGGAGTGTCCGGGGCGAGGGGGGTATCGGTGCGGGCCACGCTCACCACGTGCCACGGCGGGCGGGCCGTGAGCAGCGTGCGCAGCAGGAGATCCGAGTGGGAGGCGGGGACCGTGAGCCGGTACGTCCCCGGGGTGCTCTCCTCGAGAGAGGTGAGCGGGACGGAGGGCGGACGTTCCCCGGCCGGGCCCTGCGCTTCGACGACGACGTGCGGTCCGGAGGCCGAAGTCGCCTTCTCCGTACGGTGGTTGAGGGCGCTGTCGGACACGGTGTACGTCGCGTCCGGCGTGCCCGCCAGGCGGCGCGGGTCGTGGTCGACGAACACCACGGAGGCTCCGGCGGCGGTCCGTTCGGCGACCGCCCGCTCCAGCTCGGCCCGGGCGGCGGTGTCCAGACCCGTCCAGGCCTCGTCGAGGACGAGCAGCTCGGGTTCGGCGAGCAGAGCCTGCGCGACGGCGACCTTCTGGCTGCTGCCCTTCGACAGCTGCGCCATCGGCGTACGGGCGTATTCCGCGGCGCCGAAGCGATGGAGCCACTCGTCGGCGGCCCGGGCCGCCGCCGCCCGGGACAGACCGTGCACGCTGCCGAGGTGCGTGAGGTAGCCGGCCGGGGTGAAGGGCAGCGCGGACGGAAAGCGTTCGGGTACGTAGGCCGTGCGGGGGCGGCCGGTGACGCGGCCCTCGGTAGGGGCGTCGATTCCGGCGAGGAGGCGGAGCAGGGTGGACTTGCCGGTGCCGTTGGTTCCTTCGACGCGGACGAGTTCGCCGGGGCGGAGGGTCAGGTCGACGCCGCGCAGGACCCAGGGGCCGCGCAGACCGTAGCGGCGGCCCACGTTGTCCAGCCGGAGATCGCGATGCATGGGGACATCCTCTCGTGGCGCGGCCACGGGTCGCCCGTGGCTGGGCGGTACGCCGACACCGCCGTCCCGCGCCGATTAGGGTTGGCTGATGTGAGCCTTGATCCGACGCCCCGCGGCGACAGCCCTTTCCGCTCCGAGCGCACCGCGCGAGACGAGGCGCCGCAGTTCGTGCTGCCCCTGGTCGTCCGTATCGAGCGGAGCGCTCCGCCCGCCCGTACCGACGCCCTGGAGACCGCCGCCCGAGCCGTCCTCGTCATGCTCGGTGACGAGCGGTCCCTCGGTGACGGCGAGTGGGCCCAGGCCGTGCGGGACTGGCAGGACGCGCGGATCCGCAAGGTCGTACGGCGGGCGCGCGGTGCCGAGTGGCGGCGGGCCGAGGCGCTGCCGGGCATCACGGTGACGGGCAAGTCCGCGGATATACGGGTCTTCCCGCCCGTCCCGGTGGACGGCTGGCCCAAGGACCTGGCCCGGCTCCAGGTCTCCGGCACCGACCTCGACGACCCGGAACCGCCCGTGGACGCGGACGGATCGGCGCCCGTGCTCTGGCTCAACCCGGACCTGGACATGTCGGCCGGCAAGGCGATGGCCCAGGCCGGCCACGGCGCCCAGCTCGCCTGGTGGGAGCTGTCGGACACGGAGCGGTCCGCCTGGCGCGACGCGGGCTTCCCCCTCGCCGTGCGCACCGCGGACCCCGGCCGCTGGGCCGAACTCACCACGAGCGGGCTGCCGTTGGTGCGGGACGCGGGGTTCACCGAGATCGCGCCCGGGTCCTGCACGGTGGTCGCGGACCACCCGGCCCTGCGATGACCCGCCTGGACGGCCGCGGCTCGCCGGTGACCTGGGGTTGAGCAACAGCGGGACGCCGCGCTGGCGGTGCCCGAGGGGGGCCGTAGCGCTGGAGGAGACGCTGCGGTTGCTGGGACGGGCGCCCGAGCGGTGGCCGGTGGGGGACGAGAATCGCCCGCCTCCTGTTTGAACATCGCGGCCGTCCCCCGCGTACCTCCTGATGGCGGTCGACCCATGCGTGCCCGATCGACCAGAGGCCTTCCTGGGCCCCGAAGCTCAAATGTTGCTCTGAAGGCGCCCTCCGTGGGGTTCGGGTCCCGGTGCCGGGGCCATACCCCCGTCACGCCCGAGGAGGCGGCACCGCGGATCCGGAAGTAGCCGAGGAGGGGACGATCATGGAGCGACTGGGGACGGGCATCGGGTGGCGGCCGGAGATCGCGGACGCCGTGGAACGCATGCCGGGTATCGAGTGGGTCGAGGCCGTGTCCGAGAACGTGTGCCCCGGGCATCTCCCGGAGTCGCTGCTGCGGCTGCGCGAGCGCGGGGTGACGGTGATCCCGCACGGCGTCTCGCTCGGCCTCGGCAGCGCCGACCGCCCCGACGAGGCACGGTTGACCGCCCTCGCCGAGCGGGCCGAGGCGCTGGGCTCGCCGCTGGTCACCGAGCACATCGCGTTCGTCCGGGCGGGCGGGCCGCTGACGGCGTCCCCGCGCCTGGAGGCGGGTCACCTGCTGCCCGTACCGCGCACCCGCGACGCCCTCGACGTCCTGTGCGAGAACGTCCGCATCGCGCAGGACGCGCTGCCGGTGCCGCTCGCCGTCGAGAACATCGCCGCGCTCATCTCCTGGCCCGGCGAGGAGATGACCGAGGGGCAGTTCCTGTACGACCTGGCCGACCGCACCGGAGTGCGGCTGCTCATCGACGTGGCGAACCTGCACACCAACCACGTCAACCGCGGCGAGGACCCGGCCGAGGCGCTCTTCGAACTCCCCCTGGAGGCCATCGCGTACGTCCATGTCGCGGGCGGCTTCGAACGCGACGGCGTCTGGCACGACAGCCACGCCCACCCGGTGCCCCGCCCCGTCCTGGACATCCTCACCGACCTCGCCTCCCGCGTCCGTCCGCCGGGAGTACTGCTGGAACGCGACGAGAACTTCCCCGAACCGGCCGAGCTGGAAGGGGAGTTGGGGGCGATTCGGGAGGCGCTGGAAAAGGGTGGTGGACAGTCTGCCTTGAAGGACGGCGCAACGGCCGGCACAAAGGCCGTCGGCACCGCGCCGCGGAGTCCGGCCGCCCACATACCGTCGGCTTCGCCGACCGATCCGGCTCCGTCGGCCTCCCCCGCCCCGACCGATCCGGCTCCGTCGGCCTCCCCCGCCCCGACCGACCCCGCTCGTCAGCGCCTCGCTCTCGCGCAGACCGCGCTGCTGTCCGCGCTGGTCGCCGGGACGCCCGTACCCGAGGGGTTCGACCGGGTACGGCTGGGCGTGCAGGCGCGGGCGCTCGGTGCGAAGCGGGCGGACGTCGTGGCGAAGGTCGCACCCGAGCTGCCAGGGATCCTCGGCGCCGGGTACCGGCCCGCCTTCCTCGCGTACGCCCAGGGCCACCCGATGACCGGCGGCTACCGCCGCGACGCCCTGGAATTCGCCGAGCACCTGCTGCTCGCCGACCGGCCGCAGGAGGCCGCGGCCCGACGGGACCTGCGGGAGTGGTGGCTGAACCGCTCGGGCCCGGCCCCACGCGCACAGCGCCCCACCGTACGACTGGCTCGCGCCACGCGCCGGGTACTGCTGCGGCGTTGAGACCCTGACGGACCTCGCCTACGCCGTTCCCCGCTCCCCCACTAGGCGCCCGCCCCCACCCCGGCCACCGTGGAGTGTGCCGGGGTTAACACCTCGCGCACCCGGGACGATTCGCCCATCCCATTCCTCCCTCTTCGTCGTCATATCCGACCCACGCCCCCTCCTGCATTCGCCCCCGCATGTCCACGATGCAACCATTCACTCCCGTACGGCAGTTGACGTAGACCCGGCGGTAATATGTCAATCCCGCACCCGAGACGCACTAGCGTGCGGTGCCGCAACAGGAGGCACCATGCGACCGCGACCCCCCATCAACGGCAGAGGCTTATTCACCGGCACCGGGCTCATCATCACCGGCCTGACGGCGACCCTCGTGGCGCTGATCCTCCCGATCTGGTCGTACGCCGACCGTTCGGGGACCGGCCTGGACGTGCTGAACGCCGAGACCGTGTCGACGCGGTACGGGCCGCTGTCCGGTCTCGACCGGGACTTCCTGACGAAGGTCCGGCTGGCCGGCCTGTGGGAACTGCCCGCCGGGCAGCAGGCACAGCAGAAGGGCACCACGCAGGACGTACGGACGGCGGGGCAGCACCTCGTCGAGGGGCACAAGTTCCTGGACGACCGGGTCCGGGACGTCGCCTCGAAGCTCGGCCTCCCGCTGCCCAACGAGCCGAACGACCAGCAGAAGCAGTGGCTTTCGACCCTGAGCGCGGCGCAGGGCGTGGAGTACGACGGCCAGTTCGCGAACATCCTGCGGCTGGCGCACGGCAAGGTGTTCTCCGTGGTCGCCCAGGTGCGGGCCAGCACCCGCAACTCGCTGGTCCGCGCCCTCGCCGACGACGCGAACGCCACCGTGCTGGACCACATCAAGGTCCTGGAGGCCACCGGATACGTCGACTTCGACGCGCTCGCCCAGGACATGGCGGCCGGCAGCACTCCCCCGATCACCCGCTCCCCGGCGCCGCCCGGCCCGACCCTCGACCCGGGTCCGGCGATCCCGGCCGCCCCGGCGCCGATCCAGAGCTACGCGCTCCCCCCGGCCGCCTCCAGCCCGCCCCCGTCCCCGCTCGCGTCGGATCAGTGATCGCCATACGCACCGGAACGTCACATACCGACAACACTGTGTCCGGATTATGACCAGGGCATGGCGCACCCGGGCCCGGTCGCATAGAAATTCACCATGCTCTGGGTGCTTCTCCTGCTGCTGGCCTGGACCGCCGCCGGAACGGCGGGGACTCGGCTGTGCCTGGCCGCCGTACACGCGGCGGCCAGCGACGCGGACGCGGGCCGGGCACACGATCTGACGCTGTACGAGGCCGCCTTCCTGTCCGGCGGCCCGCGACGCGTCGCCGACCTGACGCTCGTCTCCATGGCGCGCCAGCGACGGCTGCTGCTCGCCCGCACCGGCTGGGCGACCGTCGTCGACCCGCGCGGGCGGGACGACATGGAGCGGTCGGTGATAGGCGCCATCGGGCCTGAGGGGCAGTCACGCATCGCCCCGGTGCGGGCCGCCGCCGCCACCGCGGACGCGGTGCGCGGGATCGCCGACCGGCTGGTCAGCGCGGGGCTCGCCGTGCCGGACGACGCCCGGGCCGGTGTCTCGGCCGCCGTGCGCCAGGTGCGGCTCGCCGCCGTGGCCGTCGTCGCGCTGGGCGCGACCGCGCTTGTGCTGCCCGCTCAGGCGGAGATGCCGCGCGGCCTGGTCGCCCTCTGGTTCGGGCTCCCCCTCGCACTCACCCTGAGCTGTCTCGCCGTCGCACGGATCGAGGTCCACCCCTACTCGCGCTGGGCGTCCCCGGCCGGCCAGCGACTGCTCGGCGCCCTGACCCGGCACTCCGGCGGCGACGAGCGCAGGTACCTCACCTCGGTCGCGGTGCACGGCATCCGCGCGATCGGCGAACCCGACCTGCGCGCGGCCTTCGCCCACCGCGAGCAGCAGTACTGGCCCGACTGACCCGGCCAACACACGGGGGGGCGCACGGAGGCATTGGCGGCGACACCGGCCGTGCGGTGCTTGCCTTCGTCAACAGCCGAACGAAATATCCCTTTTGTTGCTGTCGTGCACCGAAGGGATACGCGATGAGAGCCCCCGCCCTCTACTCGGCCGCCGGGTCCTTGCTCCTGACCACGCTCGTCGCCGCCCCTGCCGAGAGCGCCCCGGACGTCACGGGCGCGGCCGAGCTGCGCGGCACCGCGGTGGCCGCCGCGCGCGCCCGGGCGGCCGGCATCGACTTCGGCGCGTGCGCCGCGCAGGAGGACCTGCCGGGCACCGTGCAGTGCGGCACGGTGTCCGTTCCGCTCGACTACGCCCGTCCCGACGGCAAGCGGATCAAACTGACCGTCAGCCGGGTGCGGGCCACGCACAAGGACCCGCACAACAGCAAGCGCCGGGTGCCCCGGCAGGGCGCCCTGGTCTACAACCCGGGCGGGCCGGGCGGCTCCGGCATGGCCTTCCCGCTGATCGGCGCGCTCCCCGAGTGGAAGCGCCTCGCGGCTGCCTACGACCTCGTCGGCTACGCCCCGCGCGGCGTGGGCCGCTCCGCGCCGCTGTCCTGCCAGGACCCCAAGCACTTCTTCAAGGGGCCCTCACCGGCGCCGACGTACCCCTCGGAGTCGTACAAGCAGGAGCGCATCGCACGGGCGAAGGCGTACGCGCGCGGCTGCGCCGAGCGGACGGGCAGCGCCCTGCGGCACTACACCTCCCTCAACAACGCCCGCGACCTGGACGTCCTGCGCGCCGCGCTGCGCGAGCCGAAGCTGACGTTCATGGGAGCGTCGTACGGCACCTACTTCGGGGCGCTGTACGCGACGCTGTTTCCCTCGCACGTACGGCGGATGGTGTTCGACTCGGCGGTGGACCCGGACCCCGAGCAGATCTGGTACCGCAACAACCTCGACCAGTCGGCCGCGTTCGAGGGCCGCTGGGAGGACTTCCGGGAGTGGATCGCCCGGCACGACGATGTGTACGGGCTCGGTGACACGGCCGCGGCGGTGCTGGGCAGTTACGAGAAGGCGCGGGCGCGGCTGGCCGCCGAGCCGGCCGGCGGGAAGGTCGGGCCCGGGCAGTTGCAGGGCGCGTTCTTGTCGGCCGGGTACTACGACGACTACTGGCCGCACCGCGCGCACGCGCTGTCGGCGTATCTCAAGGGCGACCCGAAGCCGCTGATCGAGCAGGCGGGACCGCATGCGGAGGCGGCGGCCGAGGCGGAGAACTCGAACGCGGTCTACACGGCCGTCGAGTGCAACGACGCGCCCTGGCCGACGGACTGGGAGGTCTGGGACCGGGACAACACGCGGCTCGCGCGCGTGGCGCCGTTCGAGACCTGGGACAACGCGTGGATGAACCTGCCGTGCGCCTACTGGCCGGCGCCCCGGCAGCAGCCCCTCGACGTGCGGACCGGTCCTGGCGAGCTGCCGCCGACGCTGATCCTGGCCGCCGAGCGGGACGCGGCCACGCCGTACGACGGTGTCCTGGAGATGCACCGGCGCCTGTCGGGATCGGTCCTGGTGACCGAGCGGGACTCCGGCACGCACGGCATCGCGGGCGGGCCGAACGCCTGCGTCAACGGCCACCTGGACGCGTATCTGCTGCACGGCGATCTGCCGGGGCGGCGCGCGGCCTGCGCCCCGCGCCCTGAGCCGAAGCCGACACCGAAGCCGAAGTCGGCGGCCGGGGCGGGGGCCGGGGCCGGGAAGGCGCCGGCCGCCGCGTCCGGGCGCTGATCAGGCGAGGCCCGCGACCAGTTCGCCGATGTCCTTGCGGCGCCCGGTGTAGAACGGCACCTCCTCGCGGACATGCATCCGGGTCTCGGAGCCGCGCAGATGACGCATGAGGTCGACGATGCGGTACAGCTCGTCGGCCTCGAAGGCGAGGATCCACTCGTAGTCGCCGAGGGAGAACGAGGCGACCGTGTTGGCGCGCACGTCCGGGTAGCCGCGGGCCATCTTGCCGTGCTCGGCGAGCATGCGGCGGCGGTCCTCGTCGGGCAGCACGTACCACTCGTACGAGCGTACGAATGGGTAGACGCTGATGTAGTTGCGCGGCGTCTCGTCGGCGAGGAACGCCGGGATGTGCGCCCGGTTGAACTCGGCGGGGCGGTGCAGCGCCATGTTCGACCACACAGGCTCCAGCGCGCGGCCCAGCTTGGTGCGGCGGAAGAGGTTGTACGCCTCCTGGAGCTGGTCGGCGGTCTCGGCGTGCCACCAGATCATGAGGTCGGCGTCGGCGCGCAGGCCCGAGACGTCGTACGTGCCGCGGATCGTCACGTCCTTGGCGGCGAGCTGGTCGAACAGCTCCTGGACCTCGTCGGCGTAGCCCGCGCGGTCCTCGGGCAGGACGTCCTTCAGCTTGAAGACGGACCAGAGGGTGTAGCGGATGACCTCGTTGAGGTCCTTGGCCAGCTTGCCCTTGTTCGGGATCCTGCCGGTCTCGGTGGTGGGGGCGTCGTCACTCATGGTCCTTATTCTCCTGCTCCTGGGTGCGGACTCCGCACCGGGTCGGCGGTGAGCTCCTCCACGCCGCGTCAGCCGCCCTGGATCCGGTCGCCCTGGATCCGGTCGACGGCGGCATACGCGCTCGCGATGCCCGCCGGGATGCCCACACCGTCGTACACCGCGCCGCACACCGCCAGGCCCGGCAGCTTGCCGACGTGCTCGCGGATGCGGGCCACGCGCGCGTGGTGGCCGACGGGGTACTGGGGCAGGCCGGCGTCCCAGCGGGTGACGCGGGTTTCCAGGGGCGTGGCGGTGAGGCCGGTCGCCTCCTCGAGGTCGTGCCGCGAGACGTCCACCAGGCCGGTGTCGTCGCGCTGGAGGATCTCCGTCTCGCCGTACCGTCCGACGGAGGTGCGCAGGACGAGCAGGTCCGGGTTCTGGTCGGCGATCCAGCCCCACTTCTGGGAGGCGAAGGTCGACGCCTTGATGGTGCGTCCGTCGACCGGCGGAACAAGGAACCCACTGCCCTCGGGAAGCACGACGTCGGCACGCCGGTAGGCGAGGGTGACCAGGGCCATGGAGGCGTACTCGACGCCGCTGAGCTCGGCGGCGGCCTCGGGAGCCTCGGCACGCAGGAGACCGGCGGCGACCGGGGCGGGGGCGGCGACGATCACGGCGTCGGCATACAGGACCCGGTCCCCGGCAACGACCCGCCAGCGCGCCTGCGCGACGGGACTCTGGGCGAGCGAGCCGCCGAAGGCGTCGGAGTGGGCGTGGGCGGCGTGGGCGTGGGTCGCGTTGCCCGCCGGCTCGTCTTCCGGCCCCGCCGGCCCCACCCTCCGTAGTTCCGTCACCGGCATCCCGGTCAGGATCTCGCCTCCGCGTGCCCGCACCGACTCCGCGACCGCGAGTGGGAGGCTGCCCACGCCGCCCTCGATGCCCATGAACACGGGGCCGGTCTGCTGGTTGGCGGCGGCCTTCGCCTGGATCTCGCGGACGGCCTCCGTCAGGGAGTCGTGCGTCTGCGCGGCCTGGAAGAGCTGCGGGACCGCCGAGCGCATCGAGATGCGGTACGCGTTGCCCGCGTAGACCCCGCCCAGCAGCGGCTCCACCAGGCGGTCGACGACCTCGCGGCCCAGGCGCGCCGCCACGAACTCCCCGACCGCCACGTCGTCGCCGACCTCGGTGCGGGGCAGGTCGGCGTCGCGCTCGATGCGGGCGAGGCCCTCGTCGGACAGCACGCCGGAGAGGGCGGACGCGGTGCCGGGGACGCCCATCACATGGCCCTTGGGCATCGGGCGCAGGGCGCCGCGGGTCCACAGGGACGCGGTCGCGGTGGCGGGCGGCTGGAGGCGGTCGGTCAGGCCGACCTCACGGGCGAGGGCCACGGCCTCGGGACGGCGCGCGAGCATCGACTCGGCGCCGAAGTCGACGCGCGCGCCCGCGATCTCGCCGGGCAGCAGCTTGCCGCCGACGCGGTCCGAGGCCTCCAGCACGGTCACGCGCGTGCCGCGTTGCAGCAGCCGGTGGGCGGCGGCCAACCCCGCGATTCCGGCTCCGATGACGACGACATGCCCCGCACCCGTACGAGTCTGAGTTGCGCTCATGCCTCCACGATCTCAGACCCCACTGACACTCCCGCGGCACCCCGGCGCTCTTCACGAGTCCTGACCGTGACCGCATCGGGACCGGAACACCCCAACGTTCTGCCCCGGTCCGCCGTCGAAGGAGCGTCAGTCGTCACAACCACCGGGGGTATGCCCACATGCGCACACGACGTTCACGACCTTCACGACGTTCCGTACGGCCCGTTCATGCCCTGGCCGGGATTCTGCTCGCCGCGGCCCTCGCGCTGACGGGCTGCACCGGTGCCGACGACAGCTCCGGCAGCGACGCGGGCGGCAAGGCCGTAGCCCGGTCCGACGCCGATGAGGCCGCCCAGGGCGCCGCCGCGGACAGCGCGAACGGCGCCGACGGCACCAAGGCCACCGCCCCGCCCAAGCTCACCACCGGCGACATCATCCGCACCGCTTCCCTGACGGTGCAGGTCAAGGACGTACCGAAGTCCCTCGACGAGGCCCGCACCACCACCGAGAACGCGGGCGGCTACGTCGGCAACGAGTCCACCACCCGGGACGAGGAGGGCAACGAGCGCACCCGGGTCGTGCTGCGCGTACCCGTCGACCGGTACGACGAGGTCCTCGCCGACCTCCAGGGCGCGGGCAAGCTCCTCGACCGCACCTCGAAGGCGCAGGACGTCACCGACCAGGTCGTCGACGTGGACAGCCGCATCAAGTCGCAGCAGGCCAGCGTGGCGCGGGTGCGCGAGCTGATGGACCGGGCCACCAAGCTCAGTGACGTGGTGACGCTGGAGGGCCAGTTGAGCACCCGGGAGGCCGATCTGGAGGCGCTGCTCGCCCGGCAGGCGTCCCTCAAGGACCGCACCAGCCTGGCCACGATCACCCTCTCCCTGTCCGAGACGCCGGTGAAGAAGGCCGCGAAGGAGGACGACGACCCGGGGATCGCCGACGCGCTGACGGGCGGCTGGGACGCGTTCGTGACGATGCTGCGCTGGATCCTGGTGGCGCTCGCCGCGGTGCTGCCCTTCGCGGCGGTCACGGCGCTGATCGTGCTCGCATGGCTGCGGCTCGTACGGCCCCGGCTGCCGCGCCGGCCGGCCACCGCGTCCGTGATGACCGCGCTCGGCCCGCTGCCGACGGCGCGGCAGGCACCGGAGCCCACCCGCCCGCAGGAGGGCGGCGAGGAGAACTGAACCGGCCTGAACAGGACCCGTGTGAGCGGGACTGAAATGCCCTGCCCCCGTAGCGTGTTCGCATGAGCATGAGCGCAGCGAGCCGTGGGGCAGAGCGTCTGGTCGTGATCGGGGGCGACGCCGCGGGAATGTCCGCGGCGTCGCAGGCACGTCGTCTGAAGGGCCCCGACGAGCTGGAGATCGTGGCGTTCGAGCGCGGCCACTTCACCTCCTTCTCGGCGTGCGGCATCCCGTACTGGGTGGGCGGCGACGTCACCGACCGGGACGAGCTGATCGCCCGCACGCCCGAGGAACACCGGGCCCGCGCCATCGAGCTGCGCATGCGCACCGAGGTGACGGAGATCGACGTGGCCGGCGGGCGGGTACGCGCGCGTGACGTCGATTCCGGGGCCGAGTCCTGGACGTCGTACGACAAACTCGTGATCGCGACCGGCGCCCGGCCGATCCTGCCCGACATGCCGGGCGCCGGCGCCCTCGGTGTGCACGGCGTGCAGACGCTCGACGACGGTCAGGCGCTGCTCGACACGCTGGCACGCACGCGTGGCCGGCGCGCGGTGGTCGTGGGGGCGGGTTACATCGGCGTCGAGATGGCCGAAGCCCTCATCAATCGGGACTACCAGGTGACGGTCGTCAACCGCGGCAAGGAGCCGATGTCCACGCTCGACCCGGACATGGGCCGCCTGGTGCACGGGGCCATGGAGGGCCTGGGCATCACCATGGTCAACGACGCCGAGGTCACCAAGCTGCTGACCGGCGAGGACGGGCGGGTGCGGGCGGTGGCCACGCGGGACGCCGAGTACCCGGCGGACGTGGTCGTGCTCGGCATCGGCGTACGCCCCGAGACCGGGCCGGCCAAGGCGGCGGGGCTCCCCCACGGCAAGCACGGCGGGCTGCTGACCGACCTGGCGATGCGGGTGCGCGGCCACGAGAACATCTGGGCCGGCGGTGACTGCGTCGAGGTTCTCGACCTGGTCTCGGGGCAGGAGCGGCACATCGCCCTGGGCACGCACGCCAACAAGCACGGCCAGGTCATCGGGACCAATGCCGGCGGCGGCTACGCCACCTTCCCGGGCGTGGTCGGCACGGCGGTGAGCAAGGTCTGCGACCTGGAGATCGCCCGCACGGGCCTGCGCGAGAAGGACGCCCGCCGGGTCGGCCTCCAGTTCGAAACAGTCACCATCGAGTCCACCAGCCGCGCGGGCTACTACCCGAACTCCTCCCCCATGACGGTGAAAATGCTCGCCGAGCGCCGCACAGGACGGCTGCTCGGCGTGCAGATCGTGGGCCGGGAGGGCGCGGCCAAGCGAGTCGACATCGCCGCGGTGGCCCTCACGGCCGGAATGACGGTGGACCAGATGACGGCCCTGGACCTTGGGTACGCGCCACCGTTCTCCCCCGTCTGGGACCCGGTACTGGTGGCGGCCCGCAAGGCGGCGAAAGCGGTGGTACAGCCGACCTGAAAGGCTCACCCAGTAGAACTGGCCGTCCCGTTGATCCGCTCGATCGCCTGCCGCGCCTGATCCGCCGGAGGCCGCGGCGGCAACGACGACACGGACGCGCTGGACGTCACAGGCGCAGGAGCCGGCGCCGCCGCCGGCTGCTCCCCCGCCGGCCTCGCATGCGCAGCCCCCCGCGTGGACCTCAGGCGACTGCTCACCGCCTCGTCCAGCGTCACCGGCCGCTGCATCTGCGAGGCCAGCCGCCCGGCCTCCTGGCCCAGCCGTGCCACGTCCTCCCAGGGCAGTCGCACCACCAGCGAGATCTCGGCTTCCCCGTCGGGCAGGGCCTGCATCGGAGGAGTAACTCGGTCGTTCATCGCCTGTTCCTCACGTCGTCCCCACGGCCCGCCTTCCCCGTGCCGCGGGCGGTTGAGGAGACATACGCACGCGCGGACAGCGGCGTTCACCGATTCGCCGCCCGCATCGGGGGCACTACTTCCTTGTGGTCATCCCCGTCCATGACGTGAACCCGGCGCGCCGCACCCCCTGGGTGACGTACGCGCTCATCGCCGCGAACGTCCTCGTCTTCCTGTCCACGCCCGGCATCGCCGGTTCCGTGACGGGTGACAGCCACCTCGCCCAGCTGTGCCACCTCCGCGCGTTCCTGGACCAATACGCGGCGATACCACGGGAATTGATGCACCATCAGATGCCGCGGCTGGTGCCCACGGGCGAGGTCGGGGTGGACGCGCGAGGCGTGGGCTGTCTGGTCGCCCCGCCGGACTACGACAAGTCCCCCGTGCTGTCCGTCTTCACGGCGATGTTCCTGCACGGCGGCTGGCTGCACCTGCTGGGCAACATGCTCTTCCTGCTGATCTTCGGCAACAACATCGAGGACCGCATGGGCCATGTGCGGTTCGCGCTCTTCTACGTCGTCTGCGGCTACGCGGCGTCGTACGGCTTCGCGGTTCTCAACGACGACTCGGCCGACCCCCTGATCGGCGCGTCCGGGGCGATCGCCGGTGTGCTGGGCGCCTATCTGGTGCTGTATCCGAAGGCCAGGGTCTGGGTCCTGGTGCCGTTCCTGATCTTCCTGCCGCTCAGGCTGCCGGCCTGGCTGGTACTGGGCTTCTGGTTCGTGCTCCAGGCGGTGTACTCGTCCGGCGAGGGTGTCTCCGCCGCCGGCACCGTGGCGTACGCGGCGCACATCGTGGGCTTCCTCGCCGGCATGCTGCTCGCCTGGCCGCTGCGCCCCGGCACCCCACCGCCTCCGGAGCCGCGCGGCCTGCTGTTCGGCAGGCGGGCGAGGCCCCGGCACACGTGGTGAGCCCGGGCTCTCAGCGCGCGGTCTGGGTGTGGACGTACTCCACGAGGCGGGTCAGCGCGTCCGGGTCGGTCGCCGGCATGACGCCGTGACCGAGGTTGAAGACATGACCCTCCAGGCCCGCCGCCGCGTCCAGGACCTCGCGGGTCTTGGTCTCGACGACCTCCGTGCCGGCGAACAGGACGGTGGGGTCGAGGTTGCCCTGGAGCGCCTTGCCGGGGCCGATCCGGCGGACGGCCTCGTCCAGCGGGACGCGCCAGTCGACGCCGACGACGTCCGCGCCCGCCTCGCCCATCAGCTTGAGCAGTTCGCCGGTGCCGACGCCGAAGTGGATGCGCGGCACGCCGTACTCCGCGACCGCCTGGAAGACCTTGGCCGAGGCGGGCATCACCGAGCGCACGTAGTCGGCGGGGGCGAGCGCGCCGGCCCAGGAGTCGAAGAGCTGGACGGCCGAGACGCCCGCCTCGATCTGCACCCTCAGGAACGCGCCCGTGATGGCGGCGAGGCGGTCGAGCAGGTCGGCCCACAGCTCGGGGTCGCCGTACATCATCGCCTTGGCGTTCTCGTACGTGCGCGACGGGCCGCCCTCGACGAGGTAGCTCGCGAGGGTGAACGGTGCGCCGGCGAAGCCGATGAGGGGGGTGGCGCCGAGCTCGGCGGTCAGCAGGCCGATCGCCTCGGTGACGTACCAGACGTCCTCGGGGGTGAGGTCGCGGAGCTGGGCCAGGTCGGCGCGGGTGCGGATCGGCTTCTCGACGACCGGGCCGACGCCTGGCTTGATGTGGAGGTCGACGCCGATGGCCTTGAGCGGGACGACGATGTCGCTGAAGTAGATCGCCGCGTCCACGTCGTGCCGCCGCACCGGCTGGAGGGTGATCTCGGTGACCAGGTCGGGCCGCATGCAGGAGTCGAGCATCGGGATGCCCTGGCGCACCTTGTGGTACTCCGGCAGCGAGCGCCCGGCCTGCCGCATGAACCACACCGGCGTGTGCGGCACGGGTTCGCGCCTGCACGCCTTCAGGAAGGCTGACTCGTACGTGGCTGTCGGCTGCTTGCCCGTGGGGCTTCCGTTCGCACTCACGACGGAAAGTCTCGCACGCCCCACCGACAGCGCCGCACGCCAGGGCGCCCCCGCCCGACAGGGCGTTCGTGCGGCGCGATGAGGGCGTGATGGCGGCGGGATGACGGCGTGATCCGGACAGTGGGCCCGCGCGCGGGTGTCCCTCCCCGCACGAACGCCCCGTTCCCCTTAATCTTCCCCGCATGGCTGCGGCTCAGGGACGACTGTCGGACGGCGCTGGCGGGATGGACGAGGCGAAGGACACGGAGGAGGGCGGGGGGCATGCGAGCGGGACGGCTCCCCTGCCGTTCCGGACGGCTGTGGAGGCATTGAGAGGTGCGCGGCTGCGCCCGCAGATCGAGGTGGAGTCGACGCCGGCACCGCAGCGGCTCGCGCCCTTCGCGTACGCGCTGGAGGCCGCGGTCGTCGACGGCGACCAGGATCTGGCCGACGGGCGGCTGGTGCTGCTGCACGACCCGGCGGGGCACGACGCCTGGCGGGGCGCCTTCCGGCTGGTGACGCTGGTGCGCGCGGAGCTGGAGCCGGAGATGGCCGCCGATCCGCTGCTGCCCGAGGTCTGCTGGTCCTGGCTCACCGGTGCGCTCACCGCGCGCGGCCTGGCGTGCGGCGAGCCGAGCGGCACCGTCACGCGCGCGAGTTCGCACTACTTCGGTGGCCTGTCGGAGCGCGCGCCCGCCTCACAGATCGAGATCCGCGCCTCGTGGACGCCCCGGGAGGGCCTGGGCGGGGTGCCGGACACGGCGGCGCACCTGGCCTCCTGGTGCGATCTGCTCGCCCAGATCGCGGGCCTGCCGCCGGCCGGTCCGGGCGACGCGTCGGTGGTGACGCTGCCGCAGCGCCGGGACCCGCAGGCACGCTGAGCCCGCTTCCCGCCGAGCCGCTTCCCTCTGCCGTTCCTTCGCTGCCCTTTCACCACCCCTTCGCTGTCCCTTTGTCGATACGGCCACTTTCGGCCGTCTTCGGCCGCGTATCGACGCAGAGTGAAACCGTTCGATCTTCGAATGATCGATCGTGCGTCCGAATTGCACGGATTGTTACTCACTAGATCGTGATCTTTCTCTAAAGGCGGACGGGTTTAGTGCCGAAGACGACTGTGACCTTGAAAGCACGGTTCGTCCCGGCTTCATCCCCACAAGCCGGCCCCGTTTCCCCATCCAGGAGGCCTGGTGTCCGTTCTCCTTGAGCAGCCCGCAAGCCTGGTCGCCTACCGCCCGAACAAGCCGACCGCCATGGTGGTCGTGGCCGACCCGCGCGTCCGCTCCACCGTCACCCGCCATCTGTGGGCGCTCGGTGTACGCGACGTCATCGAGGCCTCGTCCGTCGCGGAGGCTCGTCCCCGCATCGGCAACCCCCGCGACATCTGTGTCGCCGACGTCCACCTGCCCGACGGCTCCGGCCTCACCCTCCTGTCCGAAACCCGCGCCGCGGGCTGGCCCAACGGCCTCGCCCTCTCCGCCGCCGACGACATCGGAGCCGTGCGCAACGCCCTCGCGGGCGGGGTCAAGGGCTACGTCGTCACCGGTACCCGCACCAACGTCGGGCTCCCCACCCGGCCTGGTGCCGCCCCCATCGGCGCCGCCGCCGCCCGCATGCACCGCCGCCCCCCGGGTGCCCCGAGTCACCCGGGCGGCTACCGCGAACTGTCCGGCCGCGAGGTCGAGGTGCTGCGACTGGTCGCGGAGGGCCAGTCGAACAAGGCGATCGGCGTCTCGATGGGCCTGTCCGCACTGACCGTCAAGAGCCATCTCGCCCGCATCGCCCGCAAGCTCGGCACCGGTGACCGCGCCGGCATGGTCGCGGTGGCCCTGCGCACAGGCATCATCCACTGAGCCCCGATTTCCCCGTCACATTCAGGTACGTGAACAGGGTCGGCCGTTGATCCCCGTTCACGTACCCCGACCGTCGTGAACCGGAAGATTCACCGACCTGACTGGTTTACGACCCCAAGGCGCCCGCCGACGGAACGTTCCGTCGGCGGGCGCTGTCCATACACAGATACCCTTGACATGTGACCGACGCCCAAGACACCGCAGCAGACAGCTCACTGCGAACCACCGGAGGCGCCCCTCCGGACGACGGCGGATCTTCTGTTACGGGGGCGCCCGACCCTGAAGCGAGCCCTGATTCGAACCCTGAATCAGGCCCTGACACAAGCCCTGACTCAAGCCCTGAGCCGATCCCATTGCTGGAGCCCCGCGAGGGAATCCCGCCCGTCATCGCCGACGAGGACTCGCTGGCCCGGATGATCGCCGCGTTCGCCGCGGGCTCCGGCCCCGTCGCCGTCGACGCCGAGCGGGCGTCCGGCTACCGCTACGGCCAGCGCGCCTACCTGGTGCAGCTGCGCCGCGAGGGCGCCGGCACCGCGCTGATCGACCCCGTGGCCTGCCCCGATCTCTCGGGGCTCGGTGAGGCCCTGTCCGGCGTGGAGTGGGTCCTGCACGCCGCCACCCAGGACCTGCCCTGTCTGCGCGAAATAGGCATGATCCCCACGCGCCTGTTCGACACCGAGCTGGCCGGACGGCTCGCCGGGTTCCCCCGGGTGGGCCTCGGCGCGATGGTCGAGGGCGTACTGGGCTTCGTACTGGAGAAGGGGCATTCGGCCGTCGACTGGTCGACCCGGCCGCTGCCCGAGCCCTGGCTGCGCTACGCGGCGCTGGACGTGGAGCTCCTCGTCGACCTGCGGGACGCGCTGGAGAAGGAGCTGGACCGGCAGGGCAAGCTGGCGTGGGCACAGCAGGAGTTCGACGCGATCGCCTCGGCGCCGCCGCCGGAGCCCCGCAAGGATCCCTGGCGGCGGACCTCCGGGATGCACAAGGTGCGGCGGCGCCGGCAGCTCGCGGTGGTGCGGGAACTGTGGCAGACGCGGGACCGGATCGCCCAGCGGCGGGACGTCTCGCCGGGCAAGGTGCTGTCCGACGCGGCCATCGTGGAGGCCGCGCTCTCCCTTCCGGTCAACGCGCACGCGCTCGCCGCGCTGAACGGGTTCGGGCATCGGATGGGGCGGCGCCAGCTGGAGCAGTGGCAGGCGGCGGTGGAGCGGGCGAAGGCCCTGACCGACGCGCAGCTGCCGCAGCCGGGGCAGCCGGTGACGGGGCCTCCGCCGCCGCGGGCCTGGGCCGACAAGGATCCGGTGGCCGCGGCGCGGTTGTCCGCGGCGCGGGCCGCGGTGTCGGCGCTGGCCGAGCAGGTGAACATGCCTCAGGAGAATCTGATCGCGCCGGACACGGTGCGGAGGGTGTGTTGGGAGCCGCCGGTTTCTGCTGACCGGGAGTCCGTTGCTGCTGCGCTTGCTGGGTATGGGGCGCGGGCGTGGCAGGTGGAGCAGGTGACGCCGGTGCTTGTTTCTGCGCTGGCTGAGAAAGGTGCCTAGCCGCCGTAGACCTTTCCGTCGTACGGCGGCTGCGGGTCCGTTGTGGCTTGTCGCGCAGTTCCCCGCGCCCTTAAAGACTAAAAGCAACTCATCTGGTCGCGCCTTTCATGAAGCCGTTGTAGACGTACCTCTGCAAGCACAGGAAGACGATCAGCGTCGGCAGGATCACCAGGACCGCTCCTGCCGAGATCGTTTCCCAGTGGGCGGCGTAGGGGCCCTTGAAGCGGAACAGGGACGTCGAGATCACGCCAAGATCTTGTGAGGGCATGTAGAGGAAGGGGATGTAGAAGTCGTTGTAGACGGCGATCCCCTTCACGATCACGACCGTCGCGATCGCCGGTTTCAGGAGCGGGAAGATGATCTTGCGGTAGATGGTGAAGGCGTTGGCGCCGTCGAGGCGGGCCGCCTCGTCCAGGGAGAGCGGGATGGACCGTACGAACTGGAGGAAGATGTAGATCGAGACGATGTCCGTGCCCATGTAGAGGACGATCGGGGCCCAGCGGGTGTCGAACATGCCGAAGCTGTGGACAATCTGGAAGGTGGCCACCTGGGTGGTCACGCCGGGGACGAGGGCGGCGACCAGGAAGAGGGCGACCACCAGTTTCCGGAAGCGGAAGGTGAAGCGGTCGATCGCGTACGCCGTCATCGAGCCGATGAGGACCGTCCCGCCGACCGAGGCGACCAGGATGAAGGCCGTGTTGCCGAACGCCGAGAGCATCTCGCCGTCCTGGAACGCCGTCACGTAGTTGTCGAAGTTGAGCAGGTCGCGCGGGAGCGTGAGCGCCCCGCCGCCGTCCGCCGTCTCGTCCTCGGTCTTCAGCGACGTCAGGAAGACGACGCCGAGCGGGAGCAGGACGACCACCGAGGCGAGGATCAGCGACAGGTACACGAGGGTGCGGGCAACGGCCCGGCGGGTCGGTGTCGGTGTCGGTGTCATACCAGGTCCACCCTGTCGTCGGGGACGAGGCGCCGCTGCACCCAGGTCACCAGCAGGATGATCAGCAGCAGGACTACGGCGGCCGCGGAGGCGAGGCCCGTCTTGTTGAACTGGAAGGCCAGCTTCACGGTCTGGATCACGAAGGTCTCGGTGCCGGTCGCCCCGCCGGTCATGATGTACGGGATCTCGAAGGCCGACAGGGAGCCGGAGATCGAGAGGATCACGGTCAGGGTCAGCATCGGTTTGATGCCCGGCGCGATGATGTAGCGGAACTGGTGCCAGCGGTTGGCGCCGTCCAGCTCGGCCGCCTCGTACAGCTCCCCCGGGATGGACTGGATCGCGCCCAGGAACAGGACGAAGTTCATCCCCAGGTAGCGCCAGATCGAGACGCCGGCGAGGGAGGTGTTCGCCGAGTTCGGCGTGCCGAGCCAGGCGTGGTCCGTGTGGTAGCCGAACGCGCCCAGCACCGTGTCGAGGGTGCCGCCGTCCTGGAAGAAGTACAGGAAGACGAAGCCGATCGCGACGCTGTTGATCAGGGACGGGAAGAAGAGCACGCCCTTGAAGAAGCTCCGGAAGCGGACGTTGAAGCTCAGGATCGTCGCGAAGTACAGCGCGGCGACGATCTGGACGACGGATGCGGCCAGGTAGTAGCCGCTGACGAAGAAGACCTGGAAGAGGTCTTCCCTGGTGAAGATCTCCGCGTAGTTCTCGGCGCCCGTGTAGTGCAGCTCAGGGCTCACGCCGTCCCAGTCGGTGAAGCTGTACGCGACCATGTTGGCGATCGGCGCGTAGGTGAACGTGATCAGGAGGGCGAGCGGGGCGAGCAGGAACAGCCACGGGGTGACGATCCGCCAGGTGCGCGCCCGGCGCGGGGCCGGCCGGGGGGCGGCGGACTTCAGGGCCGGTGCCACGGCCCTGAAGTCCGCCTTCTCGGTGGTGGTGTCCGCCATCAGGAGCCCACGTTCGCTTGCGTCTCGGTCCACTTCTTGCCGAGGTCGGCGAGGAAATCGTCGAGGCTGCCCTTCTTCGCGCCGCGCGCGAGGTCGACGAGGTCCTGGCGGTAGTCGGGCTTGTAGATGCCGACCTCGGAGTCGTTGTCGATCAGCTTGACCTTCGCGCCCGCGGCGTCGTCCACCTCGATGAGCTTCACGCCCGCGTCCTCGTACGGCTTCAGCACCTCGGGCATGGGCGCGTCCTTGAGCGGGGAGATGGCCAGATTGTCCTTGTCGTAGCCGGACTTGTCGGTGAACCAGTCGATCCAGGCGCGGGCCGCCTCCTTGTGCTCGGAGTGGACGTTGACGGCCTGGTTGTAGTCGGGGGCGACGGTCCCGCAGAACTTCCCGTCCGCCTGCGCGGGGAAGGGCATGAAGCCGATGTCGTCGGGGTTCACCCCGGCCTTCTTCGCGGCGTCCTGGAACTGGACGATCGCCCAGGTGCCGAGCCACTGCGTGGCGATCTCGCCCTTCGCCGTCCGGGGCTTGGACAGCTCCCAGTTGGTGGTCGTCGGGTCCTTCTCGGCGAGGCCCTGCTTGACGATGTCGTGCAGCAGGGTGTCCCCGACGCGCAGGTCGGCGCCTTCCGCCCACGGGTCGCCCTCGGCGAGCTTGGTGGTCGCCTGCGGGTCGCAGTGGACCGAGCCGTTGACGGACGTCCACGAGGTCAGCGTCCACTGGGCCGCGAAGTTGGTGTAGTACGGGATCGCGTCCGTCTTCGCCTTGATGGCCTTCAGACCGGCGAGGAACTCGGCCGGGGTGGTGGGCCATTCGGTGACGCCGGCCTGCTCCCAGACCCGCTTGTTGTAGACGAAGCCGGGCATCACACCGACCGGGCTCTGGCCGTAGACCTTGCCGTCGACGGTGGTGTAGTCGGTGAAGCGGTACTTCTTGCCGCGTTCGGCCTCGGTGCCCAGCGAGGCGAAGAACTTCGGGTAGTCGTCCTTCTTGATGACCGCCGGGATCAGGAGGACATCACCGTAGTCCTCCGTGTTCATCCGGATCTTGATCTCGGCCTCGTAGTTGGTGAGTGCCTGGAACTCGACCTTGACCTTCGGGTACGTCTTGTTGAACTCGGCGGCGTACTTCTTCATCGTGCCGTCTTGCACCAGGTCGGTCCGCACGGTGAGGACCGTGATGTCTCCGCTCACTTTCGAGGGGTCGTCGGCTGCCTTGGCATCCGCGCCCTTCGAGGTGCCTCCGGTGCCGGTGCAGCCCGGGATCAGCAGGGCGGCTCCCACGGCGATGGCGAGGACTGTACGGCGGTTCATGTGCATCAGCTCCGTTCTCGGGACGGACGAGCACTTGCGGGATGGTCGAACACGAGCGGGTTGGCTGATTCGGCACTCTGACAGCGCTTTCCTCAACCGGTAAAGTCCCAATCCCGCCAACGATGGACGAATGGCGCCGAATACTGGGGTTGACCGGTTTAGGGAGTGCGGATGCTGGAGGCCACACCGCTCACCGAGGGATGGGTCCTGAGGCATGAGGGGGGCGCGCTCCCGGCCGAGGTGCCGGGCTGCGTGCACACCGATCTGCTGACGGCGGGAGTGATCGCGGACCCCTTCCTCGGACGGAACGAGTCCGAGGTCGCGTGGGTGGGGCGGCGGGAGTGGACGTACGAGACCGACCTGCCGGACGTGGCGGCCGGCCACGAGCGGACGGACCTCGTCTTCGACGGGCTCGACACGGCCGCGGAGATCCTGGTGGGCGGTCGGCTCCTGGGCCGGGTACGGAACATGCACCGCTCGTACCGCTTCGACGTGACGGGGATGAGTGGGCCGCTGACCGTGCGGTTCGCCTCCGCCTACGCCGAGGCCGAGGCCGTGCGCGAGAAGCTCGGGGAGCGGCCCGCCGCCTATGCCGAGCCCTACCAGTACATCCGCAAGATGGCCTGCTCCTTCGGCTGGGACTGGGGGCCGACCCTGGTGACGGCCGGGATCTGGCGGCCGGTGCGGCTGGAGCGCTGGTCGACGGCCCGGATCGACCGGGTGCGCCCCCTGGTGAGAGTCGAAGACGGCCTGGGACGGGTTGAGTTGGCCGTCGAGGTCGAGCGGGGCAGGGACGAGGCGCCGCTCACCGTGGAGGCGACGGTCGGCGGGGTGCGGGCCCGCGCCGAGATCGACGGGACGAGCGGGACCGTACGGCTTCAGGTGCCGGACGTGCGGTTGTGGTGGCCGCGGGGATATGGCGAACAGCCGCTGTACGACGTCGAGTTGACGCTTCTGAACGGTGATCGCGCGCTGGACGTGTGGCGGCGGCGCATCGGCTTCCGGACCGTCGAACTGGACCGCCGGACCGACGCGCACGGCACCGGGTTCACCTTCGTCGTGGGCGGCGAGCGGCTCTTCGCGCGGGGTGTGAACTGGATCCCGGACGACGTGTTCCCGTCCCGGATCGGCCCGGGCCGCTACCGGGAGCGGCTGCGGCAGGCGGCCGACGCCGGTGTGGACCTCGTGCGCGTGTGGGGCGGCGGGATCTACGAGAGCGAGGACTTCTACGACGCCTGCGACGAACTCGGGCTGCTGGTCTGGCAGGACTTCCCCTTCGCGTGCGCCGCCTATCCGGAGGAGCAGCCGCTGCGCGGCGAGGTGGAGGCGGAGGCGCGCGAGAACGTCGTACGGCTGATGCCGCATCCCTCGCTCGTGCTGTGGAACGGCAACAACGAGAACCTGTGGGGGTTCAGGGACTGGGGCTGGGAGGAGCCGCTGGCCGGGGACTCCTGGGGCGAGGGGTACTACCTGGGCGTACTGCCGCGGGTGGTGGCCGAGTTGGATCCCACGCGGCCGTATGCGGCGGGCAGCCCGTGGTCCGGGTCGTGGGACCGGCATCCGAACGATCCGGCGCACGGCACGCACCACTCGTGGGAGGTGTGGAACCGGACCGACTACGCCGAGTATCGGCGCGAAGTGCCGCGTTTCGTCGCCGAGTTCGGGTGGCAGGCGCCGCCCGCGTACGCCACGCTGCGGCGGGCGCTGCCCGGCGAGGAGCTCGCGTCCGACTCCCCCGGCATGCTGCACCACCAGAAGGCCGACGACGGCAACGGCAAGCTGGAGCGGGGGCTCGCTCGCCATTTCGCCGTGCCTGAAGGGGACTTCGACCGCTGGCACTACCTGACCCAGGTCAACCAGGCCCGCGCCATCGCCGCCGGGATCGAGCACTGGCGCTCGCACTGGCCGGTGTGCGCGGGGACGGTCGTATGGCAGCTCAACGACTGCTGGCCGGTGACCTCTTGGGCGGCGATCGACGGGGACGGGCGGGAGAAGCCGCTGTATCACGAGCTGAGGCGGCTGTACGCGGACCGGCTGCTCACGCTTCAAGTGCGGGAGCGGGGACTGGTGTTGGCCGCCGTGAACCAGTCGGCCGAGGAGTGGACAGGCTTGCTGGCGCTGTGCCGGATGTCTGTCGAGGGTGGCGTGATCGGTTCGGCGCACGTGGAATTCACCGCCGGGCGGCGGTCCGTCGCGGACATCGATGTCCCGAGGGAGCTGGAGCCCGGCGGTCCCAAGGAGTTCCTGGTCGCGGACGCGGGAGGGCTGCGCGCCCTGCACTTCCCGGCTCCCGATCGTGAAGTCTCGTATCCCCGGCCGGAGTTCGACGTCTCGCTCACGCCGGGCGGCATCGAGGTGACGGCCCACACCCTCGTACGGGATCTGCTGTTGCAGGCCGACCGGCTGGATCCGGCGGCTCGGGCCGACCGGGGGCTGGTCACGCTGCTGCCGGGCGAGCGGGTCACCATCGGGGTGCGGGGCTGGCGGACGCCGGATGCCGAGCAGGCGCGATCAGCCCTGTACTGCGTGGAGCCCCCTCGATGACAGGACTCTCAGGTCCTCGCGTCACCATCAAGGACGTCGCCGCGCGCGCCGGTGTGTCCAAGGGAGCGGTGTCCCTGGCCTTCAACCACAAGCCGGGGCTGTCGGAGACGACCCGGGACCGGATCTTCCGCGCCGCGCGCGAGCTGGGCTGGGCGCCGAGCCCGACCGCGCGGACGCTGGCCGGCTCGCGGGTGGACGTGGTGGGGCTGGCGATCTGCCGGCCGGCCCGGCTGCTGGGGCTCGAACCGTTCTACATGGACTTCATCTCGGGCGTGGAGAGCGTCCTGATCGAACAGTCCTGTTCGCTGCTGCTGCGGCTGGTGCGGAATCTGGAGGAGGAGGTCGGGCTCCAGGAGTCGTGGTGGCGGGGGCGGCAGATCGGCGGGTCGATCCTCGTGGACTTCCGGGTCGACGATCCGCGCGTGTCCGCCGTCGAGCGGCTCGGGATGCCGATGGTGGCCGTCGGGCATCCCTCGCTGACCGGGAGCCTCACCTCCGTGTGGACCGACGACGCCACCGCCGTGACGGAGGCTGTGCGGTATCTGGCGGCGCTCGGGCACCGGAGGATCGCGCGGGTCGGCGGCCCGGCGGCGCTGGGGCACACCGTGGCCCGCACGGCCGCCTTCGACGAGGCGGCGCGCGGCCTGGCGCTGGCCGGGGCGTGGCAGGTCGCCACGGACTACTCCGGGGAGGCGGGCGCCCGGGCCACCCGGTCCCTGCTGGCCGCCGCCGCGCCCGACCGCCCGACCGCGATCGTGTACGACAACGACATCATGGCGGTGGCGGGCCTGTCGGTGGTGGCCGAGATGGGGCTGAGCGTGCCGCACGACGTGTCCCTGCTGGCCTGGGACGACTCCCAGCTGTGCCGGCTGACCCATCCGACGCTCTCCGCGATGAGCCACAACGTGCACGGCTTCGGCGCGGAGGCGGCACGGACGCTGTTCGGGGTGATCACGGGAGAGGGTCCGGGCTCGCATCCGGTGCCGACTCCCGTCCTCACTCCACGAGGCTCGACGGCTCCGCCGAGGGTGTGACCTTCACCGCTTGGACCACCGCTTGGACCAGGGGGACTGGGCAGCCACGTTACCCACAAGTAGCATGGGATTCTGAGCGCGCGCTCAGCGCATCGCAGCAGTAGTGCCACCCCGCACCCTGGAGGAGAGCCAACGTGCCTCGTACCGTCAGGGATGTCGTCTTCGTCGACGGCGTCCGCACCCCGTTCGGCAAGGCGGGCCCGAAGGGCATCTACCACGAGACCCGTGCCGACGACCTCGTCGTGAAGGCGATCCGGGAGCTGCTGCGCCGCAACCCCGGTCTCGACCCGAAGAAGATCGACGAGGTCGCCATCGCCGCGACCACGCAGATCGGCGACCAGGGCCTGACCATCGGCCGTACGGCCGGCATCCTGGCCGGGCTGCCGCAGTCCGTGCCCGGTTACTCGATCGACCGCATGTGCGCCGGCGCGCTCACGGCCGTCACCACCACCGCGGGCTCCATCGCCTTCGGCGCCTACGACGCCGTCATCGCCGGTGGTGTCGAGCACATGGGCCGCCACCCCATGGGCGAGGCCGTGGACCCTAACCCGCGGTTCGTCAGCGAGAAGCTGGTCGACGAGTCCGCCCTGTTCATGGGCATGACCGCCGAGAACCTGCACGACCGCTACCCGCACATCACCAAGCTGCGCGCCGACGAGTACGCGGTGCGCTCGCAGGAGAAGGCCGCCAAGGCGTACGCCAACGGCAACATCCAGGCCGACCTGGTGCCGATCTCGGTGCGCCGCACCAGCCCTGAGGCCGGTGAGACGGGCTGGGGCCTGGTCACCGCCGACGAGCCGATGCGCCCGGGGACCACCCTGGAGAACCTGGCCGGCCTGAAGACCCCGTTCCGTGTGCACGGGCGGGTCACCGCCGGTAACGCGGCCGGTCTGAACGACGGCGCCACCGCCTCGATCATCGCGTCCGAGGACTTCGCCCGCGAGCACGACCTCCCGGTGAAGATGCGCCTGGTCTCCTACGCCTTCGCGGGCGTCGAGCCGGAGGTCATGGGCTACGGCCCGATCCCGGCGACGGAGAAGGCCCTCGCCAAGGCCGGCCTGTCCATCGAGGACATCAACCTCTTCGAGATCAACGAGGCCTTCGCCGTCCAGGTCCTGGCCTTCCTGGACCACTACGGCATCGCGGACGACGACGCGCGCGTCAACCAGTACGGCGGCGCCATCGCCTACGGTCACCCGCTGGCCTCCTCCGGTGTCCGTCTGATGACGCAGCTGGCCCGCCAGTTCGAGGAGCAGCCGCAGGTCCGCTACGGCCTGACCACGATGTGCGTCGGCTTCGGCATGGGCGCGACGGTCATCTGGGAGAACCCGCACTTCGACGGAGGCGACAAGTGAGCACCACCGCTGAGCTCTTGAAGGGCGCGGCCGAGCTGTTCCCGGACGAGGTCGTCACGCAGGCGCACGTACGCCACCTGGACCTGCCGTTCGGGGCGGGCCGGTTCGCGCTGATCACCCTCGACAACGGCCTCGACCACACCAAGCCGACCACTTTCGGCCCGGCCTCGCTGGCGAACCTCCTCGCCGCCGTCGAGCAGGTCGAGAAGGAGGCCGCGGCCGGCGAGATCGTCGGGGTCGGCGTCACCGGCAAGCCGTTCATCTTCGCGGTAGGCGCGGACCTCAAGGGCGTAGAGCTGCTGAAGAACCACGACGACGCGCTCGCCATCGGCAAGGGCGGTCACGAGGTCTTCAAGCGCCTGTCGGCCCTCACGGTCCCGACCTTCGCGTACTACAACGGCGCGGCCATGGGCGGCGGCGTCGAGGTCGGCCTGCACTGCCAGTACCGCACGGTGTCGAAGTCGATCGCGGCCTTCTCCCTGCCCGAGGTGTTCCTGGGTCTGGTCCCGGGCTGGGGCGGCTGCACGCTGCTGCCGAACCTGATCGGCGCCGACAAGGCCGTCTCGGTGGTCATCGAGAACTCGCTCAACCAGAACAAGCAGCTCAAGGGGCAGCAGGTCTTCGACCTGGGGATCGCCGACGCGCTCTTCGAGGGCGCCGACTTCCTGGAGCAGTCGCTGATCTGGACGGCGAACGTCCTCAAGGGTGAGATCGAGGTCGAGCGCCCGGTGATCGACCGCACCGAGGCCTGGGACCAGGCCGTCGAGCGCGGCCGGTTCATCGCGGACAGCAAGGTGCACGGCGCGGCCCCGGCCGCCTACCGCGCCCTCGACATCATCGCCGCCGCCAAGAACGGCGACCTCCAGCAGGGCTACGACGCCGAGGACAAGGCCCTCGCCGACCTGATCATGGGCGGTGAACTGCGCGCCGGCATCTACGCGTTCAACCTGGTGCAGAAGCGCGCCAAGCGCCCGGCCGGCGCTCCGGACAAGAACCTGGCGCGTCCGGTCACCAAGGTGGGCGTCGTGGGCGCGGGCCTGATGGCCTCGCAGCTCGCGCTGCTGTTCCTGCGCCGCCTGGAAGTGCCCGTCGTGCTGACCGACATCGACCAGGAGCGCGTCGACAAGGGCGTGGGCTACGTCCACGCGGAGATCGACAAGCTGCTCGGCAAGGGCCGGATCAACCAGGACAAGGCCAACCGCCTCAAGGCCCTGGTCACCGGTGTGCTGGACAAGGCCGAGGGCTTCGCGGACGCCGACTTCATCATCGAGGCGGTCTTCGAGGAGATCGGCGTCAAGCAGCAGGTGTTCGCGGAGGTCGAGGCGGTCGCCCCGGCGCACGCGATCCTCGCCACCAACACCTCCTCGCTGTCGGTGAGCGAGATGGCGTCGAAGCTGAAGAACCCCGAGCGGGTCGTGGGCTTCCACTTCTTCAACCCCGTTGCGATCCTGCCGCTCCTGGAGATCGTCCGCGGCGAGCAGACCGACGACGCCTCGCTGGCCACGGCGTTCGGCGTCGCCAAGAAGCTGAAGAAGACGGCGGTGCTGGTGAAGGACGCCCCGGCGTTCGTCGTGAACCGCATCCTGACCCGCTTCATGGGCGAGATCCAGAACGTCATCGACGAGGGCACCCCGGTCGACGTCGCCGAGAAGGCCGTCGAGCCGCTGGGCCTGCCGATGTCCCCGCTGGTGCTCCTGGAGCTGGTCGGCCCGGCGATCGGCCTGCACGTCGCCGAGACGCTCAACAAGGCGTTCCCGGACCGCTTCACGGTCTCCCCCAACCTCAAGGCGGTCGTCGAGGCGGGCAAGCGCGGCTTCTACGTGTACGACAGCGGGAAGCCGGAGCTGGACCCGGAGGTCGCCGCGCTGCTGAAGCAGGGCGACAGCGTCCTCACCGAGGAGCAGGTGCGGGCGCGGGTGCTCGACGCGGTAGCGCAGGAGATCGGGCTCATGCTCGACGAGGGTGTCGTCGCCGAGGCCCAGGACATCGACCTGTGCCTGATCACCGGTGCCGGCTGGCCCTTCCACCTGGGCGGCATCACGCCATACCTGGACCGCGAGGGCGTCTCCGAGCGGGTGACCGGGAAGCCGTTCCTGACCCCGGGCGTGGCGAGCGTCCCGGCGTAACGCCGTACCCCTGAGGGGGGTGGGGCGCATGGTAACGATCCATGCGCCCCACCCCCCTTTCACATGCCTTGACAGATAGGATCCTCACACAATCCGACCACTTGTTTACCTTTCCCTGACGGCTGTGACCTACCAGCCGCTCGGTGTCGTGCGAAGGAGTTACCCGTGGCGCCCACCCGCCGCCGCCCATCCAGACGGATCTGGCCCAAGATCAGGCTGCTCCTCCTGGTGTGCGTGGTCGCCGCCGGTGCCACGGCGCTGTATCCCCTGTGGAAGTCGGCGAACCCGGACCCGCCGGAGCTCGTCGTCCGGTACCGCACCGACACTCCGGCCACCGCCCCGGCGGCCAAGCCGTCGCTGGAAGTGCTCAACGAGTCGAAGAAGCCGCTGCCGCTCGCCGATGTGACGCTCCGGTACTACTTCACCGCGGACGGGGACTCCTCGTACGCCTACAACTGCGTCCAGGCCACCGTCGGCTGTTCGAACATCGCCGGGACCGTGACGAAGCCGGCCGACCCCACCGAGGACGCGGACCACTATCTGGAGCTGCGGTTCACCGCGGACGCGGGCACCCTCGAGCCCGGTGCGAACAGCAAGGGCATCGACGTCCAGCTCTACCGCGACGACCACAAGGAGCTGACGCAGTCCGACGACCGCTCCTTCGACGCCGAGAAGACCACCTACAAGGAGTCGAAGAAGGTCACCGCCTACAAGCGGGGCGTTCTGGTCTGGGGCGACGAGCCGGACGGCGGCGGCGAGCAGGGGGCGTCGGCCAAGGCCTCCGCGGCGCCCGCCCCGGTGCCGGCCGCCCCGGCCGGGGTCATGTTCGACAACTTCCACTACGTCGGCGAGAAGGACCCCGCGCTCTTCAAGCACGGCTGGCTGGTCCGCAGCAGCAAGGGCGGCCCGGGCATCGAGGACACCTGGTCGGCCGGCGGGGTCACGTTCCCCGCCGAGAAGGACGCCCTGGGCGACGGCCAGGTACTCAACCTGCGCGCCAGCACCGACGGCACCAGGTCCGGCACGAAGCAGGCCAGCCTGGGCACCGCGAGCCGCGAGTTCCACGACGGCACCTACGCGGCCCGGATCCACTTCAGCGACGAGCCGACCGAGGGCGAGAACGGCGACCACGTCAACCAGACCTTCTACACCATCGGCGGCAGCGGCAGGACGTACAGCGAGCTCGACAACGAGTACATGCCGAACGGCGGTTGGGGCCGGCTCGGGCCCAAGCTCGACACCGTGAGCTGGTACGACCACGAGTCCAACGACCGCGTCTACACCACGACGAACAAGAGCCTCGCCGGCTGGCACACCATGATCATCACCGTCGAGGACGACGTGGTCACCTACCGCATGGACGGCAAGAAGCTCTTCTCCAGCAGCGGCAAGTACGCCCCGCGCTCGGGCATGTCGATCAACTTCAACCACTGGTTCGTGGACCTGCCGTTCAAGGGTGACCGCTCCTGGGACATGCAGGTGGACTGGCTGTACTACAACGCCAACGAGGTCTTGTCCGTCAAGGACGTCAACACCGCGGTCAAGGAATACAGCGAAAACGGCATGAACTACTTCGACACTGTTCGGGAGTCTCGTTGAGCAAGGAGCAACACCGTGGCCGCAGCGGCCCGCTGAGCCGGCGCGCCGCGCTGCTGATGGGTGGCACGGGAGGAGTGGCGCTGGCAGGCGGCGGCGGTGCCTGGCTGGGCACCGTGGCGGCCCAGCCCGCGGCCGCCCCGGCGGCCGAGGCGGCCATCGGCGGCCTCACCACACCCCCGGCCTACGCCCCGTCGGGGCGCCGCCCCAAGTACCGCCGGGCCACCTGGTCCCAGCAGTTCCAGGCCTCTCACGGCTGGACTGCGGCGGGCGTGGGCACGGCGTCGGCCGAGGCGAACGACACGTCCGTCTTCGCCCGCGGGACGCAGTCGGTCCGGGTCACCACCAACGGCACCGGAAAGCAGTCGTACGTCCGCAAGACCGGCATGCCGGCGCTGAACCTGACCAACAAGATGATCAGGCTGGTTTTACGGGTCGAGGACGTGACCAACCTGTCCAAGCTCGTCTTCTACGTCGGCAGCGGCTCCCTGGCGAACCACTTCGCCTGGACGTTCCACGCCCACTCCAAGACGGCGGCCAACTACGTCCAGTCCGGGGAGTGGGTGACGGTCCATCTTCAGTGGGCCGACGTCACCGCCGCGGCCGGCACGTACGCGCTCTCCGCCTCCGGCACGCCGTCCACCAAGACCGGCTTCACCGACATGTCGTTCGCCGTGTACGACAACGCGGGCGGCCCGGTGACCTACCGCCTCCAGGCCGTCGAGCTGATACCGGACACCGCCTCGGTCTTCCCGAAGGGCGTCGTCTCCCTCACCTTCGACGACTCCCACAAGTCGATCCACGACCTGGCCCGGCCGGTGATGGACCAGTTCGGCTACTCGGGCACGGTCTACAACATCGCCGACGCCATCGGTACGGGGAGCTTCCTGACGGTCGGCCAGATGCGCTCGATGCAGGACTTCTCCGGCTGGGAGATGGCCGGGCACTCGTACGCGAACGCCACCCACACCGCCAGCTACCCCAAGCTCACCGCGCAGCAGGCGGACGACGACTTCCGCAAGCTGCGCGAATGGCTGGTGGGCAACGGCTTCTCCAGCGAGCATTTCGCCTACCCGCACGGCGCGTTCCAGAAGACGTCGGACGGCGTTCCGGTGGACCTGATCGCGAGCCGGCACTTCACCACGGCCCGGTCGATCGTCTCCGAGACGATCGAGTCCTTCGCTCCGGCGATGCCCTACCGCCTCAAGGCGCTGACCGGCATCAACGACGGTACGGGCATCGGCGGTACGGCACTGTCGAAGGTGACCGGCGCGGGCGGCCGGCTCGACCGCTGCGCGAACAGCGGTGACTGGCTCATCCTGTGCCTCCACAAGGTCGTCGCGGGCGCTCCGGCGACCAGCACGGAGATCGGCAAGGCCGGCCTCAGCGCGCTGATGAAGGCGATCGACGACCGGGGCATCCCGGTGCTCACGGTCGAGGAGGCGATGGCCACCTACACGTGAGGCCCTGCGCAAGCAGAAAGAGGGGCGGCCCTGCGGCCGCCCCTCTTTCCTCTGTCCGCGGCTACCAGCCCTGTCCGTGCCCCTGGCCGTTGCCCTGCTGCTGCCAGGACGGGTCCGGGTATCCGCCGCCCTGGTGCTGGGGGTACTGAGCGTCGTAGCCCTGCTGCTGGTACGGGCCGGGGGTCCCCCAGGTCACGGGCTGCTGGGGGACGTGCGCGTGCTGTTCGTCGTAGCCGGGCAGCGGCTGCGGCTGGGTGGGGATGGGGCCGGACGGGCGGGGCCGGGTGCGCAGGGCCACGCCCTCCAGACGCATCAGCTGGAGCGTCTCGGTGACCTTCTTGTCCGAGTACGGGTCCTCTTCCTCGAAGATCTCCGTCACGTCGGACTCGTGGTCGCCGGCCACGGACACCTCGACGCCGCCCTGGCGGGTGCCCCAACTGCCCTTGTGCAGGGTGAAGAGGGCGTAGAACCTGAGCGGGGTCAGCAGGGTCAGCTGGATCACGCCGTAGATCGGCGCGAGCAGGAACATGCCGAAGCGCTTGATGAAGCCCATGCCCCGGCGCGGGAAGTCGAGGTAGCGCACATTGCGGAGGTACCCCATCAGGACCATGAAGGTCAGGTAGTCCTCGATGTGGTTGACGAACCGGTCCGGGTGGATGATCGGCAGGATGACCATCGAGTAGAACATCGCCGAGCCGAAGACCAGCCACAGCGCCAGTTCCATACAGGTCAGCCAGAAGGCGGGCCGGTACTTCTTCTGGTTCCGGAAGGCCCACAGGGACTCGCGGAAGAAGGACTTGTTCCAACGGACCTGCTGGCGCAGGAAGTGCGGCAGCTTCTCGGGGACGGCCGTGTAGCCGACGGCGGTCTCCTGGAAGACGACCTGGCCTTCCATGAGGCAGTAGTTGGTCATCCGGCGGTCGTCGCCGAAGACGGCCGGCTTGCCCAGGAACTGCTGGTTGAGGAAGTCGTCGAGGTACTTGCGCACCAGCGTGCCGCGGTAGGCGGAGAGCGCGCCGCAGCAGCACAGGACCGACTTCAGGCGCGAATAGGCGGCCCGTTCGAAGAGGAAGGAGTTGCCGTAGCGCAGGTCCTGGAGGCGCGTGAAGATGTTGCTGTCGTGGTTGAGCGCGAGCACCATGCCGGTGGAGGCCATGATCTTCTCGTCGGCCAGCGGGAGCAGCAGTTCGCGGACGGTGTCCCGGGACAGGACCGTGTCCGAGTCCACGCACAGGAAGATGTCCGAGTACGGCGCCGCCTGGAACCCCAGCGCGAGGGCCTCGCGCTTGCCCTTGTTCACGGGCTGCACGCTGACCGTGTACTTCACGCCCCGGGCCTCGAACTCGCGGCGTATCTTCTTCGCCGTCCTGATGCCGGAGTCGTTGGCGCTGGCGTCGTCGATGATGTGGATCTCGTTGGGCAGGCGGCTCTGCGCGAGGAGGCTGCGCATGCCCTGCTCGAACATCACCGGGTCCTCGTTGTAGATCGGGATGACCGCGGTGACCCAGGCGTCCTCCAGGTACTCCAGCTCCTCCCGACCGGCCTTGGCCGGACGGTAGAAGAGGGCGCCGAACATCTTCAGGGCCAGCAGGCTCATGGCGCCGATCGAGTACAGGTGCAGCGAGCCCGCGTCGAGCCGGGTGGCGATCAGCGCGGCGAGGCCGAGGAAGACGAAGTACGAGACCTTCAGATGCCTGCGTTTGCGGTGCCCCCGATGACCGTCGGAGTCGACGGCGCCCGGTATGAAGGTGTCTTCGGACGTCACAGCTTGACCACCCGCGGGTGGTCGGCCGACTTGCCCCGGGTGTCGAAGAGCGCCCGGGCGCGGTCGGCGAGCAGACCCAGGTCGATCTCGCGGTGCGGCTGGAGCAGGATGCTGAGGTCGGCGGCCTCGGCGGCGGCGAGGTAGTCCTCGGCCCGCTCCACGCTCGCGCCGCCGACCTGCCAGTCGTCGACGCGCGGGTCGAAGTAGACGAGTTCGGCGCCACGCGCGAGCAGGTTCTCCGCCACGACCAGCGCCGGGCTCTCGCGCTGGTCGGAGATGTCCGGCTTGTACGTCACACCGAGCAGCAGCACGCGGGAGCCGCGGACCGCCTTGCCCTGGTCGTTGAGCAGGTCGGCCGCGCGGTTGACCACGTGCACGGGCATGCGCTGGTTGATCTCCTGCGCCAGTTCCACGAAACGGAACGGGATGCCGAGCGAACGCACCTTGTACGACAGGTAGTTGGGGTCGATCGGGATGCAGTGACCGCCGACGCCCGGGCCCGGGTAGAAGGGCGCGAAGCCGAAGGGCTTGGTGGAGGCGCAGCGGATCGCGTCCCACAGGTCGACGCCGATCTCGCGGCAGAACATCGACATCTCGTTGACGAGCGCGATGTTGACGTGCCGGTAGGTGTTCTCCAGGAGCTTGGCCATCTCGGCCTCGCGGGTGCCCTTGGCCTCCACGACGCGGTTCACGAAACGCTCGTAGAGGGCGCGGGCGGCCTTGGTGCAGTCCGCGGTGATGCCGCCGACCACCTTGGGCGTGTTCTCCAGGCCGAAGGAGGCGTTGCCCGGGTCGATGCGCTCCGGGGAGAAGGCGAGGTGGAAGTCCGTGCCGACGCGCAGGCCGCCGGCCTCCAGGCGCGGGCGGACTACCTCGTCAGTGGTGCCGGGGTACGTAGTCGACTCCAGCACCACGAGCGTGCCGGGGCGCAGGTTGGCCGCGATGTCGTCCACGGCGGCGTGCACCGCGCCGAGGTCGGGGGCGCCGTGGTCGGTGAGCGGGGTCGGGACACAGACGACGACCGCGGCGGCGTCCGCGATGATCTCGGCCCGGTCGACCGCCTCGAAACCCTGCTCGAGCATGGCGCCGACTTCGGCGTCGGTGATGTCGTCGATGTGCGAGCGCCCTGTGTTCAGCTCGTCGACCACCCGGCGACTGCGATCGAGGCCGACTACCTTCAGCCCCGCGGCGGATGCGGAACGGGCCAGCGGCAGCCCCACGTAACCGAGTCCGACCACCACAAGATCCACCGTGGAGGATCTGCTCACCACAACATTCCCAACCCCGTTTTGCCGGCCTCTCAGCCGGATGCCGGTGCTATGTCGGTCCCCCGACAAATTCGAACAAACGAAGGGAGGCTAGCAAGCATTTTCACTTCTTCACCACAGCTTCTTGAAGTGCCCCTTGTCACGCGCACACCGTCACAACCTTCTGTGCGTTTCGTGCGTCTCAGGTGTCTGCCGCGTACTGGCGTCAGACCTGCCGCCATGCCTCCAGCGCGAGGCCGGGCTCGTCCTTGCGGCGGGTGAGGAGCAACTGGCCGTGGGACGGGGAGAGCGTGGCCGCGACGACCCGGTCCTCCTCGTCGACGGCCAGGGACACCTCGGCGTCCACGGGGAGTTGGGGGCCCGACTCGGTCCACCAGGCGCCCGCGGACTCCTGCTCGGTGGGGTACGCGGCGAAGGCGACCCGGCCGCTCGCCGAGCGCTGGGCGAGCAGCGTGCAGTCGTGGCCGTCGAGTTCACAGCGTACGGCGGAGACCGGGCCGGGGCCGGCGGAGGCGAGCAGGGTGACCGGCTTGGCTCCCGGCCGCCAGGCGCACAGGTCGCCGGAGGTGTCCGCGTAGAAGAGGGTGGTGCTGTCCGGGGACGTGGCCAGGGCACGCAGGGTGCCGGCGCGGACCGGGGCCTCGATCGCCTCCTCCAGGACGGGCTGGGCGCCCGGCTCCTCCTGCCGCCAGTGCAGGATGCCGCCGGACACGGCCGCGTACAGCTCGACGCGGCCGGACTCGCCCGTCACGGCCGCCAACTCCTCTTGGACGTCACGCCCTTTGAGGTCGCGCCAGGGTCCCCAGCCGCCCTTCTCCTTCTGGCCGAGCATGCTGACGCCGCCGCCCTTGTTCCGTACGAAGACATGGGCGCGCCCCTGGGCGTCGACCGCGACGGCGGGCGTGCCGGTGCGGGCGCCCTTCTTGTCGGGGTGTCCGATCGGGCTCCAGTCGAGGGCCGCGAGCCGGGGCCGGAAGTGCGTGGAGTGCACCAGGCCGAACTCGCTGCCCGTGGTGGGCCGCCAGGAGACCAGATGGGCGTAGGAGTCGCTGCCCTGGCCGACCGCGAGCACGGAGTGCAGCTTCTGGTCGCCGCCCACGCGGCGGGGAGTGTCCCACGGGCCTCCGGGAGCGCGCTCCGCCCGGCACAGGACGGCGTCACCCTCGGGCAGGTACACACTGAGCCGGCCGTCGCGGCCGCGTATGAGCCAGTCGCCGTTCACCGGTTCACTGTAATCGGAGAGGACCGCTCGGCGCGTTCCGGGCCCTGGTCACGGAGGTACGGCTTCGGGTCACCGGGTACCGGGCAGTGCCGACCGGCGTCGATTGGGCAGGCTGGTCCCCAGCACCAGGTACCGCACGAGGTACCGCACGAGAACAGGAAACCGAACGTCATGACCGACACCCGCACCGTGAGCGTCCTGGGCACCGGGATCATGGGGGCCGCGATGGCCCGCAACCTCGCCCGCGCCGGACACACCGTCCGCGCCTGGAACCGCACCCGCGACAAGGCCGAACCCCTCGCCGCCGACGGCGCGCACATCGCCGACACCCCCGCCGAGGCCGTCCAGGGCGCGGATGTCGTCCTGACCATGCTGTACGACGGTCCCGCCGCCCTCGACGTCATGCGCGAGGCCGCGTCCGCGCTGCGTCCCGGCGTCGCCTGGGCGCAGTCGACCACCGTGGGCATCGAGGCGATCGGCGAGCTGGCCGGCTTCGCCCGCGAGCATGGCCTGGTCTTCTTCGACGCTCCCGTGCTGGGCACCCGCCAGCCCGCCGAGGCCGGACAGCTGCTCGTCCTGGCCGCCGGTCCGAGCGCGAGCCGCCAGGCGGTGACCCCGGTCTTCGAGGCGGTCGGCGCCCGCACCGTGTGGACCGGCGAGGACGGCGCGGCCGGCAGCGCGACGCGGCTGAAGCTGGTGGCCAACAGCTGGGTCCTCGCGACCAACTCCGCGGCCGGCGAGGTGCTGGCGCTGTCCCAGGCACTCGGCGTGGACCCGCAGAGCTTCTTCGACGCCATCGCCGGGGGCCCGCTCGACATGGGGTACCTGCGGGCCAAGTCCGGGCTCGTCCTGGGCGACCAGCTGTCGCCGGCGCAGTTCGCCGTGGCCACCGCCGCGAAGGACGCCCGGCTCATCGTCCAGGCGGGTGAACGGCACGGCGTCCGCCTCGACATGGCCGCCGCGAGCGCCGAGCGACTGGAGCGGGCCGCCGCGCAGGGCCACGCCGAGGAGGACATGGCCGCGGCCTACTTCGCCAGCTTCGAGGGGAAGCCGGAGGACTGAGGGCGAAGGACTGACGGAGCTGTCCGGCTCCGAGCCGGAGGATCTGGCTCCGTGGGACCCTGTCCGCATGGACGAGAACGCCCCTCTGCTCGTGATCGTGGACGCCGCGAACGTCGTCGGGTCGGTGCCCGACGGATGGTGGCGCGACCGGCGGGGGGCCGCGGAACGGTTGCGGGACCGGCTGGCGGCGGACGGGGTGCCGGGGCGTTCCGACCCCGTCGAGATCGTCCTGGTGGTCGAGGGGACGGCTCGCGGAGTGGAGTCGGTGCCGGGCGTACGCGTGGAGGCCGCGCCCGGCAGCGGCGACGACCACATGGTCGACCTGGTGAGCGAGGCGGGTGACCGTGCGGTCCTGGTCGTGACGGCGGATCGCGAACTGCGGCGGCGGGTCGGGGAGTTGGGGGCGGACGTGGCGGGCCCGCGAACCGTCAGGCCGTCGTCGTAGCGGACTCCGCAACGGAGCCCTCGTTCTTGAGGACTACAGGCGGCCTGCGCTCGCCGGTCCGCATCGCCTGCTCGATGGCGTACCCGGCGCGCAGCACCGCCCCGTCCTGCCGGTGCGGGCCGACCACCTGAAGCCCGACGGGCAGGCCCTCCGGGGTGAAACCGGCCGGCACCGACAGCGCGGGGCAACCGGTGACGGTGATCAGGTAGGCCGAGCGCATCCAGTCGAGGTAGGTCTCCATCGCCGTGCCGTCCACCGAGGCCGGGTACGGGAGCCGGATGTCGAACGGGGCGACCTGGCTGACCGGCAGCAGCAGCAGGTCGTACGTCTCGAAGAACTCCCGGACGCGGTGGTAGAGGGCGGTCTGGAGCAGTTGCGCCCGCCCGAGGTCCGGGCCGGTGAGCTTCCGCCCCTCCTCGATGTTCCAGATCACGTCCGGGGCCATCCGGTGGCGGTGCTCGTCGAGCAGGGGGCCGTAGGCGAGTTCCATCTGCGCGGCGCGCTGGACGAGGAAGACCTCGTCGGCCCCGGACAGGTCCGGGCAGGCCTCCTCGACCGCGCAGCCGAGGGAGGCGAACATCTCGACGGCCGGACGCAGCGCGTCCCGTACCTCGGCGTCGACGGGCACGCTCCCGCCGAGGTCGGCCGACCAGGCCACGCGCAGGCCGCGCACATCGCCGTCCAGGGGGCCCGCGAAGGCGGAGCCCGGCGTCTGAAGAGAGAGCGGGCTGCGCGGGTCGGGGCCCGCGAGCACGGACAGGCCCAGTGCCACGTCCGTCACGGTCCTGGCCATCGGGCCCTTCACCGACAGCTGTCCCCACGGCGCCTTGTCGGGCCAGGACGGCACCCGCCCGGGGGACGGGCGCAGCCCTACGACGTTGTTGAAGGAGGCGGGATTGCGCAGCGACCCGCCGGTGTCACTGCCGTCGGCGATCGGCAGCATTCCGCAGGCGAGCGCGGCCCCCGCACCGCCGCTGCTGCCGCCCGCGCTGCGGGAGAGGTCGTACGGGTTGCGGGTGGGCCCGAACACCTTGTTCACGGTGTGCGAACCCATCCCGAGTTCGGGGACGTTGGTCTTGCCGAGGGTGATGGCCCCGGCGTTCTTCAGACGCTCGACGACCAGGTGGTCCCGGTCGGGCACCCGGTCGGCGAAGATCGGCGAACCGTACGTCGTCCGGATGCCCGCGGTGTCGTGCAGGTCCTTGTGCGCGACGGGCAGACCGTGCAGCGGGCCGACCTCCGCGCCCGACATCAGCCGCGCGTCGGCCTTGGCCGCCTCTTCCAGCGCCTGCTCGGCGACCAGGCTGACGATGGCGTTCACCGCCGGATTGACGCGTTCGATCTGTTCCAGGTGGGCGGTGACGACCTCCCGGGCGGACACCTCGCGGCGCCGGATCGCGGCGGCGAGATCGGTGGCACTGCGGAAGCAGAGTTCATTCACGGGGTTCACTGCGGGCTTCCGCCTCTCAGAACGTTTCCTTGACCTGTACGACGGCCAGCACCCCGAAGAGGAGGAAGGCGCCGGACAGCAGCACATTCGCCATGACCTTGTTGCGGTAGAGGGGCTCGATGCCCCGGCGGTTGAGCAGCACCAGCAGCGCCCCGGACAGCAGGGGCAGGATCAGGGACCCGAAGGCGGCGTACGTCAGCACCAGGGCGACCGGCTTCCCCATGAACGTGACGGCGACCGACGCGGCCGCGCAGTAGACCACGAAGGCGCGGAAGGGCCTGCTGTTCTGCGCCATGTGCGGCTCGGCCTCGGTCTCCGGAATGCCGCGCATGGTCCGCAGGGAGTCCGCCAGCAGATAGCACAGGGCGTTGAACCCGCCGACGAGGGCGCTGAGCGTGACGAAGAAGAAGGTCAACAGGAACAGGACGCGGGCCGCCGATCCGAGGTCCGCGCCGAGCGGGTCGGCGAGTGCGGCCAGGCCGTCGTTGCCGCTGATGGTGTTGCCGGTGCCGTACAGCAGGCCCGTCCCCACGATGGTCGTGCAGAGCACGAAGAGGAAGGTGACGGCGTAACTGACCGCCGAGTCCGCCCGCATGACGGGCAGCCAGCTGCGGTGCTGCCAGCTCTTCTCCCGTACCCAGTAGCTGTACGAGGCGATCCCGGCCGTGCCGCCCACACCGCCGATGAGGGCCAGCACCGTCACCACGTCTCCCTCCGGCAGCCGCGGCCGCAGCGAGGAGACGAGGCCCGGCAGATCGTCCATGGTGGCGAGCATGGCCACCGCCAGGACGACCATGCCGAGGAACTTGACGAGGATGAAGACGCTCATCACCCGCTCGAAGAGCGCGTACCGGCCGACGTACACGAGCGCGGCGGACGCCAGCGCGATCGCGATGCCCAGCGGTCGCGCGGGGAGCGCGGGGAACAGCGTGGACAGGGCCAGCGAGGCCACCGAGCTCAGGGCGGCCCCGTACAGCAGTCCGATGACCAGGACGAAGAGGAAGAACGCCGGGGGCAGCCAGCGTCCGACCGACCGCAGGCTGGCGATCACGGTCTGGCCGGTCGCCATGTAGAGCCGTCCCACCGACTCGGTG
Source organism: Streptomyces sp. NPDC050619 (assembly GCF_040654815.1). Lineage (NCBI taxonomy): Bacteria > Bacillati > Actinomycetota > Actinomycetes > Kitasatosporales > Streptomycetaceae > Streptomyces > Streptomyces sp. NPDC050619. The sequence continues at coordinate 200,376 of NZ_JBFAIR010000002.1, read as the reverse complement.
AGGACGAATTTCAGGACGACGCCGATGAGGATCGCCCACAGCAGCGCCATCCCGTACCCGGAGGCGCCCGCGAGGGAGGTCACCATGTCGCCGGCGCCCACGCTCGCGGCCGCCAGGACCAGGCCGGGGCCCAGCAGGGCCGCTCGCCCGCGCCGGGTGGCGGGGGCCCGGGCGGGCTCGGCCGCCTGTTGCCGAGGGGGAGTTCCTTGCGTCGTGGTCATGTCGACCATCTCCGTACGTCGTGATGAGAGCGGGGAGTCATCGGTTCGTGCGGCTCATGTCGTGCAGGTTCGGGCACGCTGACGGAAGGGAACAAGAATCTCGGCCCAAGTGACGGAATCGGCCATACACTTGGTGCGATGAACGCACGGCAGACCGGTCCCGTGGCGGATTCGCTGGATCGTCGCATCATCAGCGCGCTACAGATCGACGGCCGGGCCTCCTGGCACCGCATCGCGGTGGCGCTCGGCGAGGCCGAACGCACCGTCGTCCGCCGGGGAACCCGGCTGCTGGACTCCGGTCTGGTGCGGATCGGCGCCATGGCCCTGCACGGCCGCAGCACGGTGGTCGGTGTGCGCTGCGCCCCGGGACAGGCGCGGATGGTCGCGAGCGCGCTGGCCCGCCGGTCCGACTGTGTCTTCACTCATGTGCTGACCGGCTCCCCGGACTGTGTGGCGGAACTGCTCTGCCCCCGGGACCGGCTGGCGAGCCTGGTGATGGACGAACTGCCGGGACTTCCGGGCATGTTGGAGACGTTCACGCTGCCGGTGCTGCGGCACATCCGCACGATCCGCGAGTGGCATTCCGGTCTGCTCACCGACGACGAGATCGCCACGCTGGCGGGCCCGTCCGAGGCGCCCGCACCGTCGCCGGCCGATGGTGACGTGATGCCGTCCGCCGACGTGGCACAGGAACTCTCCCGTTCGGACCGGCTGCTCCTGAACGCGCTCGCCGAGGACGGACGGTGCACCTATGAGGAACTCGGCCGCGTCGCGGGCGTCTCGGAGGCCACCGCGCGGCGGCGCCTGGGCGCGCTGCGGCGGGAGGGCAGGGTGCGCATCCGCGCGGTGATCGAGCCGGCGCTGCTCGGGCTGCCGGTGGAGGCGCTGCTCCGGGTGCGCACCGCTCCGGCGGGGGCCGAGGCGGTGGCAGCGGCGCTGGCGGACAACGTCCATGTCCGGTACGCCAGTTTCGTCACCGGAGAGCACCAGATCCTGGTGCTGGCGGCGCTGCCCAGCGAGTCGGCCCTGTACGACTTCGTCACCCGGGCCCACTGGCTGCGGGACGTGGCGTCCGTGGACACCTCGCTCGTCCTCAGCTCGCTGAAACGCGGCGGCATGCTCGCGCGCGGGGCGCGGGACTGACGGGGGCGTACGGACTGCCGGGACTGAGCGGCATCAGATGCTTCAGCTCGATGCCGCTCGAAGCCCGGCCGGTTACTCTTCGTTCCCGCTCGGCGGCTTCAGCACCTGGCCGACCGTGGTCTCCTCCTGCAGTCCGAGACGGCTGTGGGAGCGGCCGTAGAGGAAGTACACGAAGAAGCCGATCGCCATCCAGATGGCGAAGCGGAGCCAGGTCTCGGTGGGCAGGTTCAGCATCAGCCAGAGCGAGGCGGCCACCGACAGGATCGGGACGAAGGGCACCCAGGGGGTGCGGAAGGCCCGGTGCAGGTCGGGGCGGCTCTTGCGGAGGATGAGTACGCCGAAGGCGACGACGATGAAGGCGAACAGCGTGCCGATGTTCACCAGCTCGGCGAGTTCGCTCAGGCTGGTGAAGCCGGCGACGATCGCGATGATCCCGCCGAGCAGGATGGTCGGGCGGTGCGGGGTCTTGAACCGCGGGTGGACGCGGGAGAAGAAGCGCGGCAGCAGTCCGTCGCGGCTCATCGCGAAGAAGACCCGGGTCTGGCCGAGCAGCAGGATCATGCAGACGGTCGTCAGGCCGACGGCCGCGCCGAAGCTGATGAAGCCCGCGTACCAGGGGTGTCCGGTGGCCTTGAAGGCGTCGGCGAGCGGGGCGTCCACCGAGAGCTGGGTGTAGTGCTGCATGCCGGTGACGACGATCGACACCGCCACGTACAGCGCGGTGCAGATGAACAGCGACCCCAGGATGCCGCGGGGCATGTCCCGCTGCGGGTTCCTGGTCTCCTCGGCGGCCGTGGCCACGACGTCGAAGCCGATGAAGGCGAAGAAGACGACGGAGGCGGCGGTGAAGATGCCCATCACACCGAAGTTGCCGGGAGCCCAGCCGAACATCAGCTGGATCAGGGGGGATTGGAGATCGTCACCGGCCGGCACCGGCTTGGAGTCCGGGATGAACGGGTCGTAGTTGTCGCCCTTGACGAAGAAGGCCCCGGCGATGATCACGACCAGGACGACGGTCACCTTGATGGCGACCACGAGCGAGGTGATCCGCGCGGAGAGCTTCATGCCGAGGACGAGGATCCCGGTGAGCACCAGGACGAGGGCGGCGGCGAGGATGTCGAAGCCGAAGCCGTCGGCTCCCTCTCTCCCGCTGAGCGCCTCCGGCAGATGCCACCCCGCGTTGTCCATCAGCGAGGCGATGTAGCCGGACCAGCCGACGGCGACCACCGCCGTACCGAGCGCGAACTCCAGCACCAGGTCCCAGCCGATGATCCAGGCGGGCAGTTCACCGAGTGAGGCGTACGAGAAGGTGTACGCGGAGCCCGCCACCGGGACGGTCGAGGCGAACTCGGCGTAGCAGAGCGCGGCGAGCGCGCAGACGACTCCGGACACGACGAAGGCCAGGGCCACGGAGGGGCCCGCGTTGTTCTTGGCCACCGTGCCGGTGAGGACGAAGATGCCGGTGCCGATGATGACACCGACGCCGAAGACGGTCAGGTCCAGAGCGGACAGGGATTTCTTCAGCGCGTGCTCGGGTTCCTCGGTATCGAGGATGGACTGCTCGACCTTCTTCGTCCGGAAGAGGGTGCTGCTCACGGGGGTACCTCCCACGCTCGGCGTCCTCGACATGATCGAGAGGGGGCGTAGTGCGTATGCCCCGGCGCGGGCGGATTCACGCGAATGGGCCGATCCTGCCACCGTGAAGAGTGGCAGGACCGGCCCATTCGGGTGTCGTCAGTCGCGCGCGGACTCCACCGAGTCGACCTCGGCCGCCGTGCTGCCGTACTTGCCGTCCAGCTTGGAGACCAGTCCGGTGACCTGGCGGGCGATGTCGGGGGCGGTGAGGCCGATCTCGGTCATGACCTCGGCGCGGGAGGCGTGGTCGAGGAAGCGCGGCGGGATGCCGAAGTCGCGCAGCGGTACGTCGACGCCCGCGTCCCGCAGGGCCTGTGCGATCGCCGATCCGACGCCGCCGACACGGGAGTTGTCCTCGACGGTGACGACCACGCGGTGCCGCTCGGCGAGCGGGGCCATGCTCTCGTCGACGGGCTTGACCCACCGCGGGTCGACGACGGTGGTGGTGATGCCCTGCTTGTCGAGGAGCGTCGCGATCTCCAGGCACATGGGAGCCAGGGCGCCCACCGACACCAGCAGCACGTCCGGGGTGTCAGTGCCCGGCTCGCGCAGTACGTCCATGCCGCCGACGCGGCCCACGGCGGCCACGGCGGGGCCGACCGCGCCCTTCGAGAAGCGGACCACGGTCGGCGCGTCGTCGACCTCCACGGCCTCGCGCAGCTGGGCGCGGACCTGGTCGGCATCGCGCGGGGCGGCCAGCCGCAGCCCGGGAACGACCTGAAGGATCGACATGTCCCACATGCCGTTGTGGGAGGCGCCGTCGGTGCCGGTGATGCCGGCCCGGTCCAGTACGAAGGTCACACCGCACTTGTGGAGGGCGACGTCCATCAGGACCTGGTCGAAGGCACGATTGAGGAATGTTGCGTACACCGCGAAGACAGGATGCACACCGCCCGTGGCGAGGCCCGCCGCGGAGACCGCGCCGTGCTGCTCGGCGATGCCGACGTCGTAGATGCGGTCCGGGAAGGCGTCCGCGAACTTCTTCAGCCCGACCGGCTGGAGCATCGCGGCGGTGATCGCGACGATGTCCTCGCGTTCCTTGCCGAGTTTGACCATCTCCTCGCCGAAGACGGAGGTCCAGTCGGCGCCCGAGGCCTTGACCGGCAGGCCCGTGTCGGGGTGGATGGGGCCGATGCCGTGGAAGCGGTCCGCCTCGTCCTGGAGGGCGGGCTGGTAGCCGCGGCCCTTCTCGGTGAGGCAGTGCACGATGACCGGCCCGCCGAAGCGCTTGGCGCGGATCAGCGCCGACTCCAGGGCCTCGATGTCGTGCCCGTCGATCGGCCCGACGTACTTGAGCCCCAGGTCCTCGAACATGCCCTGCGGCGCGATGAAGTCCTTGAGCCCCTTCTTGGCCCCGTGCAGGGTCTCGTACAGCGGCCTGCCGACGACCGGCGTCCGCTCCAGCACTTCCTTCGTCCGGGCGAGGAAACGCTCGTAGCCGTCGGTGGTCCGCAGCGTCGCCAGATGGTTGGCGAGACCGCCGATGGTCGGGGCGTACGACCGCTCGTTGTCGTTGACGACGATGACCAGCGGACGGTCCTTGGCGTCGGCGATGTTGTTGAGCGCCTCCCAGGCCATCCCGCCGGTCAGGGCGCCGTCACCGATGACGGCGACCACGTGGTCGTCGCGTTCGAGGATCTGGTTGGCCTTCGCGATGCCGTCGGCCCAACCCAGCACCGTGGACGCGTGGCTGTTCTCGATGACGTCGTGCTCGGACTCGGCCTGCGAGGGGTAGCCGGACAGGCCGCCCTTCATCTTCAGCCGGGAGAAGTCCTGACGGCCGGTGAGCAGCTTGTGCACGTAGGACTGGTGGCCGGTGTCCCACAGCACCTTGTCCCTGGGCGATTCGAAGACGCGGTGCAGGGCGATGGTGAGCTCGACCACACCGAGGTTGGGGCCGAGGTGGCCGCCGGTCTTGGACACGGCGTCGACGAGGAAGGTCCGGATCTCCTCTGCCAGCTGGTCCAGCTGCTCCAGGCTGAGCCGGTCCAGATCACGCGGTCCCCTGATGCGGGTCAGCAGCGGCACCCGTGCCTCCTTGCAGTAGAGCTGATCGAGCTGTCGCGGGCTTGTCGAGTCTAATGTTCCGCCTCCGCGACCAGCGCCCGGGCGATGCGTCGTATCTCACGCGTCGCCTGTACCCAACTTGCACCGTTCCTACGACATGACTGTTGCCCGGCATCATTTCGATGCCGGGCAACTGGAGTGCCCCTTCAGGGGCGCGGGGAACTGCGCGACCAGCCACAACGGACCAGCACTCGCACGCGAACCCGCACCCCTACGGCGAAACAGCGCTAAGCCCGCCCCGCAGCCTTCTGACTCCGACGCGAAACAGAGTCAATAACGACCGCACCCAACAGCACAGCCCCAGTGATCATGTACTGAATCGACGTGTTCATGTTCAACAGATCCAGACCCGTCTGAATCGACTGAATCACCAACATGCCCAACAACGCCGACCACACAGACCCCCGCCCACCGAACAGACTCGTACCGCCAATAACGGCCGCAGCAATCGCCAGCATCAGCGTGTTACCACCACCGGACGTCAACGACGCACTCTGCGTCTGCCCCGCGAAGAACATCCCGCCGATCGCCGCGAACCCACCCGCGATGGCGAACACGATGATCCGCACCAGCGTCACGTTGATACCCGCACGCCGCGCCGCCTCGACCCCGCCGCCGACCGCGAACACCTTGCGGCCGAACGGCGTCCGCCGCAGCACGAAGTCCACGATGACCAGGCAGGCGAGGAAGATCACCAGCGCGTTGGACACACCGGCGGCGGAGTTCAGGACGTACGCGGCGACGAACGCGGCCACGGCGAGCGCGCCGACGCGCAGCGCGATCTCGCCGGTGGTGCGGAACGGCACCCCGGCGGTCTTGCGGCGGCGCTGCTCGATGAGCGAGCCGGCGAGCAGCGAGGCGACACCGAGGGCGGCCAGCAGGTAGGCGCCGATGATGGCCTGGTCCATGAAGAAGGAACGCTGCCCGAGGAGGTGCACCGGGCCGGTGTCCGGGATGTTGATGGTGCCGGACGAGCCGAGCAGCCACAGCATCAGGCCGTTCCAGCCGAGGAAGCCGGCCAGCGTCACGACGAAGGCCGGTACGCCGATCCTGGCGAAGAACCAGCCGTGCAGCGTGCCGATACCGATGCCGACCAGCACGGTCAGCACCAGGCCGAGCCAGGCGTTCATGTCGTGGTTGACCACGAACACGGCGAACAAGGTGGACGCGAGGCCGCTGACGGAGGCGACGGACAGATCGATCTCGCCGAGCAGCAGCACGAACACCAGGCCGATGGCGAGCATGCCGGTGGCCGACAGGTAGAAGCTGATGTTGGACAGGTTCTCGGCGCTGAGGAACCGGTCGTTCTGCACCTGGAAGATGGTCCAGATGACGATCAGGCCGACGACGACCGGCAGGGAGCCGAGCTCGCCGCCCTTCAACTTCCGCTTGAACTCGGTCCAGTAGCCCTTCAGGCCCTCTTCGCGGATCAGCAGCCGCGGGTCGACGATGGTGACGGCCGCGGCGGTGGGGTCGTCGGCCGGGGCGACGGTGTCCTGGGACACCGGCTCCGGATCCGGCTTCACGGTCTTGGACGTGTCACTCACTTTGCCGCCTCCGTGGTGCTACGCCCCGCACGACGGGTCACGGCGTTGTCCGTGGCACCGGTGATCGCGGCGATGATCTCTTCGTGGGTGGTGTCCTTCACCGGGAAGGATCCGTTGTTCCTGCCCAGGCGCAGCACGGCGACGGTGTCCGCGACCGCCTTCACATCGGCCATGTTGTGGCTGATGAGGATGACGCCGAGGTCGCGCTCGCGCAGCCGCTCGACCAGGTCGAGGACCTGCGCGGTCTGCTCGACGCCGAGGGCGGCGGTGGGCTCGTCGAGGATGACGACCTTGGGCTCACCGATCAGGGCGCGCGCGATGGCGACGACCTGGCGCTGGCCACCGGAGAGGCTCGCGATCGGGATGCGCACGCTCGGGATGCGGATGGAGAGGGTGGCCAGCAGCTCGCGGGCGTTCTTCTCCATCGTCACCTCGTCGATGACGCCGCGGCGCAGCAGTTCCCGGCCGAGGTAGAGGTTGCCGACGACATCGAGGTTGTCGCACAGCGCGAGGTCCTGGTAGACGGTCGCGACGCCGAGTCCCTGGGCGTCGTGCGGCCTGTCGATGCTGACCGGCCTGCCCTCCCACTCGATGACGCCCTCATCGATGGGGTGCACACCCGCGATCGTCTTGACCAGGGTGGACTTTCCTGCGCCGTTGTCGCCGACCAGGGCGACCACTTCTCCGGCGTGAACCTCCAGCTCGACTTCGGTGAGGGCCTGCACCGCACCGAATCGCTTGGAGATTCCGCGCAACGCCAACACGGGCGTAGCGGACACGTGAACCATCTCCTTCGCCGCCTGACCGGCGGGGATGCCGCGCTTGGGGTAAGGCGCGGAGAGTTGTGCTCGAAGCACCGGTTTACAAGAGGAACATGCGCGCCGCCGATGCCCGTCGGCAACGGATGCGTGCGTCAGGTCGTCTGTCCGGTGCCCGCCCCACAGCGGGGTTTGGTGGTGGGGCGGGCACCGGACAGGCTCTGCGGCCTGCCACCGGGGGCGGCGACTACTCCAGGCCGGCGGACTTGCACGCGGCGGCGTAGGGCGCGGTGCAGATGTCGGCCACGGTGTAGAGCTTGTCCTTGATCACCGTGTCCTTGATGTTGTCCTTGGTGAGCGTGACCGGGGTCAGCAGCTGCGAGGGCACCTTGTTGCCGGAACCGCTGGTCTGCGTCGTGGTGGCCAGGGACTTGATGTCCTTGTCCTCGATCAGGTTGACGGACAGCTGGGCGGCCGCTTCGGCCTCCGGCTTGTACGCCTTGTAGATGGTGCTGGACTGCGTGCCGGCGAGGATCCGCTGGATGCTGGTGAGCTCCGCGTCCTGACCGGTCAGCGGGACGCTGCTGATGCCGGCGCCCTTGAGGACGGTGGCGATGCCGCCGGCCATGGCGTCATTGGCGGAGTAGACGCCCGCGATGTTCTTCGCGCCGATCTGCGTGATGGCGGCGGACATCTTCTGCGCGGCGACCGTGTCGATCCAGTCGCCGGCCTGCTCGTAGGCGATGTCGACCTTGCCGTCGAGGACGCTGTGGGCACCCTTCTTGAACAGGGCGGCGTTCGGGTCCGAGGCCAGACCGTTGATCATGACGACCTTGGCCTTCGGAGTGGCCTTGTCGCCCATCGAGTCGAGCAGGGACTGGCCCTGAAGCTGGCCGACCTTCTCGTTGTCGAAGGACACGTACGCGGAGACGGGGCCCTGGGCGAGGCGGTCGTAGGCGATGACCTTGATGCCCTTGTCGACAGCGGCCTGGATCGAGGACTTGATGGCGGCGGAGTCCACGGCGCTGATCGCGATGACGTTGACACCCTTGGTGATCATGCTGCTGACCTGCTGGGCCTGCGTCGCCGCGCTGCCGGCCGCGTTGGCGTACTCCAGCTTGCACTCGGCACACAGGGCCTTGACCTTGGTATCGAAGTACGGCTTGTCGAACTTGGCGTACCGAGTGGTGACACTGTCGGGCAGGAGCAGGCCGATGGTCTTGGCATCCGAGCCGCCGCTGTCCGAGTCGTCGTCACCGGCCTTGCCACAAGCCGCCGCCGAGACGGCGAGAGCCGAGATAACAACGGCAACGGCGGCACGACGCACACGCGTATTCACTTCAGAAACCTCCCTGACGAGGCCGCGACATTGCGACCGAGGTGGCTGGAAGTCAACTCGGCCATACGTGCGACGTCAAGAAGTAAATCCTTAACGGGTTGGCAACGGTGCCATCCGTTCTCTAAGTGAAGGCAGGTGTCGCCGCATGCAGCGTGCCGTCCAAAAGGGTTGAATCACCCATTTCACTGAGTGCGAGAGCGAGTGCTCCAAGCACCTCCGCACGGCCACCAAGGGCCCCCGGAAGAACAGACAGTTGACGCGCCGCACTGGGGATCGCATAGCGGCCGACCGACTCCCTGATCGGCCCGAGCACCAGTTCACCGGCCTCGGCGAGATCACCGCCCAGGACCACTCGGCTCGGGTTCAGCAGATTGCAGAGGTTGGCGACTCCACTGCCGATATGGCGGCCGACGTCGGCGATCACCCGACGGCAGCCAGGGTCTCCGTCCCGCGCCATTCGCACGACGCCTTCCATCGTCAGGTCGGTGCCGTGACTGGACTGGAGCAGCGGGAGCACATAGCGCGCGGCCGTGAAGGTCTCCAGGCAGCCCCGGTTTCCGCAGCGGCAGACGGGGCCGGACTCATCGAGTGTAATATGTCCGATTTCTCCCGCAGTGCCCCCGGGGCCACGGTAAATCCTTCCGTTGATCACCAGGCCGGCGCCGACACCGCTGGCGACCTTGATGTACGCCAGGTCGCGCACCCCCCGGCCACTGCCCCAGACCAGCTCGCCGAGGGCGCCGAGGTTGGCGTCGTTGTCCACGTGCACGGGCACACCGAGCCGCCCCCGCAGCTCCTCGGCGGGCCTGGTGCCGGTCCAGCCGGGCAGGATGGCGGTCGAGCCCAGGGTGCCGGACTCGACATCGATGGGACCGGGGACGCCGACCCCGACACCCGCGACCTTGGAACGGTCGATCCCGGTTGCCGCGATCAGCCGATTGACCAGCTGTTCCGCCCGGTCGAAGCCCTGTGTCGAGGAGGCGTCCACATCCAGCGGCTCGGACTCCTCGGCCAGCACCTGGTGGGCCAGATTCCCGACTGCGACGCGCAAATGCGTGTGCCCGAAGTCCACTCCTATGACGATGCCGGCATCCCCGCTCAGGGAGACGCTGCGGGCCCGGCGCCCGCCCGCCGAAGTCGGCGTGACCTCGACGGTTCCACCGTCCTTGAGCTCGCGCACGATATTGGAGACGGTGGCCGCGGACAGGCCCGTCGTCCTGGCGATCTCCGCCTGCGTGAGCGACCCGGCCAGCCGCACGGCTCGTACGACCCGCTCCAGGTTGGCTCGGTGCAGTGACGACTGCGATCCCGGAGTCTCCACGACGACCTCCTGCGCGGGGACCGCTTCAACGAGGCCCCGTCTATGTCCAACTAGTGAACTCTAAGCTGAGCCGTTCGGGCCGCCTCCCGTCAAGAGGTTGAACCCCATCTGCGTTCATGTACACAAACACGGACGCCGCTCCCGGGGAGCCGGGAGCGGCGTATACGCGCGGTGTCCGGGCCGCTACTTCAGCGCCCCCGCGGTCAGTCCCTGCACCACCTGCCGCTGGAAGATGATGTACGCCGCGAGCACCGGCAGCATCGCCATCACCAGGCCCGCGAACAGGCCCGACCAGTCGCCCTTGTACCCCTGGCTGACCGCGAGCTGCACCAGGCCCTGGGTGAGGACGCGCTTGTCCGGGTCGGTGTTGAGCACGGTCGGCAGCATGTACTGGTTCCACTGCCCGAGGAAGTTGAAGATCCCCACGCTGATCAGGCCGGGCTTGGCCATCGGCAGCATGATCTGGAAGAACGTCCGCGAGTGCGAGGCCCCGTCCACGAACGCCGCCTCCGCCACCGAGGTCGGCAGCGTGCGGAAGAACGCGGTCAGGAAGAACACCGTGAACGGGAGCGAGTAGGCGATGTAGACCAGGATCAGCCCGTGGATCGTGTTCAGCAGGCCCATGTTGTTCACGACGTAGAACAGCGGGACCAGCGCGAGCATGATCGGGAAGCTCATGCCGCCGATGAACAGGTAGTAGATGAACCGGTTGCCCGGGAAGTCGAAGCGGGCCAGCACGTACGCGGCCATCGAGCCGAGCACCAGCGTGCCGATGAGCGAACCCCCCACCACCAGAAGGGTGTTCAGGAAGTAGTCGCTCATGTTGGCCTCGGTCCAGGCCCGCGACCAGTTGTCGAAGTGCAGCTTGTCCGGCAGCGACCAGGGCGAGCCGAAGATGGAGCTGTCGTCCTTGAAGGACGTCATCACCGCCCACACCAGCGGCATCACGACCATGATCGCCCAGAGGATCAGGATCCCGTGCGAGAAGGCGTTGAGGACGGCGCCTTCCTTCTTCTCCTTCGGGGCGGGGCCGGCCGGGCCGTCGGTCTTGGCGACGGGAGCACCGGGCTCGGCCGGTACGGGGGCGTGGGTGTCGGTCGTCTTCATCTGCTCAGTACTCCAGCCGCTCGCGCCGGCCCAGCCGCATCACGAGGGCGGCGAAGGCCAGCGTGACGACGAGCAGGGCGACGCCGATGGTGGTGGCATAGGCGGCCTGCCCGTCGCGGAAGGCCTTCTGGTACACGTACAGGACCAGGACGGTGGTCGAGTAGTCGGGGCCGCCGGGTCCGGTCGTCATGATCTGTACGACCGCGAACGACTCGGCGCCGAGGGCGAGGATGCCCATGTAGACCCAGCCGGACTGCACGGTGTCCCACAGCAGCGGCAGGGTGATCCGGAAGAAGGTCGTGGCGCGCCCCGCGCCGTCGAGGAGCGCGGCCTCGTACATGTCCACCGGGATGGACGCCATGCCGGCGGAGAAGAGGACCACGAAGAAGCCGACCGTGGACCACACCAGCACCGCCATCACGGCCCACAGGGCGAGGTCCGGGTCGCCGAGCCACAGTGGCTGGAGGTTGTCCAGCCCGACCGCACGCAGGAGCGAGTTGATCGCGCCACTGTCCGGGTTGTAAGCGAAAGCGAACAACAGCGCGACGATGGCGATGGACAGCACCTGCGGGAAGAAATAGACGATCTTGTAGAAGGAAGAGCCCCGGACACCTGAAATGACCGGGCCGCCCTTCCTCCTCCGTCCGCCCACATTGATCATGAAGGCGAAGAACAACGCCAGACTGATCGTCACGAGCGGCAGCACGAGCGCGAAAATCAAGCTGTGCTGCAAGGACTTCCAGAAGATCTCGTCGTCCAGCATCCTCCGGTAATTGTCCAGGCCGACCATCTTGAATTCGGGGCTCAGACCGGTCCAGTCCGTGAACGAGTAGTAGATGGACTGGATGAACGGCCATACCACGAAGAGCGCGTACAGTCCCAGGGGCAGTGCCAGAAACCCCACGATGAACCGGTACTTGCCGTGCTGCATCGCTACTCCGGTCCGTTTACTGGTGCTTGTAGTGCTTGATGGACGTGTCCTTGGCGGTCGCGTCGGCGAAAGCCTGGATCTTCTTGATCGCCTCGGCCGGGGTGAGGCGACCGGCCATCATCTCGCCGAGGCCGGACACACCGATCTGCTCCTTCTGGAGCTGCACGTACCAGTCCTGCATGCGCGGATTCACCACGTTGCTCCCGGCCTTCTCCAGGGCCGCGACGCCGGACTTGAGACCGGGGGTGAGGGTGATGCCCTCGGTGCCGCCGTTGTACGCGGTCAGCGACTTCACCTTGCTCGTGAAGTTCTTCGAGGACGCCTCGCTGAGCATGATGCGCAGCTGCTCCATGCCGCCCGTGCCGTTCTTCGCCTTGGCCGGGACGATGAAGGGCTCGCCGCCCGAGGCCCAGATCGTGCCGAAGGGCAGCTTGTCGGAGGAGTCGATGCCGGTGGGCGCGGAGACGGCGAGGTCGAAGTCCTTCGGGATGACGTTCGCCGACTCGTTCTCCACCCAGGAGCCGTTCGGGATGAACAGCGCCTTGCCCTTGGCCCAGGCGGTCTGCGACTGGATGTGGTCCAGACCAGGGGTGCCCTTGAGGACGTAACCCTTCTTGTAGAGCTCGTAGTAGGCCTCGAAACAAGCCTTGACCGCCGGGTTCTTCCAGGCGTTCGGCTCCAGGTTGTCGATCGCGTCGAGCACCTCGACGCCGCCGACCTTGCCGATCATCGGGTACAGCGAGAAGGGGAGGTAGTACGGGTACTTGCCCGCGTACGTCCAGCCCGCCATGCCCTTCTTCTTGGCCTTCTCGCAGACGGCGAGCATCTCGTCCCACGTCTCGGGGTACGTGGCGTCGAGCGAGTCCAGGGCCTTCTGCGAGTACCAGACGCCGTACACCGTGTAGGCGTAGTACATGATCCAGACCGGGTCGCCCTCGAGCTGGCCCATCTCCACGATGCCGGGGCGCAGCGTGTCGCGGACCTTCTTGTTCGGGTCGTCGTAGGACGGGGCGTCGAGGAGCGGGGTGAGGTCGGTGAGCTGCTTCTTGCCGGCCAGGACGCCCATGTCCATCTGCTCGGCGCCGGAGTTGTCGATGAGGTCCGGCGGGGTGCCCTGGTTGAAGCGGGGCTGGAGCGTGGACTGGATCTTCTGGGTGGCCGAGAACTTCACCTTGACCTTGGGGAAGTCCTTCTCGTAGAGCTTCACGGCGTCCTCGGCGTACTCCTTGCCGAAGCCGCCGTCGAACAGGACGAATTCCATCCCGGCGGTGTCATTGACGCCAAGTGGGTTCTTCGCGGTCTTCTCGCCCGCTTTGGCCTTTTCTCCGCTGTCGTCTCCGCCACTGCTGGCGCACGCGGACAGGAAGCTCATGGTCGGTACGGAGATCAGGCCCAGCGCGGCGGACCGCTTGATCAGATCGCGGCGGCCGACGCCGCCCGTACTGCTGTTCTCGGCGGAAGTGGATCCCATGCTCAAGTCCTCGCCTTCTCCAGGACTCAGGCGGTGAACCGGATCCTTCCCGGCACCGCGGTCAGGTCAAGCAGGGTCGTGCAGGAAGTGCGGATCAGTTGTGGATCAGTCGCAGATCGGTGGCAGATCAGTCGTGGATCAGTCTGGATCACGAAGTGGATCGCGAAGGACTGATCGTGTGAAGTGTCGACAGGTATAGTCCACTTCCTGCCAGCGGAGCAAGATCGAAAGCAGGGTTGGCCAACGGTCTTTTCCGAGTTGAGACCTGGCGGAAATATGAGCGACCTGTGTGCCACTTGCCGGATAAATTCGCGACATAGGCCCCGAATGCCGCAGTCAACACCCTTGACATCACTGCCCACTTGGGCCCCTATTGACCTTGCGCAGAGAAGTTGACAACGTTGTCCGGCGTGCAGGGAGGGTGCTCGCGTATGCGGCAGCACAGAGTTCGGCACAGACGGGGTTCGGCGGTCGTGGTCGGGACGGCCGCCTTCGCTTTGGCGGTGGGCGCGCCGGGGACCGCGGTCGCCCTTCCGGAGGCCCCGGCCGTGGACCGGGGGTTCGCCTCTTCCTTCGAGGCGGGCGACCCGGCACCCGACTGGCTCAACACCGTCGACACCGCACCGGACGGCGGCAAGCGCGCCTCGGGCGTCGACGGCGGCTACAGCAGCGGCATCCCGGGCAATGTGACCGACCAGGTCACGGACGTCCGCGCGAGTGGCGAGAACACCGGCGGCGGCGAGGTGAAGGAGAACCTCGTCGACGGCGAACCGAGCACCAAGTGGCTCACCTTCGCGTCGACCGGCTGGGCCGAGTTCGACCTGGACAAGCCCGTGAAGGCGGTCAGGTACGCGTTGACCTCCGCGAACGACGTCGCCGGGCGCGACCCGAAGGACTGGGCCCTGAAGGGCTCCGCGGACGGCAAGGACTGGAAGACCCTCGACACCCGCTCCGGCGAGTCCTTCTCCGAGCGCTTACAGACGAAGACGTACGACATCCCGGAGCCGGCCGCCGCCGAGTACCGGCACTTCCGGCTCGACATCACCGCGAACAACGGCGCCGACGGCATCCTCCAGCTCGCCGACGTGCAGTTCTCCACGGGCGGCGAGGAAGGCCCGGTCCCGCAGGACATGCTCTCGCTGGTCGACCGCGGCCCGAGCGGTTCGCCCACCGCGAAGGCGGGTGCGGGATTCACCGGAAAGCGTGCCCTGCGTTACGCCGGCCGGCATACGGCCGACGGGCGGGCGTACTCGTACAACAAGATCTTCGACGTGGACGTGGCGGTCGGCCGGGACACCCGGCTGGCGTACCGGATCTTCCCGTCGATGGCGGACGGCGACCTGGACTACGACGCCACGAACGTCTCCGTCGACCTGGCCTTCACCGACGGCAGCCACCTGAGCGGCCTCGGGGCCACCGACCAGCACGGCTTCGCGCTCTCGCCGCGGGGCCAGGGCGCCGCCAAGGTGCTCTATGTGAACCAGTGGAACAACGTCACCTCCCGGATCGGGTCGGTAGCGGCCGGGAAGACGGTCGACCGGATCCTGGTCGCCTACGACTCCCCCAGGGGGCCGGCGAAGTTCCGCGGCTGGCTGGACGACGTGACCATCGAGCGGGCCGCGCCCGAGAAGCCGAAGGCCCGTCTGTCCGACTACGCGCTCACCACCCGCGGCACCCACTCCAGCGGCGGTTTCTCCCGCGGCAACAACTTCCCGGCGACGGCGGTCCCGCACGGCTTCAACTTCTGGACGCCCGTGACCAACGCGGGCTCGCTGAGCTGGCTGTACGACTACGCCCGCGCGAACAACGCGGACAACCTGCCCACCATCCAGGCCTTCAGCGCGAGCCACGAGCCCAGCCCCTGGATGGGCGACCGGCAGACCTTCCAGGTGATGCCGTCCGCCGCCTCCGGCACCCCGGACACCGGCCGCGAGGCCCGGGAGCTGGCCTTCCGGCACGAGAACGAGACCGCGCGGCCGTACTACTACGGGGTGCGGTTCGAGAACGGCCTGAAGGCGGAGATGGCACCGACGGACCACGCGGCGGCGCTCCGCTTCACTTATCCCGGCGACGAAGCGAGCGTGCTGTTCGACAACGTGACCGACCAGGCCGGGCTGACGCTCGACAAGGAGAACGGGATCATCACCGGCTACTCGGACGTGAAATCCGGGCTGTCGACGGGTGCCACCCGGCTGTTCGTGTACGGCGTGTTCGACAAGCCCGTGACCGAGGGCGACTCCAGCGGGGTCAAGGGCCGTCTGCGCTTCGACGCCGGCGACGACCGGACGGTCACCCTGCGGCTCGCCACGTCGTTGATCAGCCTCGACCAGGCGAAGGACAACCTGCGCCAGGAGATCCCCGACGGCACCTCCTTCGACACGGTCAAGTCGCGCGCCCAGGCACAGTGGGACCGGATCCTCGGCAAGGTCGAGGTCGAGGGCGCGACGCCGGACCAGCTGACGACGCTGTACTCCAGCCTGTACCGGCTGTACCTGTATCCCAACTCCGGCTTCGAGAAGGTCGGTTCGAAGTACCAGTACGCGTCTCCGTTCTCACCGATGCCCGGCCCCGACACCCCGACGCACACCGGCGCGAAGATCGTGGACGGCAAGGTGTACGTCAACAACGGCTTCTGGGACACCTATCGGACGACCTGGCCGGCGTACTCCCTCCTGACGCCGAGTCAGGCAGGCGAGATGGTCGACGGTTTCGTGCAGCAGTACAAGGACGGCGGCTGGACCTCGCGCTGGTCCTCACCCGGGTACGCGGACCTGATGACCGGCACCTCCTCGGACGTCGCGTTCGCGGACGCGTACGTCAAGGGCGTCGACTTCGACGCGAGGTCGGCGTACGACGCGGCCCTGAAGAACGCCACGGCCGTGCCGCCCTCGTCGGGCGTCGGCCGCAAGGGGATGGCGACCTCGCCCTTCCTCGGCTACACGAGCACCGACACGCACGAGGGCCTCTCGTGGGCGTTGGAGGGCTACCTCAACGACTACGGCATCGCGCGGATGGGCCGGGCGCTGTACAAGAAAACCGGCGAGAAGCGCTACAAGGAGGAGTCGGAGTACTTCCTCGACCGGGCCCAGGACTATGTGAACCTCTTCGACTCCGAGGCCGGTTTCTTCCAGGGCCGGGACGCCGCCGGGAACTGGCGTGTCGACTCGTCGACGTACGACCCGCGCGTGTGGGGCTACGACTACACCGAGACCAACGGCTGGGGCTACGCCTTCACCGCCCCGCAGGACAGCCGGGGCCTGGCCAACCTGTACGGCGGCCGGAGCGGTCTCGCACAGAAGCTCGACACGTACTTCGCCACCCCGGAGACGGCCTCGCCGGACTTCGTCGGCTCCTACGGCGGTGTCATCCACGAGATGACGGAGGCGCGGGACGTCCGGATGGGCATGTACGGGCATTCCAACCAGGTGGCCCACCACGTCAACTACATGTACGACGCGGCCGGGCAGCCGTGGAAGACCCAGCGGAACGTCCGTGAGGTGCTCTCGCGGCTGTACACCGGCAGCGAGATCGGCCAGGGCTACCACGGCGACGAGGACAACGGCGAGCAGTCGGCCTGGTACCTCTTCTCCGCGCTGGGCTTCTACCCGCTGGTGATGGGCAGCGGCGAATACGCCGTCGGCTCCCCGCTGTTCACCGAGGCGACGGTCCATCTGGAGAACGGCCGGGACCTGGTGGTGAAGGCGCCGAAGAACAGCGCGAAGAACGTGTATGTGCAGGGCCTGAAGCTCAACGGGCGTACGTGGACGTCGACTTCACTCCCCCACTCGCTGCTCGCTCGCGGTGGCGTCCTGGAGTTCGACATGGGGCCGAGGCCCTCGTCGTGGGGCACGGGCAAGCACGCGGCTCCCGTGTCGATAACCCAGGACGACAGGGTGCCGACGCCACGGGCGGACGTGCTGAAGGGTGCGGGCGCCCTGTTCGACAACACGTCGGCGACGGAGGCCACCGTATCCACGGTCGAGCTACCGGTGACCGGGGGCACGAAGGCGGTCCAGTACACCCTGACGTCCTCCGCGGATCGTACGAAGGCGCCCACCGGCTGGACACTCCAGGGCTCGGCCGACGGAACCTCGTGGCGGACCCTGGACGAGCGCTCCGGGGAAGCCTTCGCCTGGGACCGGCAGACCCGCGCGTTCTCGGTGGGGTCGCCGGGTACGTACGTGAAGTACCGCCTGGTGTTCGACGGCGAGGCGGTCGTGTCGGAGGTCGAACTGCTCGCCTGACCAAGGATGTTGGGGTTCTCATGCCGCTGCCCGTGCCCGTCCTGCCCGAGGGCGTCGACCCCGCCTGGCTGCCGCCGGACGCCTTCCGGGCGCTCGGCAGCCGGCGGACGCTGATCCGTGGTTCGGGTCCGCTGGTGGAGACGGTGCACGGGGAAGTGGCTCAGGCCTGCGCCCGGTTCGGGGGTCGCGTCGTGCGCGACTGCGAGCCGGGTGCCACCGGGAACGACCTCGTGCTGGAGCTGACCGGCTCCGACGGCTCCGAGGCATTCATGTACGAGCGCGCGGGCGGCCGGACGACGGTCACCGCGTCCGGCCAGTCCGGGCTGCTGTACGGCCTCTTCCACGTCGTACGGCTCGGAGAGGACGCCTTCCGTGGCGAGCGGCGGTCACGGGAGGAGCACCGTCCGGCGGTGGCACTGCGGATGCTGGACCACTGGGACAACGTGGCCGTGCACCCGGTCATGGGTCAGGTGGAGCGCGGGTACGCCGGCGGGTCGCTGTTCTGGGAAGACGGCCGGGCGCGCGGGGAGTTGGAGCGGGTGCGTGCGTACGGCAGGCTGCTGGCCGCCTGCGGGATCAACGCCGTGGCGGTGAACAACGTCAACGTGCACGAGACCGAGGCCCGCCTCCTGACCGACCGGATCGGTGAAGTCGCCGAGGTCGCGGACGCGTTGCGGCCGTACGGCATCCGCACCCAGCTGTCGGTCACCTTCGCCGCGCCGATGGTGCTCGGCGGGCTGGCCACGGCCGATCCGCTGGACGCCTCGGTGCGCGCGTGGTGGGCCGAGGCAACGGCGCGGGTGTACGAGGCGATCGACGACTTCGGCGGGTACGTGGTGAAGGCCGACTCGGAGGGCCAGCCAGGGCCGTTCGCGTACGGGCGCAGCCACGCGGACGGCGCGAACATGCTCGCCGCCGCGCTCGCCCCGCACGGCGGCACGGTCCACTGGCGGGCCTTCGTCTACGACCACCGCCAGGACTGGCGGGACCGGACGACGGACCGGGCACGTGCCGCGTACGACCATTTCGTGCCGCTGGACGGGGAGTTCGCCGCGAACGCGGTGCTCCAGGTGAAGCACGGGCCGCTGGACTTCCAGGTGCGCGAGCCGGTCTCACCGCTGATCGGCGCGATGGCGCGCACCCGGCTCGCGGTGGAGGTGCAGGCCACGCAGGAGTACACGGGTCAGCAACGGCACGTCTGCTGGCTGGGCCCGATGTGGAGCGAGGTGCTGCGCTTCCGGCCGGAGCGGGACGGCGGCCCGTCGGTCGGCGATTTGGCGGGTGGCGGGCTCGTGGCGGTGTCCAACGTGGGCGACGACCCGTTCTGGACGGGGCATCCGCTGGCCCAGGCGAACCTCTACACCTTCGGGCGGCTGGCCTGGCGGCCGGACGCCGACCCCGACGGGGTGCTGGACGAGTGGATCGGGCTCACCTTCCCGTCCGCGCCCGAGCGGCTGGTCGCCGGGGTACGCGCGGTGCTGACCGGCTCCTGGCGGACGTACGAGAAGTACACGGCACCACTCGGCGTCGGCTTCATGGTGCAGCCGGGGCACCACTACGGGCCGAGCGTGGACGGCTACGAGTACAGCCCTTGGGGCACCTACCACTTCGCCGACCGGGACGGGGTCGGGGTCGATCGCAGCCGCGCCACCGGTACCGGGTACGCGGCGCAGTACGCCAAACCCTGGGCCGAGATGTACGAGTCACCGGACACCTGCCCCGACGAGCTGTTGCTGTTCTTCCACCACATGTCGTACGGGCACATGCTGCACAGCGGGAAGACGGTGATCCAGCACATCTACGACACGCACTTCGAGGGCGTGGAGGATGTCGCGGAGGCCCGGGAGGTGTGGGCCTCGCTCGCCGGCCTCGTCGATCCGGCACGCCACGCACGGGTCGCGGAGCGGTACGAGGAGCAGCTCCGCAGTGCCCGAGAGTGGCGGGATCAGATCAACAGCTACTTCTTGCGCAAGTCGGGTGTGCCCGACGCACATGGGCGCCGGATCCACTGAGCCTCGTCCAACAATGAACCCCGAGCCGTTCATCGGTGACGGGTCACACCGGAACCGTCAGCGTCGCGGTGTACCCCTGCTCGGCGCTGCCGGTGACCGTCGCGAGCTGCTGGTCGTAGCCGTCGCTGAAGACGCTGTCCGACTCCAGGGAGAGCTCGCTGAGATTCCCCACGCTCCCGCTGTAGCCGTCGGTCGCGTACACCCTGTCGCTCACATCCTTCGGCAGCGCGAGCTGCGAGGTGTTCGTGATGGACCTGGCCGCCGTGGCGTCGGCCAGGCTGCCGTACACCTCGAAGTGGACGTGTGGCCAGCGGTTCGGGTAGCAGCCGGGGAAGATGCTCTTGACCTCGGCGGTACCCCGCGCGGAGTCGCCGAAGCTCTTCGTGATGTCGCTGCGGACGACACCGCTCTCCCTCAGGACGTTGACGCCGTTGGAACCGTCGCCGGGGAAGGGGCCTTCGGTCTCCTCGGGGATCGTCTCGCACTGAATGGGCGACGACGCGGACGACGGGGAGAGCGACGGGGACGAGGACGCCGTGGTCTCCTCCTCGGAAGTGCAGCCCACCAGGGGCACGAGGCTCACCCCCGCCAGCAGCCGTACCATCCGGCGACGGGCGAGAAGGGGAAGGTCGTAGGAGAGGCCCCGGTCCTGCTCGTGGACTACTTCCTCGTGGTGTTCGTTCATGACAACAGACGGTATGAGCCGGTCCCTGTAGGCCACCAGGCATCCGGGCTGTCGGTCCCCTACCGATCGACTGTCATCTGCGTGTCACTGCCCGGACCCGTCTGAATGCGCAGGATCGCTGTGCCCAGCGGGTCGAGGGTCAGCGGTTCGCCCTGTTCGACCCGCTTGCCGGTGAGCAGGTCGGTGGCGGTGGTGTGGGCGGTCAGGTGGGCCGGGTCGGTGGTGTGGTTCAGGAGGAAGAGGTGGGCGGTTCCGTCGGGGGCGACGCGGGTCGCGGTCTCCAGGCCCCAGTGGTCGGCGTAGGGGCCGAGCAGGTCGTGGCGGGCGAGGATCCGGCGGACGACGTGGGCGACGCCGGGCTGGTCGAGGGCGGTCGCCACGTACCAGGCCTCTCCCCCGCCGTACTCGTTGCGTGTCACGGCCGGGGTGCCCGCGTAGAAGTCGGCGCCGTAGGTCGCGACCGGCTCGGCTCCGCGCGGCAGCACGATCTCGAAGACCAGGCGGGCCTCGGCCGTGAACTCCCCCAGTTCCACCGGCTGTACGACGTCCCGCGAGCGCGCGTCCCATTCGTCGACGCGGATGCCCATGAGCGGGGCGAGCGGGCCGGGGACGTCGGTGAGGAAGGCGCGGTCGTGTTCGTCGACGCGGCCGGAGAGGAAGGTGGACAGGACCGTGCCGCCACGGGCGGCCACCGCTTCGAGGCGGGCGGCGAGGTCGCCCTTGACCATGTGCAGGACGGGAGCGAGGACCACGTCGTAGGGGGTGAGGTCGGCGGTCTGCGGGATCACGTCGACGTCGGCGCCCGCCTCTCGGGCGGCCCGGTAGTAGGCGTGGACGACCTCCTGGTAGCGCAGGAGGCGGGAGGGGCCGTCGGAGATCTCCAGGGCCCACCAGCTGTCCCAGTCGAAGAGCAGGGCGGTGCGGGCGGGGGTGCGGGCGCCGAGGACGCCGGCGCCCAGAAGCTCCAACTCCCGGCCCAGCTCGGCGACTTCGCGGAAGACACGGGTGTCGTCGCGGCCCGCGTGGCCGATAACAGCCCCGTGGTACTTCTCGCAGGCGCCGCGCGAGGCGCGCATCTGGAAGTACAGGGCGGCGTCGGCGCCGTGGGCGATGGCCTGGAAGGTGGCGAGGCGGAGTTCGCCGGGGCGCCGGAGCGGGTTGACGTCGCGGCAGGCGGTGGTGGACGGGGTCTGCTCCATGAGCCAGAAGGGGGCGCCGTCCTTGAGGCCGCGCATCAGGTCGTGGGCGAGGGCGGGCCAGGTGGGCGGGGCGTCCAGGGGCGGGTAGCTGTCCCAGGAGGCGAAGTCGAGGTGGGGCGCCCAGCGGTGGTAGTCGAGGGGGCGGAACATGCCCATGAAGTTGGTGGTGACGGGCGTGTCCGGGTCGTGGGCGCGGATCGCCTCCTTCTCGGCGAGGAAGCAGCCGAGCAGGGCGTCGGTGGTGAAGCGGAAGTAGTCGAGGGTGGTGCCCTGGAAGGCGGTGTGGTCGGGGCCGCGCCAGTGCTCGGTGAGGGCGTTCGGGGGCTCGATCTCGGCCCAGTCGGTATAGCGGTGGGACCAGAAGGTCGTGCACCAGGCGTCGTTGAGGGCGTCGAGGATGGCGTACTTGTCCCGCAGCCAGACCCGGAAGGCCTCGGCGCACAGCTCGCAGTAACAGACGCCGCCGTACTCGTTGTTGATGTGCCAGGCGAGCAACGCCGAGTGGTCCGCGTACCGTTCGGCGATCCGCGCGGCCATCGCGGTGGCGTGCTCGCGGTACGCCGGTGAGGTGGGGCAGAAGTTGTGGCGCTGGCCGTAGCGGTGGCGGCGGCCCTCGAAGTCGGTGCGGTT
The DNA here is from genome assembly GCF_040654815.1 of Streptomyces sp. NPDC050619. Lineage (NCBI taxonomy): Bacteria > Bacillati > Actinomycetota > Actinomycetes > Kitasatosporales > Streptomycetaceae > Streptomyces > Streptomyces sp. NPDC050619. The sequence continues at coordinate 178,066 of NZ_JBFAIR010000002.1, read as the reverse complement.
GACCTCGGGGTGCTTTTTCGCGAGCCAGGGCGGGAGGGCGGCGGTGCCGGTGGCCAGGCAGACCCGGCGGCCTTCGGCGGCGGCGCGGTCGAGGATGCGGTCGAGAACGGCGAAGTCGTAGGCGTCCGGGGCGGGTTGGGTGAGGGACCAGGAGAAGACGCCGACGGTGAGGGTGTCGATGCCGGCCCGGGTGAACAGGCGGTGGTCCTCGTCCCAGATGGATTGCGGCCACTGCTCGGGGTTGTAGTCGCCGCCGTACGGGATCTTCGGGGTGCGGGGAGCCGTCATGCGGTGAAGTCCTCCTGGGTCTCGGCGATCACCGGGCGGCTGCTGTGCAGCAGGGACATCAGCAGGGGGGCGGCCAGCAGCGCGGGCAGGGCCTCGGTCAGCAGGGCGGTCATCGCGGCGCTCAGCACGAGCAGTGAGGCGGCGCCGAGGGTGGCACGGCCGTGCCGGAGCAGGAAGTACGCGGCGAGGCGGGCGGTGTCACGGGCGCGGAAGGCGAACAGGGAGGTGAGCACGAGCGCGTGCGCGCCCCAGAGCAGGGAGGCGAGCCCGATGACCGCGAGCAGCACCGCCCACCAGCCGGGCAGACCGGTGGCGGAGAAGTGGGTCAGCGTGAAGGCGATCACGGTGAGCCAGCCCAGCAGCGGCGCCCACAGCCGCAGCGCCGGTACGGCGTTGAGCCGCCAGCCGCGCCAGTAGGTGCGGGCCGGATGGAGGTCGGCGAGGTCGCGGTCGCGGTGGTGGAGGGCGTAGACGGCGGCGGAGAGCGCCGGGCCGAGGGGCAGCAGGCATACAGCGGCCAGGGGGAGGTTGGAGGCGTCCGGGCCCAACAGCAACAGCCCGGCCAGGCCTGGTGCGGCGGCGGCCAGCAGCAGCGCCTCGACGGTGACCAGGGTGTGGATCAGGGCGGCCGCCCGGGAAAGGGGGCCGACTCCGAACGCGGCGGCCTGAGGCGCGCTCACAGCGGCTCCCCTCCGAACAGCACCAGCCCCGCCGAACCCGACGCGACAGCGCTCATTGCGGCTCCCTTCCGAGCAGCCGTCGCTCGTCCGACCACGGCGGGGTCTGCTCCTCGACAGGGCTGACTTCGACGAGGGTGATCTCATGGCGGCTCAGGGTGAGGTCCAGGACCGCTCGGCCGTCCTCGACGGGCAGCCGCAGGTGGCGGCGGGCGGGCTCGGCGGCCTCGTGCAGTACGTCGAGTTGGTGCGGCCGGGGCGAGCGCGGGCTGCCCATCCGCTGCCAGGCGGTACGGGCGTTGCCGTGCTCCTCGTCCACGGTGGAGCGTCGTACGAACGCCTCCCCGGGCCTCGTGGGGACCGACAGGCGCACGGCATGCCGTTCGGGCCCCGGCGTCTCGCCGCTCGCGTCGACCGGCGCCCAGGCCAGTACGGTCACCCGGCCGTCCGCGTGCCGGGTCACCAGGTGGTCGTCGCCGCGCGCGAGCAGTTCCTCCCCCATCCGCGCCATGAAGGCGTAGAGGTGATAGGTCGGCTTCTTCACCTGGCGGTGGGTGAGCAGGCCGAAGCCCCCGTGGAAGAGCGCGGTCGGTATGCCGGTCTCCTCGAACATGTCGCTGAAGGTCCAGTACGAGAAGGAGTCGACGTGGTCGCCGCCGGACGCGAGGACCGGTGCCAGGTACGCGGCGTGGAAGGCGGTGTCGTGGACCGGGTTGTCGGGTCGGTAGGAGGAGTTGAACTCGGTGATGTGGACGGGGAGTTCGGCGAGCCGGGTGCCCTTGAGCCGCTCGCGGGTCGCGGCGAACTGGTTCAGGAGGCTCCGCGCCGGCTCCAGGGTCTGGTGCACGCCGAACGGCACGTGCTGGGCGGGCCCGGAGGTGTAGGCGTGCTTCGACACGAAGTCGACGGGGACGTCGTGGCGTTCTGCGAACTCGGCGAACCGCTCCAGCCAGTCGTCCGAGGCGGGTGAGATGGCCGGGCCGCCGACCTGGAGCGAGGCGTCGACCTCCTTCACGGCGTGCGCGGTCACCTCGTAGAGCTGGTGGTAGGCCTGCTCGTCCGCGTCCTGCCAGAAGTCGGCCAGGTTGGGTTCGTTCCACACCTCGATCGGCCAGGTCCGCACCTCGTCGAGGCCGTAGCGGTCGATGAGGTGGGCGAGGGTGGCGCGGACCAGTTCGGCCCACTCCTGGTGCGAGGCGGGCGGGGTGACATTGCCGCGCCACCAGAACACCGTCTGCTCCCCCGACGCCAACTCGCCCGGCATGAAGCCCAGTTCGAGGAAGGGGCGGATGCCGAGCTCCAGATAGGCGTCGACGACCTGGTCGACGTACGTGAAGGAGTGCCGGACGCGGCGGGTGCCCTCCCAGTCGTAGGGCCGGTGGACGCCCATGCCGTCGCTGAGCAGCCCGTGCCCGCGGATGTGCCGGAACCCGATCTCGCGCTGGAGCAGGGCGAGGGAGTCCTGGTAGTCGCGGCGCAGGGCGAGGTCGATGCGGCCGGTGCCGACGCAGTGACGCCAGGCCTCGGGGAGCCGGCCGCTCGGCTCGGCGGGGACACGGATCACCCGTTCTCCTTCTTGAAGCGGTCGTACGCCTTGTTGTGCATGTCGACGAGCTGGTCCATGTTCTTGGCCTTCAACTCGGTGACATAGTCGTCCCATTCGGACAACGGGCGCTTGCCGAGGGCGAACTTGAGCGTGTTCTGCGTGACGTGGTCCCGCAGCGGCGTGTCCCACAGCGTCGCCTGCTCCTGCTCGAAGGACTGGAGCGGGTGGGCCGGGGCGACGGGCAGCTCCTTGCGCTGGGCCATGGCGTCCTGGAACTTCTTCTCGTCCGGGCTGAACGAGGAGGAGACCAGGGCCCAGCTGCCGCCGTAGGTGAAGACGCCGTTGAAGAAGCCGAAGTCCTTCTGGAGGTCCTTGGGAGCGTCCGAGTCGGAGCCCATGAGGCTGATGCCGGGCTCCAGCTTGTACCGCCCGCCGGACTCGGTGTAAGTGACGCCCTTGACGCCCCACTTGCAGAACTTCTGGCCCTCGTCCGAGTACCACAGCCAGTCCACGAACTGCATCATCGCGACGAAGGTGTCGCTCTTGAGGGCCTTGCTGGAGATCATGACGCCGTTCTCCAGCCGGGCGCCGCCCAGCACCACCGGGCCCGCAGGCCCCAGCGGCACCGGCACCATCTCGATCTTCGCGCCGTCGACCTGCTTCTCCAGGTTGTAGCGGTAGTTCTGCACCAGCTCCTGCGGGTTGGCGCTGATCGCGAAGGACTTCTCGCCCAGCAGCTTCTGCAACGCGGTTTCGTCGGTCTGGGTGAAGCTCTCGGGGTCCACCAGCTTCTCGGCGACCAGTTTCCGCACGTAGTCGATCATCTGCCGGAAGCCGTCCGTCGCTCCGGTGAAGACGAACTCGTCCGCCTTCGAGTCGAAGCTGATGTTGTCGTACGTCCAGCCGGCCCTGACCCCGTACGCCTGGCCGAGGTAGCTGAACAACGCGGCTGCCGGATAGGGGGTGTTGATGCTCCAGCGGTCGGACAAGGGGTAGCGGTCGGGGTACTCCTCCTTGATCGCCTTGAAGACGTCGTACACCTCGTCCCAGCTGGTGGGCAGACTCAGGCCGAGCCGGTCGAGGACATCTGTGCGCAGCGACAGCGAGTAGCCGGACCTGACCTTCTCGTGCAGGCCGGGCAGCAGGTAGTACTTGCCGTCGGACTGCCGGATGGAGTCGAGCTCGGGCTCCAGACGCCACTTCTTCACCTTGGCCTGGAAGTTGGGCATGAGGTGCACGTAGTCGCTGACCGCTAGGATCGCGCCGGACGACACGAACGCGACCTCGGCGGGGTGGTACGTCTTGGGGATCAGGAACGGGGCGTCGCCGGAGCCGATCAGGACGCTGCGCTTCTTCTCGTAGTCCACGAGAGGGACGTCGACCGGCTTCAGGGTGACTCCGGTGCGCTTGGCCAGCTCCTTCCAGAACAGCCAGCCGTCCTTCGTCGGATAGACCGGGTTGTTGTTGTGCAGCACCGAGAAGGACAGCGCCTTGGCCGCCTTGAACTGCTGTCCGGCGCGGTACTCCTTCATCGCGCCGTTCTGCTTCTTCGACAGGTCCTTGCTGTCCCCGCCGTCGTCGCCGCTGCCGCAGCCGGTGAGGGTGGCGAGGCCTATGAAGCCTGCGGCGGAGAGGATCTGACGTCTCGACAGCTGGCCCGCGTTCGTCCGTCTTGCGTTCTTCACGGAGACTCCTTTGTTCCGTAAGCGAATGGAAGGCCGTCAGCCCTTGACCGCGCCGAGCATCACGCCCGAGACGAAGTAGCGCTGGACGAACGGGTACACGCACAGGATCGGCAGCGAGGTCAGCACGATGGTGACCGCCTGGATGTTCGCCGCGGCCTGGCTGAGCTGCTCGGTGCCCGCGCCGGCGTTGCCGCCGGTGGTGGCACCCGCGATGAGGTTGCGCAGATAGATGGTGACCGGCATCAGATCGGTCTTGTCCATGTACAGGAAGGCCCCGAACCAGGAGTTCCAGAAGGCCACCGAGTAGAACAGCACCATCGTCGCCACGACCGCCTTGGACAGGGGCAGCACGATCCGGAAGAGGGTGCCGTACGTGGACAGTCCGTCGATCTGCGCGGCCTCCTCCAGCTCGGTCGGCAGGCTCTCGAAGAAGGCCTTCATCACCAGCAGGTTGAAGACGCTGATCGCGTTCGGGAGGGCCAGGGCCCACACGGAGTTCTTCAGGCCGAGGGTGGTGATCAGGACGTAGTTGGGGATCAGCCCGCCGGTGAAGAACATGGTGAACACGGCGACGCCGACGAGCGCGGTGCGCCCCTTGAGGTGCCTCTTCGACAGGACGTAGGCGTAACAGGTCGTCAGAACCATGGCGACGACGGTGGATACGACCGTGTAGAACACGGTGTTGCCGTAGTTGCGCCAGAACATCGCGTCCTGGAAGACGATTTTGTAGGTGGTGAGGTTGAACCCCTCGGGCCACAGCGTCACTTCACCGGCGCGGATCTGGCGCTCCCCGCTGAAGGACCGCGCGATGATGTTGACGAACGGGTAGAGGGTCACCACCACGACCAGGGTGAGGATCACCCCGTTGACGCCCTGGAAGACGCGGTAACCACGCGTGGGCCGGTTGACGCTCACCACAGGCTCGTCCCCACTGTGCGGCGCGAGAGCTGGTTGGCGGTCACGATCAGGATCAGGCCGATGACCGCCTCGAACAGACCGATGGCGGCGGCGTAGCTGAAGCTGTTGGACTCGACACCGGCCCGGTAGAGGTACGTCGAGATGACGTCGCCGGTCTGGTACGTCAGCGGGTTGTACAGCAGCAGGACCTTCTCGAAGCCGACCGCCAGGAACGTGCCGATGTTGAGGATCAGCAGCGTGATCATGGTGGGCCGGATGCCGGGCAGGGTGACGTGCCAGATCTGCTGCCAGCGGTTGGCGCCGTCGATGCGCGCGGCCTCGTACAGGTCCTCGTCAATCGTGGTGAGCGCGGTGAGGTAGAGGATCGTGCCCCAGCCGGCGGTCTGCCAGATCTCCGAGCCGACGTAGATGGTGCGGAACCATTCCGGTTCCTGGATGAATCTGATCGGATCGTGGCCGAACCACCCCAGGACGTGATTGATCGGTCCGTCCGTGGCGAGCATCTGCAGCGTGATGCCCGCGACGATCACGATCGACAGGAAGTGCGGGAGGTACGACACCGACTGCACGAACCGCTTCAGGGAGCGCCGGCGCACCTCGTTGAGCAGCAGCGCCAGCACGATCGGGATCGGGAAGCAGAAGACGAGCGTGAGCCCGCCCAGCCACAGGGTGTTGCGGAACACCTGCCAGAAGGTGGGATCGGTGAGGAACATGCGCACATAGCGCAGGCCCACCCACTGCTCGCCGAAGATCGAACCGCCCGGCTCGAAGCGCCGGAAGGCGATGACGTTGCCGATCATCGGCAGATAGCGGAAGACCAGGAAGAACAGCAGGGGCAGTACGGCGAGCGAGTACAACTGCCAGTCGCGGCGCAGCGCCCGCCGCCAGCCAGGGCGCGCGGTCTTCCGCGTACGACGGCGGGGGGCGGCTCGGGCCGGCGGCGGATCCTGGGTGCCCGGCGGCGGGGCCGACGTGGTGGACGTGCTCATGCTCGGGCCTCCCGGGGCATGGCATGGGACGCGGGACCGAAACTTTCGAGCTCTTACCGGTAACTTCGCGGCAACTTAGAGCCAGTAGAAAGCGCTGTCAATGGGGGCTGCACAAGGGAATGTTGAGGCCTGAGACGGTGGTACAACCCTGGATTCACCTGGGGCCGAGGGTGGAAGAGATGAAGGGATCGGCTCGGTTAGGCCGGAACTTTCTGGCCTAAGACCGCAACGATCGGACCGATCCGCCGTTCCGCTGACGCCTGTGAGGTGCCCCCGTGCCCGCGTTCGACCTGCCGCACCAGGAGCTCGAGCAGTACCGACCGGACCTCGAAGAGCCCGCCGACTTCGACGAGTTCTGGCAGAGCACCCTGAAGGAGGCCGGGCAGCCGGACCCGGTGGTCTCGGCGCAGCCGGTGCGGACGGGCCTGCGGCTGACCCAGACCTGGGACGTGACCTTCCGCGGCTTCGCCGGCGACCCGGTGCGCGCCTGGTACAGCCGCCCTGCCGGCATCCGCGAACCGCTCCCGGCCGTCGTCGAGTACGCCGGCTACGGCCGCGGGCGCGGCCTCCCGCACGAGCGGCTGACCTGGGTGAACGCCGGGTACGCGCATCTGCTCATGGACAACAGGGGCCAGGGCGACCAGTACGGCAACGGCGGCGACACCCCCGACCCGCACGCGAGCGCGCCGGGCGGCCCGGGTCCGGCGGTACGCGGCCTGCTCGCGCCGCAGGACTACCACTACCGGCGCCTCATCACGGACGCGGTGCGGGCGGTGGCGGCGGTGCGCGCGCTCCCGGGCGTGGACGCCGCCCGCACGGCCGCCGTCGGCAACAGTCAGGGCGGAGGACTGGCCCTGGCCGTCGCGGGACTGATCCCGGACCTCGCGGCGGCCCTGGTCACCGCGCCGTTCCTGTGCGGCATCCGGCGCGCGCTCGACCTCACCGACGCGTCCCCCTACGGCGAGATCACCGCGTACCTGTCCGTGCACCGGGACGCCGAGCGGGCCGCGTACCGCACGCTCTCGTACATGGAGGGCATCTCCTTCGCCCGCCGCGCGCAGGCCCCGGCCCACTTCGGGGTGGGCCTGCGCGACAGCGTCTGCCCGCCGAGCGGGGCGTACGCGGCCTTCAACCGGTACGGGGAGCTGACGGGCGCGGATCCGCGCAAGGAGATCCACGCGTATGCGTACAACGGGCATGAGGGGGGTGACGCTGTGCAGGTACGGCGCCAACTGGACTGGCTCGCGACCACGTTGGGGGTCAGCCCGGAGCCGGCGTGAACAGCCGTCCCCGAACACCGCCGTCCTGACCTGCGTCAGCTCCGACGCGTGTCAACGGCGTGCCGTGGCAGCCTCACTTCGGGTGACGCCGCCGTCGCACACAAGACCACGACGCGGACCGGCGTCCACACTCTCGCTCATGGGAGCAATGACGAACAGCCCCGGGCAGGCACGGGCCACAGAGGAAACCTGGATGTTCCCGCCGGCAGACGGCTGGACCTTCGACCAGGTCAAGCACTTGGAGCTGCCCTTCGACTGGGAACTCGTAGACGGTGTGATCGTGGCGCGTGGGCAGACCAAGTTGTGGCACAACCACGTGCGGGACGGCATCGCGGACGCCCTCAAAGCGGCGCGTATCGAGCCCTACAGAGTCGTGACCGAGCAGTGCGTGATGTTCGATGACCGGAACACCCCCAAACCTGACGTGATCGTCTACGACACCCGAAAGCTGAACTTCTTCGAGCTGGAGTGCGTCCCGGTGGAGAAGCTCGCCCTCGTGGTCGAGGTGGTCTCCCCCGGTTCCCGCCAGGACGACCGCGTGCGCAAGCCCGCGCTCTTCGCCGAGGCCAAGGTGCCCTGCTACTGGCGTGTGGAGCTTGACCGCGACCAGCGGCTCGCGGTGCACGAGTACTGGCTGCACTCGGACCGGACACCACCTGCGCCCGCGTTCACGTTCCGCTGCGGCAGAACACCAACGTCGGCGGGGACCTGGGCCGCTGGTATCCCAGTCAGCGGGTCACCGTCGGCGACGAGTACTGGGTGACCGCCCGCTAGCTCATGCGCATGATGGGCACTCTGGGCTGGCACCCACCATCACGCCACCAGCCAGGCCGTCAGCAACTCCTCGTCGAACATCGTCTCCTCATCGATCACCACACCGGTGATCTCCTGAATCAGCCGCATGGCGCCTTGCCGGGACGAGATAGCCACCGGTGCCCCTTGCGCCGTCGACAGCAGGCCGACAGCCCTCATCTGGCCCAGCAGTCGGTCCGGATCCACCCCGTATCGCTGCTCTGGAACCGTGGTGTCGAAGGACGCAACCAGCACCCCGTCCACGGCGTAGCAGAACAGCCCGACCTGATCCGAGTCCGCTACCGAAACCGCCTCGGCCCCCCGGGACAGCCGCTGCAGCACAGCCCAATCCGCACCCGCACGGGTCTCGAACTCAAGCAGCACGGCCCACTCACCGACCCGCGCCGCACGCACCGGCCCAGAATCCGGACCTGACCTGGGCGGCTGGCGATCCATAGCCTCCGCCGCCGACAACCAGGCCAGTGTCGTCACGTCACAACCTGCGCGCTCCAATGCCTCCTGCGCGGACAGGCCCTTGGCCAGCGTCACGCAGAACGCCACGATGTCGCCGCTATCCAGCCACGCGAACTCGCCATACGCCATACCACGGATCGTAGGAACCCCCAACCGGCCCCGTACACCACCCCCGGCCACATCCCACAGCGAGTCCCCTCGGACAACGGCTGGCGGCGCTGCCCTGCCACCACCCTGGGTAACGGATGACCCCTTCCCGACGTCCAATTAGCCGCAGCGCCTGCGATCTTTTCCTCCGCAGTGCGGGAGTTCGACGGTGCCCAGGAAAATACAGAGGTCCTCCTGGAGTGCTAGCTCGTCCAGCTGTGGGCCACGTCGACCACGACCTGGTCGTCCAACTGGATCACGCGGAACGGCAGTCGGGCGCGCACACCAAGACCGACCTGCGTCTGGCCCTCGAAGGTGCCGCCGAACCGGGTGTCGCGGAAGGTGCTGTACCCGCTGATGTTCACGCCGGGCAGGGCCTTGCCCACCTCGCCCGGGTAGGTCGGCACGCCGGCCTCCAGGTCGTAGCTCCACGCGCCGACGCGGATGTCGAGTATCGCCCCGCCGGCGACCGGTATGTACTCGCCCGAGGGGTCCGCGTAGAACCGGTCCACGTACTGAACGTGGTAGCCGACCTGGCCCCCACTGGGCACGTCGAACACGACGCGGTCGTAGCACTCGTGCTGTCCGGTCCTGATGTCCTCCAGGTGATCGGCCCCCATGGCGGCACCGCCCTTGGCGCCGCTGCCCCAGCCCGTCGGGCAGGCCGCCGCCGCGTGCGAACCCTCCGCCGGGGCCGCGCCCGCGGTGCTCGCCGCCGTCCCCAGCGTGGAGCCCGCGAGCACGAGCACCGCCACTGCCGCTCCGATACGCCGCATCATGTCCCCCTCAGCCGCGCTTGGCCGCGTAACTCTGATGCCAAGTCAGACGGCCCGTAGCGCCGGAAGGTTGTACGCAAGGCGAGGCAAATGGGGCTGTGTCCGGACCACTGAACCGACCCGGTTCGGCCGTAGGGTCCCGCGTGGCCAGGCCGACGCGCGTGCTGGCGGACCGCCGGGCAGAGAGAAGTCGTATGGGTACGCCCTGTCCCTGAAGAGTTACAGGTACGCCGTGTGACCTGAAGGGGCGATGCTGCTCGGCAAGACCGCGGGGGGTACGCGCACCCGCCCACGTCGTTCTAGAGGGGAAGTTATGTCGATACGAAGACGAACACTACGGACGCTGGTCACGCTCTGCGCGGCATCGGGGCTGCTGGTTTTACCCGCCGGTCTGGCCCCCACGGCGCACGCGGCAACTTCATCCGATGTCGTACGCAATGAGGACGGGCAGTTCCTGGCAAAGGCGGAGTTCAACTCGGGGCTGCACTACTACCACCACAATGGGAAGCCCGGTCCCGGAGTGAACTCCTTTCAAGTCCTGGACCGTTGCGGAGACGGTCTGATCCCCAGAGTCACCTGGACGGAAGACACGAGGACCCGCATCGCGACACTGACGGACGAGTGCCTGCTGCCCGGATTCCCCTATCGCACCCACACGGTAAAGACCGGCTACGCCCCCGAGATCATGGAGGAGACGACCTGGTATGTGTCCCTGGTGGACGCGAACGGGGAACTCAAGTACACCGGGGACGCCTATCTGGACGACTGGATGGGGTCGTACTCCCACGACACCGGCTCGGAGTTCTTCGTCCACTCCAGCGTCTACCGCGACGAGTTCGGCACCACTGGCCAGGACACCGTCATCGCGTCCATCGTGCCGACCACGGACGCGTACGGGCGCGTCGGCTCGGTCAACGAGGTCTGGGACGAGCTCCTGGAGCGCACTCCACTGCCCCCGGGCATCACCGCGGACCAGAACGAGTCGATGCTCAAACAACTGGCCTGCCACCTGCTGTACGCCATACCGGGGAAGACGGGCGGCCCCACGTGGGATCTGGAGGCGGAGCACCCGAACATTCCGTGGGAGGAGGTGCTGGATCCGAGCAAGGTCCTGGACCACGAGTGCAACTGGGGCTTCGACGGGGACCGGTTGCCCACCATCCCACCCGTGAACGGCGATCCGGACGACGCGTCCCCGATGGTGCACGCCGGACCCGACACCACCGGGGACGAGGGCTCACAGGTGCGGCTCGACGGGGCAGCCTCCGACGACGACGGCCGGCCGGAAACCGAATGGTCCTACACCGCGGGCGACGACGTGGACGCGGGAACCACCTGCACGTTCACAGACAAGTCGAGTGTGGACACCGGATTCACCTGTACCGATGACGGCACGTTCACCGTCACGCTGACCGCCGACGACGGCGTGAACCGTCCCGTCAGCGACAGTGCACGGGTCACCGTGAAGAACGTCGCCCCCGTGATCACCGTGAACGGCCCGGAGGACTGGTCGGTACACCGGGTGAGGAGTGAGGTGGGAATCCGGGCAACGTTCACCGATCCCGGCTCCAACGACACCCACACATGCGAGGTCACCTGGGACGACGGCCAGGTGTCCACCTTCGACGCGAAGGACGGTGCCTGTGACGCCGGGCACCGCTTCGGCCGTGCCGGAATGAACACGATCAAGGTAAAGGCAGCCGACGACGACGACGGCTCTGACAACGGACAGACCATGGCCGTGGTCTACGACCCGAGGGCCGGGCTGCTGACCGGACTCGGCACTGTCGACGGGAGCGCCTTCACCGTGGCCGGCAAGTACCCGTCCGCGGGTTCTACGGTGCCGGCGGGGGCCGTCGTGCTAAATGTTCCCACGGAGGACGGACGCCTGAAGGTCGTGTCCACGAAGCTGGAGTGGCTGGTGATCACGCCGGACGGCAAGGCGGCGGTGAAGGGCGAGTCCGCCCAACACGGCTTCCTCGGGTACGCGGAGGCAGGCAAGTTCCGCGGGGTGGTCTGGCCCCTCTCCGCGGGGGATGTCCCGCCTGAGCAGCCGTTGTACGACACCAGCCCGGGGGCAAGCTGGGACATCGACCGGGCCGAGCCGAAGAGGGTGACGGCCGGGGCGATGATCATCGACTCGGGCTGGGTTCCAGGGCTTCCGCAACTGCGCGGCACCGAGGGCCTGCTGGACGACCTGCTGCCGGGGATCGGACTCGACCTCGGCCGCTGAGTGCCGTCCGGACGAGGGTGGTTCAGCGATGCCGTATCCGCTGGACCACCCTCGACCCCGGGGCGTCCCGATCCGGCCGCTCCGCCCGTGCTCGGAGACCCGGTCGTACATCCCCGCGCCCATGCATCCCGTGCACCACGACAAACTGGTCACCGACATCCCGTTCCCGGTCGAGATCGACATCAACGCGCTCACCGGGTTCTGATCTCCTTCTCGTCGGCGACCACGGTGCCAGGCGGCGGTACGCCGCTCATCGTGCCGCTTCCGTCAGCACGAGGGCGAGAAAGCGTCTCCCGTCAACCGACCCGACACGGCAGGTCCGTTGCGGAGTCACCCCCGGAGCCGGAGACGACGTACCCGAACGTCGTACTCTTCCCCGGATCCAGCGAGCCGTTCCAGTTGGCGTTGTGCACCATCACGTCCTGGCCGCTGTAGGTCGCGTTGCCGCTCCACAGGCTGTCGACCTTCTGGCCGCTCGGCAGCTTCCAGTCGACCATCCAGCCGAGCATCGGGACGTCGCCGGAGTTGGTGACGGTCACCTCGGACTGGTAGCCGCCGTTCCAGCTGCCCGTCGTCTTGCGGGTGGCCGTGCAGGTGCCCGGCACCGGGCCGGTGGGGTCGCCCGGGTCGTGGACGCCGGTGACCTCGCCGTTGCCGCCGTCGAAGACGACGTCGGAGCAGGAGTAGAAGGTCTCGGCGCTGTCCGAGCGCTGCCACACCATGTAGATGATGTGGCGTCCGGACTTGTCGGCCGGAAGCTGGCCGGACCAGGAGTAGTTGGCCTCGACCGTGCCGGGACTGCCGTTGAGCGGCGGGTGGTCGACCGAGAGGAACGGCTGCTCCTCCATGTCGTCCCAGGTGAGGGTCTGCTTCGGGTCGAAGCCGTCCTTGGTGATGTAGACGTAGAACCAACCCGGGTGCGCGGCCCAGGCGTTGTACGAGAAGTCGACCGTCGCGCCCGAGGTGAGATGGGTGAGCGGCCAGTCGTCGCGGGCCGCGTTGAAGCCCGTGAAGTTGGTGTTGCCGCCGCTGCACAGCTCGCCGTCCGGGACGAAGCCGCGGGTGCGGCCGGCGCCGTCCGAGCGCAGCACCGAGAACCAGTTGTAGAACGGCGTGGTGCCGCTGACCTGCTGGGCGTTCTTGCAGGCCGGGTTGACCGGCTTGATCTCACCGGTGTCGGTCAGACCGTCCTGCCAGCACAGGAAGGTACGGCTGGCGGGCTTCATCGGGGTGCCGTGGGCCTCGGCCTCGCCGCCCGCCGTGACGACCAGGCTGAGCGCCGGGATCGTCGCGAACAGGGCCACCAGGACGAGGAAGAGGGCTCTGGCGCGGGTGGGGAGGGGAAAGCGGGTGGGGAGCACCAAGCGTCGTGGGGGATCCGCAGATCTCTCTGATTTTGTCATGATCATGACAGATCAGTCCGTTCCTTGAGGTACGGGCCGTGTGGATGTGTGTGCGGATGCGGGAGGGTGGGGCGCGCCCCTGGAAGTGGGTTCCGGTCCACTCCTATGGGAGCGCTCCCACCCCACCTCCCTGGGAAGCTAGCGCCGAGCGGCTCACTTGTAAACGCCTGGAGCACCGGCGCGGATGCTCAGCCCTTGACGGCGGAGCTGGCCACACCCTGGACGAACCACCGCTGGAAGAAGGCGAAGATGACCAGGACGGGCAGGACCAGGAGGACACCGAAGGCGAGGATCTGGCCCCAGTCCGGGGGCTGTTGGCCCTGGAAGACGCTCATCTCCAGCGGCAGCGGGCGGACCGACGGGTCGGAGATCATCAGCACCGGCCACAGGAACGAGCCCCACTGGATGAGGAAGGTCAGGATCGCCACGGAGGCGAAGGCCGGCTTCGACATGGGGACGATGATCGCGAAGAAGGTGCGCCAGGGGCCCGCGCCGTCGATCCGGGCCGCTTCCTCGATGCTCGGCGGGATCGAGCGGAAGAACGTGTGGAACTGGTAGACCGAGAAGGCGTTGGCGATGAAGGGGAGCGCCAGGATCAGGAGGGTGTTGCGCTGGTCGTTGAACATGTAGAACAGCGGCACGGCCACCGACTCGAACGGGACCAGCATCAGCAGCAGGATGAGCGTGAAGACGGCGTCCCGTCCGCGCCACTTGAGCCGTGAAAGCCCGTACGCCGCCATGGAGTTGACGAACAGACCCCCCGTCACCACCACGAATGCCAGCAGCAGCGAGACGCCCATGAAGCGCCAGAAGTAGCCGGTGCTGTCGGAGTTGAGGCTGTCGAGGACGGCGGAGTAGTTGTCGAAGGACAGGTGGGTGGGGAGGAAGCCGGACAGGCCGTTCAGTACCTCGTCGGACGGCTTGAGGCTGCCCAGGAACAGGTAGATCACGGGCAGGACGAAGATGAAGGCCAGCACGCTGAGTACGGCGTAGTCCATGAAGCGGCGCAGGGGCTTGACGGTCGTGCCCATGGGTCAGTCCTCGTTTCCGGGCCGGACGACGCGGCGCTGGATGAGCGTCAGGACGACGACGATCAGGAAGAAGACGACGGTGATCGCGGACGCCTGGCCGATGTTGTTCTGGTCGAAGGCCGTGGTGACGGCCTGGTACATCACGGTGCGGGTGGCGTCCTCGTCGAGGCCGCCGCCGCGGACGAGGACGTACACCTGGTCGAAGACCCGGAAGGACAGCACCGAGGTGAGCATCGCGACGAAGACGAGGGTGCCGCGGATGCCGGGCAGGGTGACGTGCCGGAACTGCTGCCAGCGGGAGGCGCGGTCGAGTGCGGCTGCCTCGTAGAGCTCGCCCGGGATCTGCTGGAGGCCGGCGAGCAGGATGACCATCTGGAAGCCGACGCCCTGCCAGATGGACAGGACGATGATCGAGGCCATCGCGGTGGCACCGTCGCCGAGCCAGTCGAAGGCACCCCAGTTGCCGAAACTCACCGCGTGCAGAGCGGAGTTGAGCATGCCCTGGTCGCTGCGGGCGAGGATGAGCCGCCAGATCACGGCGACCAGCGCCATGGGGAAGACGACCGGCATGAAGAAGAGGGACCGGAACAGGCCGATCGCTTTCAGCTTGCGGTTGAGCAGGATCGCCAGCCCGAGTGCCAGGGCCGTCTGCACGGGTACGACGACCACGGCGAAGGTCAGGTTGTTCAGCAGCGCCCGCAGGAACGGGCCGGACAGGTCGGGATCGGTGAACAGCCTTCGGTACTGCTCCAGGCCGAAGAAGGACGGTGCCAGCGGGGAACCGAGGCGGACGTTGTAGAAGGAGAGGACGACGGCGTAGCCGAACGGGACGCCGACGAAGGCGATGAGTCCGACGACGGCCGGGGCGGACATGAGCAGTCCGTGCAGCCAGTCGCGGTTCTGGCGGCCCGGCCGCGTCGATCGCGTCGATCGCGCGGGCTTCACGGATGTCATGGATGTCTTGGTTCGGGCCTGCTCCGGGCCGGGCGGCGCGGTGTGCGCGGGTTCCACGGATGTCACGGGAGGGTCCTGTTCCCGGCGGGGCGGGCGCGGCTGGCGCGCCCGCCCCGGCCGATGGGTCCTACGGGATCTTGTAGCCGGCGTTGTCGGAGAAGTCCTGGTCGATGGCGCGGGCGGCCTTTTCCAGGGCGCTCTTCGGGTCGGCGCCGCCGTAGATGGAGTTCAGGGCCTCGCTGAACTTCGACGTGATCACGGGGTATCCGGGGGTCACCGGGCGGGTCACGGCGACGCAGGACTTGGTGATGTCGGTGTCGCCGCAGGGCTTGGCGAGCTGTTCGGAGAAGAGCTGGAGCGGGCCGCCCTGCTGGTAGAGCTCGCTCTTGGCGAGCGCGGTCTTGGTGGCGGGCACCGCCCCGTTGGCCGTCGTCATGGCGGTGACGTTGGTGTCGTCGAGGAGATAGTCCATGAACGTGCCGGCTGCCTTGGCGTTCTTGGTGTCGGCGCCGATGCCCCAGGCCCAGGAGCCCTGGCCGGTCTTGGGGCCGTTGCCGAAGTCGGGCAGCGGCAGGACGACGAGGTCGTCGCCGAGGGCCTTGCTGTAGGCGGGGTACATCCAGTGGCCGACCCAGCTCAGGGCGACGCGGCCCTTGGCGAAGGCGTTGCCGTCGGTGTTGGGGTCGACGTAGGTCTTCCAGGACTGGAAGGTCTTCATGGCCGAGACCACGGGCGGGGTGTCGAGGGCGCCTTCCGCCTTGCCGTCCTTGAGGAGGGAGCCGCCGGCGGACCAGACGATCGGGGCGAAGCCGTAGGTGCCCCACTCGTTGGCGTAGCCGCTGGCCTCCTGGAGGTCGAGGGGCTTGCCGTCGGAGTCCTTGGCCTTCAGCGCCTTGAGCGCGGCGGTGAACTGGGCTGCCGTCCAGTCGTCGGACAGGCCCTTGGGGTACTTCACCCCGGCCGCGTCGAGCAGCTTCTTGTTGCCGTAGATCCCGAGGCCGGAGTCGTACATGCCCAGGCCGTAGTGCTTGCCGTCGACCTCGCCCTGCGCCTTGCTCCCGTCGGTGGCGTTGGCCATGGTCTTGGCGGAGACGTAGGTGTCTATCGGGGCGAGCTTCTTGTTGTAGACGAAGCTCGCCATCGTCGGGCCGTCGAACTCCATCACGTCCGGCAGTTCGGAGGCGGCGGTGGCCGTGATGACCTTGGTGTAGTCGACGTCGGGGATCAGCTTCAGCTCGGCCTTGACCGCGCTCTGCGAGGAGTTGAAGGACTTCACCGCGTTCTGTAGCGCGCTGGTCTCGTTCTTCTGGCCCTGATGGGCCCAGACACTGATGGTGCCCTTGCCGCTCCCGGCCTCGGCGGAGGCATCGGTGCCGCCGCCCCCGCCGCAGGCGGCCAGCGCCATCAGGGGGCCGAGGGCCAGGCCCGTGAGAGCTGTGCGGCGGTACTTTCTGCTGGTCGGGCTCATGGCTGTGCCTCCGTGCTGTGGCGAGGGTTCGTGGCGCTGACGTGCTGTCCGGGCGGGGGGTGTGGGCTCAAGGGGTCGCTGAGGACGGGGGGTGTGGGCTCAAGGGGTTGCTGAGGGCGGGGCGGTGGTCTCGCGCAGGACGAGACGGATGGGCATCTGTACCTGGCCGGGTGGTTCGGCGTCGGGTTCGTCCAGCTGACGCAGCAGCAGCCGGGCGGCCTCGGCGCCCTGTTCGGCGACCGGCTGGGCGACGGTGGTCAGGCCGACCACGTCGGCGAGTTCGTGGTCGTCGAAGCCGACGACGGACACGTGGTCCGGCACCCTGAGCCGGTGACGGCGCAGGGCGCGCAGGGCGCCCATGGCCATCTCGTCGGACTGCGCGAACACGGCGGTCGGCGGGCGGGAGGCGGCCAGCAGTCGGGTCATGGCCCGCTCGCCGCCCTCGAGGGTGTAGTCGCCGTCGGCCTCCAGCGCCGGGTCGTGCGCTATCCCGGCGCCGGCCAGGACGTCCAGATAGGCGTTGCGGCGCTCGATGGGGGTGGTCCAGTGCTGCGGCCCGCTGGACCCGCTGATCATGCCGATGCGGCGGTGGCCGAGGTTGACCAGATGCCGTACGGCGCTCTCCGTCCCGGCCCGGTCGTCGATGCCGACCACGGTGTAGCCGGGCCGGGGGCCGCCGACGGTGGTGGCCAGCGGGACGCCCAGCGAGTTCAGTGCGGCGGACTCCTCCTCGTCGGGGATGAGGAGCGACAGCACGGCGTCCACCCGCTTGCGGACCGGCAGCCTGGTGAAGAAACGCTTGCGTGTCTCCGGCGAGCCCAGGTTGTACAGCAGGACGTCGTACCCCGCGGCGCTGAAGACCTGCTCTGCGGCGTCCACCACCGTGCCGAAGAACCAGCGGCCCACATACGGGACCACGACCCCGATGGTGAAGGTGCGCCCGCTGGCCAGACTCGACGCGGAACGCGAGGCGGTGTAGCCGAGCCGGGCGGCGACGGCCGCGATCTGCGCCCGCACCTCGTCGGACACGCCCGGCCTTCCGCGCAGCGCGCGGGACACGGTGGACGCCGAGACTCCGGCGGCGCGGGCGACATCGGTGATGCTGGCCGTCACGGCGCATTCCTCCCGTTGATTTCACGTCGGTGTGATCTGTGGGTGACGAGACCGTAAACCCGCCCATCTTGTTGCGCAAGCGTTTGCGTTCATATTTACTGGGGCCGATCTCTCAAGAGACCGTTTTGTTATCGAGCGTCAGCGCACGCGTTTGGGCGCTGTGGAGCCGACAGGAACTGTGCATGCGATACGCCCCGCCCGGCCTCTGCGTGAACGACTTCGCCCTCCTGCGGGAGGAGGACGGCACGTACGGGGTGCTGCACCTCCAAGGGCCCTGGACAAGCGAGTTCGACCATCTGCGGATGGAGACCTCCTACGGCCGGGCCACCTCCGCCGACCTGGTCCACTGGCAGCCCCAGGGCACCGTCTTCGGCAACGGGCTGCCCGGCCGCTTCGACCAGCAGGCGGTGTGGACGATGCACCCGTTCCGGCACGGCGACGGAATGGCGATGTTCTACACGGGCGTCTGCGGTCTCACCCCGGACGGCTGGCCGCTCCAGTCGGTCGGGCTGGCGTACTCTGACCGCACGGACGGCACGGGCTGGCGGCGCCACGGGACCGGGCCGGTCGTCGAGGCCGACCCGCGCTGGTACCGCACCGGGGAACAGATGGGCTGGCGCGACCCCTTCGTCGTACGCGATGACGACGACACCGGCTGGGCCATGGTCATCTGCGCCAGCGACGCCTCCCTGCCCGCCGAGGTCAGCGGCTGCGTCGCCCTGGCTCTCTCCGACGACCTCGAACACTGGACCGTGCAGCCCCCGCTCCTCTCGCCGGGCGACGTCGACCAGTTCGAGTGCCCGGTCCTCGAACGCCTCGACGACGGCAGCTGGCTGCTCATCGGCTCCATCCAGGCCACCCGGCGCCTCGAAACCTGGACCGCACCCCGCCTGGACGGCCCCTGGACCAGGCGTGGCCCCTTGGCCCCGACCGGCGCCTACGCACCCCGCGTGATCGCCGCGCCCGACGGCTCCCGTGTCGTGCTGCACACCACGCCCCGCAGGGTCGGTCTCAGCGACGCCGGGGAGCACTGTCGCGGCATGCTGGCGCAGCCGAAGTCGCTTGTGGTGGAGGGTGATTCGGCTCCCCGCCTGGAGTGGTGGCCCGGCCTGAACGCCTGGCTCGGTGAGGAGACGGACCGCCCCGCCCCGCACGCGGTCGGCGACATCGGTATCACCGGGCCGGTCGAGATCACCCTGCGCACGGATGCCCCGGACAGTGACCGTCCCGTCCTCGCGGTGGGCTGCGACGGCAAGAACCTCTGGGTCACCGGCCCCGACGGGACCCGGCTCGGCGAAGCCGTCCTGACGGACCCCGCCGCCACGCTCCGCATCCTCACCGTCGGCGAGTACGTCGAGGTCTACGCCGACAACGTCTTCGCGCTGACCACCCTGTGCTACTCCGGGCACCCCGCCCCGTGGACGGCCGTCACCGAAGGACGCGCGCACACCATCCCCGTCCGCCCGATCCGGCTGCCCGACCCGCGGCGCGACGACGCCTCCGCCGTCTGGCCCGGCCCGTCACCGCGCTGACGCGAACTCCCCTTTGGAAAGGCCCAGTCATGCCCGCCGTGAACGTCACCGCCGACGGTCTCCGCTTTCCCGACGGCTTCCTGTGGGGAGCTTCGACCGCCGCCCACCAGATCGAGGGCAACAACGTCAACAGCGACTGGTGGCAGATGGAACACGGCGGCGGCGCCATCGCCGAGCCGAGCCTCGACGCCGCCGACAGCTACCACCGGTGGCGCGAGGACATGGACCTGCTCGCCCAACTGGGCTTCACCGACTACCGCTTCAGCATCGAATGGGCCCGCATCGAGCCCGCCCCCGGCCACTTCTCCAAGGCCGAGCTCGCCCACTACCGGCGCATGGTCGAGGGCGCCATCGAACGCGGCCTGCGCCCGATGGTCACCCTGCACCACTTCACCGTCCCGCGCTGGTTCGCCGAGCGCGGCGGCTGGACCGCGGACGGGGCGGCGGAGCTGTTCGAGCGGTACGTGCGGGCGACCGCGCCGGTCATCGGGACCGGCGTACGGCACGTGTGCACCATCAACGAACCCAACATGGTCGCGGTCGCCGGCGCCGTCCGGGAACTGGGCGCCGAAGCACCTCCTACGGCGGGCCTCCCGCTCCCCGACAAGGCCACCACCGACGCCCTGATCCGGGCCCACCACCGCGCCACGGCCGCCGTCAAGACGATCTCCGCCGACATCCAGGCCGGCTGGTCCATCGCCAACCAGGTCTACCAGGCCCTCCCCGGCGCCGAAGCCGTCACCGCGGCCTACCGCCACCCCCGCGAGGACGTCTTCATCGAAGCCGCCCGCGACGACGACTGGATCGGCGTCCAGTCCTACACCCGCACCCGGATCACCGCCGACGGCCCCGTCCCCGCGCCCGACGACGCCGAACGCACCCTCACCGGCTGGGAGTTCTACCCGCAGGCCATCGGATACGCCCTGCGCCACACGGCCGGGATCGTCGGCGACGTCCCCCTGATCGTCACCGAGAACGGCATCGCCACCGGCGACGACACCCGCCGCATCGCCTACACCACCGGAGCGCTCCAGGAAGTCTCCGCCGCCCTGGAGGACGGCCTCGACGTACACGGCTACTTCCACTGGAGCGCACTCGACAACTACGAATGGGGCTCCTACAAGCCCACGTTCGGCCTCATCTCCGTCAACCCGGACACCTTCGAGCGCATCCCCAAGCCCTCCGCCGCCTGGCTCGGCGGACTCGGTCGCGTGGGCGTACTGCCCCGGGCCACTCCCTGAGCTCTCCGCTTCACACCACGTACCCCCGTTGTTTGTCCACGACATTGCGCAGCGGGCGCCCCTCGCCGCGGCGGGTGAGGTTGTCCAGGAACAGTTCGGTGAGCGCTTCCTTCTCTCCGGTGGTCTCGCCCGCCGTGTGCGGTGAGACGATCACGCCCGGCATGTCCCACAGCGGCGACAGGCCGGGCAGCGGTTCCTGGGCGAAGACGTCCAGGGCCGCCCCGGCGAGGCGGCCCCCGGCGAGGTGCTCGATGAGGGCGTCCTCGTCGACCAGGGCGCCGCGGCCGACGTTGACCAGCCGGGCGCCGGGTTTCATGGCCGACAGCACGGAGGCGTCGACCATGCCCCGGGTGGATTCGGTGAGGGGGGCGGCGAGGACCACGTAGTCGGCGCCGGCCAGTGCGGTACGCAGCGTGGCGGGGCCGTGCACCGTGCCGAAGTCGCCGTCGTCCCGGCGGGGCGAGCGCCCGGCGCCGTACACCCGCATCCCGGCGGCGCGCAGCAGACGGGCGATGGCGCGGCCGATGGGTCCCGTGCCCCAGACCAGGGCGGTGCGACCGCCGATGCTCTCGCTCTCCCGGGGACGCCATTCGCGGCGCCGCTGGTGTTCCCAGGTGCCGGGGAAGTCCTTCGCTAGGGCGAGGACCAGGCCGAGGACGTACTCGGCGATCGGCTGGTCGTAGACGCCGCGCGAGTTGGTCAGGGTGACGCGCGGGTCGTCGACGAGGGCGGGGAAGAGGAAGGAGGCCACGCCCGCGGCGGCCGCGTGGACCCAGCGGGGCGCCTTCTCCGGGTCGTCGGGCCAGGAGGCGCGGACGGCCGGGGTGAGGGTGATCCACGCGAAGAGGGCGTCCGCGCCCGGGAGGACGTAGGGCAGTTCCTCCTCGGTCGCGTACACGGTGTCCGCGAGCTTCTCGATCCGTTCGGCGGCGGGCGGCAGGCCGCCGCGGTGCAGGACGACGAGTCGGTCAGCCACGTCCGCCTCCGGTCAGGGCGGCTAGTGCCCCGGCAGGCAACGTTTGCCCGTTAAGGAGCGGCGTCCGGTGCGTGCTCTCGGCGTGCCGGCCGGAAGCCCTCGTACTGGACGTACTTGGGCTTTCGGCCGGTGCGGCGAGAGGGCGTGCCGGGCGTCGCGACGGGGCGAACGTTGCCTGTCGGGGCACTAGGTGCTGGTGCGGGGTGCTGGTCATGGTGGGTGCCTTCTCGATGAGTCAGGATCGGCCGCGGCCGCGAAGGGGCGCTTCAGCGGATCCGGTCCTTGGCCCGGTAGTAGGCGCCCGCGAAGGGTAGGAACCAGGCCGTGCCGTTGTAGAAGGGGATGCGGGGCGCGGCGAGTCCGCGGACCGGGTTGGCCTCCGGGTGGCCGTCCATCACCTCGGCCATGACGCGTCCCATGTACGTCGCCATCTGCACGCCGTGACCGGCGTAGCCCATCGAGTAGTACACGCCGTCCGCGGTCTGCCCGGCGTGCGGGATGCGGTCCATCGCGAAGCCGACGCTGCCGCCCCACACGTACTCGACCTTGGTGCGGGAGAGCTGGGGGAAGATCTCGCGCATCTCGCGGAGGAGGACGGCGCCGCTCTTGTTGTCCGACTCGGGGTCGGAGGGTGCGAAGCGGGCCCGGCCGCCGAACATCAGCCGGTGGTCGGGGGTGAGCCGGAAGTAGTGGCCGATGTTCTTGGAGTCGACGATCAGCCGGCCGCGCGGGATGAGCGCGCGGGCGAGCTCCTCGCCGAGGGGTTCGGTGACGATGATGAAGCTGCCCACACAGACCTGCTTGCGGCGCAGCCAGGGGAAGGACCGGTCGGTGTAGGCGTCGGTGGCCATCATGACCTGCCCGGCGTCGACCACGCCGCGTGCCGTCTCGACCTGGAAGCGGCCGTTCGGGGCACGTCGTACATCGGTGGCCGCGTTGCCCTCGTGGATCTCCACTCCGGCCCGCTCCGCCGCCTCGGCCATGCCCCGCACGAAGCGGCCGACGTGCAGCCCCGCGCTCAGCGGATCGAGCAGGGCTCCGTGGTAGAAGTCCGAGCCGATCTCGGCCCGCAGCTCGCTCTTGCCGACGAGGGTCGTCTCGTGCCCGAAGTGGCGTGCCAGATCCCGCTGTTGGACCTGCTGGCGGGCGAAGTGCTCGGGCCGGTAGGCGACTCCGAGGCGGCCGACCCTGCGGAACTGGCAGTCGATGGATTCGGTGGTCACCAGTTCCTCGACGGTGTCCACGGCCTGTCCGTAGGAGTTGTAGATCTCGCGGGCCCGTTCGATTCCGTAGCGGCGGATGGCCTGGCCTACGCCGATGGTGAAGCCCAGGTTGCACATGCTGCCGTTGCGCGCGGAGGCTCCGGAGCCGATCTTCTCCTTTTCGACCAGGACGACGCGGGCTCCCTTGCGTGCGGCGTGCAGGGCGGTGGACAGGCCGGTGAGGCCGGCGCCGACGACCACCAGGTCGGCGTTCTCGGGGAGCGGCTTGCCGGAGCGGTCGGGGAACGCGTCGGCGGTGTCGATCCAGTACGGAATCGTCTTCAACTGGGCCTCCTGGCAGGTGCGGTGGGAGCAGGGGCCGTGCGGGCCGGGCACGGAAACGGTGCCCGGCCCGCACGGTCGTCAGCAGCCCAGCAGCTCGGGCAGCGTGGTCATGTCGCGCAGCTCTTCGTACTGGTAGGCGGCGGACCCCGGGAGCCCGCTCCGGTTGATCCACACCAGGCGGTTCAGGCCCAGGTCGTTGCCCGGGATGATGTCGTACTCCCAGCCCTGGGCGGCATGGATGACCTGCGCCGGAGCGATGTCCATCGTCTTGTACGCGTACTCGAAGGTCTGCCGGTCCGGCTTGTAGGCGCCGGCCTGCTCGGCGGTGATGACGTGGTCGAACTCGACGCCGATCAGCTCGATGTTCTGCTTGATCAGGTGGTCCTGGGTGTTGGAGATGATGGCGATCTCGTAGCGGGACTTCAGCCGCCGCAGCGCCTCGGGCACCTCCGGGAACGGCCCGAAGGTGGGGATCTGCGCGACGATGACGTCACCGTCGGAGTCCTGGTAGCGCAGCCCGTGCATCCGCATGGCCTTCTGAAGGCTGGAGCGCAGCACCTCGTCGTAGGGCCGGTAGGCCTCCAGGACCGCCTGGAAGCGCATGATGCGGAAGGTTTCGAGGAACGCCTTGGCGTCGACGCCCACTTCGTCGATGCGGTCCTGAAGCAGCTCCTGGGTGGGCCCGCTGAGGCGGAAGTCCACGAGGGTGCCGTAGGCGTCGAAGGTGACGATCTCTCGCATGGGAATCTCCTTGTACTGGGGGGATGGTGGAGTGAGGGGATGGCGGGGTCAGGGAATGGCGGGGTCGGTGGGCAGTGCGCCCTGGTTGTCCCGGCCGCCGCCGAGTCGGCGTACGACGCCGACCAGCGCGAGGGCCACGACGGCGACGGCGATGACCAGTGCGCTGACGGCGGTCACCGACGGGTCGACGTCGTACTGAAGGACGTTGAACATCTGGACCGGCACGGTCACGGTGTCCACGGAGGACAGGAACTGGGAGATGAAGAACTCGTCGAAGCTGGTGATGAAGGAGAAGATCGCGGCGGCGACCAGTCCCGGCATGGCCAGCGGGAAGGTGATGCGCCGGGCGACGGTGAGGCGTCCGGCGCCCATGCTGGCGGCGGCGTCCTCCAGCCGTTCGTCGATGCCCTTCAGCGTGGCCATCAGGATCATCACGGCGATCGGTGCGGCCAGCACGGTGTGGCCGAGTGCGATGGCGATCGGGCTGCCGAGCATCGCGGCGGGCTCGAACAGCAGGAACAGGCCCAGGGCGATGACGACTTGGGGGATCACCAGCGGGGCCAGGACCAGGCCGTAGACCGCCGTGCGCAGCGGCAGTTCGCTGCGCACCAGGGCCGTCGCCGCGGTCATCCCGAGGATGAGGGAGAAGACGGTGGTCAGCGCGGCGACCAGGGCGCTCAGGGAGAGCGCGGCCGGCCACTTGCTGCCGTCGGCGAACAGCTGCTGGTACCAGCCGAGGGTCCAGGAGTCGGGCGGGAAGGAGCCGAAGGCGTCCTTGCCGAAGGAGGTGACGACGATGACGACGATCGGCAGCGCCAGGAACAGCAGGATCAGCGCGGAGAAGACGGTGAGCGCGATGCGCCCGGCCAGGGTGGAGCGCAGCTCGATCACGAGGCCGCACCCCGCTTCCGGTACGCGTCGCCCGCCGACTTGGCCAGCTTCAGGAGCAGCAGCCCGGCGAAGGTGAGCAGCAGCAGGATGATGCCGAGCGCGGAGGCGCCGTTCCACTGGTTCTGCTTCATGACCTGCTCGTCGATGAGCGAGGCGACCATGGTCTGCTGCTCGCCGCCCATGAGGGCCGGGGTGAGGTAGTAGCCCAGGCACAGGATGAAGCACAGGACACCGGCGTTCACCACTCCCGGGGCAACCAGGGGAAGGTAGACCCGGCGGAAGATCACGATCCGTCCGGCGCCCATGCCGGCCGCGGCGGCGAGCAGCCGGCGGTCGATGCCGCGCATCACCGCGTACAGCAGCAGCACGGTGTACGGGAGCATCACGGAGGTGGTGCCGATGACGACTCCGAGCTCGTTGTAGAGCAACTGGAAGGGGGCGCCCGGGACGTGAAGGTCCGTCAGGGTGTTGTTGATGACGCCGTGTTCGCCGAGCAGGATGATCCAGCCGTAGGTGCGCACCAGCGCGCTGATGAAGTGCGGCACGACCACCACCACCATCACCAGGCCCGCCCACAAGGGCTTGAGCCGGGACACCGCGGCGGCCAGCAGGAAGCCGATGACCAGGGCGAGCAGCGAGGTCTCGGCGGAGATGCGCAGGGTGGTGAGCAGGATCTCCAGGTTGGCGCCCTGGAAGGCGTCGGCGTACCAGTGCAGCGTCCAGCCGCCCGCCTCGCCCTTGAGGCTGAGCAGCAGGGTGCTGAAGATCGGGTAGACGAAGAGGATCAGGAGATAGACGACGACCGGTGTGGCGTTGAGCAGACCGAAGCGGGTGCGGCGCTCGGACAGGGCGCGGCGCAGCCGGCCGGGGGTGGCGGCAGGCGCCGGTTTCGAGGCGAGGACGGATCCGGACATGGTGTTCATCCGCCTCCCTCGGCCTCGAAGACGCTGATGTCGGCGGCCTGGGCGGTCAGACCGACGCGCTCCGCGACCGCCGGGGCACGGCCGGCCGGCAGTTCCAGCCGTACGACGTCGCCGGGCGTGCCGTCGAGGAGGCGCACCGTCACCCGTACCAGCGTCCCCACATAGGTGACCGTCTCCACGGTCCCGGTACAGAAGCCCTCGGCCGGCGGACACAGCTCGAGCCGGCCGGGCTGGACCGCGGCCTGTACCCGCGCGCCGCGCGGCGGCGACTGGGGGCGGGCCCGCAGCAGTCCGCCGGTGTCCAGCCGTACGAGACAGTGCTCCGCCGTCCGCTCCTCCACCTGTCCGGGGAGGAAGTTGGCGGCGCCCAGGAAGTCGGCGACGAAGGGGGTGCGGGGGCGTTCGAAGAGCTCCTGCGGGGTGTCGAACTGGTCGACCAGGCCGTCCCGCATGACCGCGATGCGGTCGGAGAGGACCAGCGCCTCTTCCTGATCGTGCGTCACATAAATGACGGTCAGGCCGAGTTCGCGCTGGATGCGTTTGATCTCGGTCTGGAGCTGGTCGCGGAGTTTCTTGTCGAGGGCGCCCAGCGGTTCGTCCATGAGGATCACCGGCGGTCGGTAGACCAGCGCCCGGCACAGCGCCACGCGCTGCTGCTGGCCGCCGGACAGCTCGCGGGGTCGGCGGCGGGCCATGCCGGACAGCCCGGCCATCTCCAGGGTCTCGCCGACCCGGCGGCGCAGCTCCGCCTTCGGCACGCCGCGCAGTTGCAGCGGGAAGGCGACGTTCTCCCACACCGACAGGTGCGGGAAGAGCAGGTACTGCTGGAAGACGAAGCCCAGGCCGCGCTTCTGCGGGGCCAGCCGGGTCACGTCACGGCCGCCGACCACGATGCTCCCGGAGTCGGGCTCGCAGAACCCGGCGATCATCATCAGGGTGGTCGTCTTGCCGGAGCCGGAGGCCCCCAGGAAGGTGACGAACTCGCCCGCCGCGATCTCCATGGAGACCTCGTCGACGGCCGTGACGCCGCCGTAGGTCTTGCGCAGCGCGGTCACGGAAAGGGGTTTGCCGGTGCCCGGCGGGGAGACCACCGCGGGCTCGGACATCACCTCGGCCTCAGGCATGCGTCCACTCCTGCCAGCGCTTGGTGACGGTGTCCACGTTCTTGACCCACCACTCGACGTCGAAGTCGAATCCCGTCTCCAGGTGCTCGGGTGAGCCGGCCAGGTTGGCGGCGGCGCTGGTCGGGAGCTTCTTGTAGGCGGCGGGAACGACCGGCGCCATGGGGTAGATCGAGGCGTAGTGCGCCTGTACCTCGGGCCGCAGGCTGAAGTCGATGAGCTGGTAGGCGGCGTCGAGGTTGCCGGCGCCTTTGGGGATGCCCCAGCCGTTGCTCTGCCGGCGGGCGCCGTTCCACTGGTAGGCGAGCGGTGATCCCTGCTGGATGAGGGCGTCCAGACGGCCGTTCCAGACGCTGGACATGACCACCTCCTCGCGGCCGAGGAGCACACCGGGCAGGGCGCCGGTGTCCCAGAACTTCTTCACCGAACCCTTGATGGTGTCCAGGGACTTGAAGGCCCGGTCCAGGTCGAGCGGGTACAGCTTGTCCAGCGGTACGCCGTCGGCGAGCAGGGCGAACTCCAGTTCGGGCCGGTCGGCGTCCACGCTCTGGAGGGAGCGGCTGCCGGCAAACGCCTTGGTGTCCCAGAAGTCGGCCCAGGAGCCGGGCTTCTTCCCGCCGAAGGCGTCCGTGCGGTACGCCATCACGCTGGCCCAGTAGTTCTTGCCGATCGAGTTGGACGTGACGAGCGTCTTGGCGATGCCCGAGTTCTTGAAGTTCTTCAGCCGGTCGTAGTCCAGGTCCTCGGTCGCGCCCTCCTTGGCGAAGAGCACGTAGTCGATCATGGAGTCGTCGATGACGTCGAACTGCGGACGGCCCTGCTTGATCTGGGCGAGCATCTGGGCGTACTGGATGTTCGTGACCTTGATCTGGATGCCGGTCTCTTTGGTGAACGGGTCGTAGATCGCCTTCTGGTTGGCATCCCCGTAGGTGCCGCCGCTGTTGCGGACGACGAGCGTCTTGGAGCTCGTGCTGTCGCCGCCGCCGACGGACCGGCTGGTGCCGGTGCCGCAGGCGCTGAGCGAGGAGGCGGCGGCCGCCGCGACCAGGCCGCCTGCGGTGCGGAATAGGGTCCTGCGCGGTATCCGGTTGGCTTCCATGGCGGCGCCTCCTGGGCAACGGTGGGATACGGGGAGAGGACGTGCAGGGGGGTACGGGATCACATGAAGGTGAGAGCTTCAGACGACAGGGCCTGGTGCGGTCGGCGCCAGGAAGTCGATGGCGTGCTCGGTGGTGCCGTCGAGCGCCAGGTCGGCGGCGATCTCGCCCATGGCCGGGGAGAACTTGAAGCCGCTGCCGGAGAATCCCGCCAGGACGACGATGTCCCGCTCGCCGGGCAGATGGCCGACGAGTGGGTGCCCGGACTCGGTGTACCCCTCCATGTAGACGGAGAGGCGTACGGGGTCGGGGTTCAGGTCGGGCATGAGTTCGCCGATGAGTTCACGGAAGGTGCCGAGCTCGGCCGGGTCGACGGTGCGGTCGAGGCGTTCCGGGTCGGTGACCGGCAGATGGCGTGCGAAGGACAGCCCGATCTTGACGGACACGCCGTCGGGCGAGGGCAGTCCGTAGCAGTCGTGGGGTGCGCTGCGGACGAACGAGGGGGCGCCGCCCGCGAACCAGTCGTGGGTGGTGGGGATGTGCCAGGAGCTGACCAGCCGGCGGATCTCGACCGCGCGCGGAAGATCCGGGAGCAGCGTGTTGATCCAGGGGCCCGCGGTCACCACCGCGGTGTCCACCTGGTCGGTGCCGTGGTCGGTGACGACGTTCACCCCGCCGCCCGCCGCGGGTGCGAGCTCGCGCACCGGCGTGTAGCGGTGCAGGCGGGCGCCCAGTTGCTCGGCGCGCCCGGCGGCGGCCTGGACCGACGCCTCGGGCCTGATGGTGCCGCCCCTGCGGTCGAGTACGGCGGTGTGTCCTTCGGGGAGGCGGTGCTGGGGGTAGCGGCGGGCGAGGGCGGCGCGGTCCAGCACCTCGTGATCGAGCCCCTGGGCGGCGCTGACGGAGAGCAGGGTCCGCATGGGCGCGGAGGCGCTCTCCCCCATGATGAGCGAGCCGTTGCGGTGGCGCAGCGCACGGCCCGTCTCCTGCTGGAGCCGGTCCCACAGCCGGTCGGCGAGGCGCAGCAGCGGGACATACGCGGGCTCGCTGAGGTGGGCGGCGCGGAAGATCCGGGTCTCGCCGCCCGCCGCGCCGCGGTCGTGGCCCGGGGCGTACCGGTCGTAGCCGACGACGTCGGCGCCGCGGGCGGCC
The DNA here is from genome assembly GCF_040654815.1 of Streptomyces sp. NPDC050619. Taxonomy (NCBI): domain Bacteria; kingdom Bacillati; phylum Actinomycetota; class Actinomycetes; order Kitasatosporales; family Streptomycetaceae; genus Streptomyces; species Streptomyces sp. NPDC050619. The sequence continues at coordinate 149,071 of NZ_JBFAIR010000002.1, read as the reverse complement.
AGGCGCCACATGGCCTGGCTGCCCATGCTGCCGGCGCCGATCACCGCGACACGTTTCCGGGTGCTCATGCCGCTCCTTCGGTCGCGTACCGTCCGCGGCCGTGGACAACGGCCTCGGTCGGGGGGGGTGACCTTCACTTTCGTCGCGGCCGGCGAAGCGGGTCAACACACACTCTGTTCCGTCGGGAGGCCTTGTCAGAACGTTGTGTCCGCCCGGGCGGCAGAGCCTCAGGAACGTAACGTCGCGTCCGCTGCCGTAACATCACGCACCTTGACCCGGTGACGGCCCGCTGTCAGGGTGACCACGGTGCCCTGGAAGAAAGCACCGCCCATACCACCAAAACAGCCCTCGGCTCCGCATTCCCTGACGATCCGTGACGTCCTGCGGCTGCCCGTACTCGTCGAGGGACTCCCCCGCGTCCTGGCCGGTGAGTCCCGGCTGGACCGCACCGTGCGGTGGGTGCATGTCACCGAGTTGCTCAACCCGGCGGACTTCCTCGAGGGCGGCGAGATGGTCCTGACGACCGGGATGCCCTACCCCGAGGACACGTCGAGGCTGCGTGGCTACGTCGACCAGCTCGCGGACGTGGGTGCGGCGGGCCTGATCGTGGAGCTCGGCCACCGCTACCGGAAGGTGCCCGACGAGCTGACCGCGGCGTGCCGCGCACGCGACCTTCCACTGATCGAACTCGCCCGCGGCGTCCGGTTCATCGACGTCACCCAGACCGTGCACGCCCTCATCCTCGACGCCCAGGGCGAGCTGCTGCGCCGCGGCCGGCGCATCCAGGACGTCTTCACCGGACTGACCCTGCGCGGAGCCACCCCCGAGGAACTGGTGCGGACCACGGCCGAACTCACCGGTGTCCCCGTGGTCCTGGAGGACCTGACGCACCGGGTCATGATGTGCGACCTGCGCGGCCGGCCGTACGAGCCGGTGGTCTCGGCCTGGTCCCGGCGCTCCCGGGCGGCGCCGACCCCGCAGCAGGTGGAGCCGAGCGGACCGGAGGGGTGGCTGGTGGCCCCCGTGGAGGACCACAACGGTCCGTGGGGCCGGCTGATCCTGCTGGACGGCCGGCAGGAGCCGGACGCCGACCCGGAGCATGTCCTGGTGCTCGAACGGGCCGCTGTCGCCCTGACCATGGCACGGCTGGCCGGATCGGCCCGGTGGGAGCGCCGCGCCCACCGCTCCGTGCTGCGGGACCTGCGCGAACGGCGCTTCCGCTCCCCCGCGGACGCCCGCGCCCGCGCCGAGGCACTGGGTCTGCCCGCCTTCGGGCACCGGCTGTTCGCCGTGCTGATCCGCCATGCCAGAACGGACAGCGACGGCGAGCACCTCGACGAACGGATCGCGAAGGAACTGGCGCGGACCGGCGTCCGTGCCCTGGTCGGCGAGATGGCTCCGGGGCAGATCGGCGTACTCCTCGCCCTCGCCCGGGCCAGCGCCTGGCAGCCGGTCGCCGAACGGATCGGCCGCCTCGCCCGCGAGGAACTCGGCCCGGACTCGGTCGTCGCGGTCGGTCCCGGCGTCACCGACCTCTCCGGGATCGCCCGGTCGTTCGAGGAGGCCGCGCAGACCGTCGACGCCATGGCGCCGGGACGCACGGACCGGTGGTTCTACGTCCCCTCCGACATCGGACTGCCGGAACTCCTGCGCGTGCTGCGGGACGACACCCGTCTCCAGCGGTACGCGGAACGGCAGTTGGCACGCCTCATCGAGCACGACGACCGCAACGGCGGTGACCTGCTGGTCTCGCTGCGCGCCTATCTGACGGCGGCCGGCAACAAGTCGGTCGCGGCGAAGCAGACGGGCATGTCCCGGCAGGCGTTCTACCAGCGTCTGCACACCATCGAGCGGCTGCTGGGCTGCGATCTCCAGTCGGGCCTGCAACACACCGGGCTGCATGTGGCAGTCCTCGTCATGGATACGCAGGAGGACCGGGCAGCGGGCTCGTCCGGGCCGTAGGAAAGGGCGGAGGCGAGGGCGCAGGCGACGGCGCGCGGGCCCTCGCCGGTCCCGGACGCGACGTATCGCCCGCGGGCGGGAGTTCGAGCGTGAACCGCGTACGGCCCGGCACGCTGTCCACCTCGATCCGTCCCCCGTGCGCCGCCGTGATCGCCGCCGCGACGGCGAGGCCCAGGCCGGAGCCGCCCGATCCGGCGTCGGGGCGGGAGCGGGAGCTGTCGGCGCGGGTGAAGCGTTCGAAGACGGTGGGCAGGAGGGCGGGCGGGATGCCGGGGCCGTCGTCGCGGACGCGGAGGACGCAGCGGGCGTCCGTGGCCTCGACGGACGTGACCACCGTGGTGCCACCAGGCGTGTGTGTCCGTGCGTTGGCCAGCAGGTTGGCCAACGCCTGACGCAGCCGCGTCTCGTCGCCGACGACCAGCGCGGGGGCGTCGAGGGGCAGCTCCAGCTGCCAGTCGTGGCCGCCGCCCACGGCCCGCGCGTCCCACACCGCCTCGGCGGCCAGCACCGCGAGGTCGACCTCGGCGGACCGCAGGGGCCGGCCCTCGTCGAGCCGGGCCAGCAGGAGCAGATCCTCCACCAGGCCCGTCATCCGCGCCGACTCCGCCGAGACCCGGCGCCAGGCCAGCACCGGCTCGATCGGGTCGGTGCCGCGGTTCATCAGCTCCGCGTATCCGGCGATGGAGGCGAGCGGCGTGCGCAGTTCGTGGCTGGCGTCGGCGAGGAACCGGCGCATCCGCTCCTCGCCGCGGCGCCGTTCGGCGATCGAGGACTCGACGTGGTCGATCATGCGGTTGAGCGCGGCGCCGACCTGGCCGGTCTCGCTGCCGGGGACGGTATCGCGCTCGGGCACCCGGGTCAGGCCGCTGACCTCGCCGCGGCCCAGCGGGGCGCGGGAGACCTCGACCGCGGTGGCGGCGACCCGGCCGAGCGGCCGAAGTTGCCGTCGTACGACCACGGCGCAGACGCCGCCCGCGAGAGCGAGCCCGGCGCCGGCCACCCCGGCCTCGACCGCGATCAGGTGGCGGAGCATGTCCTGGACCTCGCCCATCGGGAGGCCGGTGAGGACGAGGCTCCCGTCGGCGTCGAGGGCGGAGACCCGGTAGGTGCCCAGGCCCGGAATCGTCCGGTTGTGCGGGGAGCCGTCGGCCTCGACGCCTGCGAGGGAGGCGCGCTGGCGGGCGGTGAGCGCCCGCGCGCCACCGTCCCGGGTCACGACCTCTGCGGTCATGATGTCCCCGTCGTCGTCGAGCCGGGCCGCGAGCGTGCCGGCCTCCTGCCCCGGTGCGGTGCGGAACCCGGGATCCGCGTCGCTGCCCGGCCCGGACCGGACCGCGTCCGCACCGCGCTCCGCGGCGGTGGCGACCCGCTGGTCGAGCCGGCCGAGCAGGTAGGCACGCTGGGCCAGGACCATGGTGAGCGCCATGGCCAGGCAGACGCCGACGAGTACGACGCCGAGGAAGACGAGGAGCCGGGTGCGCAGGGACCGCCCGCGCAGAGGCACGCTCATCTCCCGTTCTCCGGGTTTCGGTTCAGGGGGATGCCAGACATGTCGCAATCCTGACCCCGCCGGCTGAGGGAACCCTGTGCTCCGACTGAGCCGCAGCCGTGCGACCGGGCCCGTGGCCGAAGGGGGCATTGGCACTCCTCGGCCACTGGATTCCCTTGAGCCGCTTTCCGCGCAGCGCTCACTCTGATCACTGGCTCCCGCCCACCAGGCCGGGAGAGTTCAGCGTTCAGCGTTCAGGGGAGGAAGTCCACACATGCGAAGACTCCACGCCCTCTGGGCCGTGGCAGCCGCGGGCGGTCTGCTCACGGGGGCCGTCACGCCCTCAGTGGCCGATCCCGCGTCCCCGGTCACCAAGCCGGCCACCAAGCCCGGCACCACGAGCACACAGACCGTCACCCTCATCACCGGCGACACGGTCACCCTCACCACCGCCGCGGGCGGCAAGTCCGCCGTCGACGTCCGGCGCGGCAACGGCCGCGCGTCCGCCACCTTCCTGTCGAGCGAGCAGAACGGGGAGGTCAGCGTCGTACCGAACGACGCGATCCCGCTGCTTCAGGCGGGCCGTCTCGACCCGGCCCTGTTCAACGTCACGCAACTCCTCAAGCAGGGGTACGCGGACACGAAGACCGGCGCCATCCCCCTGATCGCCACCTACCGCCAGGGGAACACCACCCCCGAGGGCGCGCGCAGGACACTGTCCCTGCCCGGCATCGACGGCGCCGCGCTCACCGCGAAGAAGTCCACCGCCGAGAAGTTCTGGGCGGACATCGCCCCCGACACCGAGAAGACGGCCGCCGAGCCCACGGCCAAGGCGGCCAGGCAGCTCGACGGCGGCCTCGACAGGCTCTGGCTGGACGCCAAGGTCAAGGCGTCCCTCGACGTCAGCGTCCCGCAGATCGGCGCCCCCGAGGTGTGGCAGGCGGGCTACGACGGCAAGGGCGTCAAGGTGGCCGTCCTGGACACGGGCGTGGACGCCGGACACCCGGACCTCGCGGGCAGGATCGAGGAATCGAAGACCTTCGTGCCCGATCAGGCGGTACAGGACGGCCACGGCCACGGCACCCATGTCGCGTCCACGATCGCCGGCTCGGGCGCTGCCTCCGACGGCAAGCGCAAGGGCGTGGCGCCGGGAGCGGAGCTGATGGTCGGCAAGGTCCTCAACAACGCGGGCTCCGGCCAGTCGTCGTGGATCATCGCCGGCATGGAGTGGGCGGCGGCCTCCGGCGCGGACATCGTCTCCATGTCCCTCGGCGGTACGGCCTCCGGCCCCTCGGACCCGCTGAGCGAGACGGTGGACGAGCTGTCCGCCTCGACCGGCACCCTCTTCGTGATCGCCTCGGGCAACTCGGGCCCGCGGGAACAGACCGTCGGCACGCCGGGCATCGCCGACTCGGCGCTCACGGTCGGCGCGGTCGACAAGTCCGACAAGCTCGCCTCGTTCTCCAGCCGTGGCCCGCGCCCCGGCGACTACGCGGTCAAGCCGGAGATCACCGCGCCCGGCGTCGCCATCACGGCGGCCCGCGCCTCCGGTACCTCCATGGGCACGCCGCTCGACGACAACTACACGGCGGCCAACGGCACTTCGATGGCGACCCCGCACGTGGCGGGCGCGGCGGCGCTGGTCGCGCAGGCCCATCCGGACTGGACGGGCGAGCAGATCAAGCAGGCCCTGGCCAGTACCGCGAAGACGAACGCCGACAACTCCGTGTTCCAGCAGGGAGACGGCCGGGTCGACGCCGTACGGGCGGTCAGGCAGAACGTGTTCGCCACCTCGACGCTGAGCTTCGGCAAGTACGAGGACGGCGACACGGAGGTCGACAGCAAGGAGATCACGTACACCAACACCACTGGCGGGCCCGTTGAGTTGAAGCTCTCGTCGTCCCTCGCCGGTGTCACCCTGGGGGCCGGCACCGTGACCGTGCCCGCGAAGGGCACCGCCACGGTCCCGGTCGGCGTCGACCCGGCGAAGCAGGCGCAGGGCCGGTACGCGGGCCACATCACCGCGACGGCCGACGGCATCCTGGTCACGACGGGTGTCGGCTTCGAGAAGCAGCCGAAGAAGTACGACCTGAAGGTCTCCCTGGTGGGCCGCGACGGCAAGCCGACCACCGGGGCGTCGCTCTACACATTGCAGGAGCTGAACGGCGCCTACGCCAACGCCTACGGCTACGTGGGCGCCACCGGGACCTGGGAGGTCCCGGCCGGTACGTACTCCATGGCCACCTGGATCCACGACCCCGACGCGGGCGGCGTGGCCGTCGGCACGTCGGTCGTCGGCAACCCCGAGATCAAGGTCGACGGGGACACCGAGGTCACGCTCGACGCCCGCAAGGCGGTGGAGATCAAGCCGAAGACCAAGGAGGACGCCGAGCACCAGGGCTTCACCACCTCGTGGCACCGCGAAGGACCGGGCAGCTCCTGGGGGTTGACGTACAGCCAAGGCCCCTGGACCGACCACGTCTATGTGGCGCCGACCGAGAAGGTCACCGAGGGAACCCTCGAGTTCTACGCCAAGTTCCGTTTGTACGCGAAGGAGTTGACGGCGAGCGTCACCAGTCCCGAGAAGTACGCGCTGCCGCTCGAATACGCCAACACGTACAACGACTTCCCGGTGAAGATCACCGGCGACCGGAAGGTACAGGCCGTGGACGCGGGCGCCGGTACCGCGGCCGACTTCGAGGGGCTCGACGTCAAGGGCAAGGCGGCGGTGGTCGGGGTCGCCGCCGACACCTGGGGGCCGGACGAGGCGATGGCCAACGCGGCCGAGGCAGGCGCGAGTTATCTGATCGCCTACCGCAAGAAGGCCGGTCACTGGCTCACGGCCGTGGACAGGGCGACGATGCCGGTGATGATCGCCACCGGCGAGGACGGCGAGAAGCTCACCACCCTGCTGAAGAGCGGCAAGAAGGTCACGCTCAAGCTGGGCGGGACAGAGGTCAGCCCGTACGTCTACAACGTGACCCTCCCCCAGTCCGGAGCGATCTCGCCGGACCAGACGTACCCCCTGGACCGCTCCACCACGGCGAAGGTGACGACCCGTTACCGTGCGGGCAGAGCAGGCGAGTTGGGGGCGGACACGGTCTACACCTTCCGCCCCTGGCAGCTGGTCGCGGTCGAGACCAGCGACTACATGCAACTCGGCCGGGAACGCACCGAGTACTTCAACGTGAGCCCCGACACCCGCGTCTGGCACGCCGTCTACCCGTCCTGGGAGTCGTTCGGGGCCCAGTGGAACACCTTGCGGACCTATGCCAAGGCAGGCAACCGGCCGAGCGAGGACTGGCTGCGCCAGGTCGTACGCCCGGCGACGAGCACCGAGTACGGTCTCTCGGAACGCACCGGCGACAAACTCACCCTCCAGGTACCGGAGTTGAGCGACGCGACGCCAGGTCACTACGGGTACGTCAGAGACGTGAGCGACACCGCGCAGGGCAAGCTCTACGCGGACGGTCAGCTGGTCGGCGACTCGGCGATCGGCGGGTACGGCGTCTTCGAGGTCCCGGCGGCGAAGGCCTCGTACCGCTTCGTGCTCGACACGCAGCGCAAGGCCGACTGGACGCCGTACTCGACGAGCACCCACACCGAATGGTCCTTCGCCTCGGCGCACACCGACGCGGAGACGGCCCTGCCCCTGCTCTCGGTCGGCTACGACCTGGACGGGCTCGACCTCCTCAACCGCGCCGAGTCCAAGCGGGAGTCGGAGCTCCGCCTCTCCGTCCGGGATCAGGAGGGGAGCGTCAAGGCCAAGGCTCTCAAGGCCTGGGTCTCGTACGACGACGGAACCTCCTGGAAGGAGGCGAAGGTCCGCAACGGCAAGGCCGAGATCAAGCACCCGAAGGGCGCGGAGTTCGTGTCGCTGCGGGTTCAGGCCTCCGACGGTGCCGGAAACCAGGTCGATCAGACCGTGCTGCGAGCGTATGGCCTGAAGTAGGAGCGGCGCCAAAAGCGGTGCGGCAGCCTTAACAAAGATCCTCTAGCGTGCCGGGCCATGGTGAACACGGCATACGACTCGGCACTCAGACAGACCCCCGTACCCAGACAGACCCCTGCCGCGAGCCCCTGGGCCGCGGTGGGGGTCTCCGCCTTCGACGAGCTGTTGTACCAGGCCATACTCCATCAGCCCGACGCGGGCGCGGCCGGCTGGGCACAGCTCACCGGCGCGTCCCCGGCCCGGGTGCGCGAGGCCTGTGACCGGCTGCTCACGCTCGGTCTGCTCCAACAGCCCGACTCCACAGGGGGGTTACGGGCCGTCGATCCGCGCGTGGCGATCCGTGCCCTGATCCGTCGGCGCGAGACCGAGTCCGAGCTGCTCGCCGCCACCGCCGACGAGATGGCGACGGCGTACGAGGCGGGGCTGCTGCGCGAGGAACCGTCGCGTCTGGTCGACATCGTGTCGGGCGAGGGTGCCAACGCCGCGCGTCTGGAGGAGCTGTACGCGCGCGCCGAGCACGAGGTGTGCGTCTTCGACACCCCTCCGTATCTCGCCCCGCGCACCCCGCAGTTGGACCTCCAGGCGGATCTGCTGAGTCGCGGCATCGTGTATCGCACGGTGTACGCGGCCACCGCCCTGGAGGACCCGGCCGTGCTGTACCACGCCTGGAAGATGGTCGAACTCGGCGAGCAGGCCCGGGTGTTGCCGACCGTGCCGGTCAAACTGCTGGTGGTCGACGGCCGCAGGGCGATGCTCCCGCTGGCCGCCTCCGCCGCGGGCGGCTACTGCGCGGCGGTGGTACGGCACTCCGCGGTGACCGAAGCGCTGCAGAAGCTCTTCGAGCTGGCCTGGCAGCAGGCGACGCCGCTCGGTCAGCCGGTCGCCGACGGTGGCCTCACCGAGGGCGAACGGGCGTTGACGAGGCTCCTCGCCGCCGGCATGAAGGACGAGGCGGTGGCCCGGCACCTGGGGGTGAGCCTGCGTACCCTGCGCCGGCGGGTGAGCGAACTACAGGAGCGGCTGGGTGCGGCGAGCCGCTTCCAGCTGGGGGTACGGGCGGCACAACGCGGCTGGGTGTGACGGTATGACGCGAGGGGCCGCACCCCTGTGTCCTACCAGGGATGCGGCCCCTCGACCGCCGTACCGGACCGCTTAGTTGATCCCTTACTTGCGGATCAGGCTGCGCAGCACGTACTGCATGATGCCGCCGTTGCGGTAGTAGTCGGCCTCACCGGGGGTGTCGATGCGGACGACCGCGTCGAACTCGACGCCCGTGTCGGTGGTGACCTTGACCGTGCGCGGCGTGGTGCCGTTGTTCAGCTCCTCGACGCCGGTGAAGGAGAAGGCCTCCTCGCCGGTCAGACCGAGGGACTCGGCGGACTGGCCCTCCGGGTACTGGAGCGGCAGCACGCCCATGCCGATGAGGTTCGAGCGGTGGATGCGCTCGTACGACTCGGCGATGACGGCCTTGACGCCGAGGAGGGCCGTGCCCTTGGCCGCCCAGTCGCGGGACGAACCGGAGCCGTACTCCTTGCCGGCCAGGACGACCAGCGGGATGCCCTGCTCGATGTAGTGGCTGGAAGCGTCGTAGATGAAGGAGACCGGGGCACCCTCGACGGTGAAGTCGCGGGTGTAGCCGCCCTCGGTGCCCGGCGCGATCTGGTTGCGCAGGCGGATGTTGGCGAACGTGCCGCGGATCATGACCTCGTGGTTGCCGCGGCGCGAGCCGTAGCTGTTGAAGTCACGGCGCTCGACGCCGTGCTCGGTGAGGTACTTGCCCGCCGGGGTGTCGGCCTTGATCGCGCCGGCCGGGGAGATGTGGTCGGTGGTGACCGAGTCGCCCAGCTTGGCCAGGACGCGGGCGCCCGTGATGTCCGAGACCGGGGTGGTCTCCATCGTCATGCCCTCGAAGTACGGGGGCTTGCGGACGTACGTCGACTGCGGGTCCCACTCGAAGGTGTTGCCGGTGGGGATCGGCAGCGCCTGCCACTGGGCGTCGCCCGCGAAGACGTCCTGGTAGGACTTGTTGAACATGTCCTCGCCGATGGCGTTCGCCACGACGTCGTTGACCTCGGCCTCGGAGGGCCAGACGTCGGCCAGGTAGACCGGGTTGCCGTCCTGGTCCGTGCCGAGGGCGTCGCGCGTGATGTCCACCTTCATGGAGCCCGCGAGAGCGTACGCGACGACCAGCGGCGGGGAGGCCAGGTAGTTCATCTTGACGTCGGGGTTGATCCGGCCCTCGAAGTTCCGGTTGCCGGAGAGGACCGAGGTGACCGCGAGATCATGGTCGTTGACGGCCTTGGAGACCTCCTCCGGCAGCGGACCGGAGTTGCCGATGCAGGTGGTGCAGCCGTAGCCGACGAGGTTGAAGCCGACCTTGTCGAGGTACGGGGTCAGCCCGGCCTTGTCGAAGTAGTCGGTGACGACCTTCGAACCCGGGGCGAGGGTGGTCTTGACCCACGGCTTGCGGGTCAGGCCCTTCTCCACGGCCTTCTTCGCGACCAGCGCGGCGGCGACCATGACGTACGGGTTCGAGGTGTTGGTGCAGGAGGTGATGGCGGCGACCGTCACGGCACCGTGGTCCAGCTCGTAGACCGTGCCGTCGGGGGCGGTGACCGGGACCGGGTTGCTCGGGGCGCCGTTGGGGGCGACGGCCGGGGCGTCGGAGGCCGGGAAGGACTCCTGGCCCGCCTCGTCCACGACGTCGACGTAGTTGCGGACGTCCAGCTTGAACTGCTCGGCGGCGTTGGCGAGGACGATGCGGTCCTGCGGGCGCTTCGGGCCGGCGATGGAGGGCACGACCGTCGACAGGTCGAGCTCCAGCTTCTCGGAGAAGTCCGGCTCGGCCTTCGGGTCCAGCCACAGGCCCTGCTGCTTGGCGTACGCCTCGACGAGCGCGAGCTGCTGCTCGCTGCGGCCGGTCAGCTTCAGGTACTTGATGGTCTCGTCGTCGATCGGGAAGATCGCGGCGGTGGAGCCGAACTCCGGCGACATGTTGCCGATGGTGGCGCGGTTGGCGAGGGAGGTGGCGGCCACGCCCTCGCCGTAGAACTCGACGAACTTGCCGACCACGCCGTGCTTGCGGAGCATCTCGGTGATGGTCAGCACCAGGTCGGTGGCGGTGGTACCGGGGGTGAGCTCACCGGTCAGCTTGAAGCCGACGACGCGCGGGATGAGCATCGAGACCGGCTGGCCGAGCATCGCGGCCTCGGCCTCGATGCCGCCGACACCCCAGCCCAGCACACCCAGGCCGTTGACCATGGTGGTGTGCGAGTCGGTGCCGACGAGGGTATCGGGGTAGGCCTGGCCGTTACGGACCATGACCGTGCGCGCCAGGTGCTCGATGTTCACCTGGTGGACGATGCCGGTGCCGGGCGGGACGACCTTGAACTCGTCGAACGCGGTCTGGCCCCAGCGCAGGAACTGGTAGCGCTCGCGGTTGCGGCCGTACTCCAGCTCGACGTTCTGCGCGAAGGCCTCGTTCGTGCCGAACTTGTCGGCGATGACGGAGTGGTCGATGACCAGCTCGGCCGGGGCGAGCGGGTTGATCTTCGCCGCGTCGCCGCCGAGCTCCTTGACGGCCTCACGCATGGTGGCGAGGTCCACGACACACGGCACACCGGTGAAGTCCTGCATGATCACGCGGGCCGGCGTGAACTGGATCTCCTGGCTGGGCTGGGCCTGCGAGTCCCAGCCACCCAGGGCACGGATGTGGTCGGCGGTGATGTTCGCGCCGTCCTCGGTACGGAGCAGGTTCTCCAGCAGGACCTTGAGGCTGTACGGAAGGCGGGCCGAGCCTTCCACCTTGTCCAGCCGGAAGATCTCGTACGACTCGTCGCCCACCTGCAGCGTGCTGCGGGCGTCGAAGCTGTTCGCCGACACGACAGTCTCCTTCATTCATGTGCGCGTACCACCGCATCCTGCCGCTACGCCCTCTTGGCCGATCCGCTAAGGTCAGGCTAAGTTAGGTATGCCTTACTGCCATACCGGTGACGGTGTGCGGCCGCGGTGCGCCTCGGCAGATATCTCGATGTCGAGATAACTCTAGTACATGGGGCCGGGCTGGTCATGCCCGGACCCCGCGTTCGGCCGGGCGATTCCGAGGTCATAGGCGAGGATGACGGCCTGAATCCGGTCCCGGACCCCCACCTTCGCCAGGACGCGGCCGACATGGGTCTTCACCGTGGACTCCGCCACGAACAGGCGCTCGGCCATCTCCCGGTTGCTCCAGCCCTGGCCGATGGCGACCAGGATCTCGTACTCGCGTTCGGTGAGGGAGCGCACTCGGGGATCGTCCGCCGCCTTCCGGCCGGATGAGCCGGATGAGCCGGACGAGCCGGACGCCACCTGGGGCAGGTGCCGGGCGTAGGTGTCCAGGAGGCGCCGGGTCAGGGCGGGGGCGATGACGGCGTCGCCCGCCGCGACCGCGCGGATGCCCGCGAGGAGTTCTTCGGGGTGGGCGTCTTTGAGGAGGAACCCGCTGGCTCCCGCGCGCAGGGCGGCGTGCGCGTACTCGTCCAGGTCGAAGGTGGTCAGGATGAGGACGCGGCAGCGGCCACCCGAGGCGACGATACGGCGGGTGGCCTCGATGCCGTCCATGCCGGGCATCCGTACGTCCATGAGGATCACGTCCGGGCGCAGTTCGGCGGCCTGGCGGACGGCCTCGCCGCCGTGGCCCGCCTCCCCGACGACCTCGGTGTCGCGGTTGCTCTCCAGGAGCATGCGGAAGCCCAGGCGTTGCAGCGGCTGGTCGTCCGCGATGAGCACGGTGGTCACGCCGTGACCCCCGCACCGGCCGGCGGGGTCAGGTCGAGGGTGGCCCGCACCGTCCAGCCTCCGCCGGGGGCGGATCCCGCGAGGACGGTCCCGTTGTAGAGAGCCGCGCGTTCTCTCATGCCGGCGAGTCCCACTCCGTCGTCGTCGGGCGGTCCTGGCCGGGCGATGGTGCCGGCCGGGCCGGTGTCGTGGACGTCGATGCACAGCCGCGGGGCCTTGAAGCTCACCGCCAGATCGACGCGGGTGTCGTGGCCGGCGTGCTTGAGGGCGTTGGTGAGGGCCTCCTGGACGATGCGGTAGACGGTCAGCTGGACACCGGGGTCCAGGGCGTCCAGTTCGCCGCCGGTGCGGTAGACGACCTGTGGACCGGCGGTGCGGATGCGGGCGCACAGGGCGTCGATCTCCGCGATGCCCGGCTGGGGGCTGAGCTGAGGGGTGTCGGGCGTCCGGGACTGCTCGCGCAGGACGCCGAGCATGCGGCGCAGTTCGCCCAGCGCCTGGCGTCCGGTGTCACCGATGAGCAGCAGGGCCTGCTTGCCGCGCTCGGGGGCGATGTCCGTCGCGTACGCGCCGCCGTCGGCGAGGGTGATGATGACGGAGAGGTTGTGGCCCACGATGTCGTGCATCTCGCGGGCCACCCGGGTGCGCTCGGTGACGGCGGCCAGTCGGCTGCGCTGGTCGCGCTCGATCTCCAGGCGGGCCGCGCGGTCGCGCAGACCGGCGAGCTGGGCCCGCCTGAGCCGTACGGCCAGGCCCAGCGCGACCGCGGCGATGATGGTGCTGAACAGGAAGAACAGCGCGTCCAGAATCGCCACGCTGTTCGGCAGCCGCACGGCGACCAGAGTCACCGCGCCGGCCGTGACGCAGCACGCCACGGGCAGCTGCCGCAGCTGTCCGTGCAGCACCAGGCTGTAGAGGGCGATCAGCAGGGCGATGTCGGCACGCAGCCAGACTCCCAAGGAGAACTGGAGAAGGAACACCGCGGCGATCAAGGCGAAGGCCAGTGCCGGTCTTCTGCGCCGCCACATCAGGGGCAGTACCAGTCCGGCCTGCATGGCGAGGGTCCCCGGCCAGGGCAGCCGGATGAAGGCCACGTCGAACCCGTGCCGTTCGCCGTCGTGCACCAGGTCGGGCACGCAGAAGATCAGCGCCACGGCGGCGATCAGACCCGCGTCCAGGATCCAGGGGTGGTTCCGGTCGCCCTCCTTCAGCCGTCGGCCGAGGCGGGACAGCCCACTGGCCAGGGGAAAACTCCACAGGAGGTCCGCCTCCGCGGACGGCGGGTGGGAGGGCGCGCTCATCGGCGTCACTGGTCCGTGCTCATGGGTGTCACCTGCTCATTGTGTGTCCCTCCCGGGACGGGGTCGGGCTCAGGCGTCCGTGCGTACGAGACGGTAGGCGGCGCCCGCCAGCGTGAGCGCGGTCCAGCCGAGGAAGACCAGGAGCCCGGCGGTGGGCGACAGGCTCGACGAGTCATGGGTCAGCGCGAACATCGACTCGCCGGCGTTGCTGGGCAGGTACGGGCTGATGTCGTCCTGCCAGGAGGTGGGCAGCAGCGAGATCAGCCCGGGAATCAGCATCAGCGCGCCGACCAGGACCGCGATACCGCCGGCGACCGAGCGCAGCAGCGCGCCCAGGGCCGTACCGATCACGCCGACCAGGCCGAGGTAGAGGCCTGCGCCCAGCAGGCTGCGTACCACGCCCGCGTCGGAGAACGTGAGGGCCGCGGAGGTGCCGGAGAGGATGCCGCTCCCGATCGGGAACGCGACGAAGACACCGACGGTGCCGACGGCCAGGGCCACCAGGCCGAACACCGCCGACTTGGACCACAGCACCGGCAGCCGGCGCGGAACGGCGGCCAGCGTGGAGCGGATCATCCCGGTGGAGTACTCGCCGGCGGTGACCAGCACGCCCAGGACGCCCAGGGCCAGCTGCGCGAAGTTCGTGCCGAACATGGAGAGGCTGAGCGCGGTGGAGCCGACGTCGTCCGGGCGCAGGGGACGACCGGAGTCGAGCTCGGACTTGTAGTGCACGGCGGCGATCACGCCGAACGCGATCAGGAACAGCAGGCCGAGGCCGAGGGTGATCCAGGTCGAGCGCAGGGACCACAGCTTGGCCCACTCGGAGCGCAGGACCCGCCGCCCGGTGACCTGGTACGGCGGACGCGCCGGGCGGGCCGGTGCGGGCGTGGGGCTGTCGGTCACGGTGATGGTGCTCATGCCGCCCTCCCGGGGGTCTCGACGGTGGCGGCGTGGTACTCGACGGCGTCACGGGTGAGGTCCATGAACGCCTGTTCCAGAGAGACGCTCCTGGAGCTGAGCTCGAACAGGGGGATGCCGTGCTCGGCGGCCTTGATGCCGATGGCACGCGCGGTCAGGCCGGTCACGTGCAGCTCCTCGGAGCCGACCTCGCCGGTGATCTCGACACCCGGCCCCGCCAGCACCTCGCGCAGCCGGGCCGGCCGGTCGGACGCCACGGTCACGCTGTCGCCGCCGGCCCGGCGGATCAGCTCCTGCACGGTGGTGTCGGCCAGCAGACGCCCGCGTCCGACGACGATCAGGTGGTCGGCGACCAGCGCCATCTCGCTCATCAGGTGCGAGGAGACGAAGACGGTACGGCCGTCCGCCGCGAGCCCGGTCAGCAGGTTGCGTATCCACAGCACGCCCTCGGGGTCCAGCCCGTTGACCGGCTCGTCGAGCATGATGGTGGCCGGGTCGCCGAGCAGCGCCGCGGCGATGCCCAGGCGCTGGCCCATCCCGAGGGAGAAGGCGCCCGCGCGCTTCCTGGCCACGGACTGAAGCCCGGTCAGCTCGATGACCTCGTCCACCCGGCGGCGCGGGATGCCGTGGGTGAGGGCCTGCGCCATCAGGTGGTCGAACGCGGACCGGCCCGGGTGGATCGACTTGGCCTCCAGCAGCGCGCCGACCTCCTGGAGAGGCGCCGTGTGCTCGGCGTAGTGCTTGCCGTTGACCCGCACGCTGCCGCTGGAGGGCGCGTCCAGTCCGACGATCATGCGCATGGTGGTGGACTTGCCCGCGCCGTTCGGGCCCAGGAAGCCGGTGACCGTGCCGGGCTCGACGACGAAGTCCAGCTGGTCCACCGCCGTCTTCTCCCCGTACCGCTTCGTCAGCTGTTGCGCTTCGATCATCGTTCTTCCCTCGTGCTCGGGAGCCGGACCCTTTCGGCCCTGCTCACCTGTCACGCTAGGAGTTCGTGGGACGGGATCCGTGGTACCGGGTGGGGATCCCTGTAGTACCGCGGTACGACTTCTTCATCGGGAAGTTCAGCCAGGCCGCGGCACACCCGCACCACCAGGCGTCATTGACGGCCCGTCACCCGAATGGACCCCCAAGACATGCGTCATCTCATATCTGAGATAGCCTCACCTCATGGCAGACGACTACCTCGTACGCATCGGCAAGCTCATCCGTGACGCCCGGCAGCACCGGGGCTGGACACAGTCGCAGCTTGCCGAGGCGCTCGGCACCAGCCAGAGCGCCGTCAACCGCATCGAACGCGGCAACCAAAACATCAGCCTTGAGATGATCGCTCGAATCGGTGAAGCACTGGACAGCGAAATCGTCTCTCTGGGCTACGCGGGCCCGATGCATCTGCGTGTGGTCGGCGGTCGTCGGCTGTCCGGCGCCATCGACGTGAAGACGAGCAAGAACGCGTGCGTGGCGCTGCTGTGCGCCTCCCTGCTCAACCGGGGGCGCACGGTGCTGCGGCGGGTGGCCCGCATCGAGGAGGTGTACCGCCTGCTGGAGGTACTGAACTCCATCGGCGTCCGCACCCGCTGGATCAACGACGGCGTCGACCTGGAACTCGTGCCGCCGGCCGAGCTGGACATGGCGGCCATCGACGCGGACGCCGCCGTACGGACGCGGTCCATCATCATGTTCTTCGGCCCGCTGCTGCACCGCATGGACAACTTCAAGCTGCCGTACGCCGGCGGCTGCGACCTCGGTACGCGGACCATCGAGCCGCACATGATCGCGCTGCGCCGGTTCGGCCTGGACATCGCGGCGACCGAGGGCCAGTACCACGCCCAGGTCGACCGGTCGGTCCGCCCCGACCGCCCGATCGTGCTCACCGAGCGCGGCGACACGGTCACCGAGAACGCGCTGCTCGCCGCCGCGCGGCACGACGGCGTCACCGTCATCCGCAACGCCTCCTCCAACTACATGGTCCAGGACCTCTGCTTCTTCCTGGAGGCGCTGGGCGTCAAGGTCGAGGGCATCGGCACCACCACGCTGACCGTGCACGGCATGCCGACCATCGACGTCGACGTGGACTACTCCCCCTCCGAGGACCCGGTCGAGGCGATGAGCCTGCTGGCCGCCGCCGTCGTCACCGAGTCGGAGCTGACGGTCCGCCGGGTACCCATCGAGTTCCTGGAGATCGAGCTCGCGGTCCTGGAGGAGATGGGCCTCGACCACGACCGCACACCGGAGTACCCCGCGGACAACGGCCGTACGCGCCTGGTGGACCTCACCGTCCGGCCCTCCAAGCTGGAGGCGCCGATCGACAAGATCCACCCGATGCCCTTCCCCGGCCTGAACATCGACAACGTCCCGTTCTTCGCGGCCATCGCGGCCGCAGCGCAGGGCAAGACGCTGATCCACGACTGGGTCTACGACAACCGCGCGATCTACCTGACGGACCTCAACCGCCTCGGCGGCCGACTCCAGTTGCTGGATCCCCACCGGGTACTGGTCGAGGGCCCGACCCGCTGGCGCGCCGCCGAGATGATGTGCCCGCCCGCGCTGCGGCCGGCCGTGGTCGTCCTGCTGGCGATGATGGCGGCGGAGGGCACGTCCGTCCTGCGGAACGTGTACGTCATCAACCGCGGTTACGAGGATCTGGCCGAGCGGCTGAACTCGGTGGGGGCGCAGATCGAGATCTTCCGGGACATTTGATCGACCGTCGGAGCGCACTTCTCCTGCCCAGCCGTCAGAGCAAAGCCCCAGCGGTGATGGGCAGTTCGCGGATGCGGCGGCCGGTGGCGTGGAAGACCGCGTTGGCGATGGCGGGTGCCACGCCGACGTGGACGACCTCCCCGAGGCCCTTGACGCCGAGAGGGCCGGCCTCGCGGTCCTGCCCTTCCAGGTAGATCGCCCGCAGGTCGGGGATGTCCGCGTTGACCGGGACCAGGTAGTCGGTGAGGTTGGCGTTGACGATCCGGCCGTCGCGGGGGTCGGTGAGCGTGCGCTCCAGCAGGGCGGAGCCGATGCCGCCGACCATCCCGCCGAGCGCCTGGCTGTCGGCCAGCTCGGGGCTGATGATGCGGCCCGCGTCGTACACGCCGAGCATGCGCCGCACCCGGACCAGGCCCAGCCGCCGGTCGACGGCGACCTCGGCGAACGTCACGCCGTAGGCGTACATCGACAAGCGTGCCCGATCCGGCGTGTAGGACCCGTTCGCTTCCAGGCGGGCGCGGTTGTTGCGGGTCAGCAGCTGCCTGTACGTCTCGCCGCGCGCGAGGTCGTCCTTCACGTGCAGCCGGCCACCGCGCACGACGATCTCGTCCGCGTCGACGCCGAACAGCGGCGAGTCCTCGTCCTCGACGGCGAGCCGGATCGCCTGCCGCCGCAGCTTGTCGCAGCCGTCCTGGACGGCGGAGCCGACGCTGGCCATGGTCATGGAACCGCCGTGCACCGGGGCGGGCGGCATGGTGGAGTCGCCGAGCCGGAAGGTGACGTCGCGGACGTTGAGTCCGAGGGCGTCGGCGGCGAGTTGGGTCATGGACGTGTAGGTGCCCGGGCCCATGTCGCTGGACGCCGACTGGACCAGGGCGGTGCCGTCGGCCTCCAGTCCGACCGACGCCCGCGTCGCCGCCCTCTCGGTGGGGTAGACGCCGCTGGCCACGCCTGTGCCGATCAGCCAGTCGCCGTCTCGGGCGGAGCGCGGCCTGGGATCGCGGTGGGCCCAGCCGAACTCGCGGGCCCCGACCGTGAGGCACTCGCGCAGCCGCCGGGTGGAGAACGGCCGCCTGCTGGAGGGGTCTTCCCGCGGCTCGTTCCGCAGCCGCAGCTCGATCGGGTCGACGCCCAGTTCATACGCCAGCTCGTCGATGGCCGACTCGACGGCGAAGGCCGCGGTGGAGAAGCCCGGCCCTCTCATCCAGGTCGGCGTGTTGACGTCCAGTGGCACGGAGCGGTGCGTCTGGCGGACGTTGGGCGTGTTGTAGAGCATCTGGCCGAGGGCCAGGGCGGCTTCGCCGTGCGTCTCGTAGGAGGAGGTCTCCGACCGCAGGTCGTGGATCATCGCGGCCAGCCGCCCGCGCCGGTCACTGCCCAGCCGGATCCGGTACTCGTACCTGGGCCGGAAGCCCACCCCGAAGTACAACTGGCGTCGGCTCAAGGCGAGTTTGACGGGGCGCCCCACCTCTCGTGCGGCGAGCGCGGCGACGACGGAGTGCACCCAGACGCGCGCCGCGTTGCCGAAAGCACCGCCGACGAAGGGTGAGATGACGCGCACCGACTCCACCGGGATGCCGAACACGGCGGCGTACTCGCTCCGCGCGCCGAGCACCCACTGGCTCTTGTCCCACACGGTGAGCCGGTCGCCGTCCCAGCGGGCGACGGTGGCGTGCGGCTCCATCGCGTTGTGGTGGTTGCGGGCGGCCCGGTAGGTCATCTGGAGGCGTACCGCGGCGGTGGCCAGAGCCGCGTCCGCGTCGCCGCGCTCGTAGCTCCGCGGTGGGCCGGGCGGCGCGTCGGACAGGTCGGTCGAGGGCTGTTGGGTGTCGTAGCGCACCTTCACCAGGCTCGCGGCGTGCTCGGCTGCCTCCAGGCTCGTGGCCACGACGACGGCGATGGGCTGCCCGAAGAACCTGATGCGGTCGTCCTGGAACGCCCTCAGCGGCTTTCCCGGCGGATTGGCGGAGTCCGGGTCGTCGCGGTACGCCAGCCGGGGCGCGTTGCGGTGAGTGATCACCTTCAGGACGCCGGGCGTGCCCTGGGCGTCGCGGGTGTCGAGTCGGGTGATGCGGCCCCGACCGACGCCGCTGTCGACGATCACGGCGTGCACGATGCCGATGTCGTGGTCGGCGGCGTATTTCGCCGCCCCGGTGACCTTGAGGTGCCCGTCCACGCGGGACATCGGTGCGCCGACCGCTGCCTGCGGCTGCGGAGTCACTGGTCACCTCCCACGATGCGCAGCTGGCGTTCAACCGTCCGCTTGAGCAACTCGACCTTGAAGCGGTTGTGCCGGAGGGGGCGGGCACCGTCCGCCGCGCGTTCGGCCGCTTCGGCCCACAGCCGCTTCGACGGGCGTTCGCCGATGAGGCGCCGCTCGACGGCGGGCAGCTTCCACGGCACCGTGCCGACGCCGCCGGCCGCGACCTTCGCCTCGCGGATCACACCGTCCCTGATGTGCAGGGCAACCGCGGCGGAGGTGAGGGCGAACTCGTACGACTGCCGGTCGCGCACCTTCAGATAGCCGGACTTCAGCGGGCGCGGGTGGTCGGGGATCTCCACGGCCGTGATCAACTCACCTTGTCTGATGGCTTGTTCGCTGTTCGGGGTGGTGCCGGGCCGCAGCAGGAAGTCGGCGAGGGACACGGTGCGCGGGCCGTCCGAGCCCGTCAGGTGAAGCCTCGCCTCCAGTGCCGCGAACGCCACGGCCACGTCGGAGGGATGAGTGGCGACGCAGGCGTCGGAGGTGCCGAGAATCGCGTGCGTGCGGTTGAAGCCCTTGTGGGCCGCGCAGCCGGAGCCCGGCTCGCGTTTGTTGCAGGCAGCCGTGACGTCACGGAAGTACGGGCACCGGGTGCGCTGCATGAGGTTGCCGCCGATGGTCGCCATGTTGCGCAGCTGGGCGGATGCGCTCAGCTCCAGCGCCTGGGAGATGACGGGGTACAGAGCGCGCACCTTGGGATCGGCGGCGGCCTCGGCCATCCGCACCAGCGCGCCGATGCGCAGCCCCCCGCGCTCGGTGACGCTGACCTCGCCCAGCGGCAGGCCGGTGATGTCGACCAGTGTCCCGGGGCGTTCGACGGTCTCCCGCATCAGGTCGACGAGCGTGGTACCGCCGGCGATGTAACGCCCGCCGCGTTGACCGGCGTTGACTGCCTCACGGGTGTCGAAGACGCGCGTGTAGGTGAAGGGGTGCATGGCCGCACCTCACTTCCGGCCCGCGGCTTGCCCGACCGCGCGCACGATCTTCACGTAGCAGCCGCAGCGGCAGATGTTGCCGCTCATCCACTCCCGGATCTCCTCCGCCGAGCCGGTGTGCCCCTCCTGGATGCAACCGACGCCGGACATGATCTGGCCCGGAGTGCAGAAGCCGCACTGGAACGCGTCCTGGTCGACGAACGCCTGCTGTAGTGGATGCAGCCGACCGCCGTCGGCCAGAGCCTCGATCGTGGTGACCTCGGCGCCCTCCAGCCGCACCGCCAGCGTCAGGCACGAGTTGACTCGCCGCCCGTCGACCAGCACCGTGCACGCCCCGCAGGCCCCGGCGTTGCAGCCCTTCTTCGACCCGGTGAGCCTGAGGTGCTCGCGCAGCAGGTCCAGCAGCGAGGTCCGGTTGTCGACCGTGACGGTGTGCCGCTTGCCGTTGACGTTCAGCGAGACTCGGCTGCTGGGTGGCGGATCGGCGGCGGCAGCGTCATCGGCGCCGAACGGAACCGCGCCCGCCATGGGACCGTCGGCGACGACTGCGCCGCCAAGGGCGGAAGTCGTCACGATGAAGGTGCGCCGGGAAAGCCGGGACGGAGGGTTTTCCGACGGACCGGCAGGCGCGTCGGGAAGTTCGGTTGTCAACGGGCGGCGCTCTCTCGAATCGGCGGAATCGGTGAGGTGCCGATCAGGTTCCCATCACCGACATCGGCCGCGACGAACACCACGCCGTCAATCTCGTTCTTACGCCTCGTTCTTACGCGTTCGCGGTACTCGTGCGTGCCTTCTTGGTGGTCTGCCGCGGCACCTCCGATCCTTCCTGAAGATCGGCGGCGAACACCTCGGCGGTCGCCTCGGCAGCGATGTCACTCAGATCTTCATTGATCTCGTGAGCGACTCGCTTGGCATCCAGCACCAATTTCACGGAGGACTTGACGGTCCCTCGCGCGATCTTCTTGATGAGAGGTGCTGAAACCGCTCCAACCAAGAAGACGGGAATCACAGGAAGCATAGTCAGTGCAGCCCTTCTCGCAGTCCGTCGGGTCCCCGACAGTGTTCTCGGAATTCCACTTTAATGCCCTATGTGGTTGCGCCACCAGAGTGATCCATGATGTTCACCCTTTCGGGTGCACCCTTGGCACAATTGATCTTTTCCGTCTCCGCCTGACCTACCGTGCAACATGGGGCAAGCTGTAGGTACCAAAGTTCAGATTGATTCAGGAGTTGGCATGGAGAATTCCGCACCCGGTGAGGCCACTGCCGCTACAGAAAACGCGATGGAGGAAGTCCTGTATTCCGCCGAAGTGCGCCACGCGAAAGGGAGGTGCACGCTGATTATCAGCGACCACCTGCACGGCAACGTGGAGGTTTATGCGGTACCCAAGAGGACTGTAATGAAACTCCCGTTTTATCTTGCGATGCTCAGGGACAAACTTTCTTGATGGCGATCCGCCGGTCATGCCTGGCGCTGAGCCACCAGGGGCAGTGGCGGTCGGGAGCCCTCGAGCAGGGACTGAGCCAGAACGCTGTACAGGGTGTCGTTGGGCCCGTCGGCGATGCGGAGTCCCCGGATGTCCCGAAGGCGCTTCTCCATGGGGGTGGCACGGGTGTATCCCTCGCTGCCGTGCAACTGGAGAGCGATGTCGACGGCGCGGTAGGACGCATCCGTGGCAAGGGCCTTGGCGGCGGAGCAGGCCGCCACGTCGACGCCGTCTTGGCCCTGGCCGATCCGCTCCAGGAGGGAGAAGCACCAGGCAGTCGCCGCTTGGACCTCGGCTGCCGCGGTGCCGAGCCGGGACGCGACAGAGGGTACGTTCACCAGCGACGTCCGGCCGACACTGCGCCGGCAGGCACGGGCCATCGTCTCCTCGATCGCGGCGGTCGCCGCACCCAGGCAGACCAGCCCCATCATTAAACGCCAGTTGGAGAAGTGCGTGTCGAAGATCCATCGGCCGTCGCCGGGTGCCCCGAGCAGGAGATCCTTGCCGATGCGTACGTGGTCGAAGTGCAGATGGCCCATGCTCCAACCCCGCAGGCCCAAGGGGGCGGTGGTCTCGGTGAAGATCCCGGCGGTCGCCGTCGGCACCCAGAGCGCCGACAACGGCACCTTGCGCAGCCACGCACCGTCGGTGTCCCGCACGGCAGCCTGCTCCGGACCGACCACCTTGCAGAAAACGATGAATCCGGTGGCCTCTTCCACCCTGCTGACCAAGCCCTTCGTACCGGAGAGCAGCAGATGATCGCCATGGTCGACCGCTACGGTCCGCAAGCCGCGCAGGTCCGAGCCGGAATGCGGTTCGCTCGACGCCACACCCGCCAGCTCGCCACGACGCACCACACGGTCGCGGACTTCCCGCACGACGACGGGCGTGCCGTATCGCAGGGCCATGGCAC
The DNA here is from genome assembly GCF_040654815.1 of Streptomyces sp. NPDC050619. Lineage (NCBI taxonomy): Bacteria > Bacillati > Actinomycetota > Actinomycetes > Kitasatosporales > Streptomycetaceae > Streptomyces > Streptomyces sp. NPDC050619. The sequence goes on along the minus strand of NZ_JBFAIR010000002.1, from coordinate 126,375 downwards.
CGTGTGCCGAGCTGAAGATCTCCCGCGCATCGCAGTCCCGTCGCCCGGCCAGAAACATGGCCAGCCCCTGGGCCACTCGCCGAAGGCCCGGAGGAACGACCGCAGCCACGTCCTGGCCTCCCGTCAGGCCACGACCGTTACCCGGCTCGGCCGGTGCGCAGGCCAGGTCGAACCCCGTCAGGCCGGCTTGGGCGGCGCGCTTGCGCAGATCGAGCCAGGGCGGCCGAGCTGACTCCTCGGTGACGGGGTCGGGCAGGTTCGTGTCGAGGAAGTCGGTGACTCGGGAGGTGAAGTCCTCCAGAACAGGGTGGCGGGAAAGGGCGGCGCAGGATTCTGAGAAAAACACGGCGGTGTCCTTGGCTGCTTGAGGAATGAGCGGATACAACCGAGGCAAAAGACCGTCAGCTTGACCTCACCGTCCGCCGTCCGTGGCCTCGGCAAGGGTGCGCGGCCGCATGTCGGTCCACACCTTGTCGACGTAGTCGAGGCACGCCTGCCGGGTGTCCTGCGGATGGGCGACGATCCAGCCGTCGGGTACCTGGGCAAAGGCCGGCCACAACGAGTGCTGGCCCTCGTCATTGACGAGCACCAGAAAGCGGGCTTCATCGTCTTCGAACGGATTGTTCGCCTGCGTCATGTCAGCTCTCCTGGTTTTCCTCACCGGTCCCCGGTGATCGGGCTCCGGCGTCAGGCAAGTGCCGGTTTGCCGGCCTGTAGCTTCCAAAGGGTGGTGTAGGTGCCGCCGCGCGTCACGAGTTCCTCGTGCGTGCCTTCTTCGGCCACCAGTCCGCCAGGGCCCATGACGTAGATCCGGTCGGCGCCTTGGACGGTGGACAGCCGGTGGGCGATGACGATCATCGTGCGGTCCGCTCCGAACACTTGGAGAGCCTTCTGGATAATGGCCTCGGTCTCGTTGTCGACGGCGGAAGTGGCCTCATCGAGGATGATGACCGGGGGATCGCGCAGGATGGTGCGGGCCAGCGCGATGCGCTGTTTCTGCCCGCCGGACAGTGCGGCGCCGCGTTCACCGACCCGGGTGGCGTATCCGTCAGGCAGGGCGTCGATGAAGGCGTCGGCCCCGGCGGTGCGGGCGGCGGCGACCAGTTGCTCGTCAGTGGCGTGGAAAGTGCCGTAGCGGATGTTCTCCGCGATCGTCGCGTCGAACAGGAACGGTTCCTGGGTGACGTATCCGATCGCGCGGCGCAGGTCGGGCAGGGCAAGGGTGCGTACGTCGGCGCCGTCGAGCAGTACCTGTCCACGGTCGGGATGGTGGAAGCGCATGAGCAGTTTGGCGATGGTGGTCTTGCCCGCGCCGCTGGTGCCGACGATGCCGGTGGTACGGCCGGGAGGAATGACCAGCGAGGTGCCGCGGAGCGCCGGTGACCGACCGGGGTAGGAGAAGGTCACCTTCCGCATTTCGATCTCCCCTTTCACCTGTTGGGCCGGTACCCGGCGACCGCCCTCGACGGGTTCGAGAGGGAGGTCGTGCAGGCGTTCCACCCGGTGCAGGGCGGTGACGGTGCGCTGGTACTGGTCGGTGGTGCTGCCCAGTCGGGACAGCCGCAGCATGGCGATGCCCGGCATTTCGATCAGGGGGCCGAAGGCCGCGGTCGACAGCGTGCCCCGCAGCACGGCCCGGCCGCCCAGGAGCACCGTGCCGACCAGAGCCGAACCACCGGCCAGTCGCAGGATCTGGGGCGGAATCGCCGAGGTGCGTCCGGTCGAGCGATTGGCTTCGCTGCATTTCTGGTTCAACTCGGCGATACGTGCGATCTCGTGCTCTTCGGTGACCGCGGACTTGATGGTGGTGTGGGCATGGAGGTTCTCGGTCACCCGGCTGTTCAACCGTGCTCGCTGCTCGTCGGAGGCGGCGTGGCTGGCGACCGCGCGCTCGTGGAAGCGGAAGGACAGCCAGGCGACGAGCGGGATCGGTGCGAAGGCGATCCAGGAGATCTGCGGAGCGAGCAGCAGGAACGCCGGGACCAGCAACGCGAGGCTGGTACCCATCTGGACGACGTCGTGCATGCTCGAGCCGACGAAGGCGCCGATCTGGCTGATGTCCTCGGACAGGACGGTGTTGACCCGGCTGACCCGCTCGTTCTCCAGGTCGGTCGGCGCCACCTGCTGGACGTGTTCGTAGGTGCGGGTGCGCCAGTCGTCCTCGATGTCCTGCGCCAGCTGGCGCCAGGCGACGCTGGCACCGTAGCCGGAAGCGGCCATGACGAGGCAGGCCGCCCCGGCGGCTGCGACGAGAAGCGACAGCTGGGCGGTGACGCCGGCCACGCCCAGCCCGGCCAGGGTGGTGCTCCCGCCCCTGGCGAGCAACAGCACGATCGAAGGGCTCAAGGCGAACAGCGCCATCTCGCCCAGCTGCGAGATCCCGGACAACAACGCTGCCCAGCGGAACTTCCGTTTGTGCGGGCCGATGATGCGCCGTATGGCGTGGCGGCCCGGAGCGGATTCGCCCGACTGCTGCTGTGCGAGGTCCGATCTGCGCCACGCTCGCCGGACGACGGCTGCCGTCGCTCCGGCTGCCAGTCCGAGAGTGACCAGCGGGCGACTGAGCAGCTTCAGGAGAAAGGGGCCGCCGGCAACGGCCGCCGCTGCCACACCTCCGGCCCCGATCACCCTGGGAAGCCAGCGTCCAGTGCCGCCTGCTCGGCGGCTGCTGTGGGGATCGGCGCGGGAGTGACGTGTTCCCGTCCCGTCAGCCTCATCCGGCTGGAGGGCGGAGTTGCGGCCCAGCATGTCCGCCGCGGTTCTGCGCAGGGCTGCCAGTGTCCGGTCGACTGCCCGGCGCAGCAGCTGGGCGACCTCCCGAGGACTGATGGTGCGGTCGTGCCGCACCAGCACCCGGCCGGTGACCGGGCTGACGCGCACCTCCTCGATGCCCGGGGCTTCAAGGAGTGATGCCTCGGTCAGCCGCGCCAAGGAGGGTCTGCCGCGGACATGGTGGAGTTCCCAGCGTTGGCGACCGGGAACGATCGAGCGCGGTCGCATCCTCGCTCTCGTGCAAGCACGAGGTGTCGTCGCAGGGGCAGCGGGTGGGCTTCCAAGCAAGGCCATCGCCACAATCACTGGTTCTCGGCGGTCATGCCGCCCTCGGCGTGCTTTTCTGACTGGATGAAGCCCCAGTAGCCGCAGATCGCAGCCTCGTCGATCTCTGGGATCGTGACCGCGAGTTGCCGTAGCCGCTGGACCGTCTTCTCGTTCTGGAACACCAGGGTCGGTTGCCGTGCGGTCGGTGCTTTCTCGGCGTGCTCTTCGAGATACGCCAAGTAGGGCAGGATCGGCAGGTTCTGTCCCCGTTCGGTCGCGCGACGCAGGCGCCGCAGCCATTCGGTGAGCGGGACTTCTTCGGTGCGCGTCCCGTGCAGCTGGTCGTAACCGGCCAGGAAGGCGCCCGGTCCGATGCCGCGTGGATGGTGGAGGTGGTGCACGCGGCCGGTTCTGTCGCCGGTTCGCAGCAGCTCGACGAGGGCTCCGGCGAGGACATCGACGGGGAGCAGGGTTTCCTGGAGTTCGGGGTCCGCCGGATAGCAGCCGAGCGCCGCGCTACTGGTGAGCAACCGGGAGAACATGTCGTCCGGATTGACGGCTCCGGTCGAGGTATGAGCCCAGATGCGGCCGAGCCGGTGGATGCCACCGCTCGCTCCCCGCTCGAAGGCACGCTCCACCAGCCGCTCGGCCACCCACTTGCTGGCTGCGTAACCCCTGCCGAACGGGTGCCGTTCCGCCTCGATCGGCGAATCCTCCGTGACCAGCCGGGAGTCCTGGCCGGCTCGGAACACCCCGAGGGTCGAGAGGTGGTGGAACGCTTTGGGCCGCCCTTCGCCCGCCAGGTGCAACAGGCTTCGGGTGCCCTCGACATTGGCCGGCTTCAGTCGTGCGTAGGGCGAGAGGTGATGGACGTGCGCGCCGCTGTGGACGATCGTGTCGATCGTCTCGCGCAGCCGCGCCCGGTCCGCCGGGCCGAGGCCGAGATCGACGGCGGCCAGGTCTCCCCGGACGACGCTCAGCCGCGGATCGTCGGGCGTCGCCTTGATGCCGTAGGCCCGCAAGGCCTCGGCCAGCCGCTCACGTGCCTGGGCGTCGGTCCGCGCACGGACGAGGCAGTGCACCCGGGCCGCTGTCCTGTGCAGCAGTTCGGACAGGAGGAAGGCTCCGACGAACCCGGTGGCTCCGGTCAGCAGAATTTCGTGCGGGCCGCCGGCCGGTTGCGTGACGGGCGTGAAGCGCAGGGCAGGGCTCAGCTTCGCTTCCGAATCCGGTACCCACTTCGTCGTGGTGTGCGGGTTGTCCGCACTCAGATGCCGGGCCAGTCCCGCCGGGGTCGGTGCCTCCAGGAGCGCCGACAGGTTGAAGGGGACGGCCAGGGTCTCACCGATCCGACTCGCCAGACGGGTGGCGAGCAGGGAGTGACCGCCCAGAGCGAAGAAGTCGTCGTCGACGCCGACCGCGGGCACGTCCAGCACCTCGGCGAACAGCTCGCACAGGGCCCGCTCCTCGGGGGTGTGCGGACGGCGGCCGCTCGGGGTCGTGGTGAAGTCGGGCACGGGCAGGGCGGCGCGGTCGAGCTTTCCGTTCCGAGTCAGTGGCAGGGAGTCCAGCGCGACGAAGGCGGACGGCACCATGTAGGCGGGTAGGCGCTCGCGGAGGAAGGACCGCAGGTCGGCGGGATCGACCTCGCTCCCGGCGAGCGGCACCGCGTAGGCGGCCAGATGGGTGTCTTTGACGTGGTCGTCGCGGGCGATGACGGCGGCGTGGGCGACCCCGGGATGAGCGGAGAGGACGGCTTCCACCTCGCCGGGTTCGACGCGATGGCCACGGATCTTGACCTGGTCGTCCGCCCGTCCGGCGAAGACGAGTTGCCCGTCGGTGCGCCACCGGGCCAGGTCGCCGGTGCGGTACATCCTCGTCCCCGGGGGGCCGTACGGGTCGGCCACGAATCGCTGGGCCGTGATGCCCGGGCGGCGCAGGTAGCCGCGCGCCAGGCCGGCACCGGCGACGTACAGCTCGCCGGTCACGCCGGGCGGCACCGGCCGCAGGGCGGCATCCAGTACGTAGGCACGAGTGCCGGGGACCGGCTGTCCGAGGACCGGAGTCGCGGTGGTGTCCAGCCGTGCCTGTACCGAGTCCACGGTGCACTCGGTCGGCCCGTACATGTTGAAGGCCACCAGTCCGTCGACTGCCCGTAGTTCGTTCCACAGCTGGTCCCCCAGCTCCTCGCCACCGAGTACGGCCACACTCGGCCGCCACCGTTCGTTCGTGAGCAGGCCGCGGTCGGAGAGGACGCGCATGTACGAGGGTGTGACGTCGACCGAGTCGATGCGGTGGTGGATCAGCCACGCCACGAACCGGTCCGCGTCCACCCAGGTGGCCGCGTCGGGCACATGCAGCTCGTGGCCGTCCATCAGGGCCGCCAGCTGGCCCCAGGAGGCGTCGAAGGACACCGAGGCGGTGAGGGCGACCCGCAAGGGCCGGCCTCCGCCGCGCTCGGCCGCCGGCCCGAACACCTGGTGCCGGTACCGCGCGGCGATGTTGACCACGCTCGCGTGGCGGGCGACGACCCCCTTGGGTGTCCCGGTCGATCCCGAGGTGTAGATCACGTATGCCGGATGGTCCGGCGACAACGTCGTCACCGGGTCGGTATCCGGCAGCCCCTTCAACGCCTCGACGGTCTTTGGTGCGTCCAGCAGCAGACGCGGCGTCCCCGTACCGAGGTCGCCCGACGCGGCGGTGGTCGTGTCCGTGAGCAGCAACACCGGCTGTGCGTCCTCGAACATGGCCGCGATCCGCGGGGCCGGGTACTCCGGGTCCAGTGGCAGGTAGGCGGCCCCTGCCTTGAGTACGGCGAGCACGGCCACGACCAGGTGACCGGACCGCGGCAGGGCGAGAGCGACGACGTCCTCGGGACCGACGCCGCGAGCGGTCAGTGCGTGCGCGAGCCGGTTCGCCCGGGCGTTCAACTGGGCGTAGGTCACAGTGGTGTCGTCCGCCACGACGGCGACCGCGTCGGGGGCGGCACGCACCTGCGCGTGGAAGAGCTCGGGAAGGGTGTTCGCGGGCAGCCGCGCCGTCGCGGGCCGGCCGGCATCCTCCAGGAAGCGATGGCGCTCGTCGTCGGACAGTACGTCGATGCGGCTGATCGGACGGTCCGGGTCCCGGACGGCGGCTTCCAGCAGCCGCACCCAGCGTGCGGCCAGGTCCTGGACCGTTTCGTGGTCGAAGAGGTCGGTGGCGTAGTCGATGGTCCCGTGCAGGCCGAGGCATTCGCCGTTCTCGGAGCGTTGTTCGTAGATGCCGATGTCCAGATCGAACTTGGCGGTCGCGGTCGACACCGGGATCCTGGACGTGCGCAGTCCGGGCAGCGCGAACGCCGCGGCTTCGTCTGCTTCCAGGGAGAGCGCGACCTGGAACAGCGGGTGGCGGGCCGGTGACCGGGGCGGGTTCAGCGTCTCCACCAGCTGCTCGAAGGGCGTTTCCTGGTGGGCGTAGGCCGCCAGAGCGGTGTCGCGGACACGTGTCAGCAGGTCGGCGAAGGCAGGGTCGCCGGAGGTGTCGGTACGCAGCACCAGCGTGTTGACGAAGAACCCCACCAGTTCGTCCAGGGCCTGATCGGCGCGGCCGGCGATCACGCTGCCGACGGGGATGTCGGTGCCCGCACCCAGCTTGGTCAGGAGCGCGGCCAGACCTGCGTGCAGCACCATGAAGAGGCTGGCTCCCGACCGGTGCGCCAGCTCGGTCAGCGCCGCGTGCTGCTCCGCGTCGAGACGCAGGGGGACTCTGGCACCACGGTAGGAGGCGACGGCGGGGCGGTGCCGGTCGTAGGGCAGCGCGAGTTCCTCGGGCAGGCCCGCCAACGTCGTTGACCAGTGGGCGAGTTGGCGGTGCAGAAGTCCGTCGGGGTCGTCGGGGTCGCCCATGAGCCGACGCTGCCACAAGGTGTAGTCGGTGTAGCGCGCCGGCAGTGGTTCCCAGTCCGGCTCCTTGCCCTGGCGCCGGGCGGCGTAGGCGGTCGCCAGATCACGGGCCAGAGGTGCCAGGGACCAGCCGTCGGCGGCGATGTGGTGAACCACGATCACCAGGGCGTGCTCGGTGGGGCTCAGCGCGAACAGCTCGGCGCGCAGGGGTGGTTCGACGGCCAGATCGAACGGGTACCGGACGGCTTCCAGCAGCCGCGCGTGCAGTGCCTCCTCGTCGTCCACCTCGGTGACGGGCAGCACCGGGCGCGCCGCGGACACGTCGGTGATCCGCTGGAAGGGCTCGCCGTCGACTTCGTAGTAGATCGTGCGCAGGCTCTCGTGCCGGCCCATCACATCGGCCAGCGCCGCCTCCAGCGCCCCTCGGTCGAGCTCGCCGGCCAGGCGCTGCACCAGAGGAATGTTGTAGGTGGCGCCGGGGCCCTCGGCACGGTGCAGGAACCACAGCCGGCGCTGCGCGAACGACAACGGAGCGGGATCGGGCCGTTCCTGGACGGTCAGTGCCGGGCGTTTGCTGTCCGCGCCGTCCAGCCGGGCCGCCAGGCGAGCCACTGTGGGCGCTTCGAACAGCACGTTCAGATTCAGATCCGTGCCCAGGACGGCGCGGATCCGGGACACCAGGCGGATCGCGAGCAGCGAGTGTCCGCCCGCTTCGAAGAAGTGCAGGTCCACGTCGGCCTGCCGCAGACCGAGGACCTCCGCGAACAGCTCGCACAGCAACTGTTCCCGTGGAGTGCGCGGTGCCCGCGCGACGGACGTGCCGGGCTCGTCGTGGGGCTCCGGCAGGGCGGCGCGGTCCAGCTTGCCGTTCGGGGTCAGCGGCAGCTCGTCGAGCATCACGAACGCCGCGGGCAGCATGTACTCGGGCAGTTCCTCGCGCAGGCGTTCGCGCAGCGACCGCGGCCGTGTTCCGTCCTCGTCGGCCACGACGTAGGCGACGAGCCGGACATCGCCCCGCTGCCGGTCCTGGCGGGCGAGCACCGCGGCCCGCGCCACACCGGGGCACGCGGCCAGCGCGGCCTCGACCTCGCCCAGCTCGATACGGAACCCGCGGATCTTGACCTGGTGGTCGGTGCGGCCGAGGTATTCCAGCTCGCCGTCGGCCCGCCACCGCACCAGGTCGCCCGTCCGGTACATCCGGGTGCCGGGAGGGCCGTACGGGTCGGCCACGAACCGCTCGGCCGTCAGCGCCGGACGGCGCAGGTAGCCGCGGGCCAGGGACGCGCCGGCGACGTACAGCTCTCCGGCACTCCCCAACGGCACCGGTCGCAGCGTGCCGTTGAGCACGTAGACGCGGCTGCCGGGGATGGGCCCTCCGATGGGCGGTGCCGAGTCCGACGGCACCAGCGGCTTGCTCAGGGACGCCATGACCGTGGTTTCCGTCGGCCCGTAGGCGTTGAGCATGCGCCGCCGCGGCGCCCACCGCGCCACCAATCCCGGCGGACATGCCTCCCCAGCCACCACCAGCGTCGGAACACGCACGTCCGTCTCGGACACCACGGCCAGTGCCGACGGCGGTACGACCGCGTGCGTGAGGTGCGTGCCGGGGTCGGTGAGGGCCGACAGTGGGTCGGCCGTGGGGGCGAGCAGCAGCGCGGCCCCGTCCAGCAGGGCGGCGCACAGTTCCCACGTGGAGGCGTCGAAGCTGGGCGAGGCGAACTGGAGCACCCTGCTGTCGGGGGTGATCTCCAGGCGCTCCGCCTGGCACATCACCATGGAGGCGATGCCCGTGTGGGTCACCACCACCCCCTTGGGCCGCCCGGTCGAACCCGAGGTGTAGATGACGTACGCCGGGTGCCGCGGGTCCACGGCGATTCCCGGGTCGGTGTCCGGCTGCCCCTGCGACAGCTCTGCCACCGCCCGCGGATCGTCGATCACCAGGGCCGATCGGGCGTCGGCGAGCATGTACTCCCTGCGCGCCGCCGGATACGCCGGGTCCACCGGCAAGTAGGCGGCCCCGGCCTTGAGTACGGCGAGCACGGCCACGACGAGGTCGATCGAACGCGGCAGGGCGAGGGCGACGACATCCTCGACCCCGATACCCCGGGCGGTCAGGGCGTGCGCGAGCCGGTTCGCGCGCGCGTTCAACTCCCCGTACGCCAGCGTCGTATCGCCGGCGACCACCGCGTCGGCTTCCGGCGTGCGGCGTACTCGGTCCTCGAACATCGTCGGCAAGGGAACGGCGGGGGCTCCTGCCGCGGAGACGTCCCCCTTCTCCAGGAGGCGCCGTCGCTCGTCGTCCGACAGTACGTCGAGCATGCCGACCGGGAGATCGGGGTCGAAGTCCGTCAGGTTGTCGAGGAAGCGCAGCAGGCGCCGCTGGGAGTCCGCGAGGTCGGACTCGTCGTACGCTCCGGGCGCCGCGTGCAGTCTCATGTGCGGGCCGGTGCCGTCCCGGCGGTCCCACACCATGATCATCAGGTCGCTGCCCAACGGGAAGGAGAGGTTGTGCGCGATGCACCGGTGGCCGGCGAAGGCGATGTTGTAGTCGAACCCGATAAGGTTGACCGACGGCGAGATCGCCGCGCCGGAGTCCCGTGACAGGCCGAGGTCGCGGTACAGGTCCTCCCCGCGGTAACGCTGGTGCTCCACCGCTTCGCGCATCCGGTCGTCGACCTGGGCCAGCAGATCCCTCAGCGGCATGTCGGGCCGGATGATCAGGCGTACCGGAACACTGTTGGCCAGCATCCCGGGCGTCGTGCGGGAGGCCGGGTCCATGCGGCCGGCCACGGTCAGCCCGAGCACCACGTCCCGCGCGTCCGTCAGGTGACGCGTGTAGAGCGCCACGGCGGCGAACACGAAACGGAAGCGGGAGACTTCGGCGCGGGAGGCCGCCGCCTTCAGCGCCTGCGGGCGCGGAAGCGGGCGCAACTCGGTTCTGGGGATGGCCATATGGGCCGAGCTTCCGGATGACCGTCCCTGCCCGGCCGGGCGGGGAACCGCCGCCGTGCCCCGGGAGCCGGGCGAAGGCGCGGCGGTCCCCGTCCATCCGGACAGGTGCCGCATCCAGTACGCGCGGTCGGCTGCATGGTCCTCGGACGCGCGGTAGTCCTGGTCGGCTCGCACCAGTGTCGACAACGGGCCGAAGGGACTGGGGCCGGCCTGCCGCCCGTCCGCCAGGGCCGTGTAGACGTCGGTGACCCGCTGTGCCACGAGGGCGTAGCCGAACGCGTCCACGGCCGCGTGGTGGTAGGTGTGGTACCACCAGAACCGGTCCGGCGCCAGCCGCAGCAGGGCGTAGCTGAACAGCGGACCGGAGGCCAGGTCCATGGGCCGGGTCATGTCGGCCGAGACCCACGCGCGGGCGGCGGCCGCCGGGTCGGGTTCGTCGCCGACGTCGACGAACGAGAGGGTCCAGGGCAGCTCACGCTCCAGAACCTGAACAGGGCCGTCCGCACCGGACACCAGGCGCACCCGTAACGCATCGGTCTCGGCCACCACTTGACGCAGGGCCGCCTCGAACATGACCGGATCGACCGGTCCGCGGATCTCCAAGTACTCGCCCAGACGCAGCGCCTGGCGTGTGTCCGGGGAGCGCTGCTCGGCGAGCCAGATCTCGCGCTGTGCCGCGGTCACCGGCAGCACCTCGACCGACGAATCCACCGGCTGAGCGGATGACTGACGATGAGACAACGAGGAACCTCCTGCAAGAGGGCCGGGAACTGCTGATCACGACCGCTGAGTACTGAACTCGTGTACTCACGGCTGAGAGAAGACGCCCGCAGACCACTTGGTGGCGGAGTAGTAGCGCGTGCAATCGGAATAGGGCGGCATACCTACACGATGAGTGACTTCTATGTCACTCATCGTGCCAGCTACCAGGGCATACCCCGGCCCACTATGGGATTACGCCACTCGAAGGAATGACATACCGCGCTTTGTCCGTAGGATGCCCCGAACCTACTTCAGCGCTCCCGCCATGACGCCGCCCACGAACTGCCGTTGGAAGGCGAAGAAGACCACCAGCGGGATGATCATGGAGAGGAAGGCGCCGGAGGACAGGACGTCGATATTGGTGCCGAACTGGCGGGTCTGCTGTTGCAGGGCCACGGTGAGCGGCGCCGAGCCCGGGTCGGCGAAGATGAGCGCCACGAGCATGTCGTTCCAGACCCACAGGAACTGGAAGATGCCGAGCGAGGCTATCGCCGGCCCGCCCAGCGGAACCACCACTCTCAGGAAGAGCCACAACTCGCCCGCCCCGTCGAGACGGGCGGCCTCCAGGAGTTCGCGTGGGATCCCCGCGAAGAAGTTCCGCAGCAGGAAGATCGCGAAAGGCAGTCCGAAAGCGACGTGGAAGAGGACGACGCTGGTGATGCTGCCGAAGATTCCGAGCTTCCCGAACAGGCTGGTGACGGGGACCAGCGCGACCTGCAACGGCACCACGAGCAGGCCGACGACGAGCAGGAAAACCCAGTCCCGGCCCGGGAATTCGACCCACGCGAAGACGTATCCGGCGAGTGAGCCGACGACCACGACCAGCAGCGTGGCCGGGACGGTGATCAGCAGACTGTTCAGGAACGAATGCGTGATCGTCGGGTCGTCCAGCAGGTTGGTGTAGTTGTGCAGGGTCAGCTGCGCGGGCTTGGTGAGGACCGTCCACCAGCCGGACGCCTGGATGTCCAGGGGCCCGCGCAACGAGGAGAGCAGCAGGCCGACGGTGGGCAGAAGCCAGAACAGGGCGACCGCCAGCAGGACGAGCCGGGTGGATCCGCCGGCCAGCCGGCGAGCCGCACGGGTGGCGGCGCCCGGTCCCGTGCGGCCGGGGGCGACTCCGGCGGCCCGGGCGGTCCGTGCGGCCTTCGCGGCCTTCGCGGTCTGAAGGGTTGTCACCGTGACTTCTCCTTTCGGAACCGCTTGATGTTGAGGAACATGACCGGCGCGACCAGGGCGAGCAGGAGTACGGCGAGCGCGCTGCCGGTGCCCTGGTCGTTGCCGCCGCCGAAGGAGGACAGGTAGAGCTGCAGGGCCAGTACGTTGGCGTCCTGCTGGCTGGCGCCCGGCGCGATGACGTACACCAGGTCGAAGATCTTCAGCACGTTGATCACCAGCGTGACCAGGACCACGCCCAGCACCGGTGCCAGGAGCGGCACCGTGATGCGGCGGAAGACCTGCCACTCCCTCGCGCCGTCGACCCGTGCCGCCTCCAGCAACTCCCGGGGGATGCCGGCCAGTCCGGCGGCGATGAGGACCATGGCGAAACCGGTCCACATCCAGACGTAGGCGCCGATGATCGACCAGGTGACGAGGGTCGGCCCGAGCCAGTCGACACCCGCGTACTGGGCGGTGAAGTTCGTTGCGGGCAGGCGCAGTTGAATCGGTGAGGCGCCGATCCCGGACGCGGGCAGGGTGAAGGTGCCGTCCTTGGCGGCGGTCGCCGTGGCGACGACCCGCCCGTCACGCACAGCCTCTACCCGGACGCCGGCCAGCGCCTTCTCCCCCGGGTCGATCTTCCCGGGAGTGCCGCCGCCCGGCTGGAAGTCCAGCCAGACCGTGCCGCAGAAGGCGCCCGACGGGCAGGCAGCAGGGGCGGCGGCCTGCGTCGCTCCGGTCAGGGTGCTGGGCTGCACTCCGACGAGCGCCAGCGCGGCCGAACCGTCGCCGGGGCTGAGGGACTTGCCGGTGTACGGGCCGCCGACCGGGCCGGCCAGGGTGCTGCCGGGGCCCGCCACGCGGGGGTGCGCTCCGGGGTAGGCCGATGCCTTGAAGAAGGTGTCGTGGACGCCGGTCACCATCGCGTTGGCCACGCCCTTGCCGGGGTCCTGGTCGTAGACCAGCCGGAAGATGATGCCGGCGGCCAGCATGGAGATGGCCATCGGCATGAAGACGACCAGTTTGAACGCGGTGCCCCAGCGGATCCGCTCGGTGAGCACGGCGAAGATCAGGCCGAGCCCGGTGGCCGCGACGGGTGCGACCACGACCCAGATCGCGTTGTTCTTGATGGCGACGAGGGTCTGGTGGTCGGTGAAGACTCCGGTGTAGTTGGACAGGCCGACGAAGTCGGTGAAGCCGTCGGGGCCGAAGAGGCTGCGCACGACCGACCACACGATCGGATACACCACGAGCGCGCCGAGCAGGACCAGTGCGGGCAGCAGGAAGAACACCGCGATCCACATGCGGCTTCGGGGCGTTCGCGTCCCGCGGCGGGCGGGTGCCCCCGCCGCGGGGGCGGCGGGGGACGGAGGGGTGAGAGTCTGTGACATGACGGCCGCTCAGCCCGCCTTGGCGAACGCCTTCGCGGCGTCCGCCTCGAGCTGCTTCTGCGCGCCCGCGACATCGGAGGGCTTGGCGAGGAAGTCCTGAAGGTCCTTCCACTCGCCCTGCCCCTTCGTCCCGCCGAACGCGGCCGGTGCCTGATCGGACATGTCGACCCGGATGTCGTCGCCCGCCTTGATCAGGTTCTTCGCTATGTCCCGCACGATGTCGTCGCGGTAGTCGGAGAACGCGACCGCCTTGTTCGGTGACAGGAAACCGCCCTGCTGCACGTCGATCGCCGCCGCCTCAGGAGAGACCAGGAAGCGCATCAGCGCCTGCGCGCCTTCGCCGTCCTTGAGGGCGACCGCGACGTCGCCGCTGCTCAGCACGGGTGCCTTGCCGCCGTCCACGGACGGGAAGGGGAAGACCTTGGCGTCGGTACCGACCTTGGCCGTGGTCTCCTGGGTGATGTTGGTCGCGATGAACTCGCCCTCGTAGACCAGCGCGGCCTTGGGCGGATTGGCGAAGACCTGGCCGACCGAGGTGGGGAAGTCGGTCTGGAGCGCCCCGCGGGTGCCTCCGGCGATCAGATCGGGCCTGCCGAAGAGCTGGCCCAGCGTGGTCAGCGCCTTGGTCACCGAGGGATCGGTCCACTTGATCTGATGCTTCGTCAACTTGTCGTACATGGCCGGGCCGGCCTGGCTGAGGTAGATGTTCTCGAACCAGTCGGTCAGGACCCAGCCGTCGCCGCCGCCCACGGAGAACGGAGGGGTGCCGGAGTCGGAGAGTGTCTGGCCGTCCTTGAGCAACTGCTCCCAGGTGGTGGGGGCGGTGGTCAGTCCGGCCTGCTCCCAGGCCGCGGTGTTGTACCAGAACAGCGACTTGTTGGTGACCTTGAAGAACACCCCGTACTGCTTGTCCTGGTACGCGCCGAGGTCTCGCCAGACCTGGCTGTAGTTCTTGTTCAGCTCCTGGGTCACGGCCGGCTGGAGCGGCTTGAGCCAGCCGGCTTCGGCGAACTGCTTCAGGACGCCGGGCTGGGGCAGCAGAGCCACGTCCGGCGGCGAGCCGCCCTGGATCTTGCTGCCGACGAAGGTCGACACATTGTCGCCGGTGGGCACGAAGGTGGTGTTCGCTCCGGTCAGCTTGTCGAAGCGGGCCAGTACCTTGAGGAAGTTCTTCTGCTCGGCACCGGTCCAGACGCCGGCCACCTGAAGGTTCTGCCCGTGGAGGTCGGGCAGCTTCAGCGTGGAGGCGTCCTTGGCACCGGTGGTCGCCGGGGTGCCGGCGGCGTCCTTGTCCGAGGAGCCGCACGCGGCGGTCCCCATCATCAGGACGGCCACGGCCGTCAGTGCTGCCGCTCTGCCATTCATCGGGTCACTCCTTTGTGAAAGACGGAAAGAACAAGACGGAAGGAACAGGTAGCGGGGGGCGGGGTCAGCCCGTGAGACCGTCGGCCGCCCACCAGGCCGCGGTGCTGCCGGGGAGGGTTCCGGGCGGACAGGGACCGCTCGCGAGCAGCGGCGTGCCGGGGACGGGGGCGGGACAGGGGACGTCGCCGAAGTTGACGGCGCACACCACCCCGTCACCGCGGACGAAGGCCAGGACCTGCGGCGGCGACTCCAGCCAGCGCAGGGTCCCGTTGCCGAGCGACGGCAGGCTCGCGCGCAGCGCGAGCGCGTCGTGGTAGAGGTGCCAGAAGGAACCGGGGGTGGCCATGAGCCGTTCGGTGGTGTGATCGGCGAACCAGGCGGGCTGCGGCAGCCACGGCTCGGCGACGGCTTCGCCAGAGGTGAATCCGAACGGGGACATGTGCCCCGACCACGGCAGCGGGACGCGGCAGCCGTCGCGTATTCCCACACGGCTGCCGCTGCGGTGGAAGATCGGGTCGGTGAGCACCTCGTCCGGCAGGTCGACGACCTCCGGCAGACCGAGCTCCTCGCCCTGGTAGACGTAGGCGGCGCCGGGCAGGGAGAGCATCAGCAGCGCGGCGGCGCGAGCGCGGGCGGCGGCCGCGTACCGGGTGACGGTGCGGACCTGGTCGTGGTTGTTGAGCACCCAGGTGATGGTCGAGCCGGTGTCGGCGATGTCCCGCAGGGCGTCCTGGATGACCCGGCGGAAGGTGGCCGCGTCCCACGGGGCCGTCAGCATGTGGAAGAAGAACGCCTGATGAAGCTCGTCCGGGCGGACGTAGGCGGCCTGTTCGGCCGGGGTGCGCACCGACACCTCTCCGACGAGCAGCCGGTCCGTGCCGTCCCGTGCCGTGTACTCCTCGCAGATGGCACGCCAGGTGCGCCAGACTCCGTGGGTCTCGGGCTGGTTCCACGCCAGGGGGTTGACCGTGTCGCGGGCCCGCGCGTCGGCCGCCGGGTCCGGGGAGTCCGGCAGTGCGGGATGCTTGAAGAGGCCGGTGGCCACGTCGATACGGAATCCGTCGACGCCGCGGTCCAGCCAGAACCGCAGCACCTGCTCGAAGTAGCCGCCGACCTCGGGGTTGCGCCAGTTCAGGTCGGGCTGCTCCGGACCGAACAGGTGCAGGTACCACTGGCCCGGCGTGCCGTCGGGCTCGGCGACCCGGGTCCAGGCGGGCCCGCCGAACATGGAGTGCCAGTTGTTGGGCGGCAGTTCGCCGCCCGCGCCCCGGCCCTCGGCGAAGTGGAAACGGGATCTGGCCGGGCCGCCGCCCGGGCCTTCGGCCAGGGCCTGGAGGAACCACGGGTGCTTGCTGGAGCAGTGGTTGGGGACGATGTCGATGAGCACCTTGAACCCCATGCGGTGCGCGTCGTCCACCAGGCGGCCGAACTCCGCCAGGTCTCCGTAGACCGGGTCCACATCGCAGTAGTCGGCGACGTCGTAGCCGTGGTCGTACTGCGGCGAGGGGTAGAACGGGTTGAGCCAGATGCCGTCGACGCCGAGTCGCTCGAGGTACGGCAGGCCCGCGCGGACACCGGCCAGGTCGCCGATGCCGTCCCCGGTGCTGTCGAGGAAGCTGCGGACGTACACCTCGTAGATGACGGCCGTGCGCCACCACTGCTGTTGGGCGGTGGCGGTGTGCTGGGACTGGGGCCGCTCGGAGGGGCGCGGTTCGTTCGGTACCGAGCCGTCGTCGACGAATGCGTCGATCATCGGGAAACCGTCCTGGGCTGGGCGTGATGGAGACCGGGTCCCGCGCCGCGGAAGGCGCGTTGGAGGGTGCGTTGGAAGGCGCGTTGGGGGTGCGTTGGAAGGCGCGTTGGCAAGCAGGGGCGAGGGAGCCTCGGACACGGACTCCTCCGGCGGGCGGAGCCAGGTCGCCGGGCGGGACGAAAGACGATTTCGATAGACGCGGCGCCCGCCGGTGGAGACGAGGCCGTTCGCCGGCTGGGCACCCGCCGGTGGGAGCGAAGGCCGTTCGCCGACTGCGGCACCCGCCAGTGGGAGATCGCCGGGCGCGGCGCCCGCCGGTGGAGACGAAGGCGCTTCGCCGGCTGTGGCGCCCGCCGGCGGGAACGAAGGCCGTTCGCCGGGCGCCGCGTCCACCGACGGACCCGCGAGGCCGTCAGATCACGGGATCACGGATAACCGAGACGGCGTCGAAGGGGCGGCGAGGGGCCGCGCCGTGGCGTTCAGGGCCGCCCCCATCGCGCCGCCGTACGGGCCGAGTTCGGCGGCCAGGAGTGTCACCGGTCCGACCAGTGCCCGACGGTCGCGCAGCGCGAGCTCGACAGCCGGTCGCATCACGTCGAAGGCGGGCGCGACGCCACCGCCGACGACAACAGTCGAGAGGCCGAGTTGGGCCAGCACGCTTCCCAGTACCGTGCCCACGGCCAGGGCGACGGTTTCGAGGATCTCCCGAGCCGTGGTGTCGCCCGACCGGGCGGCCCCTACCAGGTCCTCGGGTGTCGCCGACGGGGCCTGGTTCCCGGTCCCGCCAGAGGCGAGGGCCCAGCGGGCGGCGAGTGTCCGGCCGCCCGCCACCGTTTCCAGGCAGCCGCGGGCCCCGCATCCGCAAGGATCACCGCCGGGTTCGGCGGTCATGTGCCCGATTTCGCCGATCCTGTCGCCGGACCCGCGCAGGACGGTGCCGCCCAGGGCGATCGCACCGCCTATGCCGGTGCCCATGGTCATGAACACCACGTCGGCGTGACCGCGCGCGGAGCCCAGAGCGAGTTCCGCCGAGGCGAACGCGCGGGCGTCGTTCATCAGCAGGACGGGCTTCGCGGTCGCGCGCTCGAGCGTGTCCGCCAGCGGGAAGCGCTGCCAGTCGCCGTCGAGGTTCGGGATGGTGGTGGTGGAGCGCAGGTCCGGGCTCAGGTGTCCCGGCAGTGCTACGCCGATGGCCTCGACGGTGTGTGCGCCCGCGATCTCGGCGATGGTGGCGGCGACCCCCGCGGGGCCGGCGGCGGGGGTGGGCAGCGTGCCCCGCGCGACGACGGCCGCGCCGGCCCGGTGCACCCACTTGATGTTCGTGCCCCCGATGTCCACCCCCAGGGCGGACCCTTCGGGGCGAGGACCGCCCCTGGTCACCACCATGCGAACTCCTGATCAGGATCAGTATTGCCTGTATAGACTTAACGGAGACTTAACGGGAAGCTAGGGCGCGCAAATCATCCAGTCAATCAGTTGAGCCATAAAGAATCAGAAACTTTGGCTGGACACGACCTGTCTAGCCTTTTCCAGCGGATCAGGTCAGTCGGGTGAGATCAGGGCGCCGTCGGCCGCGAGTTGCGCACGCAGTTCGACGATGCGCGCCTCGCGAGGCCGGTATCCGGCCGACACCGCCATGGCCGCCGCGGTCCCCGCGGCCTGCCCCATCGCCATGCACTGGCCGATGGAGCGGACGGAGGCGTGGGCGTCGTGGGTGGCCGACAGGCACCGGCCCGCGACGAGCAGACCGTCGACGCCGCGGGGCAGCAGAGATCGGTAGGGAATGCCGTAAGTGCGGCCGGTGGGCGTCTCGTTGCCGGAGCCGACGTACTGCCAGATCGTCCGGTGCCCGGCGGCGTGGTCCTCGATCGGAGCGCCGCAGCGCGCGATGGCGTCCTCGAACTGACGCGCGCTCAGGACGTCCTCCTTGCCCAGGACGTACTCGCCGATCAGGCGGCGGCTCTCCCGCACGCCGATGCGCGGCGCGGACGCGATGAGGAAGGCCCGTTCGTACCCCGGCACCTGCTCGACGAGGAACCGTGTGTACTCGACGACCTGGCGGCGCCCCTCCTGCTCCGCTGCCGAGAGCTGCCACGGGTCGGTCGGATCGACGCCGCTCACGCGCGTCAGGTTGGTGTGGACGACGCCGGGTTCGGTGGTCCGGTGGACGGACCCTTCGCGCCGGGGCAGTTCGTACGCTCCCGAGTCCGCGTGCAGGGCCATCAAGCGGTGCAGCTCCGCGGTGGGTGTCGCCGCCGCGTCGACACCGGCGAGCCGGAAGGTCTGGGTGAGCGGTTGCACCACGCGGTCCTCGGCCGGCCGCTCCAGCGCCGCCCCCGCACGCCACGCGACGTCGGCGTCCCCGCTGGCGTCGACGACGACCCCGGCGCGCACGTACCCGGGGCCGGCGACCGTCTCGACGACCACCCCGAGAACGTCCTGCCCTTCCATCACCACCCGTGACGCACGGGTGTGGAACAGGACCCGTACCCCGGCAGCGGCGGCGAGTTCGTCCCAGACCAGCTTGAGGGTCTCGGGGTCGTAGGTGATGCCGGTGCCGGCGCCATAGGTGTTGGGGCGTTCGAAGGCCGCCTTGCGATCGGTGAGCGCCTGGCACACCTCCCAGCCGACGCCGCCGACGACGCGTTCACCCGTGCCGGGCGCGTAGAAACCGTAGAAGGTGTCCAGGACGCTCGCCCCGGTGCCGCCCAGGTGCGCGGCGCCCTCCACGAGCAGGGTGGAAGCGCCCCGCCGGGCGGCCGCGACGGCTGCCGCGGAACCCGCCGAGCCGCCGCCGACGACCACTACGTCGCCGTCCCACAGCAGCGGGTAACTCCCGGCCTCCGCCTGGCTGATGCGTGTTCCGTTCACCTCAGGTGCCACCCTCCGTCTACGGGGACGACCGCGCCGGTCGTACGGGAGGAGGCGTCCGACAGCAGCCATACGGCGGTGTCGGCGATCTCTTCGGGGCTGCAAGCGCGTGCACCGAGCGGCATCAACCGCGGCATCCGGTCCTGGATCGCGGGATTGGCCATGGCGCGCGCGGCCATCGGGGTGTCCACCAGGCCGGCCGCGACGATGTTGACGCGCACGCCCTTGGGGGCTCCGGTGAACGCGGCCGAGCGCACCAAGGGGACGAGGGCGCCCTTCGCGCTGGCGTAGGCCGCGGTGAGGAAGTCCTCGTCGAGCGTGCTCGCCAGGGCCGAGCCGATGACGACGATCGACCCGCCCGAGCCGGAGAGCTGCCGCAGTCCGGCGCGCAACAGGTAGAAGACGGAGTCGAGATCGACGCGGTGCACTTCGCGCCACGCCTCGTCGCCGCACTCGTCCACCGGCCCGTCACCGAGTCGCCGGCCGGACATGCCCACCGCGTGCACGATGCCGTCGAGACCGTCCAGGGCCTCGGCCGCTCGCGCCACGGCCGCGTCGGCGCCCGTGGACACGGTGATGTCGTACGTGTCGCGGTCGGCCTCGAAGACCTGGGCACCGGCGGCGCGCGCGGCCTTGACGCACGCGGCGCCGATTCCGCCCTGGGCGCCGGCCACCAGCAAACGCTTCACCGCGCACCGTCCGCGGTGCGCAGAGCGGCGGCGGAGCGGCGGGCGAACTCCAGGTAGGCGCCCTCGAACAGTTCGTCGCTGCGATCCGCGCCGACGAGGCGGGAACTGGTGATGACCGGCGGCATGGCGCCCCGCTCGGCCAGCAGTTCGGCCACCCGGACCTTGATCTCGTTGACCACGGCGATCGCGGTGAAGGTACTCACCGGGCCGACCGGGACGTCCAGACCGGGGACCTGGCAGATGGCGTCGCCGACCGGCGATCCCAGGTCGATCACGACATCGGCGTGGTCGGCGAGCCGGGATCCGCTCGGATGCCGCGGTTCGGCGGCGTTCGTCTCCTGGAGCGACGTGGCCGCGATGACCGGCAGACCCGCCTTCTTCGCGCCCATCGCCATCTCGATGGGGACGGCGTTGAGCCCGCTGACGCTGAAGATGAACATGCTGTCGCAGGGGCGCAGCCGGAAGTTCGCCAGGATCTGGTCGGCGAGCCCCTCGACGCGCTCGATGAACATCGCCTGCCGCTGTCCGTTGGCCCCCACCACCTGGGTGTGGAAGGTCATGGAGAGCTCCACCAGCGGCTGGAAGCCGGGGTAGGAGCCGTAGCGGGGAAAGATCTCCTCCACCGGCATACGCGAATGACCGGTGCCGAAGGTGTAGACGACGCCGTCGTCGGCGATCGACCTGGCCGCGATCTGGGCCGCGGCCTCGATGGCGCCGGCCTGGGACTCGGCAAGCCGCTCGACGATCCCGACTGCGCTACGGATCCACGATGACACGGGCAGAACCTCTCGGGCGAGAATGTATAGACAGGTAGTACGTTTCGGGACGCTAAGGCGGCGACCGGTCCGGCGTCAAGCACTCGTACAGGCTGATCTTCGGTTCCCATGAGGACGCGCCAGGTGTGGACGCGTACCGGGTGACGGCCTATGCTGCGGAAGGCATACCGGTATAGACAAAGGAGACAGCTGTGGCTCGGCGGCCCATGCCGCGACATGAAGCAGTCGAACGGCACATCCGCGGCCGGATCGCGGGGCTGAGCCCCGGAGACCAGATCGAGTCCGACGCGGAACTGTGCGACCTGTTCCAGGTCAGCCGGATGACCGTCCGTCAGGCGACCCAGCGGCTGGTCGCCGAGGGTGCGATCTACCGGATCTCCGGTGTCGGGACCTTCGTGGGGGAACCGCAGGTCCACCGCCAGATGGGCCGACTGCGCTCCTTCACCGAGGAGATGGCCCTGCGCGGCATGACGGTGTCATCGACCGTCCTGGCGAACGAACGGCGCGCGGGCACCCAGGAGGAGACCACCGCGCTCAGGCTCGCGCCCCAGTCCAACGTCGTTCATGTACGGCGGCTGCGGCTGGCCGACGACCAGCCGATGGCGATCGAGAACGTCGTGCTGCCGCCGTCCTGCGCCTGGCTGTTGAGCGAGGACCTGGCCCACGGCTCGCTGCACCAGGCGCTCACCGAGCAGGGTTTCGCCCCTTCCCGCGCGACCGGAACGCAGATCGCGGCCATCGCCACCGAGGACGATGCCGCCCTGCTTGACCTGCCCGTCGGCGCGCCCATCTTCGTCGAGCGCCGACTGGTCACCACCGCCGACGGCACACCTGTCGAACTCACCGAATCCCGCTACGCGGGTTCCCGTTTCGTGTTCCACATCGAACTGGCCTAGGCGACTGCCCGAGCCGCGGGGGCGGGCATCGCAAAAGGAGAACAACATTGCCTGTCGTCGAGACGGTCCTTGGCCCTGTCGCCGCCGCGGAACTCGGCGAGGTGGATGCCCACGAGCACGTCTTCCTGCGCACCCCGGTCAACCCGGGTGACGAGTTCCTCGACACCGACAAGGCGGCGGCCGAGCTCCTGCGGGTGGCGGCGAGCGGCATGCGCACCGTCGTCGACCTGACACCGGTCGGCCTCGGACGCCGTCCCTGCCAACTCGCCGAGGTCTCCCGCACGAGCGCCCTTCATGTCGTCGCCGCGACCGGCTACCACCGCAGCGCGCACTATCCGGCCGCCCACTGGGCCCGCCACGCCGACGACGCGACGCTTCTCGACGTGCTCCTGGACGACCTCCGGGTCGGCATGGACAGCCACGACTGGGACTTCCCCCGCCCCCTCCCCAGCCCCCACAAGGCCGGGATCATCAAACTCGGCGCTTCGTACCACCGCATCGACCGCCACGAGGAACGCTGGTTCGCCGCGGGAGCGGCGGCGGCCCGGCAGACGGGCGTGGCCGTGGCGGTCCACACCGAGGTCGGGACCGCCGCGCACGCCGCGCTGGACCTCCTGGACAAGCACGGCCTGCCGGCCGGACGGGTCCTGCTCGCCCACACCGACCGCAACCCCGACCCGGAACTCCACCTCGACCTGATCGCCCGCGGCGCCCACCTCGTCTACGACACCATCGGGCGGATCAAGTACCGGCCGGACTCGGTCGTCCTGGACCTGATCGAGCACATGGCCGAGGCCGGCAAACTGGGCCACATCTGCCTGGGGACCGACGTGGGACGCAAGTCCTCGCTCAGCGCCTACGGCGGCGGACCGGGGATGGACGTGCTCGGCCGGGACTTCGTCCCGCGGCTGCGCCGGCGCCTGGGCGCCGCGGCGGTCGACACCGTGCTGCGGGATGCCCCCCAGTCCCTGCTGGCCAAAGACATGCGGGCATCTGGATCTCCATAAGACGACAGCACCCCGCCAGGCCGGCAAGAAGGCGGGCCTGGCGGGGAGCGACGGATCGGGGCGGGGGCGGTCACATGCCGTGCGTGGGCATGCCCTCCGTGCACACGACGTGGATGACCAGGTCGGCGGGTGTCGCCTCGGACTTCCCATAGTCGCCTGAGCGGATCTGCTGCTTGCGGACGGTGACGATCCAGCCGTTGGCGTTGGCGTTCGGCCGGCTCTCGATGACGTCGGTCGGCTCCGGTGCGAAGCGGGCGCCCTGGCTCGCGGAGACGGTGTAGCCGCCGCTGTAGGCGTTCTGGGGTGCCGGACAGAACAGTTGGTGGGGGCGGCCGTCGGCGCCACCCTTGATGACCTTGCCGGTGATGTGGTGCGGCGGCTGGGGGTCCAGGGCCAGGGCGGTGGCCTGCGTGGCGGCGGGGCCGAGCAGGGCCGCGGCACCTGCGACGGCGGTAACTGCGGTGATGGCAGTACGGGTTCTCGGGCGCATGGCGGTCATGACAGGGGTGCTCCTCCACAGCGATGAGGTCGGGGTCGGGGGCCATTGGAGCAGCGCGTGGAGCAGCGCCGTGATCAACGCCGCGCCGGACACGCAGAGTGACACACCATCGACGTATGGCGAAACGTTCCAGTCGAGCGTCTGCCCGCGCATCGCTACGGACTGTGATCTACTGCCGCCGTCCAGTCACTCTGCGTGGCGACCCGGTGTTGCCGGGTGTCCGCCATGCCCTCATGAGGAGCCTCATGTCCCGCAGAGGGAGATGGGCGCTCGCGGTCGGTTGTGCCGCGATCGCCCTGTCCGTCACCGCGCCCGCCGGCGCGACCGTCTCACCCGCCCGTTCGGTGCCGTCCCAGGTGCCCGCGTCCGACCTCCGTCCGGGCGGCGTGCGCATCACCGAGGCGCAGATCCGCAAGGAGGTGCGCCCCGCCGAGGTCAAGGCGCTCGGCCGGGCCGCCGCCGAGCAGCTGGCCCGGGACCGTATCGGCCTGCGTGCCGTCGACAACGGATACCCGCAGCCCACCCGGACGCTGAGCCTCAAGCGCCACACCGACTCGCAGCGCGAGCTGAACGCCAAGTTCGACCCGGCCCAGTGGGGCAAGTTCACCGACTACTTCTCCAGCCCCGACTACGGCGACCACGTCGCCCTGCTGCCCACCGGCAAGGTGCTGGTCTTCTCCTTCGAACCCGTCGAGGACAGCCCGAACAAGGAGACCGCGCCCACCGAGGTCATCGGCAAGGAGAACGCCGGGCGGGCGTACGTGTGGGACCCCGCCCGGGGAACGGGGGCCGGCGCGTTCAAGGCCGTGCCGCCGCCCGTGGTGGACATGCCCGACGGGAAGAACGAGCCGCGGCCCGCGCCGATCTTCTGCGCGGGGCACGCCTATCTGCCCAACGGCATGGTCGGCGTCTTCGGCGGCAACCTGGGCGGCAACCACGGCAGCGGCGCCAAGTTCGCGCTCGTCTTCGACCCGTGGAGGGAGACCTGGCACCAGCAGCAGGACATGGCCGTCGGCCGCTGGTACCCGAGCGTGGTCACCGGCGCGGACGGCCGGCAGTTCATCACCTCCGGCCAGTCGGAACTCGGCTGGGGCGAGCTGTCGATGGAGATCGAGCGCTTCCCGGCCAAGGGCACCCCCGTGTCGTACGGCCCGGCCGACGTGCCCCTGGGCCAGTCGCTCGACCAGTGGAAGACGAACGCGCCGTACATGATGGACTACCCCCATCTGTTCTCGCTGAAGGACGGCCTCATCTACGGCTTCGGCCGTAACTACGACGAGCAGTTCGTGTTCGACCCGAAGGACGAGTCCCGCCGGAAGCTGCCCGACCGTCCCGACGGCGGCATGCGCAACTACGGCTCCGCGGTCGCCCTGCCGGGCGGCACCCAGGGACCGGACTCCGTCCTGATCCTCGGCGGCAACCGCAACGACCCCGGCACTTACAAGTTCGCCGACGGCCGCTGGACCAAGGACACTTCGCGTGCCTTCGGCCGCACCCAGGACGACACCCTGATCCTGCCCGACGGCAAGCTGTTCACCGTCAACGGCGCCTACGACATCCGGGACTACGGCAACGGCCCGTACAACCCGAACGGCGACAAGAAGTACCGCCAGACCGAGCTGCGCGACGACGACGGCACCTGGCGCCTCGGGCCGGTCCAGCGGCTGCCGCGCGGATACCACTCCAACGCCGTCCTGCTGCCCGACGGCCGCATCATGGTCACCGGCGACGAGTTGCAGCAGATCGCCAACAACCCGGACATCAAGTCCGGGATGCACGGGACGATGGAGATCTACGAGCCGTCGTACCTGCACCAGGGAGAACGGCCCCGGCTGTCCCAAGTCCCGTACGGCCCGCAGCGCTACGGCTCGGATCTCCGGGTCGGCACCAGCACCCCACAGCGGGTCAGCCGGGCCGTCCTGATGACGCCCATCACCTCCACCCACTCGGTGGACACCAGCCAGCGGCGGCTGGAGCTGCCGATCACCGGCCGCTTGGGCAACGAGCTCGTCCTGCGCACCCCGCAGTCCGCCAAGGACGCGCCGCCCGGCTTCTACATGCTCTTCCTCCTCGACGACAAGGGCGTACCGAGCACCGCGAAGTGGGTGCAGTTGCGGCCCGGCGACTGACGCCGGCCGCCGCCGTCCCGCCCGGTCAGTCCCGGACCGAGCCGGGTGAGCCGCCGAGCAACAGCGGCCACACGCTGGGCATTTCGGTCACGGGTACCTCGATCAGCGAGGGGCCCGGTTCGCTGAGGCACTCCTTGAGGGCCCCGGCGAGCCGGGCCGGGGTCTCGGCCCGGACGGCGGGCACCGAGAACGACTCCGCAAGCCGTACGAAGTCGGGGCTGGCCAGGTCGCTGCCGATGAACCGGCCCTCGAACTCGTCGGCCTGGATGCGCCGGACGTTGCCGTAGGCGTTGTCGTTGAAGACCACCGCGGTCACCCCGATGCCGTACTTGCGGGCGGTCGCCAGTTCCTGCATGTTCCAGCAGAACCCGCCGTCGCCGTTGATGGAGACGACGGCCCGGTCCGGGTTCCCCACCTTGACGCCCAGCGCCGACGGGTAGCCGTAGCCGAGGGTGCCCTGGTAGCCGGGGGTGAGGAAGGTTCCCGGTTGGTGGACGGGGTAGCCGACCGCGGCCAGATAGCCCACCTGGGTCAGTTCGTTGACCAGGAAGCCGTCGTCCGGGATCGCCTCGCGCAGGGCGCGGACGTACGACCACTGCGGCTCGACGCTCTCGACCTTCCGCGCACACCAGGCGCGTACGTCGGCCAGCTCGCCGGGCGGCCGGCCCGAGCCTGTTGATGTGCTGTCCGGGAGAGCGGCCAGCAGTTCCTCCAACACCGTCCGGGCGTCCGCGCACAGCGTGAACTCGGCCCGGCGGGGCGGCCCCAGGTCGGCCGGGTCCGCGTTGACCAGGGCGACGGTCGCTTCGGGGGCGGTCGGGACGGCCGTACCCCGTGGGGTCACGAAACGGCTGCCGACGACCAGTACCACGTCCGCGGAGGGCAGCAGCCGGGGTGCGGCGAGGCTGGGGAAGGCGAGCGGGTGGTGCGCCGGGACGGCGCCGCCCGCGTTGCGGCTCATGACGACCGGGGCGGACAGCTCCTCGGCCAAAGCGGTCAGGGCGGCGCCGGCCCGTGCGGCGAGCACTCCCCCGCCGGCGTAGATCACGGGCCGGCGGGCGTCTCGTAGTACGGGGGCAATCGCGGCGAGCGTTTCCTGTTCCGGGCCCTCGGGCGCGCCGGGCTCATCGCCCGCATCCTCGTCCTTGAGATCCGTCTGCGCCCGCGCGGTCAGCACATCCGCCGGGATCGTCAGGCCCACCGGTCGCGGGCGGCCGGAGCGTGCGTGCCGTATCGCCTCCCGTACGAGTCCGGGGATGTGGCCGGCGGTCTCGGCCCGCGCCGACCACTTGGTGACCGAGGCCAGGACGCCGTCCTGGTCGGGCAGTTCGTGCAGCATGCCCAGGCCCCGGCCGGCCAGCGGAGAGGGGATGTCGGCCGCCACGCACAGCATCGGCGAGGAGCACGCGTACCCGGTGGCCACGGCGGGCAGGGCGTTGAGCACGCCGGGGCCGGGGACCACCAGGCAGACGCCGGGTCGTCCGGTGGTGCGTGCGTACGCCTCCGCCATGTGGGCCGCGCCCTGCTCGTGCCGGGCCGCGATGTACTCGATCGGCCCTCCGGCGGCCCTGGACCGGGCCAGGGCGTCGAGTACGTGGTCGAGCTGGACGCCCGGCACGCCGAAGACGTGGCGTACGCCCTCCCGTTCCAGCTGGGCGACCAGCGCCTGGGCTCCGCTCAGCTTCACGTCGCCACCGCCTCCTTCTGATCCGCGTGCGGCTCCTGGGCCGGCCGCGCCCCGGCGTCCCGGCGGTCCAGCCAGCTCAGCAGCGGGACCGTCATGATCGTGGTGACCAGGGCGACGAGGACCAGCGCGGCGAACAACTCCTCGCTGACGATGCCGGCCGCCAGCCCGATGTTCAGCGCGATCAGCTGCATCAGCCCGCGGGCGTTCATCAGCGCGCCGACCCGGACGGCCACCGGGCCGGGTTCGCCGCGCAGCCGGGCTGCGGCCCAGCAGCCGCCGAACTTGCCGGCCACCGCCAGGACGACGGCCGCCGCCCCGAACGCCATCACGGACGGGTCGGAGAACACGTCGAACCGCGTGTTCAGGCCCGAGTAGGTGAAGAACATCGGGACGAACACGACCTGGGTCACGGACTGGGTGGTCCGCACCAGCCGTTCGGAGCCCTCGCCGCGCGGCATGGCCATCCCGACGCAGAACGCCCCGAACACGGCGTACAGGTCGATGATGTCGGTGAACCAGGCGGCGCAGAACAGCACGGCGACGGTGAACAGCAGCCGGGTGTCGTCGCTCAGGCCCGGCCGGTTCACGATCCATGCCAGCAGGCGGCGTCCCAGCAGGAACAGGACGGCCACGAACAGCAGGGAGCCGCCGACCGCCGTCAGGACGGGGCCCGCCTCGCCGGAGGCCGCGCTCAGCACCCCCGCGAGCAGGATCCAGGCGACGGCGTCGTCGGTGGCGCCGGACGCCATGGACAGGGAGCCGAACCGGGAGCCGGTCAGCCCCCGTTCGGTGATGATCCGGGCGAGCATCGGGAAGGCGGTGATGGCCAGGGCGACGCCGACGAACGCCGCCGTCACCCAGACCGAGACCCCGTCGACGAAGAGGGGGACATGGCCGTGGGCCACGACGGTCAGTCCCACGCCCAGCGCCAGCGGGATCGCCACCCCGGCCGAGGAGACCGCGACGGCGGTGCCGGCCAGCCCGCGACCGGCGTGCGCCCGGAACTCGTATCCGGCGGCGAACATCAGCGCCACCAGACCGATCTGTCCGGCCACGTACAGCACCGGTTTCAGTTCCGTCGGGAAGACCTCGGCGGAGATCCCCGGGGCGAGGAGACCGAACAGCGAGGGGCCGAGCAGGACCCCGGCGATCATCTCGCCCACCACCGGCGGCTGGCCGAAGCGGCCCGCGATCAGGACGACCAGACGGCACGTCAGCAAAATCACGACGACGGCCAGGAAGAAGGCGGGAGCGAGCTCCACGGGAGTCATGGTCTCGTTCCTCTCAACGGCCGGCGGCGACGGAGGGGGCGGAGCCGCCGGACGAGGCGGCGAAGTGGTTGCGGCACAGCCCCTGGCGCCGGGCGTCCCACACCATGTAGCTGCCCAGGACGAGCTGGACGAGGCTGCGCGGGACCGCGGCCCAGCGGTCGGCGAGGCGCATCACCGCGAGCCGGGTCCGCAGACTGCCCGCGCTCCCGGCCGCCGTACCGGTGCGCGGGACGAGCAGGCACGGCCCGCGGCTGGGCAGCGAGCGGGTGTGTTCGGCCGAGGACTCCAGCCGGAAGCGCCGTAGCGTCTCCTCGGCGGCGACCCGCATGGTGAGGACGGCGAAACCGCGCGCCGGGCAGGGGCGGTTGGCGGTCACGCCGAACGGGATGTAGGCGGACGGCTTGGTGTCCGGATCCAGCCAGCGGTCCGGGTCGAAGGGGGCCCCGCCGGATCCCTGGTATTCGGGGTAGTTGAAGAGCAGGACGGAACCGGCCGGAATAGGGTCCCGGCCGTCCCGGGGGATCTCCCCGGAGGTGATCCGGTGGGCCACACCGAAGAGCGGGAAGTGCTGGAGCGTCTCGTCGATGACGCGGTCCAGGAAGCCCGGGTCGGCCTCGCCGGCCAGCAGGCGGTCCTGCACCGGCCGGTGGGTGGCGAGGGCCAGCAGGAGGTGGGCCATGGCCTCCGACATCTGCACCACGGCCGTGTTGAAGAAGGTTCCCTGGAGGTAGTACGCCTGCTCCCGCCTCGAGAGCGTGGACGGCAGCGGCACGGGCGGCGGATCGTGCGCGAGCCGGTCCCGCAGGTGGGCGGTGAGCCGGGCCCGCCGGTCCATATGCCGCAGGCCGGTGCACTTCAGAGCGCTGATCACGTCGTTCGCGTTGCCGGTGATCAGGTCCCGGACGTGGTGCGGGCAGGGGGCCCGGAAGACCACCTCGTAGTAGACCTCGGCCCAGACGGGCATCATCAGGTCGCGCAGCCTGACCCCATGCACGCGCGCGTCGACGTCGTCGCTGTCGAGTTCGTCGAGCACCCGCCGGGTGCAGCGGCCGACCAGCTCCGTCCACTGCTCGCGGGACAGCCCGGCCAGGATCTGCCGTGTCGTCCTGGCCACGTCGTCGTAGCGCGGGCCGGGCTCCAGGTGTTCCTGGTGCACCTCCGGGCCGGGCGACAGCCAGTACCAGAACAGGTCGGACAGGGCGGCGCCCCGGCTGCGGCCGTTGGCCGCCGGATGCCCGTACACCTTCTTGAACTCCTCGGCGGGCACCTCCCGGCCGGGCGCCCGGATGCCCTCCTCGCCGCCGACCCAGGCGAAGATGCGCACCCGCAGCGCGATCACCACACTGGGCAGCCAGTACGGCAGACCGGCGACCAGGATCACGGCCGCGCCGGTGATCAGCCATCCGGTGGGGCTCACGCGATCACCCCGCCGAATCGGTGGTCCGCCCCCGGAGCCCGGACGGGAGCCGGAGCGGGCCCCCAGGCGGGCACCCGGACCAGATCGGGCGTCAGGTCGGCGAGCGCTGAGGCCCCGCACAGGGCGAGGGTGTCGTCGAGCTCGTCGCGCAGCAGCTCCAGCAGCCGCCGTACGCCCTTCTCGCCGCCCTCGGCCAGCGCCCACATCACGGGCCGGCCGATGCCCACGGCGGCGGCTCCGAGGGCCATGGCCTTGACCGCGTCGGTGCCGCGCCGGACTCCGCCGTCCAGCACGACCGGGATGCGGCCCGCCACCGCGGCGACGATCTCGGGCAGCAGTTCCAGGGTGGCGGGGACGGTGTCGAGTTGGCGACCGCCGTGGTTGGACAGCAGCAGCCCGTCGACGCCGTGCCGGACCGCGAGCCGGGCGTCCTCGGGGTGCAGTACGCCCTTGAGCAGGATCGGCAGGTTCGTCACGCCGCGCAGCCAGTCGATGTGCTCCCAGTTCAGCTCCGGGGACATGGCGATCTGCCGTACGTGGCCGCGCTCGCCGTCGCGCAGGTCCACCAGGTTCTCGCAGCGCAGTCCGGGGGGCAGGTCGTGGAAACCGTTGCGCCGGTTGCGTTCGCCCGCGCCAAGGACCGGTGAGTCGACGGTGACCACCAGGGCGGTGCATCCGGCGTCGGTGGCCCGCCGGATCAGGGCCTCGGTGATCTCCAGGTCGGGCTGGATGTAGAGCTGGAACCACAGCGGTGCGTCGTCGCCGGCCCCGTGGACCGCGTCGGCGATCTCGCCCACCGCCACCGTGGACGCCATGGAGACGATCATGATCGCTCCGGCAGCCGCCGCGGCCCGCGCCGTCGCCAACTCCCCTTCCGGATCGGCCAGTTTGTGGAAGGCGGTCGGGGAGAGCAGGACCGGAAGCCGCGCCCGGCTGCCGAGCAGGGTGACGTCCAGCTCCCGTACGGCGCTGCCGCGCAGCACCCGGGGCAGCAGCTGAAGGCGCCCGAAGGCCGCCTCGTTGGCCCGTACGGTGATCTCGTCGCGGGCGCCGCCGGCGATGAAGTCGGCGTACACCGGGTCCAGTTTGGCGCGCGCCGCGGTCTCGAAGTCGTGGACCGTGAACTGCTGCACGCCGCTCACCGCCCCGCGGGGCTCGGCCGACGATCCAGTTCCCGGGCGAAGAACTCCGCCAGCGGGGCGCGGTGAATCTCCGGGTGGTCCCACTCGTTCTCGAGGTTCTCGGCCACGTGGTGGGTGCCGAGGAGTTCGCCGCCGCCGTAGTGGCGGATCACCGGGTGCAGGTAGGCGGCGTCGAAGGCGTCGTCGACCGAGTTCTGGGCGGTGCGGCGCACCGTGATGTCGAAGGGGTCGACCTTGTCGTGGTCGGGGCCGTACTCCAGGGTGATGGTGAAGTAGTCGCTGTCCTCGGCGAGTTGGCTGCCGGGGGCGTACGCGACGGGGACTTCCTCGTGGTAGCGGGCCGGTTCGCCGGGCGCCGTGACGATCAGGTCCCCGATCACGGCGAACTGCTGCCACAGCGCGGAGCTGCGGTTGACCCTGGCCACCACGGCGTCCGCCAGCGCGGACGGGGCTGCGTCCAGCTGCTGATGGGGCCAGGGCCGGTCGTGGTGACGCTCGTCGAGGATGCGGCTGAGGGCGCGCACGGCGTAGCGGAAGCCGTGGATGAAGCCGCCGGTGGACTTCTTGAAGTCACGCTGCTGCATCAGGGTCCCGGCGAAGTACAGGCCGGGCACGTTCACCGACTCGTACGCCGGGCTCAGGGCGGCGAAGCGGTCGTTGATGACCAGTTCGGGCCGGCACTCCGGGTCGAAGACCGAGGCGTCGAAGCGGAAGCCGGTGCACACGATGACCCGGTCGTAGCGCAGCTCCTTCACGACCTCGTCGGCCCGGGAGAAGCTGAAGCGGACGCGGTAGCCGCCGTCGGGATCCTTCTCGATCGACAGCACGTCGCCGTCCAACAGCGCGTTCTGCGACTTGAGTTGATAGGTGTCGAGGAAGTTGTTGTTGACCGCGCGCAGATGCCCGACGTAGTGGGTGTTCCAGGCCATCCGTATGGAGTGCGGCCCGGCGACATGGATCACCGCGGCGGTCTCGACGAGGTTGTCCGCGGTCTCCAGGGCGGAGTTGCCCTTGCCGAGGATCAGGACGCGCTGGTCGGTGAAGTCCTCGGGATCCACGGACACTTCGGCGTAGTCGTCCGCGGTCTCGATGCCGGGGATGTCGGGGGTGTGGGGCCGGGTCAGCCCGGTGGCCATCACCAGCCGCCGGGCGTGGTGCTCCTCGCCGTGCTGGTCGGTGACGGTGAACCCGTCTTCCGTGCGGCTGATCCGCTCCGCCCGGGTGTCGTAGGCGATGTCGAGCTTGAACGCCTCGGCGAAGTCGGCGAGATACCGCACCAGGTCGTCGGCGTGCGGGAAGTAGCTCTTGCTGTAGCGGGTGAACAGCAGCCGGTCGTCCGGGGACAGCAGGGAGTTCCAGTCCATCCGGAGGTTCAGCTCGGAGTCGTCGGTGCCGTTGTGCACCTTGTTGATCGAGATCAGCTTGCGGTGGCGGGGGAAGGTGCGGAAGAAGGTGCCAGGAGCCTGGCCGCTTTCCAGGATCCGGTATTCGTGCCCGGCGGCCTGGAGCAACTGTCCTAACTGGAGCCCGGCGGGACCGCCGCCGACAACGAGGTAGTCGAGGAGCTCGCCGTGCCTGGAGTTCTGCGGGGAGTTCACTGATCTCTCCTTCTGCCGCGGGCGAGGACGGGCCCGAAGCTGGTGGGGGGTGCGCGAGGAAGGGGAGGGTGCGGCTGAGTGCCCCGGCGGGCGGCAGGGGTCGGGGCGCGAGGATCCGGGCCGGGGAGTGCGCGCCCGCCGACAGGCGACGGCCGAAACGGTGTCGGCCGGTCAGCCGTTACGGCCGAACCAGTGCCGACCGGTCAACCGTTACGGGCGGGCCGTGCGGGAGGGGGAGCGGTTCGGGGGGCGGTCGCAGTGGCAGCGGGGAACGGCACATCCGCGCGATCTGGCAGGGGCATGACAGACCCTTCCATGGATTTCTCTGTGAAATCTCAACGAACACGGTAGTGACGAGTGGAGCCCATGGGCAACAGGGCCTCCGGCGATGACAGGGATTCGACAGGTGCGCCCCGCAGGACGCACCCGTAGACGCGGGCCGGTCACACGTTCCAGACGCCCTGTCGGGCAGCGGCCTCGGCATAGTCGGAGAAGTCCCGGGGCGGCCGGCCCAACGAGCGCTGAACGCCGTCGCTGAGCGAGGCGAGGCCGCCGGAACGGACGTACTCGTAGAGGCCGACTGACAGCTGCACCCACTCCTCGGGCACGCCCTGGGCGCGCTGCTCCCGCGCGTACTCCTCCGAGGTCAGCGGCACGTACCGGATGTCGCGGCCGGTGGCGCGGGCGATCTCCGCGACCGCGTCGCCGAAGGTCATCAGCCTCGGGCCGCTGAGTTCGTAGTGCCACCCGGCGTGCCCGTCCTCCGTGAGCGCGGCCACGGCCACCTCCGCGATGTCCTCGGCATCGATGAACGCCTCCTTGCCGTCCCCGGCCGGCAGCCGCACCTCGCCGCCGAGCACGGGGTCGAGCAGGAAGTCCTCGCTGAAGTTCTGGAAGAACCACCGCGGCCGCAGCACCGTCCAGTCCAGGCCCGCGTGCTCCAGCGCCCGCTCCGCGGCCAGGACGTGCTCGTGGCCCCTGCCGCCGTCGGGCACGGACAGCAGGACCGCACGCCGCGCCCCGGCCGCCGCGGCCTGCCTGGCGAACGCGGCGACGGTCTGTGCCGCCTCCGGGCTGCCGAGGTCGGGGGCGACCAGATACAGCCCCGTCGCTCCCTCCAGTGCCGGCGCCCAGGTGTCGCGGTCCGTCCAGCCGAAGGACGGCGTACCGGACCTGGACGCCGCGCGGACCGCCACGCCCCGCTCCCGCAGCCGCCGCACCACACGGCGTCCCGTCTTGCCCGTAGCACCGGTCACCAAGATCATCTCTTCGCTCATGCGCCCAACTGAACCAGCCGCCAAAGCCTCCGGCCATGCCGTACGGACTCACGTCCATACGCGTTCGTCTACGCTGAACGGCATGGATCCAGTGGGACTGACCAGCACGGATCCTCTGACGGACCTGCTGAACGGGGTCCGTGGCGAAGGCGCGGTCTTCCACCAGTCCTCCCTGACCGGATCCTGGGGCGTGCGCTTCGAGGACGGCTCGCCGCTGGCCCTGGCGGTCCTCCTGCGCGGCTCCGCCTACGTCACACCCCGGGGCGACGAACCGGTTCGGCTCGGTACGGGTGATGTCGCGGTGCTGTCCGGAGGCACGCCGTATGTGATCGCGGACGATCCGGTCACCGAGCCGGAGATCGTGATCCGGCCCGGAGGCCGCCGCACCACCGTGCGGGGCGAGGAACTGCTCGCCGCGCGGCTCCCGGACCCGCGCACCTGGGACACGGCGGAGCCGGACAGCACAGTGCTGAGCGCTCTGTACACCGTGGCCGGCGGGGTACCTGGCCGACTGCTCACGTCCCTGCCGCCGGTGAGCGTCATCGGGGCGGAACTGGGCGACTGCCCCGTCAGCCCTTCCCTCTTCGCGGAGATAGCGCGCGAGGAACCCGGGCGGCGGATTCTGCTCGACCGCACGCTCGACCTGTTGCTGATCACGGCCCTGCGCGCCTGGTTCACCCGTCCCGGAGCCCCCGTCCCCGCCTGGTACCGGGCTCACAGCGACCCCGTCGTCGGCCCCGCCCTGCGCCTGCTGCACGCCGACCCCGCCCACCCGTGGACACTGCCGACGGTGGCCGCGAAGACCGGCGTGTCCCGAGCCCACCTGGCCCGGCGCTTCACCGCCCTGGTGGGCCGGCCGCCGATGACCTACCTACGGCAACACCGCCTCGCCCTCGCCGCCGACCTGCTGCGCGAATCCGACGCGACACTCGCCGCGGTGGCCGACCGCGTCGGCTTCGCCAACGGCTTCGCCCTGAGCGCCGCGTTCAAGAGGGAACACGGGGTCAGCCCGAGCGAGTACCGGGCGGGCGAGGGGCGGGTGCGCGAGGGGCCGGTGGGCGAGGGGCCGGCGGGCGCCTGAGCCGCGACGACAGGGCCTGGTGCCGCGGCAGGCAACGTTTGCCCGTCAAGGAGCGGCGTTCGGTGCGTGCTCTGGGGGTCCCCCCTCTGGGGGAGTGCCGGCCGGAAGGCATCGTCCGCCCGAAGGGCCTGGACGTACTTGGCCTTTCGGCCGGTGCGGCGAGAGGGCGTGCCGAACGCCGCGACGGGGCAAACGTTGCCTGCCGCGGCACCAGCCCCGTTTGCGACCCGGCGGGCCCCCACGGCAGGGTTCTGGCGTGGCTACTTTGCTGATCGTGCATCACACGCCCTCGCCCAACTGCCAGGCGATGTTCGAGGCCCTCGTCGCCGGCGCGACGGCACCGGAGATCGAAGGCGTCCGCGTCGTACGGCGGGCCGCGCTGTCCGCCACGGCGTCCGACGTACTCGCCGCCGACGGATACCTGCTCGGCACCCCGGCGAACCTCGGCTACATGTCCGGCGCCCTGAAGCACTTCTTCGACCAGGTGTACTACCCGTGCCTCGACGAGACACAGGGCCGTCCCTTCGGCTACTACGTGCACGGCGGGAACGACGTCACCGGAGCGGTGCGGGGCGTCGAGTCCATCACGACGGGCCTCGGCTGGCGAAGCGCGGCCGAGGCCGTGACCGTGACGGGCGAGCCCAACAAGGCCGACATCGAGCGGTGTTGGGAACTGGGCGCCACGGTCGCGGCGGGGCTGATGCGGTGAAGCCCCTCCCGTCGGCCTTCGGTCGGCCCTCGGTCAGCCCTCGGTCAGCGTGACGTCCTGCCGCTGGGCGGCGTGGAAACGGGGCAGCGGCAGGATGCCCTGGAACTGGAGTTCCATCACGGTGGCCTCGACGTGCGCCGTGCCGGGCGTGAGCGTGATGGGTGACGGCTTGCCCGTGTTCTCCCAGCGGTGCTCCATGCCGTCGCACACGGCGCGCGTGCCGCCGATGCCATGGCGGACGGACGAGGAGCCCTGGCTGACGGAAGAACTCACGAACACCGGGCCCGTGCCGCCGACGCAGCGATAGCTGCCGGAGAGGGTGACGGTGCCGTCCGCCGCGATACGGCCGGTCTGGTCGATCGTCACAGTCTCGGACGGGTCGACGGGCGCGGGCGCGGCGGTCGCGGACGGAGCCGGGGCGGCCAGCAGGAGCAGAGCGGTACCGGCGGCGGCGCCGAGGGCGGAACGCAACGACATGGGAAGACCTCCTGGAGTGGGGGCTTCCACTGGTACCGGGCCCGGGCGCCCGCAGCCGTGATCGTCACCCCTTCGGTGGCGAGTCCGCACCGGAGGTCGTGAGCGGGGGCCGTCCGGGCACTGACGCCGCCCACCCCGAGCAGGGCTGTTCACTTCCGGGTCACCGGGGCACCGGGTCACCGGGTCAGACGGCGCTCAGTACGGCGAAGCCGTCGAGCTCCACGACGGCCTGTTCGTCCCACAGGCGTACGACCTCTACGACCGCCATCGCCGGATAGTCCCGGCCCGCCAACCTCCGCCAGATACCGCCGAGTTCGGGGGCGTGGGTGCGGTAGGCGGCGACGTCCGTGGCGTAGACGGTGACGCGGGCGAGGTCGGCGGGGGTACCGCCGGCCGCGCGCAGGGCGGTCAGGAGGTTCGTCAGCGCCTGCTCGAACTGGGCGGGGAGGGTGTCCCCGACGACCTTGCCGTCCGCGTCGAGGGCGGTCTGTCCGGCCAGGAAGACGATCCGGTTGCCGGTGGCGACCACGGCGTGCGAGAAGCCGGTGGGCGGGGAGAGTCCGGGCGGGTTCACGCGCTCGGCGGTCACGATGAGGCCTCCAGGTTCGCGTACAACTCCTTGGCGATGATGCCGCGTTGGACCTCGCTCGCACCCTCGTAGACGCGCGGGGCGCGCACCTCGCGGTAGAGGTGTTCGAGAAGATGGCCACGGCGCAGGGCGCGGGCGCCGTGCAGTTGGACGGCCGCGTCGACGACGTACTGCGCGGTCTCGGTGGCGAGCAGCTTCGCCATCGCCGCGCGCTTCGGCACGTCCGGAGCGCCGTCGTCGTACGCCGTCGCCGCCGCGTACACCATGAGGCGGGCCGCGTCCGTGCGCAGCGCCATCTCGGCGACCTGGTGGGCGACGGCCTGAAGGTCACTCAACTTGCCGCCGAAGGCCTCCCGTTGGGAGGAGTGCGAGAGCGTGGCGTCCAGCGCCGCCTGCGCCATTCCGACCGCGAAGGCGCCGACGCTGGGCCGGAAGAGGTTGAGGGTGCCCATGGCGACCCGGAAGCCCCGGTCGACCTCACCGAGCACGTCGTCGGCCGTCACCGGCACGGCGTCGAAGTCGAGGCTGCCGATGGGGTGCGGCGAGAGCATGTCGATGCCGGCGCCGGTCAGGCCGGGACGGTCGGCGGGCACGAGGAAGGCGGTCACGCCCCGGGCGCCGGCCCCAGGGGTGGTACGGGCGAAGACGGTGTAGAAGTCGGCCTCGGGGGCGTTGGAGATCCAGCACTTCTCACCGGTGAGCCGCCAACGGGCGGAGCCGTCGGCGTCGGCGGCGAGTACGTCGGCCCCCGACTCAGCCCGCAGCTCGGCGTGCGGCTCGGCGTGCGGCTCGGCCCGCGACTCAGCCTGCGGCTCGGCGCCGGACGAGCCGTCGGGCCGGGCGGTCAGGGACAGCGCCGCCGCGTCCGATCCCGCCCCCGGTTCGCTCAGAGCGAACGCGGCCACCGCGGTGCCCTCGGCCACCCGGGGCAGCCAGCGGTCGCGCTGGGCCGGCGTGCCGTGGGCGTGGACCGGGTGGGCCCCCAGGCCCTGGAGGGCGAGGGCGGTCTCCGCCTCGGTGCAGGCGTACGCGAG
This sequence comes from Streptomyces sp. NPDC050619, assembly GCF_040654815.1. Taxonomy (NCBI): domain Bacteria; kingdom Bacillati; phylum Actinomycetota; class Actinomycetes; order Kitasatosporales; family Streptomycetaceae; genus Streptomyces; species Streptomyces sp. NPDC050619. Next base: position 88,925 of record NZ_JBFAIR010000002.1, on the reverse strand, counting down.
GGACTCCCGCATCAGGCAGAGGTCGAGCGCGCCGGAGGTGAACAGGCGGGAGAGCAGGCCGAGTTGGCCGAGTTCCGCGACGAGCGGGCGGTTGACGCGGCCCGGTTCGCCCTTTTCCGCGAGCGGGCGCAGTCGTTCCTCGGCCAGGGTGCGCAGCTCCGCACACCAGGCGATTTGTGCCGGTTCGAGCGAGAATGCGGTCATTGCGTCCTCTCTCCCCACAGCCGCTCTCCCCGCAGCCGCGCGGGTTCACCCCTCCGACGATATCGCGCACCGTTGACTGTCGTCACCAACACGATACGCTCGTTGAGCGGACCCACAACGCCGCCCACCCACACAAGGGGGCGAACCGCCATGAACGTCTCGGCCCACGTCGACACCTTCGCGCGCGACCACCTCCCGCCCCCCGACCAGTGGCCCCAGCTCCGCTTCGACCTGCCTCAGCTGCGTTACCCCGATCGGCTGAACTGCGCCGCCGAGCTGCTCACCGGCCCTCCGGACGACCGCCCGGTCTTCCGCACACCCGCCGCCGGCCCTCCTTGGACGTACGGCGATCTGCGCGCCCGCGTGGACCGCCTCGCGCACCTGCTCACCCGCGACCTCGGCGTCCGCCCCGGCAACCGCGTCCTGTTGCGCGGCCCCACCACCCCGTGGCTGGCCGCCTGCTGGCTGGCGGTGCTGAAGGCGGGCGCGGTCGCCGTCACCGTGCTGGCCCAGCAGCGTCCGCACGAGCTGAGCACGATGTGCGAGATCGCCGAGGTGCGGCACGCCCTGTGCGACATCCGGACCGTCGACGACCTCGCCAAGGCCGAGATACCGGGGCTGCGGATCACGGTGTACGGCGGTGACGCCCCGGACGACCTGCTGAACCGGACCGCGCCCGAGGAGCCGTACACCGCCGTCGACACCGCGGCCGACGATGTCGCGCTGATCGCGTTCACCTCGGGCACCACCGGCCGTCCCAAGGGCTGTATGCACTTCCACCGGGATGTGCTGGCGATAGCCGACACCTTCTCGCACCATGTGCTCAGGCCACACCCCGACGACCTCTTCACCGGCAGTCCTCCCCTCGGCTTCACCTTCGGGCTCGGCGGGCTGGTGATCTTCCCGATGCGGGCCGGCGCCTCCACCCTGCTCCTCGAACAGGCGGGCCCCAAGCAGCTGTTGCCCGCGATCGCCGAGCACCGCGTCTCGGTCCTGTTCACCGCGCCGACCGCCTACCGCGCGATGCTCGACGAAGTCGACGCGTACGACATCTCCTCCCTGCGCCGCTGCGTCTCCGCCGGCGAGAACCTGCCCGCAGCCACCTGGCAGGCCTGGCACGAGCGCACGGGCCTGCGCATCATCAACGGCATCGGCGCCACGGAACTGCTGCACATCTTCATCTCCGCGGCCGACGAGCACATCAGGCCCGGAACGACGGGGGTTCCCGTACCGGGGTGGCACGCGCGCGTGCAGGACGAGAACGGCGAACCCGTGCCCGACGGCGAGCCCGGGCTGCTGGCCGTGTGCGGTCCGGTCGGCTGCCGCTACCTCGCCGACCCGCGGCAGCGGGAGTACGTGCGCGACGGCTGGAACGTCACCGGAGACACCTACGTCCGCGAGCCCGACGGCTACTTCCGCTACGTCGCCCGCGCCGACGACATGATCATCTCGGCCGGGTACAACATCGCCGGACCGGAGGTCGAGGACGCCTTGCTGCGCCACCCGGACGTACGGGAGGCGGCGGTCGTGGGGCGGCCCGACGAGGCGCGCGGGCAGGTGGTCGTGGCCTTCGCCGTCCTCAGGGAGGGCGCGCGGCGGGACGCCGAGGCCCTGCGCGCCTTCGTCAAGTCCGAACTGGCACCCTACAAATGCCCGCGCGAGATCGTCTTCCTGGACGCCCTGCCGCGCACGGCGACCGGCAAGTTGCAGAGATTCAGGTTGCGCGCCGCGGCGACACCGATGGTGACCAGCAGCGATGCCGACGACCTAAGATGATCAACGTGTCCGACCAGCATGCACCACGGTCTCTCATCGTCACGCTCTACGGCGCGTACGGCCGCTACGCCCCCGGCGCGGTGCCCGTCGCCGAACTGATCCGGCTACTGGCCGCGGTCGGCGTGGACGCCCCCTCCGTACGCTCCTCGGTGTCCCGGCTCAAACGGCGCGGGCTGCTCGTGCCGGCCCGCACGGCCGAGGGCGCCGCCGGGTACGAACTGTCGCCGGACGCCCGTCAGTTGCTCGACGACGGCGACCGGCGCATCTACGGCACGGCACCCGAGGCGGACGAGGGCTGGGTGCTCGCCGTGTTCTCCGTGCCGGAGTCCGAGCGGCAGAAACGGCACGTGCTGCGCTCGCGCCTGGCCGGTCTCGGCTTCGGTACGGCGGCGCCCGGCGTGTGGATCGCCCCGGCGCGACTGCACGAGGAGGCCCGGCACACCCTTCGGCGGCTGCGGCTGGATCCGTACGTCGACTTCTTCCGCGGGGAGCACCTCGGCTTCGCGCCGACGGTGGACGCGGTCGCCCGCTGGTGGGACCTGGCCGCGATCGCCAAGGAGCACGAGGCGTTCCTCGACCGCCACGCGCGCGTGCTGCACGACTGGCAGCGGCGCGCGGACCCCCCGCCCGAGGAGGCCTACCGCGACTACCTCCTCGCCCTGGACTCCTGGCGCCATCTCCCCTACGCCGACCCGGGACTGCCCGCCCGTCTGCTCCCCGAGGACTGGCCGGGTGCCCGCTCGGCCGCGGTGTTCCGGGAGCTGCACGAGCGGCTGCGGGACGCGGGGGCGGCATTCGCGGGCGTGTGATCTCACCCACATCCTGAGTCACTCAGACTGATCGCCGAGATCGCCGCCTCCCGGCTCACCGAGCGCGGCGCCACCCGCGCCGACGACAAGATGTCCGAGGCCGCGACGGAAGACCGCAAGCGCGAGGGGTACTTCTGACCATGGCCAGCACGATCGGCACCCCCTCTCGAGACGAGCTCAACTCCCCAAGCTGAGCCGGGGTTTCGGGGCATCCGTCCGTCCGGTCTGCGGACGGCGGCTGCCCGCCCGGTACGGCGCCGGCCAGACGACGCCCGGCCCGTCGTACCCCTGCTCGGCCGCCGCGTGCAAGGTCCAGTGCGGGTCGTAGAGATGGGGCCGGGCGAGCGCGCACAGGTCCGTACGGCCTGCCAGGATCAGCGAGTTGACGTCGTCCCAGGAAGAGATCGCGCCGACCGCGATCACCGGGAGGCCCACCTCGTGCCGGATCCGGTCGGCGAACGGCGTCTGGTACGACCGTCCGAACTCCGGTCGCTCCTCGGCCACGACCTGCCCGGTCGACACGTCGATCGCGTCGGCGCCGTGCGCGGCGAAGGCGCGGGCGATCGCGACGGCGTCCTCGGCCGTGTTCCCGCCCTCGGCCCAGTCGGTGGCGGAGATCCGGACGGTCATGGGTTTCTCCTCCGGCCACACACGCCGGACGGCGTCGAAGACCTCCAGCGGGAAGCGGAGCCGCTTCTCGAGCGAGCCGCCGTACGCGTCCGTACGGAGGTTGGTCAGCGGGGAGAGAAAGCCGGAGAGCAAGTAGCCGTGGGCGCAGTGCAGTTCGAGGAGGTCGAAGCCCGCTCGGGCGGCGCGCCAGGCGGCGGAGGTGAACTGCTCGCGGATGTCGGTGAGTTGGGCCCGAGAGAGCTGGCGCGGGGTCTGGCCGCAGGGCTTGTAGGGGATCGGGGACGCGGCCACGAGCGGCCAGTTGCCGTCCTCCAGCGGCTCGTCCATGCCCTCCCACATCAGCCTGGTCGAGCCCTTGCGCCCGCTGTGGCCGAGCTGCACGCCGATCGCGGTGCCGGGCGCCCGCGTGTGCACGAAGGCGGTGATCCGTTTCCAGGCCTCGGCCTGTTTGCCGGTGTAGAGACCGGTGCAGCCGGGGGTGATCCGGCCCTCCTCGCTCACGCACACCATCTCGGTCATCACCAGTCCGGCGCCGCCGAGCGCCCGTGCGCCCAGGTGGACGAGGTGGAAGTCGCCGGGGAGGCCGTCGGTGGCCGAGTACATGTCCATGGGCGAGACGACGACCCGGTTGCGCAGGGTCAGACCGCGCAGCCGGAACGGAGTGAACATCGGGGGTGTGCCGGGCGGGCAGCCGATCGCGCGCTCCACGGACTCGGTGAAACGGGCGTCGCGCAGGCGCAGGTTGTCGTGGGTGACGCGGCGGCTGCGGGTGAGCAGGTTGAAGGCGAACTGGCGGGGCGGCTGGTCGAGGTAGAGCGCGAGGTTCTCGAACCACTCCAGGCTGGCGCGGGCGGCGCGCTGGGTGGAGGCGACGACGGGGCGCCGCTCCTCCTCGTAGGCCCTCAACGCGCTCTGAAGCGAGGGCTGTTCCTCCAGACACGCGGCCAGCGCGAGGGCGTCCTCGACGGCCAGCTTGGTGCCGGAACCGATGGAGAAGTGGGCGGTGTGGGCGGCATCGCCGAGGAGAACGACGTTGCCGTGCGACCAACGCTCGTTGACCACCGTACGGAAAGTGGTCCAGGCCGAATGGTTGGATCTGAGCTGCCGCCCGCCCAGCGCGTCCGCGAAGATCTTGGCGCAGCGCGCGACGGACTCCTGCGGGCCGACTTCGTCGAATCCCGCCGCCCGCCAGACCTCCTCGCGCATCTCGATGATGACGGTGGAGGCGTCGGACGCGTAGGGGTAGCCGTGCAGCTGCATCACGCCGTGGTCGGTCTCGGCGATCTCGAAGCGGAAGGCGTCGAAGGGGAAGTCCGCGGCGAGCCAGATGTAGCGGCAGCGGTGGGTGGTCGTGTGGGGTCGGAACACGTGGGCGTAGGCCTCGCGGGTGGTGCTGTTGACTCCGTCGGCGGCGATGACGAGGTCGTGTGTCCGTGCCAGGAGGTCGGTGTGCGGGGCCTCGGTACGGAAGCGGAGTTCTACGCCGAGGGCGCGGCAGCGTTCGTGCAGGATTTGCAGGAGGCGTTTCCTGCCCAGGGCGGCGAAGCCGTGTCCTGTGGAGGTGTGGTGGGTGCCTCGGTGGACGATGTCTATGGTGTCCCAGCGGGTGAAGTGTTGCTGGAGGGCCTCGTAGACGACGGGGTCGGCGTGTTCTATGCCGCCGAGGGTTTCGTCGGAGAGGACTACTCCGAAGCCGAAGGTGTCGTTGGGGGCGTTGCGTTCCCAAACGGTGACTTCGCGGGAGGGGGCGAGGCGTTTCAGCAACGCCGCAGCGTAGAGGCCGCCGGGACCTCCGCCGATGATCGCGATGCGTTCGGGGTGGCTGGTCGTCTCGGGCGGCTGCGGGCCGGTGGGGGCTGGTCGCGCAGTTCCCCGCGCCCCTGAGGTTGGCATGGTTACCGTCCTCTCCATTTGGGAGGGCGCTTTTCCTTGAACGCCTCGTGGAACTCGGCGTAGTCCTCGCCGTTCATAAGGAGGGCCTGGGTGGAGGCGTCCAGTTCCACTGCCGCTGCCAAGGGCATGTCCAGTTCCGCCGTGAGGAGTGCCTTCGTCTGGGCGTGTGCCAGGGCCGGGCCGTCGGCCAGGCGGCGGGCCAGTTGTTGTGCGGCCTCGTCCGCGCGCCCCTCCTCCGTCAGCTCGCTGATCAGGCCGATGCGCTCGGCCTCGGGGGCGCGTACCGGTTCGCCCAGCATGAGGAGGCGGGTCGCGTGGCCGAGGCCCACGACCCGGGGCAGGAGGTAGGCGGCGCCCATGTCGCCGCCGGACAGGCCGACGCGGGTGAAGAGGAAGGCGAAGCGCGCCGAGGGGTCGGCGATGCGGAAGTCCGCGGCCAGGGCGAGCACCGCGCCCGCGCCCGCCGCCACCCCGTGCACCGCCGCGATCACCGGGAACGGGCACTCCCGTACGGCCCGCACCACCTGCCCGGTCATCCGGTTGAAGTCGAGCAGCTCGGCCGTATCCATGGACAGGGTGGCGCCGATGATCTCGTCCACGTCGCCGCCGGAGCAGAAGCCGCGCCCCTCCCCCGCCAGCACCAGGGCGCGCACGGACCGCTCCCGGGACAGCTCGGCCAGCAGGTCGCGCAGGTCGGCGTAGGCGCCGAAGGTGAGGGCGTTGAGCTTGTCGGGACGGGCCAGGGTGACGGTGGCGACGCCGTCGGTGCGGTCGACCCGAAGATGCCGCCAGTCGGGGGTGCGGGCGGCGGAGCCGGTGAAGGGACTCATGGGGTGCGGCCTCCTCGGACGGACGGCGGGCACTGCCTCACTGCGCTCTATCTCTCGCTGTCTATCGAAGTTATCACCCATCCGTGACTGTCGTCATGAGTGCGCGATAGCTCAGGATTGCCGACTCTCGATGGATGGAACGCGGAGCCCGTCGAACGCCCCGGCCGGACGGCGCCGTACCATTTATGAAGTTGAAAGCAGGACAGCCTGCTGATGAACGGACCAGCCGTGCAAGAAAGCCCCTCTGCCTCCGCCTCCTGGCGCGTCGCGCTGCCGCACTCCGCCGCGGCCGTGCCTGTGGCGCGCGCCCTGGTGCGCACGGCGCTGGCCGAGCTGGAGCACGGGGCCGACAGCGACACCGCGGAGCTGCTGACGGCGGAGCTGGTGGCGAACGCCGTGGAGCACACCACCGGCGAGACGCCCATAGAGCTCGTGGTGGAGCTGCTGCCGACCGGCTGCCAGGTGGAGGTGCACGACCCGGACCCGGCGCCGCCGAGCCACCTCACACTCCCGGCGGTCGCCGTTCCCGACCCCTGGCAGGAGCACGGGCGCGGCCTGCTGCTGATCCGCGCGCTCAGCTCGTCCTGCGGTCACCGCCCGACCGAGTCCGGCAAGGCGGTGTGGTTCAGGCTGCCGTCGATACCGCGTCAGCGGCGTCCGGTGTGACCATGGCCGGGTAAGGCCAGGTCAGGCCAGCGTTGCCACGAGGACGGCCTTGATGGTGTGCATACGGTTCTCGGCCTCGTCGAAGACGACCGAGTGCGCCGACTCGAACACCTCGTCGGTCACTTCCAGGGACTCAAGGCCGTGGGACTCGTAGATCTCGCGGCCGACCTTGGTCCCGAGGTCGTGGAAGGCGGGCAGGCAGTGCAGGAACTTGACGTCCGGGTTGCCGGTGGCACGCAGGACGTCCATCGTCACGGCGTACGGCGTCAGGGCGGCGATCCGCTCGTTCCAGACCTCCTTGGACTCCCCCATGGAGACCCAGACGTCGGTGGCGACGAAGTGGGCGCCGCGGACACCCTCGGCGACCTTCTCGGTGACGGTGATACGGCCGCCGGCGGCTTCGGCGAGCTTGCGGGCCCGGCCGATGACCTCCTCGGAGGGCCAGTACGCCTGCGGGGCGACGATGCGGACGTCCATGCCCAGGAGCGCGCCGGTGATCAGGTAGGAGTTGCCCATGTTGAGGCGGGCGTCGCCGAGGTAGGCGAAGGCGATGTCGGAGAGCGGTTTGTCACTGTGCTCGGTCATCGTCAGCACGTCGGCGAGCATCTGGGTCGGGTGCCAGTCGTCGGTGAGGCCGTTGTAGACGGGCACGCCCGCGTACGCGGCGAGCTCCTCGACCTTGGCCTGGGCGTCCCCGCGGTACTCGATCGCGTCGAACATCCGGCCGAGCACCCGGGCGGTGTCCTTCACGGACTCCTTGTGGCCGATCTGCGAGCCCGAGGGGTCGAGGTAGGTCGTCGAGGCGCCCTGGTCGGCGGCGGCGACCTCGAAGGCGCACCGGGTGCGCGTGGAGGTCTTCTCGAAGATCAGCGCGATGTTCTTCCCGCTCAGGTACCGCGTCTCCGTCCCGGCCCTCTTGGCGGCCTTCAGCTCGGCGGCCAGCTCGATCAGACCCAGGAACTCCCGCTCGGTGAAGTCGAGCTCCTTGAGGAAGTGGCGGCCGGCGAGGGCGGTCGGGACTGTCGCCATGGGGCGCTCCAGAGAGACGAGAACGAAGGACACGAGAACGACTGACCCTGGAAGTCTATACGAAGAACAGCATTTCTATACGGAGCTGCCATACGGCTGCCCCTGCGGCTGCTATACGGCCTCCCGCTCGACCGGGCAGCTCATGCACCGCGGTCCGCCCCTCCCCCGCCCCAGCTCGCTGCCCGGGATCTCGATCACCTCGATGCCCCGCTTGCGCAGGTGGGTGTTGGTGGTGGCGTTCCGTTCGTAGGCGACGACGACGCCCGGCTCGACGGCCAGGACGTTGCAGCCGTCGTCCCACTGCTCGCGTTCGGCCGCGTGCACGTCCTGGGTCGCGGTCAGTACCCGGATCTCGCTCAGGCCGAGCGCGGCGGCGATCGCGCGGTGCATGTGCTCCGGCGGGTGGTCGGTGACCTTCAGCTCCTTGCCGTCGACGCCCGGTTCGATGGTGTACGAGCGGAGCATGCCGAGCCCCGCGTACTGGGTGAAGGTGTCGCCGTCGACCATGGTCATCACGGTGTCGAGGTGCATGAAGGCACGCCGCTTGGGCATGTCGAGGGCCACGATCGTCTGCGCGGAGCCGGCTTCGAACAGCTTGTGCGCGAGCATCTCGACGGCCTGCGGGGTCGTGCGCTCGCTCATGCCGATGAGGACCGCGCCGTTGCCGATGACGAGCACGTCGCCGCCCTCGATGGTCGAGGGGTAGTCGGCCTGCCCCTCGGACCAGACCTGGAATGCCTCGTCACGGAACAGCGGGTGGTGCCGGTAGATCGCCTCGAAGTGCACGGTCTCGCGCTGCCGGGCCGGCCAGCGCATGGCGTTGATGGAGACGCCGTCGTAGATCCACGCGGAGGTGTCGCGGGTGAAGAGGTGATTGGGGAGCGGGCCGAGCAGGAAGTCGTCGAGCTCCATGACGTGGAAGCGCACGGAGGTCGGTTCCGGGTGCGCCTCCAGGAACTCCCGCTTGGTCATGCCGCCGACGAGCAGCTCGGCCAGTTCGCGCGCGGGCAGGGTCTCGAAGGCGGCCCGGAGGTGGTCGGTGGCCAGCACCCCGTACTCCTTCTCGTCGAAGACGCGGTCCAGGACGAGCGATCTGGCCGCCGGGATCGCCAGGGCCTCGATGAGCAGGTCGCCGAAGAGGTGGACGGCGACCCCGCGGTCGCGCAGCACGTCGGCGAACCCGTCGTGCTCGGCGCGCGCCCGGCGCACCCACAGCACGTCGTCGAAGAGGAGTGCCGTCTTGTTGCTGGGGGTGAGCCTTTTGAGCTCGAGATCCGGCCGGTGCAGGATGACGCGGCGCAGCCGCCCGGCCTCGGAGTCGACATGGAATGCCATGCCTCCATCCTGACCATCGGGAGGCGTCTTGACCCGCTGGTCCGATCGTTTCTTCGACCACTTGTTTTCGTCCATTTGACGATAAACGGGACATCGCGGTGCGGGCGACGGTCACCTACGGATCAGCTGGGGCTGGAGCAGTTCCGGGCGGGCCAGCATACGGCGGGCCGTGCGGCCGGGGTCGAGAGTGGCGCGGGCGACGATCCAGCCGGCGAGGGCGTGCGGTTCGGCGGGGTCGGCGGCCAGGTCGTCGGCATAGCGGGCGAGCGCGGCGGCCGGGTTTCCGGCGGCGAGATGCTCGTCGGCGGTGCGCGGGACGGTCGGGCGGGTGGCGAAGGACTGGGTGCGGACGTCCGGCCAGGAGGTGCGGTCCGGCCGGAAGCGGAGGTCCGACGGCGCGCCGGCCGAGGCGGGCACCACGTTGCGCAGGCGCCACTCGGTGCGGTGGAGGGCGGCGGCCGTGCGGGCGCGGGTCAACGCGGCAGGCGGGACCGGCTCACGCAGCCAGCCGTCCAGGGTGCGGGCGAGGCCCGACACGAGGGCACGGCCCTGCACCGTGAGACGGCCGCTGGTCAGCAGGGTGCGCGCGGCGAGCCGGCTCTGCAGACGGCGCAGCGCGAAGAAGTAGGCGGCCCGCTCGACCGCCTCGGCACCCTCCGCACCGGCCCGCTCGACCGCCTCGGCACCCTCCGCACCGGCCGGCCGGTCCCGCCAGAAGCCCGCGACGCCGGTGAAGGCGTACACGCCGTGCAGCAGACCGGTGAGGTGGCGCGGGTCGGTGCGCCAGGGGGCGTAGTAGCGCTCGACCCGATCGTCCTCCAGCAGGGAGAACAGGTGCAGGAGGGCGGCGAGTTTACTGTGCTGAAGCTCGTGCACCAGGGTTTCGGCGAGGGCGAGCGCGGAGGCCGGGCGGACGATGAGCATGCCGCCGAAGGAGTCCCCGCTGGAGGCCGACACCTGGACGAAGGGCGGCGGGGGCGGGCTGACGGCGGTGCGTCCGAAGGGCACGATCGCCCGGATCCTGGCGGGGTCGACCCGCCCGGGGCCCGGTATGCCCGGCCGCGCGAGGATCCGCACGGCCTCGCCGAACAGCCGCTGCCACTCCCGCGCCTCGTCCTCGTCGAGCCGGGTGGGGGGCAGATGGTCGTCGAGGTCGCGGTAGGGGTCGAGGTCTTCGAGTACGACGGTGAAGGGAGCCCTGCCATCGGGGCCGGCGTGGGTGAGGGTGCGCAGGGGAAGCCAGACGCCGGCGTCCGGCCCCGGACTCGCAGCCGGAGCCACTGTCCGGTCGGCATCCGCCGCCCCCTCCCGCAGGACCACCGCGCCCGGGCGACAGGTCACCCGCACCGTGCCGGTCGCGTTGCCCGGCCCCGTGACGGTCAGCTCTCCCCCGGTCGTCGTGGCCCGGCCGACCGCCAAACCCTCTGTCGCGTCAGGGAGTTGGAGCATGCCGAGGCCGGGCAGGGGCAGCCGTCCGCTGGTGAGGGGGACGTCGAGGGCCGTCCGAGTGCCGGCGAGCACGGAGGCCGAGAGGGCCAGCGCGCACAGGTGACCCGCCTCCGCCCACAGCGGCGGCCCGGTCGCCGTGCCGTGCACCCGGCGCAGCATGTGGGAGATCCAGCCGCCGGTCGCCGGGGCCAGCAGCAGGCGTTCGACCGGCTCGGACGACTTGTCGGCCGCCTCCTTGAGCGCCCGCCAGGCTTCGGCGGCCGGGGTGAGTGGTGTGGGCAGGGTGCCGAGGTGGTCGAGGAGGGTGCGCAGAAGCAGCAACCGCCGAGCCCGTTCCCCTCGTTCGAGGAAGGCGAAGGCCTCCGCCGAGCCGCCTCCGGTGGCCAGCTCCGCGAAGAGCCGGTCCGGCATACGGAAGGGACCATGGCGCCGCTCGCTGGTCATCGTCGCGGACCTCCGGTCGGGTTGGCGGGCATGCAGGGACCCCGGTGCGCGTGCGGGTGTCGCACCGGGGCTCTGCCGTCGGGACGGGCGGCGGCTAATCGGCTCGGGCGCCTTTGTCCCCTCCCTCGCTGCTCCTCATGCTGCTGCGGGCGCGCAGCACCTCGGTCAGCAGGCGCGTGGTGGGGGGCAGGGTGGGGAGACCGTCCACGGCACTCAGGGGCAGCGCCGCGAGGTCCGCCAGATCGGATTCCCAGACTCCGGTCCCCGCGGTGGCGGGGGCCGGTTCAGGTGCGGCGACTCCGGCGTGGCGCAGAGCGGGCGGCTGGTCCAAGATGCTCCCTTCTGGCACGGTGGCACGCGATGCCCCGTGTCCTTTCCATCATGGCCATTACTACCCGGGGTGAAAACCGTACGATCACGCCACCGATCACTTCCGATCACGCGAACGGGCCGACGTGGCCGCCAACTCGGTCAGCGCCGCGGCGAGTTCGACCTTCAGCCCCGGATCGTCGTCGAGGGAGACCACGGCGTCGTACAGGTCCCTCAGTGCCTCCGGGTGCCGCCGGGAGAGCCCGTCGAGGATGTTGACGGCGTCGGTACGCGCCTTGCTGTGGCGGCGCAGTACTGCTGTGACACGGGGGTTCAGCGCGGCGACGACCGTCTGGCGTTCGGCGGGATCGTTCATCAGGTCGTAGGCGAGCAAGGCTTCCACGGCCCGCTGCATCGCCGAGAGCGGTCGCGGCACGTCGGGCGGTCCGGCCGGGGGCAGGATCTCGGTGCGGTCGGGTCCTTGGAGCCGGATCTCGGGATACTGAAGAGTACGGCCCTCTTCCCTGAGGGCCGCGATGCGCGCCCGAACGGCCGGAAACAGTTCCTCCGGATCGGGCGGGGCAGGCAGATCGGCCGCCCGGTCGTCCAGCAGACCGAGCAGGACGTCCGAGAACAGGCCGGTGGCGCGCACGGGGTCGTTCGCCGCCACCCTGCCCCGTCCGGCTGCGCGCAGCACGGTCTGCCGGTGCACGTGGTTGGGCCGCCCGACGGGCAGGGCGTCCGCGGGCAGCGCCTCCTGGAAGGCGAGGTCCTCCTCGAAGGTCTCGCAGGCGTCCACGATCCACATCTGCTCGCGCAGACCGGGCACGGCGTCGCCCGCGTACCGGGCGAGCGCGGAGTCCAGGTCGATCCCCGCCTTGTCGGCGACGTCGGCGTCCGCGCAGAACAGCCGCAGCCGCCCGGACCGGTCCAGCACGCCGTGCCCGCCCCACCACACCCACAGGAGGTCCCCCTGGGCCGGGGACAGTTCGCGCACGAGGACCCGGCGCAGGGTCGCCCGGTCCGCGCGTTCGTACGGGACTTCGGGATCGTAGGACGGCAACGGGGCCAGATGCAGCCGGAGTTGGGACTGCGGCACCCCGGCTGCCCGCAGCAGCCGCCAGAACCGTACGGCGTCCCGGGCGGGCCCGGGCAGTCGCCAGCTGTCCCCGGCCTCGTACGCCTCGATCCCGACGACGAGAGCGTGCACCCGGGCAGGGTCGACGGACGGCATCGGGCCCGTCACGGCAGGTGGTCCACGATGTGACGGTACACGGCGGGGTTCGTCCAATAGGCACTGTGGGCGGCGGGGAACGGCTGGCCGCCGTCGACGGCGACATCGGTGACGCGGCCCGGGAAGAGGCCCGCGCCGAGATAGCCGAGCAGATCGCGCGGGTCGTACAGATTCAGCCAGGCGGGAACGTGCGACGGCAGTGGCGCGGGGTGTTCGAGGGACGGCAGGGAGCCCGACTCGTAGAGGAAGGGGCCCTGCGAGCCCGCCGTCACCAGGAGTCCGACCTGCGGCAGCGGGGCGGAGATCAGTGTGTCGAGGGCGATGATGCCGCCCAGGCTGTGGCCGATGACAGCGACGGGCGGTTCCAGGCCGGCGACCAGGGTGCGCAGGTCGTCCCGGAAGGCAGCGCCTCGGCTCAGGTAGCGCAGGATGTCACCGGCAGCGGGATGGGCCGCCTCGGTGAGGGCGCGTCGACGGCGCACCACGGCACGCGAGGCCGCCGCGCCCGCCCTCCGCAGCAGGTAGGAGCGCAGCCCGCGCTCCGTGCCAAGGGGTGGCGCGCCGAGGGCCTCGGCGATGCGAGCGGTGACGGTGTCACGGGTCTCGCCGACCGGAACGAGCGGGAAGTCGGCGTCGAGGGCGTCGGCGATGAGGCGCGCGGTCAGGGAGCGGGCGGCGAGAACGGCGAGGTCGGCCGGGTCGAGGGCCTCGGCGGCGGGGCCGAGCAGGGGATGAGCGGCGAGGTCGGTGGCGGCGCGCGCCAGGCCGGGGCCCAACTCCGCGGCGGGTGTGTCGCCTTGGGCGGCGAGTGCGGTGAGCTGTGCCCGCATCCGCTGCTGAGGCGGCACGGAGCCGGGCGGGCGTTCGGTGGCCGGGGCGGATTCGGCGGCGGCCAGGGCCAGTTCCGCGTACGGGTCGGCGTAGAGGAGGGCCCAGGTCGCAACTGTTTCGTCACCCGTGGCCGGCTCTGCCGGGCCTTCGCCGAGCCCCCGCGTGGTCCCGGACCAGGACGGCAGGCTCGCGCCGCCGGCCGCGAGCGTGGCACCGTGTGCCGCTCCCCAGTAGTAGGGCACGACGCGAAGTCCGTCGCGCCATGCGGTCAGCCCGGCGGCCACGCGCCCCGCCAGCGCAGAGAAGCCCGGTTCGCGAACCCCGGTCCCGTGGATGAAGACGACCGCCGTCATGTGCCCCCCGTGACACCCGTCCCGCGCCGTTTACGACTGCCGTTGCGACGGCAACGTACCCATATTCTAGGGCAGTTGAGTCGACAGAACGTCCGAGGGCTGCCTCTGGCCGGACCGGCGGCCCACCACAACTGGACAAGGGGACACGTTGCGCCCTGACGCGTTGGTTCTGCACTTCGTAGGCGCCGCGGCTCTGATCCTGGTCGCCGCCCACGCGGGCGGATGGCTCGCCCGACGGCTGAAACAGCCCTACATCGTCGGCCAGTTGATGGCAGGCATAGCGCTCGGCCCCTCCCTCCTGGGCGCGCTGGCCCCTGCTGCCCACGAGGCGCTGTTCCCCGCGGAGATCGGCCCGGCGATGACCGGATTCGCGCAGTTCGCCCTGGTGGTGTTCCTCTTCGCCGTCGGCTACGAGCTGGATCTGAAGGTCCTGGGCGACCGGGCGCGGACGGCGGCGATCGTGGCGGTGGTCGCGTTCGTGGTGCCGATGGCCGCGGGCAGCGGCGCCGCGCTGCTGTTCCGGGAGCAGCTGCGCGACCTGGACATGCCCGAACTCACCCCGGCACAGGTGGTGTTCGCCGGGGTCGCGCTGTCGATCACGGCGGTGCCGGTCCTGACAGCCATAGTGCGGGAGAACGGTCTGGCCCGCACCGTGCCCGGTGTGGTGGCGGTCTCCGCCGCCGGACTGCTCGACGTCATCGGCTGGACGGTGCTCGCCGGGGCCCTGGTCGGCGGTGACGGGGACACGCTCGCCTGGGAGTGGCGGGTAGGCGTCACGGCCGGCTTCATCGCGCTGATGCTGCTGGCCGCCCCGCCGCTGCTGCGCAGGCTGCTCTACGCGACCCGCCTGGATCCCGCGCTGCGGCTGGCGCTGCTCATCGGCTTCGCTCTCGCCTCGGCCTGTGTGACGCACGCCGTCGGCGTGCACGTCATCTTCGGCGCACTGCTGGCGGGTGTCGTCACACCGCGGGAGAAGGGCGGCACGCTCGACGCCGACCTGTTGCGCCCGCTGCACGACGTCAGCTCGCTGCTGCTGCCGTTCTTCTTCGTCATCTCGGGGCAGTCCGTGGCGCTCGGCAGCATGGACTCCACCGGATGGCTGACCCTGCTGGCGGTGACGGTCCTGGCGGTCGTCACGAAGATCGGCAGCGGTACGGCGGCGGCGCGGCTGGGCGGTCTCGACCGCGACGACGCACGGACCGTGGGCGTCCTGCTCAGTGCCCGTGGTCTCACCGAGCTGATCGCCCTCGACGTGGGCCTTCAGGCAGGCCTGTTGAGCGGGCGCCTCTACACGGTCCTGGTCTTCATGGCCCTGGCCACGACCCTGCTGACCCAGCCCCTGCTGCTCCTGGTCCGCCGCCCGGCCGGACGACGGCCCACGCCCGCACCGACGCCGGTCCAGGCCGACACGCCCACGGCGCCCATGGCGGACCCTGGCTGACGATCTCCGCCCGCCCGGCCGGCGCGGGACCGCGCCGGGCGCGGCCTCGGGTCAGATGGGCATGGGCGCGATGTCGCACTCGATGCGGCGGCGCTGGCGGGCGGCCTGGAGCCAGGGGTGGTCGGTGCGCAGCACCCCGGCGAAGCCCTCCACCGCCTTGCGCTGGAGCACGTCCGCCTCCTCGCCGCGACCGAGGCCCCGCAGGTCGAGAGCGAGATTGGCGGTGCAGGAGAGGGTGAGCGGGTGGTTCTCGCCCGCCACCTCGGTCAGCAGCGGCAGTTGGGCGGAGTCGATCGTGTGCGCCCGCTCGAAGTCGAGCCGGGCGTAAGCGGTGTTGGCCTGGCCGATGCCGACGGTGAGGGCAAAGGGATGGTGCGGCCCGACCGTGTCGCTCAGCCGGCGCACCACGTCGTCCTCCAGCTCCTGCGCGGTGTCCAGAGCGCCCATGGCCCGCTCGGTGGCGGCCAGGTTCGCCTTGGCCACCAGAGTGTGCGCGTGGTTCCCGCCCATGCGCCGCTCCAGCCTGGTCACGGTGGCCCCGGCGAGCCGGTGAGAGCCCTCCAGATCCCCGGCCAGGCGCCGGTCGACCAAGACGTTGGTCGCCGTGGTCAGCGAGTCGAGGTGGTCGTCGCCGTAGCGGGCCTTGAAGCTGCGCAGGGTGTCCTCGGCGAGCTTGGCGCCCTCGGCGAGGGCCCCGTCCCGGCGGCGGCAGACACCGAGCTCACGGGCGACGCGCAGGGTCAGCGGATGCTCGTCACCGAACGCGGCGAACACCCGGCGGTAGACGTCCTCCTGGAATGCGCGCGCCTCGGGGTACTGGCCCGTCTCCCGCATGTCGACGCCGATACACTGAAGGGAGTTGAGGGTGAAGAAGCTGACGGGTCCGAACAGCGTGTCGCGCTGGCGGGCGGTCTCCTCGTCCAGCGTCAGCGCCTCCTGGTACTGCCCGCACAGGCGCAGGTCGACGCTCCAGCTGTGCGAGGCCCGCAGGGTCGCCGGGTCACCGGTGCCGAACAGTGAACGGGCCAGGTCGGTGGCCTCCTTGCCCAGGTCCCGTGCCTCCTGGAACCGGCCCTGGTTCCGGCGGGCGTCGGACATCTCGCACAGGGAGTCGATCAGTTCCTCGGGTTCGACCCCCGCCCGCCGTGAGACCTCCAGCGCCTTCTCGGTGAGCGGGATCGACTCGCGGATCTGGCCGACCTGGCGCAACAGGAATCCGAGGCCTTTGGTCATCCGGACGACATAGATGTCCTCCTCGCCCGAAGCGGCGAGCCAGGCGCTCCATGCCTGCCGGCCGAAGGCCGCGGCGCCTTCGTGGTCGCCCCAGTAGTAGAGGAACCACATGGTGTCGTAGACCAGGTCGCGGACCCAGGAGTCGGTGCTGGTCACCGCCTGCGAGGCGAGAACGTGGGGCAGCAGCGCCTGATAGTCGCGCCACTCCAGTGGGGATCCGTAAGCACCCGGTTTGGCGGCGGACAGCAGCTGATGAGCGGCCTCCCGCATGCTCTCGCGTTCCTCGGGGCTCAGCTTGGCGAGGAGCACGGTCTGGAGCAGGCGGTGCATCTGCAGGGTGTCGGAGCGCGGCTCGACCTTGATCAGGGAGAACTGGCTGAGGTCGCGGATGGCCCGGTTCAGTCTGATCGACTCGCGCAGCATGCCGTCGATCTGAGGCGTGATGGTGACGCCTCGGCTGCTGCGCAGCACGGACCGCGGGATCGGCTCGGGAGCCATACTGGCGCAGATGTCGAGGAGCTGACGGGCGGCCGGGTTGTTCGCCTTGATGCGTTCCAGGGAGATGTCCCAGGCCGCGGCGACGGAGACCGGATAGTCGGGAGCCCCGTCGAGTTCGAGGATCTCCGGGCTGCGCCGGGCGAGCAGTTCGAGGTACTCGTCGACGAGCATGCCGGTGACGCCGAGCCAGGCGCCGGCCTGCTCCACGGCGAGCGGCAGGTCGCCGAGCTCTTCGGCAAGCCGGTGGGCGTCTTCCCGGCTCAGGTCCTTGGCGCGCTTCTGGAGCAGCTCGATGGACTCGTCGCGCTCGAAGACGTTGACCGGCAGCGAGGTGGCCACGCGTTCCCAGCCCCGGTTCCGGGAGGTGACGACGACCTTGCCCGGACCGTTGTGCGGGAAGTAGCCGCGCACCGCCTCGATGTCCTCGGCGTTGTCGAAGACCAGCAGCCAGTTGTCGAACGGCCTGCCGGTACGCAGCGCCTCCAGTACGGCGGGCACGGCGGTGTTGGCCGCGGCGGCGCCCATGCTGTCCTGGGCGGCCGGGGCGACGCCCAGCTGCGTGGCGAGGGAGGACAGCGCGGCCAGGATGAGGCTCTCGCGTTCGGCCGGGATCCAGCAGATGATCTTGTAGTCGCGCTGGTGGGTGTAGATGTACTCCAGTGCCAGCTGGGACTTGCCGACGCCACCGAGACCGTGCAGGGCATTGGGCAGCACGGCCGCGGTGTCCTGGGTAGCGAGCTGCTCCTCCACGGCCCTCAGCAGCGCCTGGCGGCCGACGAACGAGGTGTTCCGCATCGGGACGTTCACCAGTAGGGCCGGCGTTGTGGTCGTGGTGCTCTGCATGAGCGACTCTGCCTCCGGGGTTTCTTGTTGGTTCGCGCCGGCCGCCGCAGACGGCGCGGATTCTCCAGTCCGATCGGAAATTCCCGAATCCGGGTCACTGCCCGCTGAGCCGGATGGAGGCGTTTCGCCCGCGTTATTCACCTCTGGGGGTGGATCCGCGGGCAAACCGTCTGTCACCCGTACGGCCGCGGCTGGGGCGTTCCTGGACAGGTTCGGTTCTATGCGCCTGGCCCGTTCGGAGTAAGGCCCCGACAGGGCTCGCATCACGGCCAGTTCGCTGCGCGCCCACCCGTGTTCGGCCGGATCGGGCAGTCTGGCCCGCAGCGGGTCGTGCAGGGCGGCGCGCAGTGCGACACCCCGCGCCCCGGCTGCGGGCAGCTCGCCCACCACACTCACCGTGCGGGCGAGTTGGCTGCGTGTGGTGGTCGCGAGCAGCGCCTCGCGGACGCCCTCGGCGAACTCGGGGCGCCCCTCCGCGCCGCCTTCCCAGTCGATCAGCCCGCCCATGAGGATCTCGGCGAGGTGATCGGGACCGGTCTCCGGCATGACGCGTCGCCGCAACTGCTCGACCAGGTCGAAGTCGAAGGGAATGGCGGCCAGTTGGGTGGCGAGCCGACGGGCGGACGGGGTGGCGAGGCTGAAGAAGCGCCGGACGGCGGCGGTGGCGGCGCGCGGGAAGCGCGGGGCGCGCAGGCCGGGAGCGGGGGCGCCCTTGCTGAGGGCTCCCGCCAGCACCACGGGCAGGGAGCGCCGCACGCCGCGCCCACCGGTGACCAGGTCGGACCAGGCGGCGAGGGAGGCGGGTTTCAGGGACAGCACGGGCACGGCGACGGAGTCGTCGCCCGCGTCGGGCAGCGGTCGCATCGGATCGGGCCCGCCGGGCGGGGCCCAGTGCCCGAGGCCGTCGTTGGGCGCCCCGAAACCGCCGGCCTCCAGGACGACCGGGTACGGGTAGAGCGAGGAGCGGTGACGCAGGTGCGGCGGCAGCAGGTGGACGAGGGCGGTGGGGCCGGCGTGGGCCAGCCGGCCGAGGAGTTCGTCGGCGGCGGTGGCGGCCCAGCCGTGGGCGAGGCCATCGGTGACGACGAGGAAGATCCGGCCGCGCCGGCCGTCCAGCAGTTCGGCGGGGTCGGCGACCGCCCGCCCCGTGGACCAGCGCAGTGTGGCGGTGCCGGTGCGCGGCACGGTGACCCGGATCGTGCGCACGCTCCGGAAGGCACCGCTGTGCTCGGCGGCGCGGCCGAGGCGCGCGGCGGTCTCCTCCCAGATCTTCATCGTGGGCGCGTCGTCGAGCAGCAGCACCAGGTCGAAGGCGGAGACCCGGGTCGGGCGCAGAAACGGCATCCACAGCCCGTCGGCGACGCCCTGCTCGGCGGTGGTCTCCTCGTCCAGCTCCAGGCCGTCGCGGGAGGGGATGCGACGGGCCAGTTGGTGCAGGGCGCGCGCGAGCCGGGCCGTGACGCGGCCGGGGCCGGACGGGTCCGGCCCCGCCTGGGGCAGCAGCGGCGGCCCGAGGTGCAGCTTGAAGGGGCCTTCGGGGTGGAGTAAGAGGCGCTGGGCAGCGGCGACGCGGTCGGCGGGCGGGGTCGGCGGGGCGGGGACGCGGTCGGCGCCGGAACGGCTCGTCGTCGGCGGCGCTGAGAGTTCTGGCGTCTTTGTGGTCTCTGTGGTCTCTGGGGGATCGTCCTCGTCAGCCCCGGGCGAACGGGGGGATGCATCGTCGTCGGCCGCCGGTGGGGGTGCGGCCTCGGAGTCCGGTGGCCGTTGTGCCTCCCGGACCGGGCTCGGCGCCTCTTCAGCCGCGCCGCCCGGACCGCCGTGCCGCTCCCAGTACGCGGCGAGCCACACCGCGTCGGCGAACTCCTGCCAGCGCGGCGCGAGGTGATCGGGACCGGCCGGGGTCCGCTCTCCGTGCTCGCTCGCGCGCACGTCGGGCTCCGGGTACGCCGAAGACGGCGGCGACGATCCCGATGCGGGATCCCCGTCGCCCGGTCCGGATGCGCGCTCCCTGGGAAAGCCGGTCATCAGCGGCCCTTCGCGAGGTCGCGGAGGAGCATTTCCACGAGCTTACGCCCGTCACCGTCGGCGTGGAAACCACCCGTGGTAGTCATCTGGACGGCGTTGAGCAACTGGTCGAGGGAATGGGTACCCCCCGCCTGAACCCGCTGAACGAACAGGTCGACCAGGTCTTCCGTGCCTTCCGGCCTGAGGCCCAAGTGCCCTTCGATCATGGCCAGTAGTTGCTCCCGGGTGGGAGTGTGCATCTCCATCGGCAGACAGCGACGACGGAAGGCGGCGGGGAATTCCCGCTCCCCGTTGCTGGTGATCACCACGACCGGGAACTCCCGGCACTCGACTCGTCCGTCCCGCACCACGGCCCGGCCTCCCGGATCACTGGTGTGCACGCTCGCCGCCTCGGCGGCATCGCGCACCAGCTCCGGAACCTCATAACTTCCATTCTCCAGGACATGCAACAGGTCGTTCGGCAGGTCGATGTCGCTTTTGTCCAACTCGTCGACGAGGAGCACCCGGGGCCGACCGTAGGGCAACAGGGCCGTGCCCAGAGGCCCCAGTGTAATGAACTCACCCAGAACCGGCGCAAGTTGACGATCTGTTGACGATGCGCTCGGGTTGACGGCCCGCACGTCGTTTTCGACTGCCGCTTCCGGCCCCGCCACCTCACGCAGTCCGGCCTGCCAGGCGGCGATGGCCTGGGCACGGCCCATGGCGTCATGGACGTACAAGCCGTCGCGCAGGCTGGTACGGCTCACGATGTTCCATTCCAGCACCCGCCCGAGCCCCAGCTCACGCGAGATCAGGTAGGCGAGCGTCGACTTGCCGACGCCGGGAGGGCCGGTGATCAGGAGCGGACGGCGCAGCAGCAGGGCGGCGTTGACCGTGTCTATCTGTTCCTCGTCGAGCTGTGGCGTGATGCCGCCGGGCCCCAGGCGACGCAGTGCGGCCTCAGGATCGTCCTGGGGCGGTGCCTCGACCGGACCGCCGCGGAACCTTCGCCAGGGCGGCGGCGGGCCGAGCGCCGGGGGTGTGGCGTCCTGCGGGTGTCCGGTGGCGTGGAACACCCGCCAGTCGTCCGCGGCCGTCCGTTCCGGTGCGCTCATGCCGAAGCCTCCTAGCTGGCGAGATCGCCGGGGTCGGTGGTCTGGATGTCCACGACCCGCGTGGGGTCGTCCCAGAAGAATCCGATGTTCCTGGCCAGGTACTGGACCGCGTCGTCCGCGCCGCGCTCGGCGTTCAGACGCATGCGGTGGATCACGGAGGGTAGCTGAACGGGCAGTGCCACGGCCGCGAAGACCGCGGTCACCACCTCGCGCCGCTCCTCTTCGAACACGCCTCTACGGTCCCAGACAGCTAATCCGATCCCTTCCGCGATCGCCGACTTGAGCGCCTGAGCGGACGCTCCGGCCGGCGCGTCCAACAGCACCGCCGTATGTCTTGATTCCCCGGCGAGCGCGATCTGCCACGCGGACAGGCGCCGGGCGTCCGCTTCTCTCCAGGGGTGCACCGAGATCCCATGCTGCTTCAGCGCCGCCCAACGACGCTGCCACTGCTGCCGGACCACCGCGTTGTCCGTACGCATGCGTTCCAGACTGCGTAGGTGCACCCCGTATCGAAGGCCGAGCGGAGTGGGCAGACTGTCGCCGATGGCAAACGTCAACCCCGCCACATCGTGGTTCAGCAGCTCGTACGGAAGGATGAACTCTATGTACGCAGGCGGCTCCTGAAGTCTGCTCAGTTCGGGTTCGCGCGGCACCAGCCACCGCTGGGTGCCGCGCTGGAGCGCTTCGTCCACCGACCGGCCGAGGTCGGTCAGGGGGATCGTGTCCGGCTCGCCGGGCCGTGGGTCCCAGCGGCCCGGCGTCGCGTTCGTCCAGGTCCGCACCACCACGTCCGTACTGCCGTCCCCGGCCGGTTCGACGGCGACGACGAGGGTGCGGGGGATGTCGGGCGATCTCACCACCGTCGCGCGCCCCTGGCGCCGCTGCGCCAACTCCGCGGTCAGGCCCGCGCGTCTGACCCAGTCGTCGACCCATGCGGTCAGCGCGAGGCGGTGTTCACCGGTCGGGGCGACATGGGCCGCGAGGTCGAGCAGGAGCACGACCGGCGGCAGACCGTCCCACTGCGTGTTCCATTCGAGGAGGTGTGCGAAGAGCTGCTCGGGGGTGAGTCCGTCGGGCAGGTCCAGCCCGACGAGTTCCTCGGCCAGCTCGTCCCGTAACCGTACGGTGGGCAGGTCGCCGCGGGTGAGGGCGACTCTGGCGCTCTTCTCGTCCTCCTTGGACAACGGCCCGGCCAGGGCGGCGGCAGGAGCGATCAGCCGGTCGAGTTCGTCTCCCGCCGGGGCTCCTTCGAGGATGCGGACCACGCCGACCAGTACGTGTTCGCCGCCCGCCACACTCAGCGCGGCGGTCACCAGACTCACCACGTCCTCACGGAGCTTGACGCCGCGTATGTCCACCTGGCGGCGGAGCTGGCCGCCCAGGAGGCCGGCGAACTGCACCCGGCCCGGCGCGTCCTCCATGCAGCCCAGTTCGCAGAGGACCTCGGTGAGCCGCAACAGCAGCTCGAACTCCGGCTGATGTCCGGATTCGCCGCCGGACCCGCCGAACGCCGCGCCTGTACTCACCGACTTTCCCCCTGAGTCGGTACGCCTGCCTGACCGAGCAGCGAAGTTAGCACGGCAACCAGCGGTTCACCAGGGACGAGTGGGATCGCGACCCGCCTCGGGGCCGTTCGGCGGCCCGCACGCTCACAGCCGCGGGTCCACCGGCTCCGACTCCAGCGCCAGTACCCCGAACACCGCTTCGTGCACCCGCCACAGCGGCTCGCCCTCGGCCAGCCGGTCCAGTGCCTCCAGGCCGAGCGCGTACTCGCGGATGGCGAGCGAGCGCTTGTGGTTCAGGAAACGGCCGCGCAGGCGGGCGAGGTTCTCCGGGCGCGTGTACTCGGGGCCGTAGATGATGCGCAGGTACTCGCGGCCGCGGCACTTGATGCCGGGCTGCACCAGGCGCCCCTGCTCGCTGCGCACCACCGCGCCGACCGGCTTGACGACCATGCCCTCGCCGCCCCGGCCGGTCATCTCCAGCCACCAGTCGACGCCCGCCCGCACCGACTCGGGGTCGGCGGTGTCGACGTACAGGCGACGGGTGGTCTGCAGCAGGCCGCTCGCGTCGTGCTCCACGAGGCGGTCCAGCAGCGCCAGTTGCTCGTCGTGCGGCAGGGCGGCGAGGCTGCGGCCCTGGACGGCGAGGATCTGGAACGGGGCCAGGCGGACGCCGTCCAGGCCGTCGGTCGTCCAGCAGTAGCGGCGGTAGGTATCCGTGAACGCCGCGGCGGCATCGGCCCGTTCGCTCTGGCGTGCCAGCAGGTCCGACACGTCGACGCCCCGCGCCGCCGCGCCCTGGAGCGCGGCCAGCGCGCCCGGGAACACCGCTCCCGAGGCGGCGCCCACGGCCGCGTACTGCGACCGCAGCAGGCCGGAGGCCTTCAGCGACCACGGCATCAGTTCCGCGTCCAACAGCAGCCAGTCGCCCGCGCCGGAGGCGCCATCGGATGCTGCGAGTTCGGTCCACAGGCCGGCCTCGCCGATCGTCGTCCGGAGGCGGCCCAGGATCTCCTCCGTCACCGACTCGTCGTCGAAGAAGGGGCGGCCGGTACGCGTGTAGAGGGACCCGGTGGGGCCGTCCGTGCCGAACCGCTTGCGGGCCGCGTCCGCGTCCCGGCACACCAGGGCCACCGCCCGCGAGCCCATGTGCTTCTCCTCGCACACGACCCGCGCGACGCCGTCCCGCTCGTACTGCGCGAAGGCCTCCGCCGGGTGCTCCAGGTAGCCGTCCATGTGCGAGGTGGCCGTCGGCGCCATGGTCGGCGGGAGGTACGGCAGCAGTCGCGGGTCCACCGCGAAGCGGCTCATGACCTCCAGGGCCGCCGCCGCGTTCTCCTCCCGGACCGACACCCGGCCTGCGTGGCGCGTCTCCACGACCCGGCGCCCGTGCACGTCCGCGAGGTCCAGCGGGCGGCCGTCGTGGCCACCGGGCGCCTCGGTGCGCAGCGGCTTCGCCGGCTCGTACCACACCCGCTGAGCCGGTACGTCGACCAGTTCCCGCTCCGGCCAGCGCAGCGCGGTGAGCTTGCCGCCGAAGACGGCGCCGGTGTCCAGGCAGATGGTGTTGTTGAGCCAGGTGGCCTCCGGGACCGGTGTGTGGCCGTAGACCACCGCCGCCCGGCCGCGGTAGTCCTCGGCCCACGGGTAGCGCACCGGCAGCCCGAACTCGTCGGTCTCCCCGGTCGTGTCGCCGTACAGCGCGTGCGAGCGGACCCGGCCGGAGGTGCGGCCGTGATATTTCTCCGGCAGACCGGCGTGGCAGACGACGAGCCTGCCGCCGTCGAGGACGTAGTGGCTGACGAGTCCGTCGATGAACTCCCGTACCCGCTGCCTGAACTCCTCGCTCTCGCCCTCCATCTGCTCGATGGTCTCGGCGAGGCCGTGCGTGTGCTGGACCTTGCGGCCCTTGAGGTGACGGCCGTACTTGTTCTCGTGGTTGCCGGGGACGCACAGCGCGTTGCCCGAGTGGACCATCGACATGACGCGGCGCAGCACGCCGGGGCTGTCCGGGCCGCGGTCGACGAGGTCGCCGACGAAGACCGCGGTGCGGCCCTGCGCGTGCACGCCGTCGACGTAGCCCAACTTGCCAAGGAGCGACTCCAGTTCGGACGCGCAGCCGTGGATGTCGCCGATGATGTCGAAGGGGCCGGTGAGGTGGGTCAGGTCGTTGTAGCGCTTCTCGGTGACGACGGTGGCGCTCTCGATGTCCTCCACACCGCGCAGCACGTGCACCTTGCGGAAGCCCTCGCGCTCCAACTGCCGCAGGGAGCGGCGGAGTTCGCGGATGTGACGCTGGACGACACGGCGGGGCAGGTCGGCGCGGTCGGCGCGGCCCGCGTTGCGCTCGGCGCAGACCTCCTCGGGCACGTCGAGCACGATGGCGATGGGCAGCACGTCGTACTGCTTGGCCAGGTCGATCAGCTGTCGGCGGGAGTCCTGCTGCACGCTCGTGGCGTCGACGACGGTGCGGCGGCCGGCGGCGAGGCGCTTGCCGGCGATGTAGTGCAGGACGTCGAAGGCGTCACGGCTGGCGCTCTGGTCGTTCTCGTCGTCGGCGACCAGGCCGCGGCAGAAGTCGGACGAGATCACCTCGGTCGGCTTGAAGTGCCGGCGGGCGAAGGTGGACTTGCCGGATCCCGAGGCGCCGACGAGGACGACGAGGGAGAGGTCGGTGACGGGCAGGACGCGCCCCTGCTGCTGGGAAACCTGAGTCTCGGTCATGCTGCCTTCGCCTCCTTCTCGTTCATGGTCCTGACCGTGGCTGTGCTCATGGAAAAGATGGCCATCTGCGTGGGCGGTCCCACCTCGGGGTCGTCGGGCCCGACCGGCGCGAACTCCACGCCGTACCCGTGCCGTTCGGCCACCGCCCTGGCCCAGGTCCGGAACTCCTCGCGGGTCCACTCGAAGCGGTGGTCGCCGTGCCGGACGTGGCCGGCCGGGAGGGTCTCCCAGCGCACGTTGTACTCGACGTTCGGGGTCGTCACCAGGACGGTGCGGGGGCGGGCCGCGCCGAACACCGCGTACTCCAGGGCGGGCAGCCGGGGCAGGTCGAGGTGCTCGATGACCTCGCTGAGCACGGCGGCGTCGTACCCCTTGAGCCGGTTGTCTGTGTAGGCGAGCGAGCTCTGGAAGAGCTTGACGCGCGAGGCCTGCCGCTCCCCCATGCGGTCCAGCTTCAGCCGCCGGGAGGCGATGGTGAGCGCGCGCATCGACACGTCGACGCCGACGATCTCGGTGAACCGTGCGTCCTTGAGCAGCGCCTGCACCAACTGGCCCTGGCCGCATCCGAGATCGAGCACACGGGTGGCGCCGGACCCGCCGAGCGCGGCGACGATCGCGTCCCGGCGCCGCACGGCGAGCGGGGTCGGCTTCTCCTCCGCCTCGGTCTCCGCCCCCACCGCGTTGTCGATCTCCTCGACCTCGGTGTCGTCGGCCTCGGCCAGCCGCACCAGCTCCAGCCGCTCCATCGCCTGCCGGGTCAGCGACCAGCGGCGCGCCAGATAGCGGCTGGTGATCAGCTTCTGCTCGGGGTGCGCGGGCAGCCAGCCCTCGCCGGCCCGCAGCAGCTTGTCGACCTCGTCGGGCGCCACCCAGTAGTGCTTGGCGTCGTCGAGGACCGGGAGCAGGACGTACAGATGGCGCAGGGCCGCGGCGAGGGTGAGCTCCGCCGACTCCAGGACGAGACGCACGTACCGCGAGTCGCCCCACTCGGGGAACTCGCTGTCCAGCGCCACCGGCTCGGCGGTCACCGCCCAGCCGAGCGGCTCGAAGAGCCGTCGTACGAGCTCCGGGCCGCCCCGGGCCGGCAGCGCGGGCACCTCGATGCGCAACGGCCTCGCCTGCTCGGGGAGTTCGGGCCTGGCGTGGCACACGCCCCGCATCGCGCTGGAGAAGACGCCGCTCAGCGCCACGGCGAGCAGCGAGGAGGCGGCGTACGGGCGGTCGTTGACGTACTGCGAAAGCGCCGCGTCGGGGGCCCCGCCGCGCCCCTTGCCCTTGCCGCGCCGCACCAGTGCCACCGCGTCGACCTCCAGCAGCAGCGCCGCGGTGCAGCGCCCGGCGTCGGCCTCGGGGTAGAGGACGTGCGCCTTGCCGTAGGACGTGGAGAACGCCTGCGCCTTCTCGGGATGCTTGTGCAGCAGGTAGCCGAGGTCGGTGGCCGGGCGGTCGGGGGTGCCGGTGGTGCTGATGGTCAGGAACACGGTGGGGATACCTCGAAACGCCGGATGAGCTTCACTGACGGACAACAGCGGGGGTCCGCACAACGTACAGCGAGCCTCCCTGGAACACTCGGGATTTTTCCGTCAGCGCTCCAGGTCAGGGGTGCAGTGCGCCATACCGCTCGGGTCTGCTCGGCATACGCCGCCGGGTCGCCGCCGTGGACGGCACGGGGTTCCCCGGTGGACATCTGCCGGCGGCGACTGGTTTACGACAACCGCGACTGGTTTACGAGAGCTGCGCCTGCACCTCGGACGAGATCAGCTCCAGGTGCTCCAGGTCGGAGAGGTCGAGGATCTGGAGGTAGAGGCGCCGGGAGCCGATCTCCGCGTACTGGCCGATCTTGTCGACGACCTCGGCCGGGGTGCCGGCCAGGCCGTTGGCCTTCAGCTCGCCGGCCTCGCGGCCGATCGCGGCGGCACGGCGGGCGACCTCCTGGTCGTCCTTGCCGACGCAGACGACGAGGGCATTGGAGTACGTGATGTCGTCCGCCTTGCGGCCGGCCTCCTCGGCTGCGGCGCGGACCCGGCCGAACTGACGCTCACTGTCCTCGATCGAGGCGAACGGCATGATGAACTCTTCGGCGTACCGCGCGGCCAGCCGCGGGGTGCGGGTCGCGCCGTGGCCGCCGATGAGGACGGGGATCTTCTGCTGCGCGGGCTTGGGCAGCGCGGGCGAGTCGGTGAGGTCGTAGTGCTTGCCGTGGAAGTCGAAGGTCTCGCCGAGCTTCGTCGCCCACAGTCCGGTGACGATCTCCAGCTGCTCCTCCAGCCGGCCCATCTTCTCCTTCGGGAACGGGATGCCGTACGCCGTGTGCTCCTCCTCGAACCAGCCCGAGCCCAGGCCCAGTTCGACCCGGCCGCCGGACATCTGGTCGACCTGCGCGACCTGGATGGCGAGCACGCCGGGCAGCCGGAAGGTGCCGGCGGTCATCAGGGTGCCGAGCCGGATGCGCTCGGTCTCGCGGGCCAGGCCGGCGAGGGTGATCCAGGCGTCGGTGGGGCCGGGCAGGCCGTCCACCGAACCCATCTTGACGTAGTGGTCCGAGCGGAAGAATGCGTCGAAGCCCAGGTCTTCGGTGGCCTTGGCGACCGTGAGAAGGGTGTCGTACGTGGCCCCCTGCTGGGGCTCGGTGAAAATGCGAAGATCCATGCTCCTATCCTGCACGCCGTCGTTACGGTCACCCCCAGCGGTCCCCCTGGGCGCTCCCCGGCCGCCCTCTTGCCCGGTCGAGTGAAAATCCGTCAATGCCGCAGGCGGGGGGTGACCTCGCCAGTGACCCGGTCCCGTGGTGATCGTTGGCTCGGGCGGAGCCGGACCGTCCGGCGCCCGCACCGGGCCGAGGAGGCCGTCATGTCCGACATGTCCGAAGAAACTGTGCCGCTCCAAGCAGGGGCTGGGCAGCCGAGAGGGTTGCTTCAGCAGATGGAGGAGTTGATGGCGGCGCTGAACGCGGACCTGTCGGCCCTGGACGCGGATCTCCAGTCGGCCGGAGGCGCGGGCCAGGCGTCGGCGCCCGCGTCCGCCTCGATTGAGGAGGGTGACCTCGGATGAGGAGGGCGACCTCGAATGAGCTCCGCGTGGAGCCTTCGCTGTCAGCCCGCCTCCCTCTCCCGTAGCGCCTGATCCCGGTCCGCAAGTCTGCGCAGCATGTCCAGGACGCGGTCCCTCGACTCGTCCGCCGCGTCGATCGCCTCCATGCACTGCCAGTACCTGCCCTCGTCGTCCGCCGCGGAGGCGAGGCCGACCAGGGCGATGCCCACCTCGCCGAGCAGTCCGCCGAGGTACATCAAGGCCTGACGGGCGTCGCCCAGTTCGGTGAGCTGGGTCGCCCGCAGGTCCTCGGTCACGATGTCCGGCCGGTCCAGGACCCCGCAGCCTCTGCTCGCCAGTTCGGTCAATCCCCGTGCCTCGCCCCGCAGTTCGGGCGGGCCCGCCATCGCCAGCCGGCTCCCTATCGCCTGGGCCAGGGCCTGCGCCTGCCACACCTCCGCCATGACATCCGGCCCCACGTCACTTCCCGCCAGGGCACGCCTGCTCGTCACGATGAGCCGCACCGCGTCCATGCGCTGCCCCCGTCTGTCTCGACGCGCCCTTCGGCACGTCCGCCCGAACTTCCTTGCCCAGTACACATGCACTACTTGTCCACTACCCAGCGTGAGGGTCGCTGAGACGAAAAGCTAGAGGAAGACCGAAATCTGCGGACAACGAGTCGATATCGGCCGGGTTTTTGACTGCGGAGAGTGAAAGCGGAGTTGCCTGCTCCTCGCGACTGCTCCTTGCGGCTGCTCCGCGCGACTGCTCCTCGCGACTGCTCCTCGCGGCTACGCCTTACGACGCCGGAAACCTCCGCTCGTTCCGGTCGATCTTCGCGTCCAGCGCCGCCAGCGGATCGATGCCGAGCACCTCGCACAGCTGGAGCAGATACGCGAGCACGTCGGCGACCTCGTCCGTGACCCGGTGCGCGGTGTCGGGGTCGGCCATGACGCGGGCCGACTCCTCGGGCGTCAACCACTGGAAGATCTCGACCAGTTCGGAGGCCTCCACGCTGAGCGCGGCGACGAGGTTCTTGGGGGTGTGGTAGGGCTGCCAGTTGCGCGCGGCCGCGAACTCGGCCAGCCTGCGCTGGAGTTTCGCCACGTCGAGAGGTTCTGTCACGGCTTCAGGTGTACCACCGTGACCGAGTCCACCCCGACGGCCCACGACGCGTCGCCCACCGCCCCGACGAGCCGGATATGGCCGCGGTCGCACATGCGGGCCGCGAGTCGCAGCAGTTCGGTCCGCTGCCGTGGGTCCAGGTCCCGGTCCAGGTTGTCGGCGAGCACCGTCAGCGTCTGCATGGCCGCCGGCACCTCGCCGGCCGCGTCGACCTCCAGCACCCCCGGCCCGGTGAGCAGCACCAGCGCCAGCGCGACGTACCTCAGCTCGCCGTCGCCCAGCCGCCCGCACTCCGTCCGGTTCCCGTCGCCCCGGTCGAGCAGCGCCCGGACCGTGCCGTCGGTGAGCTGCTCGGCGAGCAGGTCCGCGACGGGTCCGGCGCATCCGGCGCGCACCGCCGCGACGAGTTGTGTGTGCCGGTTCCCGCACTCCACGCGGGTGCGCCCCAGTACGTCGGCGAGGTTGTCGCAGCCGCCGAGCAGCCGCCCGGAGCCGGTCCGGACGGGGGCGCGCATCCGGCCGGGCCGCGGATCGCAGGAGAAGACGGAGCGCAGGGCGACCACCATCTGTTCGGCGGCGGCGAGCACCCGGCGCTGCCCGTCCGTCTTGCCGGCCACGCGCAGCGGGAGCAGCGCCGTGCCGAGCCGGTCGTCGGGCAGCGGGGCACGGGTGACCGGTGCCGAGCCGGCCGTGTGCCAGGCGGCCTGTACGGTGCGGCGCGCCGGGTCACGCAAGGCGGTCTCCAGGAGGACCAGGTCGTCCGCCGTCAACCGCTCCCCCACGATGCGCAGTTCGGGTTCCGCCTGGATCGCGACGTCGAGCCGGACCGGGCCCTCGGGGCCGTCGGCGACGCAGCCGATGCGGAAGCCGCGGCGGTGCTGGGCGTCGGGCCGGGCCCGCTCGGGCACGCAGGCGACCGGGTCGGGGAACACCTCGCCGACGTCGGCGCCGCCGCCGAGCCGGGCGAGTGCCTCGTACGCCCGCAGCGCGCTCGTCTTGCCGCAGCCGCTGGGCCCGGCGAAGAGGGTGAGCGGTCCGAGCGGGAAGCCGGCGCGGCGGTGTGCGGCGAAGGCGGACAGCCGCAGTTCGGTGACGCACGGACGGTCGGGACGGTCCGGACCGTGCGGACGGTCCTCGCCGGCGCCGCGTGACGCCGGGGACGGCACGGAGGACACCGGGGACTGCACAGAGGACATGGGGGACGCCGCGGACATGGTCGTGGCGGGGGACACGGTCATATCCGGACGGTAGGACCACGCCGTCAGGCGAACCGTTCCGCCCCGGCGACCTTCCTACGATCGGGCGACCGTGACTCCTGACCCCCTCACGCCTCGGGAACCTTCGCCCCCTCCATGAGCCCCGTCACCTCGGTTCCGGCCGGCGTGAGCAAGAACACGTTCCGGTCGACGCGGTGCATCCCGCTCGCCAGGCCGAAGACGACACCCGTGCTGAAGTCGAGGACCCGCTTGGCGACCTCGGTCTCCGCGCCGGTCAGGTCGAGCAGCACGGGGATGCCCGCCATCAGCGTCTCGGCGACCTCGCGGGCGTC
Source organism: Streptomyces sp. NPDC050619 (assembly GCF_040654815.1). Taxonomy (NCBI): domain Bacteria; kingdom Bacillati; phylum Actinomycetota; class Actinomycetes; order Kitasatosporales; family Streptomycetaceae; genus Streptomyces; species Streptomyces sp. NPDC050619. Next base: position 58,069 of record NZ_JBFAIR010000002.1, on the reverse strand, counting down.
CGCGAACACGATGATCCGCAAGACGACGAACCGGCGCCTGGCCTCGGTCTCGGCCTCGGGTATGGACCGGTGGCCGACCTGGGACGGCCAGGCGTCCCGGCCTCGCAGCGGTACGACCTGGGCGAGCCCCTCCCACTGTTCGTCGGTGACATCGCGGCTGTTCACCGGCATGCTCCGTCCTTGGCTCGCACTGCTGTCTGCATCGCGCAATTCTTACGCATGGTCACCCGTTCGGCCCAACTGCGACACGCTCCGCGATCCGGGCACACCTCACAGCGGCCCCGGAACGGCTGTGTGACGGGCGTAACGCCTCGTGATCAAGCCGTGTGACATCGGCGTAACGGGCATTTCGTACCGTCGACGGCATGACGACGACCCCCCAGACGCGACAGACGCGGCAGACACAGCAGGTGCGGACCGCCTGCTCGTACTGCGGTGTGGGCTGCGGCATGGTGCTCGACGTCGGGATGGGGCCGGACGGGCGGCGTACGGTCCTGAAGGCGTCCGGCGACAAGGCGCACCCGGCGAACTTGGGACGGCTGTGCACCAAGGGCGCGACCACCGCCGACCTGCTCGCCGCGCCCGGACGGCTGACCAGCGCGCTCGTGCGGGACGACCGGGGCGAGGAGCCGGTGCCCGCGCCCGCGGCCGTCGCGATCGCCGAGACCGCACAGCGGCTGCGGGCGATCATCGACGAGCACGGGCCGGACGCGGTCGCCTTCTACGTCTCCGGGCAGATGAGCCTGGAGGCCCAGTACCTGGCGAACAAGCTGGCCAAGGGATTCGTACGGACCAACCAGATCGAGTCGAACTCGCGGCTGTGCATGGCCAGCGCGGGTGCCGGATACAAGCTGTCGCTGGGGGCGGACGGGCCGCCCGGGTCGTATGACGACTTCGACCGCGCGGATGTCTTCCTGGTCATCGGGTCGAACATGGCCGACTGCCATCCGATCCTGTTCCTGCGGATGATGGAGCGGGTCAAGGCGGGGGCCAAGCTCATCGTCGTGGATCCGCGGCGCACCGCGACCGCCGCCAAGGCCGACCTGTTCCTCCAGGTCGAGCCGGGCACCGACCTCGCCCTGCTCAACGGGCTGCTGCACCTGCTGCACGAGAACGGACACACCGACCCCGACTTCATCGCCGCGCACACCGAGGGCTGGGAGGCGATGGGTGAGTTCCTGGCCGACTACCCGCCCGCGGCCGTCGCCGAGCTCACCGGGATCGCCGAGGACGACCTGCGCGAGGCCGCCCGGCTGATCGGCGAGGCGGGCGAGTGGATGAGCTGCTGGACCATGGGGCTCAATCAGTCCACGCACGGCACCTGGAACACCAACGCCCTGGTCAACCTGCATCTCGCGACGGGCGCGATCTGCCGTCCGGGCAGCGGGCCCTTCTCCCTGACCGGCCAGCCGAACGCGATGGGCGGGCGCGAGATGGGCTACATGGGGCCGGGGCTGCCGGGGCAGCGGTCGGTGCTCGTCCCCGAGGAGCGGGCGTTCGTCGAGGAGCTGTGGGACCTGGAGCCGGGGACCGTCCGCGCCGACGGGGTGGGCAAGGGCACCATAGAGATGTTCCAGAAGATGGCCGACGGCGACATCAAGGCCTGCTGGATCATCTGCACCAACCCGGTCGCCTCGGTCGCCAACCGCCGTACCGTCATCGAGGGCCTGGAGGCCGCCGAGTTCGTCGTCACCCAGGACGTCTTCGGGGACACGGAGACGAACGCGTACGCCGATGTCGTCCTGCCCGGCGCGATGTGGACCGAGGCGGAGGGCGTCTTCGTCAACAGCGAGCGCAATCTCACGCTGAACGGGGCCGTGTCCGACCCGCCCGGGGAGGCGATGGCGGACTGGCGGATCATCGCGGCCGTCGCGCGGGAGATGGGATACGAGAAGGGGTTCTCGTACGACAGTGCCGAGCAGGTCTTCGAGGAGATCCGGGGCTTCTGGAACCCCGTGACGGGGTGGGATCTGCGCGGGGTGACGTACGAGCGGCTGCGGTCGACGCCCGTGCAGTGGCCGGCCGCGTCGGAGGAGGGGCCCGAGCGCAATCCGATCCGGTATGTGGGGGACGGTGAGCTTCGGTTCCCGACGGCGAGCGGGCGGGCCGTCTTCCATGCCCGGCCGCACCTGCCGGCCGCCGAGCTGCCGGACGACGACTACCCGTTCGTCCTCAACACCGGGCGGGTGCAGCACCAGTGGCACACGCTGACGAAGACCGGGAAGGTCGCCAAGCTCAACAAGCTGAACTCCGGGCCGTTCGTGGAGCTGCATCCGCGGGACGCGCGGGAGTTGGGGATCGCCGACGGGGACCGGGTGGAGGTCGCCTCGCGGCGGGGGCGGGCGGTGCTGCCCGCGGTGGTGACCGACCGAGTGCGGCCGGGCGGCTGTTTCGCGCCGTTCCACTGGAACGACCTGTTCGGGGAGTATCTGAGCGTCAACGCGGTGACGAGCGACGCGGTGGATCCGGTGTCGTTCCAGCCGGAGTTCAAGGTGTGCGCGGTGTCGCTGACGCGGGTGGCGGCGCCGGCGGTCCCCGAGGACGTCCCCGTCCCGACCGCCCTGGTCCCGACCACCCTCGTCCCGACCGCCGTCACCCCGGGCGCGGACCCCTTCGGGCTCGCCCCGGCCCCGCCGCCCGTGCTCTCGGCTCAGGAGCGGCTCTATCTCACCGGCTTCCTCGCGGGCATCGACTCCGGCGCCCCCGGCGTTCCGGTGCTCCCGCCGGACGCGCCCTTCAGTCCGGAACACGCGCTGTGGGTGAACGGCGTCCTCGCCGGCATGTACTCGCGGACCACGGCCGAGCCCCAGGTCCCGCGCGGCCGCGAGGTCGTCATCCTGTGGGCCTCGCAGACCGGCAACGCCGAGGAGTTCGCCTCGGCCGTCGCCGACCGGTTGTCCGAGAGCGGGCACACGGCGCGGCTCGTCGGCATGGACGACACCGACCTGGGCGCGCTGCCGTCCGGCGCCGACCTGCTGCTGATCACCAGCACCTTCGGCGACGGGGACGCGCCGGACAACGGCTCCGGCTTCTGGGAGGCGCTGTCCGGGGAACAGGCCCCGCGCCTGGAGGGGGTCCGCTACGCCGTCCTGGCCTTCGGCGACTCCTCGTACGACGACTTCTGCGGGCACGGGCGCCGACTGGACGCGCGGCTGGACGAGTTGGGCGCGGTCCGGCTTGCGCCGCGTATCGACTGCGAACCGGACTACGAGCCCTCGGCGGACGCGTGGCTGGACGAGGTGCTCGGCGCGCTGGGCACCGAGGGCGACGTCCAGGAACCCGCGACGGGTACGCGCTCCCCGGTGGCGAAACCCGCCCGCTCCCCCAGGCCCGCCCCCACCGCCGCCCGTCTCGTCGGCAACCGGCTGCTCAGCCTGTCCGGTGCGGACAAGGAGGTCAGGCGGTTCACCTTCGACACGAGCGGGACCTCCCTGACGTACGAGACCGGGGACGCGCTCGGGGTGCGGCCGGTCAACTCGCCCGCGCTGGTGGCGGAGTGGCTCGCGGTGACCGGCGTGGACGGATCGGCCTCCGTGTCTCTGGACGGCGTCGGAGAGGCGAGCTTCGCCGAGGCCCTGCACCGGCACCTGGACATCACGCGGATCACCCCCGACCTGCTCCGCTTCGTCGCCGAACGCGTCCATGACGACCGGGAGTTGCGCAGGCTGCTGCGTCCGGACAACAAGGACGGTCTCGCGCAGTGGAGTTGGGGTCGGCAGGCGGTGGACGTGCTCGCCGAGCACCCCGTGCGGGCCGGCGCGCAGGACTGGGCGGACGTACTCAAGAAGCTGCAACCCCGGCTGTACTCCATATCGTCCAGCCCGCTCGTCGACCCGCATCTCGTCTCGCTGACGGTGTCCGTCGTGCGGTACGAGAACCTGCACGGCCGGCCGCGCGGCGGGGTCTGCTCGCCCTTCCTGGCCGACGCCGAGCCGGACACGGAGGTGCCGGTCTTCGTGCAGCGCTCGCCGCACTTCCGGCCGCCCGCCGACGCCTCCACGCCGATGGTGATGGTCGGCCCCGGCACGGGCGTCGCGCCTTTCGTCGGCTTCCTCCAGGAGCGGCACGCACTCGGGCACCGGGCGCCCAACTGGCTGTTCTTCGGCGAGCAGCACCGCGCCTGCGACTTCTACTACGAACAAGAGCTGGGCGCGCTGCTCGACGACGGCACTCTGACCCGCCTCGACACCGCCTTCTCCCGCGACCAGCGCAACAAGGTGTACGTGCAGGACCGGATGATCGAGCACGGCCCCGAGCTGTGGCGCTGGCTTCAGGACGGCGCCCACTTCTACGTCTGCGGCGACGCCTCCCGGATGGCCAAGGACGTGGACCGGGCGCTGCGGGACATCGCGGTCACGCACGGCGGGCTGGACGAGACCGAGGCCTCGGCGTGGGTGAAGCAGCTGGCGGCGGCGAAGCGGTACGTACGGGACGTCTACTGAGGATCCTTTTGCCATAAGGTGTCTGCAAGGTGTCTGCTTACTCCGGTACGACCGCTTCTTACGGGTCTCACACCGGAATCTTCACCTCCGGCGGTGCCCGCCTCACCAGCCCCGATTAGCGTCCCCTTTCGTGCTCTTGGCAGATACACAGCTGTCGGCACCCGGCCGGCGGACGCTGTCGGCGGTGTCCGTCACCCCGGAACCTCCCGCGCAGTGGCATCGCGTCCTGACCCTCCTCGCCACCGTCAGTCTCTTCATCGGGACGCGGGCGGTGTGGACCGACGCGGCGACCCACCGGCTTCCCGTGGCCGCCGTCATCTCCGTGTGCTACGCCTCGATCCTGGTGTGCGGGGTCACGGCCCTGGTGGTACGCCGGGAGAGGTCGCTGGCACGCGTGGACCTGTGCGTGCTGGTCACCGCCGTGACGCTCGTCCTGTGCGCGTGGATCCTCAGCCACCACGGCTCCGACGAGGCCGACCTCACCGCCCAGGCCGCCCGGTCGCTGGTCGCCGGGCACCCCGTCTACGGGCAGCCCTGGCCCTGGCTCTTCGGCCACGGCGTCGCCCGCACCCTGACGGTGACCGGCGGCTACGACTACACGTACGGCTATCCGCCGCTGGCCCCGATGCTGACCGCGTCCCTGCTGTGGCTGGGGCCCGGCGGCACCGCGGCGACGGCGGTGGCCACGGGCGCGCTGATCGTCGGCGCGGTGGTGCTGTGGCGGCTGCTGCCCGTGCCGTGGCGGTCGGCGGCGACGATGGTGTGCCTCGGCTTCGCCATGCTGCCCACGTACGGCCGGCTCGGCTATCCGGCGATCCTGGCCCTGGCCCTGCTGGTGCCGGTGGTGGTGCGCTGGCCGCGGATCGGGCGGGGCGGGCGGCTCGGCGCGGCCGGGGTGGCGCAGGCGGCCTGTCTGGGCGCGGCGTGCGCGGCGCAGCAACTGCCGTGGTTCCTGGCGCCGTTCCTGCTCGCCGGGATCTACGCCGTACGGCGCGGGGAACTGGGCGCGCGGGCGGCGGGGCTGGTGCTGCTGCGGGTCGCCGGGGTCGCCGTCACCGTATGGCTACTGATCAACACGTACTTCATCGTGAGCGAGCCGGGCGACTGGTTCACCGGTATCGCGCTGCCGCTGACGCAGGGCGCGGTGGTGCACGGGCAGGGCGTGGTGGGCATCTCGCTCTACTTCACGAACGGCAGCGACCGGCTCGACTGGTACTCCCATGCGAGCGTGCTGCTGCTCGCGGGCCTGCTGGCCGTGTTCGTGCTGTTCGTGCGGCGGCTGGGGCCGGCGGCGGCCGTCCTGCCGTGGTGCGCCTTCTATCTGGCGACCCGTTCGCAGGACGGCTACTACCTGATGATGACCCCGCTGTGGCTGGCGGCGGCGGTCACCGCGCCCCCGTCGGAGTTCGCCGGCGCGTGGCAGCCGCGGCTGCGCCGGCTGTCCGGCCCGCACCGTCGTCCGGTGCGGATCGCCGCGGCCGTGCTCCTGCTCTGCCCCGCCCTGGCGAGCGCCGCGTGGGCGGCGACGGGGACGCCTCCGCTGCGCATGCGGGTGGCCTCCGTGCACCGGGCCTCGGCGACCGCGGTGTCCCGGCTGACCCTGCGGGTCACCAACACGGACGACACCCCCCTGACGCCCCACTTCACGCTCACCGCGGGCCAGGGCATGTACCCGTACTGGTCGATCGTGCGGGGCCCGGCCACCCTGCCGGCGCATACGTCGGCGACGTACGAACTCCGGCCGCCCAACGGGAGGTACCCCCTGCCCCGGCCCGGCGCCCGCATCCGGCTGCGGGCCCTCACGCCCTCGCCGCAGACGCTGTCGAGCGCCGACGTCCGCTTGCGGCCGTAGGGGTGACGCGGCGCCAGGCGGCGACGCCTCAGGCTGCGGCGCGTCAGGCGGCGGTGCGTCAGGCGGCGGCGCGGGTGAAGCGGAGGGTGGCGGCGACCGTCGTCAGGCCGCGGATCATGCCCATCTGGTTCCAGCCCATGCCGAACTGGTCGCGGTCGGCGGTGAATTCGGCGTCCAGGGTGAGGCCCTCGGCGTCCGCGGAAACCAGGCGCGCGGCGAAGGACCGGGGCCTGCTGATGCCGCGCGCGGTGAGCTGACCGACGACCTGCACCGTCTTGTCCTCGCGGAGTTCCGCGCTGCGGACCGCGAAGGTGATCTCGGGGTGGTTCTCGACGTCGAAGAAGTCGGCCGACCGCAGATGCGTGTCGCGCTTGGCGTTCTTGGTGTCCAGCGAGGCGACGTCCAGGGTGATGGTCCCGACGGCCGATCCGTCGGGCCGGACCTCGCCCTGGCCGCCGAGGCCGGCGAAGGTGCCCTTCACAGTGACCATGCCCCACATCGTCTTGTGCCGGAACGCGACAGTGGAGGCGGTCGGGTCGAGCTGCCAGAGCCCGGTTTCCACGGCGACGGTCATGGTCTTTCCCCTTGTTCCCGGTGGTGCCCAGTGGTTCAAATTTGGAGAACCACAACGTAGCCCACTATCCAAATCTGAACAACCACCTCATCCAAAATTGGACGACAGGTACACTCACACCATGGCCGACCCCGACGAGCACCCCGCCGACCTGCCCGAATGCCCTTCCGCCCAGGACGGCGGACTGCTGCCGACCGAGCTCCGCGCCTGGATGGTCCTGCTGGCCGCGACGGGGGCCGTGGAGCAGCGGCTGCGCTCGGTCGTGAAGGAGCGCCTCGACGTCTCGCACGACGAGTTCCTGGTCCTGTGCCTGCTGGCCGAGCAGCCGGAGGGCCTGCGCATGACGCGGATCGCGGAGCTCCTGGGCCGCCCCAAGACCCGGCTCACCTACCAGATCGCCTGCCTCCAGCACGCGGGACTCGTCACCCGCAAGTCGGTGTGCGGCGACAAGCGGGGCGTCGAGGTCTCCCTCACCGACAAGGCGCGAGCCCTGCTGCGCGAGGCGTCGGAGGAACTGGCTTCGACGGTCGCCGAGGCCCTCGACCATGTCATGGGGCCGGATCAACGGGACGCGGTGTACGGGTTGTTGCCGGGGCTCGCCGAGAAGTGACGGCGGGGCGGCACGTCCGGCGGGGCGACGGCCCGCTCGTGCGCCGCCCGTGGCGATTGTCCGGAGCGCCGCAGGGTACCCGGCGCGTGCGGTGGCGGACGCTCGGTCGCCGCTGTCTTGTCGGCACGTGTAGGAGGACCCCATGGGCGCGACGGGGCTGCCCGATCCTGTCATCCGGCCTGCCGCGGGCCCTCCGCTCGACCCGGCGACGCTCGAAGCCGCGCTGCGCGAACGGGTCGACGGTGAGGTCCGCTTCGACGCGGGCAGCCGGGCCGCGTACGCGACGGACGCCTCCAACTTCCGGCAGACCCCGATCGGTGTGGTCGTCCCCCGTACGCCCGAGGCCGCTGCCGAGGCGGTCGCCGTGGCGCGGGAGCAGGACGTGCCCGTGCTGTCCCGGGGCGGTGGGACGAGTCTGGCGGGGCAGTGCACCAACACCGCCGTCGTCATCGACTGGTCGAAGTACTGCGACCGCCTGGAGTCCGTGGACGCCGACGCCCGTACCTGTGTCGTCCAGCCCGGCATCGTGCTGGACGAGCTGAACCGGCAGCTCGCGCCGACCGGGCTGCGTTACGGCCCCGAGCCCGCCACCCACGCGAACTGCACGATCGGCGGCATGATCGGCAACAACTCCTGCGGGGCCACCGCGCAGGCGCACGGCAAGGTCGTCGACAACATCGCCCGCCTGGAGGTGCTGCTCTACGACGGCACCCGCTTCTGGTGCGGCGAGACCAGCGACGAGGAGTACGCCGCCATCGAGCGGCACGGCGACCTCCAAGCGGCCGTGTACCGCCGACTGCGCGCCCTGCGCGACACCTACGCCGACGAGATCCGCCGCCGCTTCCCGGACATCCCGCGCCGGGTGTCCGGCTACAACCTGGACTCGCTGCTCCCGGAGCACGGCTTCGACGTGGCGGGGCTGCTGGTCGGCAGCGAGTCCACCCTGGTCACCGTCCTGCGGGCGGAGCTGGAGCTGGTGCCGGTGGTCAGGGAACGCACGCTGGTGGTGCTCGGGTTCCCCGGCATCGACAGGGCCGCCGACGCGGTGCCGGCCGTCCTGCCGTACGAGCCGATCGCGCTGGAGGGCGTCGACTCCAAGCTGATCCGCGACGAACAGATCAAGAACCTCAACCCGAAGGCCATCGCCGAACTCCCCGAAGGACGCGCCTTCTTGATGGTGCAGTTCGGCGCGGACACCCTCGAGGAGGCGGACCAGCGGGCGCACCGGATGCTGGAGGCGCTGCACGAGTCCGAGCACGACCCCGAGGTCGCCTTCCTGGACGACCCGGTCCACGAGGAGGAGCTGTGGCAGGTCCGCGAGGCCGGCCTCGGCGCGACCGCGCACATCCCGGGCCGGGCCGACACCTTCGAGGGCTGGGAGGACTCGGCGGTCCCGCCCGAGCGGCTCGGGGACTATCTGCGGCGACTGCGGGGCCTGTACGACGAGTTCGGCTACGCGAGCGACACCGGACCCAGCCTCTACGGCCACTTCGGACAGGGCTGCGTGCACACCCGGATCCCCTTCGACCTTTACTCCGCCGACGGCGTGGCCACCTACCGGCGGTTCATGGAGCGGGCGGCCGATCTGGTCGCCGGGTTCGGCGGCTCCTTCTCCGGTGAGCACGGCGACGGGCAGAGCCGGGGCGAGCTGCTGCCGCGGATGTTCGGGGAGGAGGTCGTGGAGGCCTTCGGGCGGCTGAAGGCGGTGTTCGACCCGCGGGACCGGATGAACCCCGGGAAGGTCGTGGCGCCGTACCGGCTGGACGAGAACCTTCGGCTGGGCGGCGACTGGGCGCCGTACGACCCCCGCGATCTCCATTTCCGCTTCCCGCACGACGGCGGTTCCTTCGCCGAGGCCGCCAACCGGTGCGTGGGCGTGGGGAAGTGCAGGCAGCACACCAACAAGGGCGGCGCGGTGATGTGCCCCTCGTACCAGGTGACCATGGAGGAGGAGCACTCCACGCGTGGGCGGGCCCGGCTGTTGTTCGAGATGCTCGACGGGCACGGCGACAGCGCCATCGCGGACGGCTGGCGGTCGGAGGCGGTGCGGGACGCGCTCGATCTGTGCCTGGCGTGCAAGGGCTGCAAGAAGGACTGCCCGGCCGATGTGGACATGGCCACGTACAAGGCGGAGTTCCTGTCCCACCACTACGCGGGCCGCCCCTGGCGCAGGCCGCGGTCCGACTGGTCGATGGGCTGGCTGCCGGCCCTCGCCCAGGCGGTGGGCCGCGCCCGGCTCGGGCCGGTCGTCAACGCGCTCACCCACACCCCGCCGCTGTCGAAGGCGGCCGTGGCGGTCGCGGGGGTCGAGGACCGGGAGGTGCCGCTGTTCGCCGGGCGGACGCTGCGGCAGTGGTTCGCGGGGCACGTGCCGTACGGCGACGGAGCGCGCGGGAATGTCCGTGGCACCGTGCTGCTGTGGCCGGACACCTTCACGGACCACTTCCATCCGCACGTCGGACAGGCGGCCGTCGCGCTGATGGAGCAGGCGGGCTGGCGGGTGGTCCTGCCCGAGGAGCCGCTGTGCTGCGGGCTGACCTGGATCTCCACCGGGCAACTGGGCGTCGCCGAGCGCGTGTTGAGCCGTACGGTGCGGCATCTCGCGGACCATGTGCGGGCCGGCGGTCTGGTGGTGGGGCTGGAGCCGAGCTGCATGGCCGTGTTCCGGTCGGACGCGGAAGAACTCTTCCCCGGCGACCGTGACGTACGCAGGCTGCGCGACCAGACGGTGACCCTCGCCGAACTGCTCACCGAGCACTCCCCCGGCTACGAGCCCCCGCACGTGCCCGACCGCTCCGCGCGGGCGCTGGCCCAGGTGCACTGCCACCAGCACGCGGTGCTGAACTGGGACGCCGATCAGCGACTGCTGCATCGCGCCGGGGTCGACGTCGAGCGGCTGGAGTCCGGCTGCTGCGGTCTTGCCGGGAACTTCGGCTTCGAGCGCGGGCACCTGGACGTCAGCAGGGCGAGCGCCGAGCGGGTGCTGCTGCCGCGGCTGCGCGAGGAGGCGCCTCAGACGGTGGTGCTGGCCGACGGCTTCAGCTGCCGCACCCAGATCCACGAACTCGACAGCGGCGGCCACGAGGCCGTACACCTCGCGGAACTACTGGCCTCCGCCCTCCCCCACACGGCCCGCTCCGACACACCGGCCAGCGCCTACGGCGTCGCCCCCGGCGCCCGCCCCACCCCACCGGGCGGCCCGGCCAAGGCCCTTGCCCTGACCGGAGCCGGGCTGACGGGTCTGGCCGCGGTGGGGGGTGCGGCTGGGCTGGTGCGATGGTTGCGGGGGTGAGGGGGGCGATCGGGGGTGAGGGGGGATCGGGGGTGAGGGGGGCGATCGGGGCTGACTGACGGGACCGGCGTTGACCGGCGCGACCGGTATTGACGGGTGCTGATTCAGGCGGCCGGCATCGTCGGCTCGCCCGCCGGAGCGAGCAGGGTGATGCGGGCGATGAGGGCCGAGCGGGCCCGGGCCCGGTCTGGCCGCGGTGGGGAGCAACGCCGGGCCGTCAGCGACGGCTGCGGCGCTGACCGACGCGAACGGCTGACGCGGCCGACTGACCGGCACCGACCGGCACCGACCGGCACCGACGGGCGCTGATTCAGACGGCCAGCATCGTCCCCTCATCCGCCGCACCGAGCAGGCCGATGAAGGCCGCCCGGGCCCAATCTGGCCGCTATGGGGAGCACGCCGGGCTGGTGCCGCGGCTGCGGCGCTGACCGGCACCGACCGACGCAAGCGGTGCTGACGGGTGCTGATTCACGCGGCCAGCATCGTCGGCCCGTCCGCCGCGGCGAGCAGGGCGATGAGGGTCGAGCGGGCCCGGGCCACGCGTGAGCGGACCGTGCCGACCGGGCAGTCGCTCAGTGCGGCCGCCTCGGCGTAGGGCAGGCCGAGCAACTGCGTCAGGATGAAGGCTTCCCGGCGTTCCTCGGGCAGCGTGGCCAGCAGATCGAGCAGCGCCACGCCGTCGTCGAAGCCGGGCAGGCCGTGCGGCTGGGCCCGCTCGACCGCCAGCTGCCAGTCCGGTGCGTCGCACTGACGGGGCCGGGCGGCGGCGTACCGGTATCCGTCGATCACCGCCCGGCGGGCGATGGCCAGCAGCCAGGTGCGGGCCGAGGAGCGGCCCTCGAACAGGTGCAGGCTGCCGAGCGCCCGTACGAACGTGTCCTGCGCCAGGTCGTCCACGGCCTGCGGATCGGCGCACAGGTGGGCGACGTAGCGCAGGACGTCGCGGTGCAGGGCCCGGACGAAGTGCTCCACGGCGACCGGGTCGCCGGAGCGGGCGGCCAGGGCCCAGGCGGTGGTGGAGTCGTCGAACGATTGCGGGGCAGGAGTGATCATCTTGCGTCCTTCTCGGGTCGTCCGAAATCCGGGCGCGGGCGCACGAGCGCGCGGCGGTCCGGGGAATGGGGAACAGCCCGAGGCGCACACGGCTGCCTCGGGTCATCAGCTGTCGTCAGACGACAGCCGTCCCCAGGGGCGGGCCCCGAGAGGTGATCGCGTGGACGAGAAGGAGAAGGCGCGGCGCCCGGTCCGAACGACGGCGACGCCCCCGCAGCCGCGGGCGGTCCGGAATGACGGGCAGCGCGAGAAGGAGCCGAAGGGGAGCCGCGAGCCGGCCGGCCACGGCCCGCAGGACGCGGAAGGCGGCGCGTTCCCCGTGCGCCAGCCACAGGCCGCACAGCAGGGCGGCCAGCAGGTGGGCGGCGAGCATGCCGAGCGAGGTGGTGCCGCCGAGCAGGGAGTGCCCCATGCGGCCCATATCCATGGAGGTCATGGAGGCCGTGGAGGTCATGGAGGCCATGCCGTCCGTGTGCATTGAGGTCATGTGCTCGGCACCCATGTGCCCGGAACCCATGTGCGCGGGGTCCATGTCCATGGAGCCGTTCGCCGCGTTCTCGGCGTTCTCGGTCGCCGACTGCGCGACCGAGAACGCCGAGTGCAGCAGGGTCTGAGCAGTGACCACGACGGCCACGATCAGCGGGAGCCCGCGCTCACGACCGGCCAGGCACCAGCCCGCGACGCCGGTCACGGCCAGGCCGGCGGCCATCATCCACGTGGGCACGGGACTGCCGGACATCATGACGTGGCTCAGGGCGGCGAGCAGCACACAGACGGCCGCGAACACCGCGGCCCGTACCGTGCGAGAGCACCGCCCAGCTGTCATGGCGCCTTCATCCTCGCATCCACGCGCAGATCGTCGGTCCTGGGTACGGAAATCCCCCCTGCCCCTGACTCATCCCTCCCCCTGTGATCCACGCCACGCCGACGCACGATCCCGGCCGCGACCACCACCACCGCGGACGACCGCGAACGCCGCCGCCGCCAGGCCCAGCACTCCCACGACCAGGCCCCCGACGCCGAGACCGCGCGCCGTCGTGTCCGTGTCACTGCTCGCGGACGACGTGGGTGCCGCCGCCGATGTGCCGTCGCTCGCGGTGAGCTTGAGGACCGGCGCCGGGTTCTCCGGCTCCTCGTCGCCCGGCTCCGCCTCCTCTATCCAGCGGACGACCTTCCCGTCGGAGTAGGTCTGGAGCGTCTTGAGGGCCAACCGGCCGGTCGTGTCGGGCAGTTGCCCGAAGGCGACGTCGAAGTCCTCGTACTGGCCGGCGCCGATCCTCCCGCCGGTCCAGGTGATCTCGGAGACGGCGTCGGTGATGGTGCCGTCGTCCGTCTTGACCGGCGTCTTGAGCTTCGTGTCGGTCACCTTGGCCGTCCAGCCGTCGTGCGGGGAGACCAGGACGCCGAGGAGGGGGTGGTCGGTCGGCAGGTAGACCTGGACCTTGGTGGTGGCGGCGCTGTCCTCCTCGTTGGGGACACGGAAGGTCAGGACGCCGTCGGTGGTGCCCTTGGGGTAGCTCTCGGGGTGCACGGTGACGTGCGCGGACGCGACGCCCGCGGCGGCCAGGAGACCGGCGGCGGCCAGCGCGGTGACGACGCCGGCGCGGCGCAGGGCAAGGGTGCGTGTCTGGGACATGGGTGGATGGATCTCCGTACTGAGAGAGGTGCGGCGGTCAGATCGGATACGTGATCCACGCCGGCGGGCCGCGGCGATGGACGGCGTACCGCAGCAACACCTCCCGCAACGCCCTCGGTCCCTCGTCGGCCCGGCACACGAAGCCCGGCCCGACCGGCACACCGCGCGCCGCCCGCACCACCTGCCACCACGCGGCGAGCCCCGGCACCAGCACGACCGCCCGCCGCAGCAACGACCACAACGCGGCCTCACCGCGCCGCAGCCACCAGGTCAGCAGGAGGGCTGCCGAGACGTGGGCGGTGGCGGCGTGCGAGGCCATGGCGTGCGTATGCGCAGACATCTGCATATGTGCCGGTGCATGGGCATACGCATGCGACCGCACCGCCCCGTACGCCAGATGCAGCCCGCCCTGTGCGGCGACCGTCGCGCCGCCGATGGGAACAAGTGACCGTTCCCGTCCGCCCAGCAGGAACCCGCCCGCGAAGACCGGCACGAACCCGGCCGCCTGAACCCACACGGGCGGCGCCATGCCGGTCGCCAGCGCGTGTCCCCCGGCGGCCAGCAGGACGCACAGCGCCGCGAACACGGCCGCACGCAACGCTCGTACCGCGGGGGAGGCCCTCATGCCGCCGATACTGCCACGCGCGGCGGGATGCCTTCTCCGCGGATGTGAACTCCCGCACAGAACCCGCGAATTCCTCAGAATGACTTGCCCCGACGACCCGGCCCCCGGTAATCGGACCGAAACGGGGACTCATCGCATTCCGTCCGCGGTTGATTCCGCGTTACGCCAAAGTTGCCGACCGTGGACATGGCGAGCGGGCGTACGTCCACCCGGAGGCGGCGCTCACCGGGGCCCTGAACAGCGTCCTGTACGCCGAGCAGTACCCCACCCGCTACCGCTACACCGGCGCCTCGGTAGCAACCAGCGAGTAGAGGTGGATGCGTGCCGGGTTGGCGTACGTTCCTTCGCCCGTCTCGCGCCGGAGACGAAGCGGCCACCCGATCAGTCACGACCTCCTGGACGAGCTGCCGCCCGGTGTCGCACTTCAGCATCTCCGGCAGATGATGGTGCAGACCGGGGTGCTCCCCGAACGACACGAGGACCTCGAACGTGTTCCGGCCTGGTTGGAGCACCACCTGGCCGACAAGCCGGTCGAGCACGCCAACCTCTTCCGGCCCTTCCTGCACTGGCACCTGCTGCGCCGAGCCCGAAGCCGGGCGGGCAAACGCGCTTTCCCCACCACCGTCGGCCGTGATCTGCGCCGCCGGATCCTGGTCGCACTCGACCTCCTGGCCTGGATCGACATCCAGGACACCACCCTGGAAGACCTCCAACAGGACGACCTCGACCGATGGCTCGACGAGGAAAACACCCAGCGCCGCAACCGGATCCGCTACTTCCTCAGCTGGACAGCCGATCGCGGCCTCAGCCGCCGACTCACCGTTCTCCCCATCCCATGCCAGGAACCCGCCGACATACTCGACGACGACGAACGCTGGCAACTCCTGCAACGCTGCCTGACCGACGAGACGCTTCCCATCGAGGCCCGGGCTGCCGGCGCGCTCATCCTCATCTTCGCCCTGCAAGCCCAGCGGATCCGGCACCTCACCGCAGACCAACTCACCGAGAAGGGAGACGACACCTACTGACGGCAGGCCGCCACCCGATCCTGCTGCCTCCCCCAACTGGGCGTTCCCCTCCGCGATCTGGCCGCCCGGCCGCCAACCCCGCTCATGATCCCCCACGGCCCGAACACACCCAGGTGGCTGTTCCCCGGCCGCGTCCCCGGGCAACCCATCGACGGGCACAGCCTCACCAACCTGCTCAACATGCACGGCATCAGCGCCCGGCCAGCCCGCAACGGCGCACTCGCGGCATTCGCCGCCGACCTACCCGCCGCGATCCTCGCCGACCTCCTCGGCCTGCATGTCAACACCGCCGTCCGCTGGGTCACCTACGCACGCCGAGACTGGACCGACTACCTCGCCGCACGAGCCGCAGAGCACGGCAAGCCACAGCGGGACGAATAGCTCCCGATCAGCGGCATGAGAGGGCGTTTGGCAACGCATACGCCCGGCCCAGCTGCAACGTCTGGCTGGGTTTGATCGCCGTTGCGGGGAGCCCAGCCGGTACTGCTCAGCGGATCGTCGGGGTTCGCGGCGTGACCGCCTCGCGCAGTTCGGCGGCGGTCTGGGCGATGAGCTCGGAGAAGGTCGCGTCCGGGTCGGCCAGCCAGCGGGACGTGGCGCGCCGGGAGATCGCGATCGCCACGTCGATGATGAAGCGTGCCTCGCCGGACTCGACGCCGCGGCGCTCGAGCGCCCGCGCCAGTGCGCCGGCGATGTCGGCGAGCTTGATCAGGTCGCGTTCGGCCAGTGCCGGGCTGGCGGCGATCACCCCGAAGCGGCGCAGCAGGAACTCGCGCGAGCGAAAGACCTCGTCGGCTGTCCCCAGCGCGGTCAGCAGCGCCTCGAACGGCGTGAGGCCCGGGGCGGCCGCTTCGACCTGGGCGACGAGGTGGGCCTCGAGCTCGTTGCCGACGAAGAGGACTTCCCGCTTGTCGGGGAAGTAGCGGTAGAAGGAGCGCTCGGTCAGACCGGCGGTGCGCGCAATCTGCGCGACCGTGGTGCGCTCGAATCCCTGCGTCTCGAACAGCTCGAGCGCCGCGCGCTCGAGCCGGCCCTGTGCGTCGGACTCCCATCTCGGCATACCGACCAGCATATGACAGCAGAGGCTGTCGTCGCAGCGCTATCGTCGATGACAACACATGCTGTCATGGCTCAGGAGATCATCATGAGGGCTCTCCAGTTCGACCGATTCGGTTCCCCGGGCGTGATCGTGCTCCGTGAAGTCCCGAAGCCGGAGCCGGCACCCGGCCAGATCCGGGTCGCCGTGCGGGCGTGCGGCCTGAACCCGGCCGACTGGGCGGTGGTCGACGGCCTCCTCGCAGACCGGTTGCCGCCGCTGCCGCGCGGGCTCGGCTTCGAGGTCGCGGGCACCGTCGACGCGCTCGGTGAGGGCGTCACCGGCGTCGAGATCGGCGACGGCGTGTTCGGCCCGGCGACCTTCGACGGCCCGACGGCCGGGGCGGCCGAGTACGCGCTGATGTCGGCCTGGGCGCGCGTTCCCGAGGGCGTCACCGTCGAGCAGGCCGCCGCGCTGCCGATGGCGGCCGAGACGGCGTGGCACGCGCTCGACGGCCTCGGCGTCCAGCCGGGTGAGTTGCTGCTCGTCCACGGCGCGGGCTCCACCGTCGGCGAGGCGGCGGTGCGCTTCGCGCTGCACCGGGGTGTCCGGGTGATCGCCACCGCCGGGCCGGCGCGGGCCGCCGCCCTGGAAGAGATCGGCGCCCAGGTGACCGGCTACGGCGACGGCATGGCCGAACGCGTCGCCGCTCTGGCCGGAGGCCGCGTCGACCGTGCCCTGGACACGGCCCCGACCGGCGGCCGGATCGACCGCCCCGATCAGACCAGCCCGGCCGGTGGCTCGCTGCCGACCCTCATCAAGCTGACCGGGGACCCCGACCGCGTCCTCACCGTCTCCGACTTCGCCGCCGCGACCGAGCTGGGTGCCCGGATCGCCCACATCGACATGCGCTACGACCGGCTGGACGAGTTTGCCCGGCTGGCCGGCGAAGGCGTCCTGGCCGTATCGGTCGCCCGCACCTACACCCTCGACCAGATCCACGAGGCTGCCAAGCTCAGCCAGTCCCGTCGGCCCGGCGGCAAGCTCACGCTTGTCCTGTGACCGGGACCCAGACACCCTATAACCAAGAAAACCGCTCGAACTATCCACGTGAGCAGCGGCGACGATGATCCATTCCAACTCCCGCTTCTCGGCAGAAGAGGACGTTCGAGCGGCGGTTGGAGTCGACGACGCACGACGATGCAGCGCGCTGGCTGCCCGACAACTGGCGCTGCCATCCGCGACCGCGATGCCACCAGTAATCCGGGTGCTCGAACAGTTGCAGCCCGCCGGCCAGAACTACCTCGTGGGTGCTCTCCTCCACGGACCGGGGCAGCCGAAGAGGGCCGGTGTTGATCGAGCCGTCGGCGTCGGTGCCACCGATCAGAACCTCAATCTGTTCGCCGACTTCATCAATGAGCTCTGCATGGAGCGAGAACGCAGCGACATCATCGCGGCTGGCCAGGGCCATGCACTCCGGCTCAAGACGCGAGTCTTCAGACGGACTCTGGCTTGCAGCATCCTGATGTTCGAGGGCTATGCGGGGACCAGCGGTTCCGGGTTCCGAGCCGAGGTCGAAAGCGAGCAGGCTATCGCCCGCGGCGAGGTCTACATGGAAATGATCGATTCTCATCAGCACGCGGGACTGACCGGTCCGTCCGCCGAAGAGGCTGTCCGTCGGCTCACGGACTTCGGCGAGCGCGCACAGTTCCAGGGCCAGGTCGCGCTGGACAGACACCGCCTCAAAAGGATCATGAAGCGTCACGACCCGGCGATCTATCCCGGCGAATACATCACCTGCGTCAACGATCCGGCCAAGGCCCTCTGCGAGAAGGCCCGCCGCGGCAACAGCGAAGGACTTCCCTCGCACGGCGGCTGCCTGCCACTGGCCTGCCGCAACGTCACGCTCACCCCCGAGAATATCGCCGCCTGGCAACGCGAGATCGTCCGCATCGAAGGGCGCATCGCCTCGCGGCCGATGCTGCCGCCCCGCCTTCGACAGCTCCTTGAGAGCCGAAGGGCCGAGATCGTCGAGTTCCTGACGGCGAACGGGCAGGAGGCCGTTCCAGCTGGACACCTGCCGCGAGACCAACAAGCAGCCCAGCGTGCTCATGCTGGCCCGCCGCCTTGACCTGACCAACACCACCTTCCGCCGCCGTTACCCCGACATCGCCCGAGAGATCGCTGATCACCGGGCCACCCCCGTCGACCCTCGAAGCGGCCCGACCGCACACGACAGACTCGTCGCCCGCAACGCGAAGCTCCGCCGGCGCAACCGCGAGCTGACCGCTCAACTCGCCCTCGCTGCTGACCAGATCCAGAACCTTGCCCTGCGCAACGAACGACTCCAAGAGGCACTGGAAGAGACGTCGAACGTCACGAGCATCAACAGCAGGGCCCCACGCCGTTGAACAAGAAGCCACAAGATCCTGTGCTATGCCGCCGACCGCCATCGGGGCCAGGACGGAGGAGCGGTCAATGGTCAGTCCTCAACCCTGCGCAGTGGCGCCGCCGTCATTCCCCTGCCCAACCGCAGCACGCTCGCGCCACCCGCGCCGTCCTGAATCCGACACCGCCCCCGGAGGCGTCTGGCGTGCGAAAGGACGCTGGGCGTGGCGCGCAGCCAACTACCGATGATCAAGGGAAGTTCATCAAGCCGTGCCTGCCGGCGGCATCCCGGCTCCCGCCCTTGTCGCGTCGGTGCCCCAGCTGGCCAGCAGTCGTAGTGCCTCCGCGGACGGGGAGTTGGGCTCGGCGTGGTACGTCACCAGCATCTGTTCGTGGTCGTCGGCCTGGTGGAACGACTCGAGGCGGAGGTCGAGTTCGCCGACGAGCGGGTGGTGCAGGCGCTGGATGCCGTGGCACTTCTCCTTGACGTCGTGGGTGGCCCACAACCGCCGGAACTCCTCGCTCTTCACGGAGAGTTCGCCCACCAGAGCGGACAGCCGGGGGTCCTCCGGATGGGAGCCGGCGTCCATGCGCAGCTGAGAGACGATGTCGATCGCTTTGTGCTCCCAGTCCACGAACAGGTCGCGGTACTCGGGCCTCAGGAACACCAGCCGTGCCCAGTTCTGCTCCTGCGTGGGCAGCTCGGCCCAGTCGCCGAAGACCGCCGCGGCCATCCGGTTCCAGGCGAGGATGTCCGAGCGCCGCCCCACGAGGATCGCCGGGACGCCGTCCATGGTGTCCAGCAGCGTCCGCAGGGGGCCCCGCACTTGCTGGGCGCGGCCGGCCGGCTTCTTCTTCTGCTGCTTCGGCTTCGCCAGGTGCGTGAGGTGGGCGTGCTCGGCGTCGCTCAGCCTGAGCGCGCGGGCGATGGCGTCGAGGACCTCCGCCGACACGCTGCGCCCGTTGCCCTGTTCCAGCCGCGTGTAGTACGCCACGGACACCCCGGCCAGCTGCGCCAGCTCCTCGCGGCGCAGCCCCGGCACCCGCCGGTGCCGGCCGAAGCCCCGCAGCCCCACGTCCTCCGGCTTCAGCCGGGCCCGCCGGGTGCGCAGGAACTCGCTGAGCTCGGCACGCGGGTCCAGCGCGCTGGCGGCGGGCTCGTGCACCGGTTCGGGGTATTCGTCCATGCCTCGAGTATTCACGGTCGGACGCACACCAGCCTGACCCAGCCAGTGGTAGGCACAGCGGACGTACACAGAGCCGTGGCCTGGGTGGATGCCGGCCCGTCCCGGACGCTGGCCACTGCGCCCGGCCGGAAGGCAGCCGGGCAGGGAACCTCAGCTAGGAGAACCATCGGCATGACCACTGTTGCTGCGTACGCTGCCCCCGCCGCCAAGGCTCCCTTGGAGCGCACCACCATCGAGCGCCGCGCGGTCCGCGAGTTCGATGTACTGATCGACATCAAGTTCGCGGGCATCTGCCACTCGGACATCCACCAGGTCCGCGAGGGCTGGGGTGAGGCGATCTTCCCGATGGTCCCGGGCCACGAGATCGCGGGCGTCGTCTCCGAGGTCGGCCCCGGCGTGACCAAGTACAAGGTCGGCGACCGCGTGGGCGTCGGCTGCCTGGTCGACTCCTGCCGCGAGTGCGACAACTGCAAGGCCGGCCAGGAACAGCACTGTGTACGGGGGGCTGTCCAGACGTACAACGGCATCGGTCGTGACGGAGAGCCCACCTACGGCGGCTACGCCACGCACGTCGTCGTCGACGAGAACTTCGTCGTCCGTATCCCCGACGGGCTGTCCCTGGACGTCGCCGCGCCGCTGCTGTGCGCGGGCATCACCACGTACGCGCCGCTCAAGCAGTGGGGCGCGGGCCCCGGCAAGAAGGTCGCTGTGGTCGGTCTGGGCGGTCTCGGCCACGTGGGCGTCAAGATCGCGCACGCGCTCGGCGCGGAGGTCACTGTCCTCTCCCAGTCGCTGCGCAAGAAGGACGACGGCCTGAAGCTGGGCGCCGACCACTATTACGCGACCAGTGACCCGAAGACGTTCGAGGAGCTCGCGGGCTCCTTCGACCTGATCGTCTCCACGGTGTCGGCGCCACTGGACTTCGGCGCGTACCTCAGTCTGCTCCGGACGGGCGGCGCCCTGGTGAACGTGGGCGTTCCGGAGGAGCCCGTCGCCTTCCATCCGTTCTCCCTCATCGGTGGCAACAAGATCCTCGCCGGTTCGATGATCGGCGGCATCCCCGAGACGCAGGAGATGCTGGACTTCTGCGCCGAGCACGCGATCGGCGCGGAGATCGAGCGGATCGCCGCCTCCGAGATCAACGAGGCATACGAGCGGGTGCTGGCGAGTGACGTGCGGTACCGGTTCGTGATCGACACCGCAACCATCTGAGACCGGTCGCGCGAGTGAGGGCCCCGGCGGATGAGGCGGATTCCAGGGGTCGTTGAAGCACAAGCCGTCATCCGTCACCTACCACATCACCGGTACCACGGCAGGCCGACGCCTTTGACGGCGTGGCGTACATCAAGAACGGAGTACACCCCCATGACCGCACCAACAGCCAATGAGTCGAGGACGCGCCAGAGCGAAACGGCCGCGGAGGTGGTCGGCCGCCTTCGTGCAACGTTCAACACCGGTGTCACCCGCGGACTGGACTGGCGCGTCAACCAGTTGCAGCGGCTGCGGGCACTGCTGGTCGAGAACGAGCAGGAGCTGCTCGAAGCGCTCTGGGCGGATCTGAGGAAGAACGCGACCGAGGCCAAGATGCAGGAGATCGACTTCACCATTGGCGACATCGACGAGACGCTGGCGAATCTCGAGAGCTGGCTTCAGCCTCGCCCGGTGGAGGTTCCCGCCCACTTCGGTCCCACGACAACGGCATACACCACGTACGACCCGCTCGGGGTCGTCCTGGTGATCGCTCCGTGGAATTTCCCGCTGCATCTTCTCATCGACCCCATCATCGGCGCCCTGGCCGCCGGAAACACCGTGGTGGCCAAGCCGAGCGAGATCTCGGTGCACACATCGGCGGTCGCTTCACGCCTCCTGCGAGAGTACTTCGACGCCGACGTGCTCACCGTGGTCGAGGGGGGCGCCGAGGAGACCACGGCCCTGTTGGCGCAGCGTTTCGACCAGATCTTCTACACGGGCAATGGCACGGTCGGCCGGATCGTCATGGCCGCAGCCGCCAAGAACCTCACCCCCGTCACGCTTGAACTCGGAGGCAAGTCACCGGTCTTCGTGGCGCCCGACGCCGACGTGGACGAGACCGCGAAGCGGCTGGTCGGTGCCAAGTTCGGCAACGCGGGGCAGCAGTGCATAGCCCCCGACTACGTTCTGGCCGATTCTGCCACCGCCGCCGCACTGGTCCCCGCCCTCCGCGCGGCGGTCGACGCCCAGTTCGGCTCCACCCCGCAGACCTCAGCCGACTTCGGCCGGATCATCAACGAGCGGCACTTCGACCGGCTCACTCGCCTGCTGGACTCCG
Organism: Streptomyces sp. NPDC050619; assembly: GCF_040654815.1. Taxonomy (NCBI): domain Bacteria; kingdom Bacillati; phylum Actinomycetota; class Actinomycetes; order Kitasatosporales; family Streptomycetaceae; genus Streptomyces; species Streptomyces sp. NPDC050619. Next base: position 36,038 of record NZ_JBFAIR010000002.1, on the reverse strand, counting down.
GCCGGGCGGCGGTGGGAGGCCAGCACGACCGCGACGACCTGTTCATCGCACCGACCGTGCTCACCGATGTCGACCCCGCATCGCCGGTCATGCAGGAGGAGATCTTCGGTCCGATCCTCCCCGTCGTCGAAGTCGCCGACCTCGATGCCGCCATCGCCTTCATCAACGAACGCGAAAAGCCACTGGCGCTCTACGCCTTCACCACGTCCGAGGCCACCAAGTCGCGCCTCGTGAACGAGACGTCCTCCGGCGGCGTCGCCTGGGGCCAGCCGGTGATGCAGCTGCTCATGCCGGGACTGCCTTTCGGTGGCGTCGGCGAAAGCGGCATGGGCCGCTACCACGGCCGGTACTCCCTCGAGACGTTCAGCCACCTCAAGGCCGTCGCGGACGTGCCGCTCAACTAGGCCCGCGCTCTCCCGAAGCAGGCTGCCCGACTGGTGATCGGCTACGCAGAGAGTGCCTCTGCCCAGCCCCAATGAGGACTGCTGAGGTCCCGGTTCCCTGACACCCGCCAGGCCCATGCTGCCGCCTGTCTCTTTCACCCGACCCATTCTTCGAAGGAAGCTGCCATGACTACCGCGTTCGACCCGATCGACCTCGGCGGCAAGACGCTGGCCAACCGCGTCGCGATGGCGCCGATGACCCGCAGCCACGGCGACGGAGCTGATGGCGACCTATTACGCCCAGCGTGCGAGCGCCGGCCTGATCATCACCGAGGGCATACAGCCGTCGGCCGGCGGCCAGGGCTACACCAACACCCCCGGCCTGCACTCCGCCCAGCAGGTCGACGCATGGCGGAAGGTGACCGACGCCGTCCACGCCCAGGGCGGCACGATCTTCGCGCAGCTCATGCACACCGGCCGGATCAGCCACCCCAGCCTGCTGCCCGAGGGACTCATCCCCGTCGCCCCCTCTTCCGTCGCGGCGGCGGGCCAGGTGTTCACCTACCAGGGCCCCCAGGACTACGTCACACCGAAGGAACTGGACCAGGACGCCATCGCCCAGACGATCGCCGACTACGCCGACGCCGCGCGCAACGCGATCACCGCCGGTTTCGACGGCGTGGAGATCCACGGGGCGAACGGCTACCTGATCCACCAGTTCCTCGCCCCCAACACCAATCTGCGCACCGACAGCTGGGGAGGCGGCGCCACGGACCGGGCCCGCTTCGGTATCGAGGTCGCCACGGCCGTCGCGGAGGCGATCGGCAGCCACCGGACCGGCTTCCGTATCTCCCCCGGCAACCCCTACAACGACATCGCCGAGACCGACCCGGCGGACGTGCTGGAGACCTACACCACCCTGATCGCCGCTCTCGCCCGGCTGGACCTCGCCTACCTGCACCTGATCGAGAGCCCCGGCCGCGACCTGACCGCCCGGCTGCGCAAGGACTGGCCGACGGCGTTCATCCTCAACCCCTTCACCCACCCCGAGACCACCGGCCCCGGCGCACTCGCCCACATCGAGGACGGCACCGCGGACATCATCGCCTTCGGCGCGCTGTTCCTGGCCAACCCCGACCTGCCCGCCCGCCTCACAGCCGACGGCCCCTACAACACCCCCGACGCGGCCACCTTTTACGGCGGCGACCACCGCGGCTACACCGACTACCCGGCGCTGCCCGCCGACAGCGCGTGACCTGAAAAAGAGTCATCGCCAGCGACTGCCACATCCAGCGGATCACTTTGGAGAACCGGCAGCTGAGAGAAGAACTTGAGGCTGCGACGGGCGTCGCTCGCCTGACCTCCATCCCTTCCGGGCGGTCAGCAACCAACTGAGGAAGTGGTCAACGGTCAACCGCAAACCCTGGCCACAACCTGGCCTGGCACATCGCGCGACGCCCGGGCGGGCTGGTGGCGCTGGCCATTCAGTACGGGCACATGCGTACCGCGATGAGTGCCGGATACGCCGCCCACGGCCGCGACGGCATCCACGAACTGCTCGACATCGACACCGCCCGGGCCACCGCCGACCCGCTCACCACCCTCCACGACGACCTCACCCACGGGGTCGGCATCCCCGGGCCCGCCGCGCGGCGGGCCATCCACGCAGCAGCGCAGGCCCCGACCTTCGCAGGGTCGATCCGCACCCACCGCCAAGCCCGCGACATCCTGGGCAACCCCGCCCTGACCGTCTACAACAACCCGCGCTCACTCCTGATGTGCGTCTACAACCGGGACCGGGCGCTGTGTCACCGCCTGGACGTCACCGACGCACCTCGGCTGGACCACTGCCAGCCGTCATGCGCGAACATCGCACGCACCGACCACCACGCCGAACAGCTCCTTCAGCACGCCCAAGTCCTGGAGAAACAGGCCACGTCCGAGGCGGTGCCCGGCCCTCTCGCCGACCGGCTGGCCCGACGAGCCGAACATCTGCGGCGACCCCGCCGCACCGGCGGAGTTCGGTGGCGAGCATCAACGACAAGGTCCGCGCCTGCGGAGCCGTCCCGGACAGCGAGCAGCGCCTGCGCAAGCAGGTCCGTCGGCTCAAGGAGCTACGGGCCGCCGACGCGGAGGAAATCGCCAAGCTCAAGGCCGACGTCGAGGCACTGGTGGGCGCTCTGCACCAAACCACGGTGGAGAACGGTCGCCTGCGCCATCAACTGGCCGATCGTGCTTCGGTGGTCCGCGCGCTCCCGGCGCAGACGCCTTTCCGCCAGTAGCGGCCAGGTGTAAGCCGGTGTACAAGGCGCCTTCTCTGCTTCTGAGTTAGAAGGCCGCTGTCCGGTCTTCGCTGCGCGGGTCGATCACCTGGTGGTCGGTGTAGATGCCCGATCGTGCCTCACGACGCCAGCCGGTGAGACGCCCGGCGAGTACATGTACGAGACCTTCGTCTTCGACAGGAGGCGCTCGTGGTAGCGCGTGACGACGGCGCCGCGATCGGAGATGACGTAGAGGCTGTTGTGCGGGCGGTTCGGCTCGGTCAGGCGGTGCACCGATGCAATCACCGTCCACAGCCGCAACTCGCGGGCCAGCTCGGCGATCGCGGCCAACTCCGATTGGAGCACCGGCCACTGGCACCGGTCCCAGTCCGCCGGGCCGACCGCGTCCGGGCCGTCGACGGACATGACGAACTTGCTGGGAAAGCAGATCGCGCCTTCCGGAAAGTGCACGATCCTCGCTCCCTGAGCACTGGCATCGCGCATCAGAGCACGGACCTCACGCCCACTTTCGCGCAGCGCTTCAACGTCTCGAGGGTCTTCGCGTACCGGAGTCTGCGCTGCGGCAAGCCGCACGCTCTTGGGATTCCTTGCTTCCGACATAACGTCTCCTGATGGAGTCGGACGGAAGTGCCGCAGGGCGGACGTGTAGGACTCACCGGTCTTGGCGGCGCGGGCGCGCACCTGGCGCTTGAAGTTCCTACGGGCTGTCATCGCGGCCTTCCACGCCTTGAGCGACGGCTCCCCAGCAACCCGCCCGAGGCGATCGGGCTGCAACAACGGCCTGAGACGCTGGTCCCTTTGCCTCCGACGGGAGACCGCGCTGGGGACGGTCGCGGGAGGTTCGGCGTAGGCCACGCAGTCGGTCAGAAGTCGTCGCCGTCGCCCCGGCTCCGCTGGTCGCCGCGGCCCCGTACCCGAGGCCTGGCCGGCCGAACTGCGCGTCCTGCCCCTCCTGGACGAGGAGTTGGTCGTCATCCGCGGCCAGCGACACCACACCGCCGACCCCACCAGACGGACCTGCGGGAGCTGTCGGACGCGATCTGGGTGGCCAACCGGGAGGGCACGGCGGGCCACCACAACCTGGTCCGGCTGTGCGCCGGCTCGGCTTCACCCCCGACATCCGCTTCACCAGCGCCGACTTCGATGTCATCCGCGGCATCGTCCGGGAGAACCTCGGCGTCGCCATGGTGCCCGCGCTCGCCCTCGGCATCGACCGGAGCATCACGATGCGCCGGCTGCGCACGCACGGACCGCGCCGCAAGGTCCTCGCCGTCCACCGTGCCACGGACCCCGACCCGCTGGTGCCCGCGGCGGTGGCCGTGATCCACGAGGCGGCCCACGAGTTCGTCGTATGGACGACCGAGGCCTTCGCCGTCCGCCTCGATTCCACGCTCGCCATGACGCCGGCCGGGCCCGCTTCCCCGAGATGAGGGCGCCAACTCCGGACCCTATGCTTCTACTTGTTTGTAGAGAACGCCCGGCCGCACCGGTCCGGGCCCGCCTTCCGACCCGTACGGAGTTCACATGGCCCTGTGGGACCGCTTCAAGGAGTCCGCGTCGACGATGCAGACCCAGCTCATGGCGAAGAAGAACGACCTCAAGAGCGGTGCCTTTCGCGACGCGAGCATGGCGATGTGCGCGCTCGTAGCCGCCGCCGACGGCACCGTCGACCCGGCCGAACGGCAGCGCGTGGCCCAACTCATCGCCACCAACGAGGTGTTGCAGAACTTCGACGCCATGGACCTCCAGCGGCGCTTCGACGAGAACCTCAACAAGCTCACCGCCGACTTCGCCTTCGGCAAGGTGAGCGTGCTTCAGGAGATCGCGAAGGCGAAGAAGAAGCCCGCCGAGGCCCGCGCCGTCGTCCAGATCGGCATCGTCATCGGCGGCGCCGACGGCGACTTCGACAAGAGCGAGCAGGCCATCGTGCGCGAGGCGTGCTTCGCGCTGGACCTGCCCCCGCACGAGTTCGACCTCTGAGCGAGGCCTGAACGACGGCTGGACGACGGCCGTACGCACACCGGTTCGGCGCCCGTGCTCGCCCATGGGCAGCACCTGACCCCGGCCGAGGTCAGAGCGGCGTCGCCACGTGCGGGATGAGGACCAGCCTCACCGTGGAGCCGGCGGATGAACGACATCGCGACACGGCCGGTCAACAGGCGGGGGGCGATGTGTGGCCGGCCCGCCCCAGCAGGTCGCGCAGGAGCCGTTCGTCCGCCGGATCCAGCGCGGTGACGAAGCTGGCCAGCACTGCCTCCCGGTCCTGCTCGCCGTCCAGTACCTTGCACATCTTCCGCGCGGCCAGTCCCGCTTCGTCCGAGGCCGGCGTCCATACGAAGGACCGCCCGACGCGCTCCCGGGTCACCGCGCCCTTGGCCAGCAGCCGGGTCAGGATGGTGATCACCGTCGTATGGGCGAGGTCGTCGCCGAGCCGTCGCCGCACCCAGCCCGCGGTCGCCGGGCAGTCCGCCTCGCGCAGGGCCGACAGGACCTGCACCTCCAGCTCGCCCTGCCCCCGTCGCCGGGGCCGCCGCCGGTGATCCGTCACGCCCTGTCTCCCTTCCGCTGCCCGCACGTCATGGGCGGTCCATCGTAAGGACACCGGACCGAGCATTTCTACAGTGATGTAGATTCAGCCGGGGTGCGCCGCAGGCGAAGGCGGACCCGGCAAGCCCAGCACCTCACGGAGGCCGCATCCCCATGTTCGGACTGAGCGAACTCGCGATCCTTCTCATCATCGTCATCGCCGTGCTCGCCGCGAAGAAGCTGCCCGAACTGGCCCGCTCGGCGGGCAAGTCGACGCGCATCCTCAAGGCCGAGGCCGAGGCCGAGGCCAAGGCCGAGACCGACGCGACGCGGGTGGAGGGAACGCCCCGCGTGATCCAGGGTGAGGTCGTCGACCCGGACACCGCGACACCTTCGCCGCCCTCGACACCCTCGGCGCCCTCATAGGGGAAGCAAGCGCGCCGGTCAGCACCGGCCGGCGAGCAGGCCCTGCACCGCGGCCACCGAATCCTGGGGGCTCTCCCGCCCGGCGACGCACACCTCGACGTACCGGGTGCCGCTGGCCTCATGGCGCGCACGCACGGCGGCCACGGCCTCCGCGGCACAGGGGACGATCGCCACGACCCCGTTGCGAGCCAGCACCTCGGCCAGCAGCCCGGCGCGCTCGGCGTTCGTGCCGGGGCCGTCGAACCGGTCCAGCACCTCGACCCGGCGCCGCTCGGCCGCGAGCCGGTCGGCGAGTGCGTAGGCCGCCGCGAGCCGGTCGGCGAGCGGCGGGCCCGTCACCCACACCGTCGCTCCCGGACAGGTACAGCGGTACCTCCGGTCGCTCACCGCGGACACCCCCGGACCGATCCAGCCCATCCCCGCGCCTCCCTGCCCACCCGGCGCGCGGAACCCAGGCCTCCTGTTGAATTCTTGACCATACTGGGACGACCACCTGGTTTCACCATGGCCGAGGGATGAGTTTTCCATGAGACACCGCGGCGGCCGGGGCCCCGAGGAGGCGTGAACGCCGTTCACCCTCAGCCACCCGTCGGCAGCGGCCGGACTCCGCGCACCCAGCCGAACAGCGCTATCGAACACACCGCGGCGAACGCGCACCAGGTCGAGACGAACTCCAGCCGCCACCACGCCCAGCAGATCAGCGCACCCGCGGTCGCGAGGATCCCGAACCCGAGCAGGCCGCGGTCGCCGGACAGCAGCAAGGAGCCGACCGTGGCCACCAGGTAGCCCGCGATCAGCAGTTCGGCGTACGGCACGTCCAGGACGTAGCCGACGGTGTGGCCGCGGATCTCCGCGCGTACGGGACGCGTGGCCAGTGCGTACGCGAGCACCACCGCGGTCGCGCCCCCGACGGCGAGCGGCACGACCAGCCTGCGCCGCGCGTGCCGTGGCGCGGCGCAGAGCACGCCCGCCGACACCCACAGCGGCAGCAGCGGGAGCGCGATGACGGACCAGACGAGGGTGGCGGGACCTGTGCCTCCGTCCGAGGCCCAGACCGCCGCCTCCACCATCTGATGCGCTCCGAGCAGCAACGGCAGTGCGGCCAGCGGAAGATCACGGCCACGTCGTACCCGTACCGCACAGGCCGCGCCGACGGCGGTGATGCCGATACCGGCCACGAGGTCGGCCTCCGCGCTCCAGCACATCAGGCGGCTGTGGTCGAGGTCAGTGCCTGTTCGGCCCAGATGGTCTTGCCGAGGCTGTCGAAGCCGGCCATGCCCACCGCGCACACCTCGCCGGCCGCGTTCCGGACGGGCCACAGCTCCAGATTCCAGGCTTGCTCCCGGAGGCCGGAGGGCGCCCGGCTGTAGCTCTCGTAGTGCGCGGGCTTGCCCGTCGCGGCCACGTCCCGCAGCGCCTGGAGCGTGCCCAGATGGTCCACGTCGGCCGGAATGCCGTAGGGAAAGGCCTGGCCGCGCAGCACGTCCTCCGCCACGCCCATGACCTGGCCGGCCACCTCGTTGAGCCGGAGATACCGCTGCTCGACGTCGAAGACCGACATGGAGAACGAGGCCTGGCGGAACGCCCACTCCACCAGCGCACGCTCGTCGTCCTCGCCCGAGGGCACCATGAGATCAGTGTGCTCCGGGACCCCGGCGGCAACAACCGAGCACGCTGCGAGGCCCAGGCCGGTGTCTCACCTCTTCGCCTCGAACGTCACCGGCCGGTCGTTCCTCAGCTCGGCGAAGAGCTTCTTCGCCTGCGCCTCGTCCCACCGCACGGCACTGCCCTTGGAGGTCCGGAAACCGAGGGACGACACCGGAACAGTGAGCTGCTTGCCGTGACCGGCCGTGACGCTCCGCATCGCCTGGAACAGCGATGCGAGGGTCCGCAGACTCATGCCCTTGTCCACGACGAGCGTGTCCAGCCCCGCGCTCATGGTCGGGTAGAGCTTGGCCGGATCGAGTGCGACGCCCGGTGTGGCGGCCTTGCGGGCGAGTGCGGCCAGGAACTTCTGCTGGTTGCGGGAGCGGCCCAGGTCGCCCTCGGCCTCCTGATGACGCTGACGGACGAACGCGAGGGCGTCGCGGCCGTCGAGGTTGTGGCAGCCCTTCCTCAGGTCCAGTCCCGACTTCGGGTCCTTGATGTCCCTGTCCACGCACATCTCCACGCCCCCGACGGCGTTCACGACGCCCACGAAACCCGCGAAACCTATCTCCGCGTAGTGGCCGATGCGCAGACCGGTGTTGAGCTCGATGGCCCGTATGAGCAGTTCGGGCCCGCCGAGCGAGAAAGCCGCGTTCAGCTTGTTCTTCGCCGGGCGGTAGTGCCTGCCGGTTCTGGGGTCGATGTACGACGGGATGGTCACCCACGAGTCGCGCGGCAGGCTCATCATCGTGGTGCCGTGGGCGCCGGTGTGCAGCAGGATCATCGAGTCGGTACGGCGGCCGTCGGCTGCCGAGCCGCCGGTGTGCAGTTCCTTGATGGCCTGGTCGGAGAGGCCCGCGCGGCTGTCGGAGCCCACAATGAGGTAGTTGCTTCCCTTGCCGTGCGGTACCTGGTCCGTGATCTCGGCGAGGTCCACGTCGCGGTGGAGCCTGAAATCGGCCCAGACGTAGGTGCCGACGGCTGTGACGAGCAGCGCGCAGAGCAGCAGGATCAGGGCCCGCAGGAGCCGACGGGTCCTGCTGCGGCGGAGTTTCAGAGGCCGGTCGCTCAAACGGCGGGTGCCGCCCGGCTCGCCGGGCCCAGCGGGTCCGGACGGTACGCCGGTGTGCGGCGCCGGCATCGGTGGTCGCGCCACGCGCACAGAAGGCGGGTGGGGCGAATGGTCGATCCGGTACCGCACCTCCCCCTGGATGACCTGGTGCGTCTCCCACTGATCGTCGATCCGGCCCCCGCCCGGCCACTCGTTGTGTCGATCATTCATGAGCCGTCCTCGGTCATCGCGATGTCGTCAGCTCCGATGCCGGAGCGGGTTGGCCGAGGTGCTGGGCGGCTGTCCCGGAGCGGTGCATCCGCTGCCACTTCAGCCGCGTACCGAGCAGGATGGCGACCACGGACTGGAGAACGACCAGATACATCAACTGCCGGTAGACGAAGAGCTGGAAGGGCATCGACCACAGCGACCTCAGCCGCTCACCGTCCAGCCGCAGCGCGTATCCGGCGCAGGCCAGCTGGACGGCCAGGAAGCCGAACCACACCCCGGTCGACCGCACGGGGTCGAGGAAGAGTGCCCCGTACAGGGCGAAGAGGTCGACGACCGGCGCGAGCAGCGGCAGCGCGATCTGGAAGAGCGCGAGATAGGTCAGCCCGCGCCGTCCGAAGCGCCCGGCCGGGCCCAGTTCGACGACGGCACGGCGGTGCTTCCACATCGCCTGAAGGGTGCCGTAGCACCAGCGGTAGCGCTGCCGCCACAACTGGCGCAGCGAACTGGGTACTTCGGTCCAGGCGACGGCGGACTCCTCGTACACCACCCGCCAGCCCGCCCGCCACAGCGCCATCGTGAGGTCGGTGTCCTCGGCGAGCGTGTCCTCGCTGACCCCGCCGACGCCCATCAGCGCGTCCCGGCGGAAGGCCCCGATCGCGCCGGGGACCGTCGGCATGCACTCCAGGACCTCGAACATCCGGCGGTCGAGATTGAACCCGAAGACATATTCCAGGTGCTGCCATCTGCCGAGCAGCCTGCGCCGGTTGCCGACCTTGGTGTTGCCGCTGACCGCGCCGACGGCCGGGTGCGCCAGCGGCTGGATGAGCCGGTATATCGCGTCCGGTTCGAAGACGGTGTCGGCGTCGACCATGACCACGATGTCGTACATCGCGTTGGCCAGACCGGTGTTGAGGGCGGCGGCCTTGCCCGCGTTGTGCTGACGGATCACCCTCACCCGGGGATCGTTGATCCAGGTGGCGAGATCCGCCGTCTGGTCCGTCGACCCGTCGTCGATCACGATGACCTGGAGGTAGGGGTGCGTGGAGGCGAGCAGTGAACGGACGGTGGACTCGATGCCCGCCTCTTCGTTGTAGGCGGGTATGAGGATGGTCACCGGGTCGTTGATCTCCCGCAGCCAGGGCGCGCCGGGGCGAAAGCGGGTAAGACGCCGGACATGGGCACGGGCGAAGAGGACGAGCAGGAACAGGCGCAGCAGCCCGAGACCGCCCGCGATGGCCAGCACCCAGGTCATGGCCTTCGCAAACGCGTGCCCCATGGTCGCGACCCAGATCAGGCCCGTGCCCTGCGCTCGTTCGACGGTGGACGCCGACGTGTCGGCCGAGGGCAACCGGACCCCGTCCGTCACGGTGGTGAATCGGTCGACGGTCCGGTCGTTGAGTAGCTTTTCCGTCTCTTTGTAGGCGATTTCCGTCTGGCTGTACTGCCGGATCACGCCCTGCGCCGGCTTTCGAGACGACCTGTCGGCCGTGACCAGCAGGTAACCGTCCGCGGCGGCGCGCTGTGCCGCCTTCCACTCCGCGCCGCACAGCGTGTCCGCCGAGGTGGTCTGCGGCATGCGCAGCAACGTGGTCCTGACGCCCGCGGAGCCGGCCAGCGTCGTTTGCGTGAGCGACAGCTCCATCCGTGAGCGGAGGTCCGATGCCGCGCCCAGGTCGGCGCCGGTGTACGTGTTCGACCCGATCTCGTGGCCCTCGGCAAGGATCCGCCGGACCAGGTCCGGATACCGGCTCGCCTGGACGCCGAAGAGGAAGAAGGTGGCGTGTGCGTGATGCTTGCGCAACAGGGCGAGCAGACGCGGCGTCCACACCGGGTCGGGGCCACCGTCGAAGGTGAGCGCGACGGTGCGGGCCGGCATGGAGGCGGACTCCACCTTGTCTCCGTTGACGCGCAGCACTGGACCGCCCTGGCTCACGGCCTTCGATACCGGTCGCGTGCAGTCGTGCCGCGCGGGTGAGGCGTCGACCTCGTTGTTGGTCCAGCCTTCGAAGAGCAAGGAGGCGAACATCACCGGGAGGACGGTGATCAGCAGGAGCCAGTGCCCTCGCGGATCTCGGGAGCGCTTGTGCCGGGCCCTTACCGAACGGCTCACACCCCTCCACCCCTTGTGGCATTAGTCACAGCCGAGATGGTGCTTTTTCGGCCTGGGTGGGGAGCGCGTCCGCCGGTGAAGTCCGCGTGCCGCAAGGTGGTTCCGCTCCGATCGAAGACGTCATGGCATGGCTGTTGAGCGCACGTTGTGTGCAGTTCTGTGGTTCGACTGCCCTCACACATGAGGGGCGAGTGTAGCCATGGTGAATCTCGTGACGATGTCCGAATAGGAAGGCAACCTTTTGCGCTCCGGCGGCCGGGTGTGACGCCGGACAGCATCGGTGCGCTGGGGAGGATGGGCGCGCATTGGCACGTGGCGCGCCTGTGCGGTCGAACGTGATCGACGGCCCACGACAGGCGTCCCCGTTCCGGGGCGCGGGCGCTGGTGCGGGCGGGATCGCGAAGAGTTCCGGCACGCCTTGCCTGTGCCGTGCGCCCGGCGCACGCTGGTCGTATGGGTGCTCAGGACGGCCCCACGCTCATCGTGTCCGTGCAGCGGGCCCTGCGCCTGCTGGAGGCGGTCAGCGCGCACCAGAACGGCGCGCCGGCGAAGCAGCTGGCGCGTGAGACGAGCCTGCCCCTGGCCACCGCCTATCACCTGTTGCGGACGCTGGTCCACGACGGATACGTGCGGAAGCTGGACGACGGCGGGTTCGTCCTGGGCGACAAGGTGGAGGCTCTGCACACCACAGGCCGCGGGCAGGCGCTGCTCAGCCGCGTCCGGCCCACGCTCGCCGCGCTGCGGGACGAGCTCGCGACCGCCGCCTACCTCACCTTCTACGAGGAGGGCGAGATCCGGGTCGCCGAGATCGTCGACGGCCCGCGGGCGCCCCGGGTCGACCTCTGGGTGGGATTCGAGGACGCGGGGCACGCCACCGCGCTCGGCAAGTCCGTGCTGCGAGAACTGGACGACGACTCCCGCATGGACTACCTCTCCCGGCATCACCTCGCCGATCTCACCCCACGGACGATCACCAGCACGCCGGAACTGCTCCGGCGAATCGACGCCTCCCCCGTGGCCCCGGCCGTCACGGACCTGGAGGAGTACGCCCTCGGGACGGTCTGCGTCGCCGTACCCGTCTACAGCGGGGACACGCTCGGCTCGCTCGGCGTCTCCCTGCCGGCGGACCGGCTTCCCCGGCTCGAGGAGATCGTGACCCGGCTGATCCCGACCGCCGACCACGTCACCAGGGGCCTTTCGCTCACTATCTGAAAACCCGGCCTTGTGGCAACCACACCGGAACCCGTTACCGTTACCTGAACTAAACGGACATTTCAGGAGCGCACCGGTATCCAGGTGAGGACTGCGGACGAGAGATGAGCCAGGCTCGAGACCATGCCGGCGACCACCGGCCGATGCGGCTGTTCAGGAACCGAGTGCCCGGCCCCCGGGGACCGGCCCGGATACGCGCCGCCGCCCAGCTGCCCACCGGTACGACCGCACTGCCCGTACTGATCGTCTCCGTCATCGTGCTGGTCGCCCTCGTCGCCGATGCGGGGATGACCTGGTTGCCACTGCTCGCGACCGGACCCGCGCTGGCCGCCACCACCAGCGGGCCACGCGGAGTGTTCTGCGTCGGTCTCCTCGCCGCGGTCCTTGGCGCGACGCTCGGAACCACCCGGGACGGCCTTTCGGCCCATGATCTGGCGGCCGTACTGTCCGCCCTGGCGGCCGTCACGCTGGCGAGCGGCCTGGCCAGCGCGCTGCGCGGGCGTCGTGAGCGGGTGCTCGCCGCCGTCCGCTCGGTCGCGGAGGCCGCCCAGCAAGCGCTGCTCAAGCCCGTACCGGCGACCGTCGGCCCGTTCCGGGTGGCCGTCCGCTACAGCGCGGCGGCGGCGGAGGCCCGGATCGGCGGGGATCTCTACGCGCTGGTGCCCACTCCGTACGGGGTCAGGCTGATCGTCGGCGATGTGCGGGGCAAGGGGCTGCCGGCCGTGGGGACCGCCGCACTGGTGCTCGGCGTCTTCCGCGAGGCCGCCTACGACGAGCCGGATCTTCTGACCGTCGTCGACCGGATCGAGCGGAGCCTGGCGCGCAACCTCGGCAGCGACGACTTCGTCACCGCGGTGGTCGCCGGATACCCGACGGAAGGGCAGCTGGAGCTGGTCAACTGCGGACACGCCCCTCCGCTGCTGGTCCGCGCATCCGGCGGCGTGGTGGCCGTGGAGCCCACCCATCCGGCCCCGCCCCTCGGGCTGCGCGCCCTCTCGGGCGAGACTCCCGGCCTCCAGGTGCTGCCCTTCGCCGACGGAGATCAACTGCTGCTCTACACCGACGGGGTCACCGAGGCCCGCGACCACGGCCGCGAGTTCTATCCCCTGGCCGAAGGTCTGGCGCGCCATCTGTCCGACGACCCGGCCCGCACGCTCACCGCACTCCACGACGAACTGCTGGCGCACGTGGGCGGCCGGCTGCACGACGACGCGGCGCTGCTCATGCTCCGCAAAGAGGTGCGGGCCGAGCGCTCCGCGGGTCAGGAGCCGTTCGCGGTGGATTCGAGGATCGCTACGCACTCCACGTAAGAGGATCGCTACGCACTCCACGTAAGAGGATCGCTACGCACTCCACGTAAGAGGATCGCTACGCATTCCGCGTAAGGCGCACGGTTCCCTGCCCGGCCGCGCGTCAACGGCCCCCCGTTCCCAGGTCCGCCAGCAAGTCGTCCAGCACCGCTTCCTCCTCGACCCGGACACCGCACTCGGCGAGAGCGACGGCCAGGTCCGGATCCCACTCGGTCGCGGCGGGCGGGCCCGTCAGGTCCGGGGCCTCGGCCATCCTGGTCACCGCTGCCCGGTAGTGGGCGGCCGTGTAGCGCCATGGGCGCCAGGGGACGCTGCGCCTCAGCGCCGTGGCGATGCGTACGCCGCCCCAGTCGAAGTCGCCGTGGTGGAGAACGCCGGCCCCCCGCGCGGACAGGTCGCGCAGCAGGGTGAGGGCGGCCGCCGACGGCTGCCCCTGGAGGCACACCAGCGGCGGGCACTTCGGGCCGAAGGCGTCGGCGGCGGCGGACAGCACGGCCGGGTTCTCGCAGACGTGGACGGTTCCCGTGGCCGGGACGGCGGCAACCGGTGTGCGACGGGTGAGCGAGCGCAGCGTCAGTACCGCGGGCTCGCCCGCGTCGGCCATCCAGTCGAGGGAGGGCGTACCGCGCAGGTTGAGGGTGAGGACGGTCGACGACAGGTCGTCCTTGAGCAGCCCCGCCGAAGCCCATGCCTCCCGCCGCCACCCGGCGCCGGCGCCGTCCGGGAAGCCGGTGAGGGAACGGATCCCGGACAGGACGAGAGTGGCGAGCGGTGTCCCCTCGTCCAGGGCGTGGGCGCCGGAGAGGTGCTGTGCCCCGAACGTCGCTCGCGAGGTCGGGGGTGACACGGGCAGGGCACGCAGCGCGCGCACGGCGGCCTCCACCAAGGGGCCGGCCGCTTCCGGTGTGCGGGCGAGGCGTCGTACGAGGCCGTCCCGGCGGATCCGCTCGGCCCAGTCGGCCAGCTCCGCGTCGAGGGTGCCGAGCGGGGCGTACGCCTCCTGCCAGGCTCGTTCCTCCCTGTCCCGCACCTGCGCACGCAGTGCGACGGGGCCGGTGAGGGCGATCACGGCCGCCGCCAGTCCGTCGCGGCTGACGCCTGAGCGCCGCAGGATCGCGTCCACGGTGTCGAGGCGAACGCTCAGGGATCCACCGGCTCGTGGCGCCCGTCCCAGCAGTCGCTCGGTGGCCCGGCGTTGGGATGCGTCCGGGTCGGACAGGGTGACGGAGCCGGTGAGCGGCTGCCCGCGTGCCATCCGCTGCCGGGCGCGTTTCACGAGCCAGACCAGGCCGGGATCGCCGAGCAGGCGGCCAAGACGCTCGGTGTCGATGCCGGCCTGGTCCGCGGCCGGTGGCAGCGCGGTCGGCGCGGCGTCCACTACGGCGTCGTCCTGCGGTGTCTCTGGTCCGGCCCCCGGAAGCCGGCCGCTGGGGACGGACGGAGTCGCCGCGGGGTTCATGTCCACTTCATGTCCACTTCATGTCCACAAGGAGTCCTGTTCCGCGGGGTCGTCGATGAAGATGATCCGCCCCGGATCGCGGACGGGAATCACCTGCTCGTCGGCCGCTTCGTCGGCCGCCTCGCCGGGGCCGTCGGCTGGGGCACCGGGCTCCGTGCCGCGCCGTCGGTCGCTGCCGTCCCACTCCCACCGCGTCACCAGCACGGCGTCGATGTCGTCGACGCGGGAGAGCTGGGCGATGGCGATGCCCGGTACCTGCGGGTAGCAGGCCCATTCGCGTTCGCTGGTCATGACGACGTCGAGGTCGAAGGCGCGCAGCAGGCCGAGGCACTTGGCGCGCGAGTCGTCGTCGACGCCGGCGAACGCCTCGTCCAGGGTGACCAGGCGCGGGGCGTGGGCACCGCCCGCACTCGCGTAGTGGGAGGACGCGGCGGCGAACAGGGGCACGGACGCCGCCAGTACCCGTTCACCGCCCGAGGCGGGTCCGGTGGCCGGCACCCACTTGCCGTGCTGGTGGCGTTCGACGCCGAACTCGTGCCAGGCCCGGTAGTCGAGGGCGGCGGTGAGGTCCTCCAGCCAGCTGCCCGAGCTGTCGTCGGCCTGCCTGCGGGCGATCTGCTCCTGGAGGAACGCGCCGACCGCGGCCCGGTCCTCGGGCGACCACGCGTCGGCGGACTGGCGCAGCCGCTCACGTGCCTGGGCCAGTCCCTGCGGGGCCCGGCGGGACGCCCGCCACACCAGACGCAGCTTCATGCCCGTCGAGGTCGGGCGCTCCTCCAGTTCCCTGTTCATGGCGCGCACCTGTCGTTCGGCGGCCCCGATCAGTTCCTGGAGGGTCCCGGCGACCTCGGTGATCAGGTGGGTCTGAAGGATCTCCCGCTCGCGTGCGGACAGGATGCGGGTCAGTTCGGCGACCTCGACGTCCAGCGCCTCGGCGAGTTCGGGCACGGCCCGTTCGCGGCCCTGGTAGACGATGTCGACCCGCATGCCGTCCTCGCTCGGACGGGCGGTGGCGGTGTGGCCGTGCCGCGACAGCGCGTCCTGGAGCCTGCCGAACTCCTCGCTCAGCCGTTTCTGCACGCGCTCCCAGGCCGCGTCCGAGTCCTCGACCGAAGAGAGCCGCGACTCGACGGCGCGGGCGAGAGCCACGGCGGGGGTCGCCGCCCAGGTCCCGCCGTCGTCGTCCGGTACGGCGAGGTCGGGCAGGGCGACGGCGAGCAGCCCGGTCGAGGCGAACCGCTGGAGCGCCGCGACGGCTTCCTCGCGCGCGGCGGTCGCCTCGGTGACGTCCTCGGCGAGCCGCTCGATGCGCCCCTCGGCGCGGCTGGCCCGCCGGTCGGCGTCGCCCAAGTCCGCCTGAGCCTGCCGCTGTTCGCTCTCGCAGGCGCGGGCCGCCCCGGCCGTCTCCTCCAGCCGCCGCTGGAGTTCGGCGACGGCCGCTCCGACGGTGGAGCGGAGTGTCGTGAGGTGTTCGTCCGCCGCCGCGGCGAGCCGGACCGCCTCCGTCGCGCGCTCGGCGAGTTCGGACACGAGGAGTTCGGCCCGGCGGGTCTCCGTCTGCTCGCCGGTGACCGTGCGCTCGGCGTCCGCGCGTTCGCGCAGCGCGGGCCACAGCGCCGCGAGCAGGGCGGTGTGGTCGGCGAGCGCCTGGCGTACGGCGCCCAGGGCCGTCCGGTCGGCGGGAAGGTTCAGGTCGGCCGCGGTCTCGGCGAGTTCGGCCGCCGCACGGTCGGCCCGCTCCGCGGCCAGGGCCAGTTCCGCGGCCCGCTCGTCCTGCCGGGCACGGGCCCGGTGGGCCGCGTCGGCGGCGGTGGTGACGCGTGCGTGGGCCTGACGCAGGTCGTCGTCGCCCGGCAGTGCGGCGAGTTCGGCGTCGAGCACGGCGCGTCGCCCGTCCACGGCGCGGGACTCCTCCGCCAGTCGCTCCCGCCGCACCGTCAAGGCGTCGATCTCGGTGCGCAGTTCGCCGATCCGGGCGCGGCGTGCCTGTTCCCGGGCGCCTTCTCCCACGTACTGGGCGCTGTCCTTGGCCCAGCTTCCGGTGAGCGCGCCGACCCGGAAGCGCCCGTCCGCGCAGACCCAGGTGTCGTGGCCGCCTGCCTCCCAGGAGGCTTCCCCGGGATGGTCCGCGTCCTTCGCGGCCAGCCCGATCGAGGCGAGCAGGCGCGCGACCGTCTCCTCCCCCACGGCTGCGGCGCCCACGTCCGTGGGGTCGACCGCCGGGCACAGCGCACGGTCGAGGCCGGCTCCGCCGAGCAGCCCGACCGGGTCGAGCAGCACGTCGTGGCCGTCCGCCGCGATTGCGGAGCCGTCCGGCCGTACCCAGGCGTCGAGGAGCCCGGACGCCTCCAGCGCGGCTTCCAGTCCCGCACGGTCGGCCTCGGTGACGTGCGGGCGGAAGTCGACGAGCCGCCACAGCGGGGCGCCGAGGCGCCGGTCCCGGACGTCGGGCGTGCGGGTGTAGGGAGCCGACGGGCCGCGCTCCCCGCCCGTTTCGAGGGCGGTCAGCTCCTCGGCCGCCAGCCGCTGCCGGTCCGCCCGCGCCGCCTCGTCGTGAGCCAGTCGGGCCGCCCGGTCGGCCAGGCGGGCGGCGGCGGTGCGATGGGCCCCGGCCGCCGCCGTACGGGCCGGCAGGGGGCCGTCCAGGCCGCTCACCCAGTCCTGCACCGCGTCCAGGACACCCGGCAGCCCGGGTACCCGCAGCTCCACGCACCCGGAGAGGTGCTCCCGAACGGCCCTGACCAGCGCCTGCCCCGCCCCGGCGACGTGCTCCTCCGCCTCGGCCAGCCGCTCCCCGCTGTGCACGGCCTCCTCGTCGGCCTCGTCGGCGCGCAGCCGGGCGGCCCTGCGCTGCTCCTCGGCCCGCTCGGCCCGCGTGAGGAGTTCCGCCGCGTGCTCGACGGCGCGCCGCCTGCTCGCCGTCGCCTCCTCCGCCTCCCGGCGCAGGACCTTGTCCGGGGCTCCCTCCACCCTGGGGACGTCGAGCCGGGCCGCCGCGGCGGTCCGCGCCACCCGGTCCTGAATGTCGTCCAGCGCCTCCTGGGCCGCCGTGAGCCGGTTGTCCGCGGTGGCGAGCCGGCCCAGGGCCCGGGTGTGGGCTTCGGCGGCCGTCCGCCGGTCCGCCTCGGCCCGGGTCAGCTCTGCGGCCGTACGGGAGGCGTCGGCCGCGGCTTGGTCGAGTGCGCGGGCGTCGCGCATCTCGGGTCCGGACCGCAGGGCCGCGTCCTGGGCGGCCAGCCGTGCGGCCCGCTCGTCGAGTGCGGCGCCCCTGGTCCGGGCCTCCTCGCGGTCCTTCACAGCCTGGTCCCGGTCCGCCTGCGCCTTGAGGAGTTCCCGCTGGAGGTGCTCGTAGCGGGCGTGTTCGCGGCGGGGCAGGCGGGCACGGCGGCGGGAGGCGAGGCGGGCGTAGCGCCGGTAGTGGTCGAGGAACGCCGAGGAGGCCTGCTCGGCCTCGCGGGCCGCCCGCAGTTCCTCCTTCTCCTCGTCCAGCGACCTGAACGCCTCCGCCGCGTCGGCGACGACCGCCTGGTCCATCGGCGGCAGCGCCTCGGTCAGCGCCCGGGACAGGGCGGCTTCGCTCGGGCGCTTGGACAGCTGGGGCTGGCGCAGCTGGATCAGGAGGTCGACGAGGGCGCCGTAGCGCCGCTCCCCGAGCCCGAAGAGGGCTTCGTCGACCGCTCGGCGGTACGTCTTCGCCGTGTCGTAGACCATGCCGTGACTGCCGACGGCCTCCGCGAGCCGGTCCCGGGACAGCGCCGTTCCGGTCGCGTCCAGCAGGTCGAGGCCGGCGCCGATGCGCTGGTCCGTCACCGCGAACCAGTGGCGGGCGATGCCGCGTCCGGCGACCGCCTTCAGCCCGCACAGCAGCGTACGGAAATGCGCCTCGCCGGTGCGGTCGTCGAGGCGTCCGAATTCGATCCAGGTGTAGCCGAGCCGCTCGGGATGCGGGTGCCGGCCGCCGAGGAGCAGGTTCCACTCCATCCGCTTGCCCGGGTCGCCGTCCGGCTCGACGCGGCGGGCGGAGAGGTCGCCGTCCAGGAGGAACGGCAGGGTGAGGGCGAGCACCTTCGACTTGCCGGTGCCGTTGTTGCCGCGCAGCAGCAGCCGGCCGTCGCGGAACCAGAACTCCTCGACGTCGTAGTGGAACAGGTCGACGAGCCCGATGCGCAGCGGTCGCCACCGGCCGGGCGCGGGGCTGGGGAGGGCGGTCACGGCGCGGTTCACTGTTCGTCCTTCACGATCGTGTCCGGGGGCGCGGCGGTACGGCGGTCCGGCGCTGGTTCCCTGACGACGGGCTCGCCGACCGCGTACCGCGCGAGGGCCGGGCGGGGTACCACGCCCCGTTCCGTGCGCTCGGCGAGTCCCAGGGCCACCAGCTTCGTCAGCGCCTGCTCCACGAGTTCTGGCTCCGCTCCCGGCTCCCTCGCCGACTTGGACCAGAAGCCGCCGTGCTCCACGGCCAATTCCCTTACTAGGGCTGCCAGTTCGGCCGGATCGACGGGTCCGGTGGCCCGCGCCAGGTGCCCTGCCAGCAGCAGGCTGATGTGACCGTGCGTGCCCTGTTCCGGCATGCGTACGTCCGTGAGGTCGTCCAGCGGATCGACCATGGCGATGCCCTCGGCACGCACCTCCGCGACCAGCCCGGTCAGTTCGTTGATCCGCGCGGTGATGAAGCCGCGCTGCCGCGTGAGGTAGGCGAGTTCGTCGTCGGCGAGATCGTCGTAGTAGAGCACCGGGTCGTCGAGGAGGCGGCGGGTCAGCTTCCAGCGGATCGCGCGGAACCTGAGCTCGTCGCTGTCGAGCGCGGTCTGCGCCGTCATCTCCACCAGGCGCTCCTCGAAGTCCTCGGCCTCGACCATGGAGGGGCCGCGCCGGGGCGCCGGCATCCCGGCCAGCACCCGCCGCCGTACGTCGTACAGCACGTCCCCCGACCCGCTGACGTACGCCTCCTCGTCGCCGGCCACCCGCCGCAGCACACCGAGCCGCAGCAGCAGGCGTACGACGGCCGCGAGGTCGAGGCGCTCGTCGCGCCGCTCCAGGGTGAAGGTGATCCCGGCCGCGACGAGTTCGGGGTCGGCGGCGGCCAGGACGACCTGTTCGGCGAGGCGGCCGAGCGCCACCTGTGACTCGCCCCGCTCCAGCGCGGCCAGCGTCAGGCAGAGCAGGACGTAGCGGCGGCGGGTGAAGGGCAGGGCGGTCCGGGCGGCCTCGCGTGCCGGGTGCGTGGCGTCGGTGAGGGTGCCGGGCGTCTTGCGCAGCCGTGCGGCGTCCGCGTCGGTGCGCAGCGCCCAGCCGGCGTTGCGCTCGAACCACTCCCGCAGCTCGGCGGCGTGCCGGCGCACCAGCCGGAACTCGTCGGAGTACGGCCCGTCGGCGGTGAGCAACGGCTCCTTCAGCAACGCCCGCGCGGCCCGCTGAAGGTCGGCCTGGCGCTGGCCGTCGAGGACCTCGGCGAGGGGGCCGGTCATCGGTCCTCCGGAAGGTGTCGGTCGGCCCGGGAGGGCTGGAGGGGGGCGCCATCCTGCTGGGGGACGGGTGCGGGTGCGGGTGCGGGTGTTGTTCCGGGTGCTGGTCCGGGTGTTGGCGCGGGTTCGGGAGCGGGCGCGGATGCGGGAGCGGGCACGGATGCCGGAGCGGGAGCGGATGCGGGAGCGGGAGCGGGAGCGGGAGCGGATGCGGGAGCGGGAGCGGGAGCGGGAGCGGGAGCGGGAGCGGATGCGGGAGCGGGAGCGGGAGCGGGAGCGGGAGCGGGAGCGGGAGCGGGAGCGGATGCGGGAGCGGGAGCGGGAGCGGATGCGGGAGCGGGAGCGGGAGCGGGAGCGGATGCGGGAGCGGACACGGATGCGGGCGTGGACACGGATGCGGGCAGGTCGGTGCGCCTGGGTGCACCGGACGGGCCGCCGCGCTCTTCCCCCACCGTGAGGTCGACGATGTCGACCAGGTGGTCGGGGCCGCTGAACACCCCGTCGGGGGTGTGCACTTCGGCGGTCGAGCCGTCGTCGAGGGCGGTCAGCCGAATCTCCATCGAGCCGTCCGAGCTGGTGGCCACGGTGGTCGTCATGCCCGGCCGCCAGGTGGCGAGCGCGTCGCCGAGCAGGCTCAGGAACAACTGGAAGGCGAGCGGATCGAGTTCACCCAGCCGGGACAGCCGCGCCGGCCCGCCCGTGACGAGACGCTCCCGCGCCTGCCTGGCCTCCCCCGCCTGCCGAGCGGCGAGCTCGGCGAGCCTGCGCTTCGCCTCGCCCCGGTCGGCCACCTTGCGCGGCTTGCCCCGCCGCTCGTAACTGCCCGTACGGCGCAACTGGGGGCTGATCCGCAGCGGTCGCGCCGCACTCCACGGGGTCGAAGCCGGCTCCGGTGAGGCCGACCGCTCGGCGAGGGTGTCGGCGTCGACGGTGAGGTGCCGGGAGGAGTGCAGCCCGAACGCCACCCGCCACAGCCGGTGCCGCGCCGCGTCGTCCGGCGCCTGGGCGAACCAGCGCGCCAGCGTGCGGAAGTCGGCCGAGCGGTCGGACCGCCCGGCCCGCCGCTCGTTCAACTGCCGTACCACCGCCAGCAACTGCGGAATCGACCCGAGCGCCCGCCCGCGCAGCAGCCTGGCCTGCGACTCCCGCCCCTCCCCCGACACGAACCACTGGGCGAGCCCGGACCACCGGGCGGCCCACTTCTCGTACGCCGCCGCCTGAGCGTGCTCGGCGTCCTCGGGAGCCGCGTCGGCGGCCTCGCGGGCGGCGGCGAGCCGCAGCAGCGGCCCGACCCGGCCCCGCTCCTCCAACTCCCCGATCAGCAGGGCGATCCGCCCGCCGAGGGTGATGAGGTCCTGGATGAACCGCTCCAGGTACTGGATCAGCCGGTCCTTGTAGGCGAGGAACGCCTCGACCTCGATATCGTGGAGGTCGATGGTCCGCTGGAGCGAGCCCATGAAGGCGCGGGCGTTGTCCGCGAGGTCGGTGAACCGCGTCGTCAGCACGGACAGCGCGATGGACGCCTTGGCCGGGTCCGGCTCGTCCTCCGACGCGATCACCAGAAGCGCCCGCAGCTGCGTGACGATGTCGTGCAGCGCGACCGCCTGGAGTTCACCGCGCCGCCCCAGCACCTCGCCGTACGTCCCGAGCGCCGCCTCGGCGGCCTCACCGGCCCGCGTGAGCTGGTAGATGAACCGCCTGCGGTAGAAGTCCTCGACCGCCGTCACCCGTGCGTGGTCCGGATCGGCCCGCAGATTGCCCCAGCCGACGAGACTGTCCAGCGCCTTCACCACCGCCTCGACATCGGCGGGCCGGCTCCCCGCGTCCAGGGCGGCGTACACGTCCTCCGGCCGCAGATGCACCGCGAACCGCTCCTTGGCGACGAGGAAGGCGCGCATCACCTGGCGGTAGAGGGGGGCGTTGGGGGCGGTGAGGTGGGCGAAGGGGGCGTAGTCGGCGGGGCCGGGGCGGGAGGGCTGGGGGATCTGCGATGTCATCGTCAGCCCATTCTCCCGGACCCGCGCTCATGCCTGTGCGGGATGTCCGATTTTCGGCCGCGTTGCCGACCCAGAGCAGGGGGGCGAGGACCGCGTCGACGAGGATCTCGGCCAGGACGTGATGACGGCGGCCGTGCCCGGCCACGACGGGCACCGGCACATGCCGTTCGGCACGGCCCCTTCCATGAAATTCCGTCTGCTCGGTACAGCTTCTGCCGCGCCATCCTCAAATGTGCCGTCACATCTGAAATTTGCGTAAGTCCCTGAACAGGCACCCATATATGGGGCGTAGCGGATTGAGGTGTAACGCGCCGCCCCGGCAATACGCAGAGGGAGAGGAGCGGGCGACCGCGCCGACACCGCACACCTCATCAGATCGGAAATTCTTGTGAGCAACACGGACCCGGTATCCGGATACCCCGCATACAGCCGGCCCCCGGGCCCGGACCACTCCGTGCGCCACCGGAACACCGGACGGCGCACGGCACTGACGATCTGCACGATCGTCGACACCGCGGCCGGCCTGCTGGTCCTGTGGATCCTTTTGTTCCTGCTCGACGCGAACCAGGCGAATGTATTCGTCAAGTTCGTGCAGGGAACGGCGGACTGGCTGGCCTGGTGGTCGCAGGACATTTTCACGATGGACACAGAGGGCCTACGCGCCATCCTTAATTATGGACTTCCTGCGGTGATGTATTTGCTGATCGGTCACGGAATCGCCGCCCGGCTCAACCGAACCTGACAACAACAGCGCAAGGACCGACCGTGAAACACAGCTCCACCGAAAATGTGCAACTGCCGATCTACGAGGACCTGGTACGCGAACACGGCGACGCCGTCGCGGAGGCTCAGCTGGCGGCGGAACGCACACAGCATCAGGCGGCGGAACTACTCGGCGGACAGGACGCGGCCCCGCAGCCGGAGTGGCGCGGGACGCTGCCGTGAACCTCGACGTCATCCACGACCTGACGCGCCTACCCCTGAAGCGCAAGTTCCTCACTGGGCGCAGAGAATCTGTGCAGGAGCACCACACGGACTGCACACAGACTTTCGAAAGCCTCGTTAGCGTGACTGATCGCTCGATCCCGCGTGCGAACGTGATCAGGCCGTAGTCCCGATGGGCGGACGGCGCAAGCAACCCAGGAAGACCAGATGGACTACTGCTCCTCGTGCCGTCGGCATCTCAACGGCGCCCTGGTGTGTCCCGGGTGCGGCAGCTACGCCCCGGACATCGCTCCGCCCACCGTCGGCACGCGCCCCATGCCGGCCTGGGGCGCCACCTCGCCGACGACCCGCTACGCACCCGACACCACGTATGCCGGCGCGTCCCAGGCCCCCGGCATATGGCACGACGGCCCCCTGCGTGGTGAAGCAGAGCTCGGGGCGGACACAGCGGACACCGCGGACACAAGGGTGGGCGCCTCCACCGACGTCGAGGGCATGCCGCCCGCGCAGCAGGGACGGGCGGCACGGCGTCGCCAGCTGGCGCGCTGGAAGAAGAACAAGCGCCGGGCCGTGGTCGCGACCGCCGTCGCATTCGCGGGAGGCGCCCTGACCATCTCCTCGATGGACCGCCACACCGCCGACCGGGCACAGGCGAACACCGTGCCGGACGACCGAAGCATGGGTACGGCGGAGAAGCAGACGTCCGAGATCACGTATCCGGCCTCGACACCGCCCACCACTCACCGGTCGCCACACACCGCTCCCAAGGCGCAGCGGCCCGCGGCCAACACCCCGCGGGAGCAGATTCTCGCGGCCGCACCCCGCACGACCGACCCGGTCGCCCGGCCCGACGCCGCCGCTCCTCCCCGTCAGCCTGCGAAGTCGGTCCCACAGCCGCTGACGACCACCTCGCCCGAGGTCGACCGCGCCGCTACGACCGCGGAACAGACCCCGACCCCCGCGGCCTCCGACCCCACGAACTCCAGCCCGCCCCAGGCCAGCCCCGCACCGGCATCGACGTCACCGACGCAGATCTGCCTGCTCGTGCTGTGTCTGGGCTGACTGCGCTCAGCACCCGCCGGTGACCGGCTCGCGAGGGCGGAACCGAGCACGGGCAGGGGCGCGCTGCCGACGGCCGCGCGAGTGCGAGCATGGGCTGCATGAGGGTGGACGAAACCGCCCACAACCGCGCGGGTGCCGCCGTAAACCGCCAGTCGGCCTTTCCGACGGGCCGGGCCTCGTTCGACCCGCCCCTCGACTCGACGGCATGGCTGTGGCGCCATGTCGTCGGCCTGCTCGGCGACGAACGTGAGCAGATCGCCGGGCGGCATCAGGCCCACAGCGGAGCGGTGCCGCCGAGAGCTGCCGTCGGGCGGCACCAGTGGGGGGCGAAGACCTCGCCGTGGCCGCCGCGCGCGAGTTCGAGGAGGAGACCCGCTGACGGCCGGGTCGGACGCGGCTGACGCCCGTCGTCGACCCGATGCCCGGGATCTCGACGAGTCACCACCGAGTCCACTGGCCGGACCGGGCCCAGCCGATGCGGTGGCCGCCCTCCTGCTGCCGCACCATCGTCGTCTCGGCTGGATTCCCGCCGCCAACTTCCTTTCACATAACGACCGTTGTTCTGGCTGAGGGTCTCGTGTTCCACTAATCTCCATCTACCACATCGATCACCCGCTCCCGGGCGGGAGGGTGTCCACGGGGGAGATGCGTGTATGAGGACCTGGGCTTCGAGAAACTCCTCAACGCGGACGGTTTCTTCGCACGCCTGTTAGGGCGGTCGCCGTCAGGCGACGACCGCAAGCCGTTGTACGGCCCCGACCTGCCCGTGGTGCTGCTCACCGGCGGCCCGGGGATGGGCAAGGGGCGGCTGCTGCGGGCGGTGCACGACCGGTTCGCCCGCCACGTGCCGGTGATCCGTCTGGACTGCGCCGCACCGGTGTACGCGGACCGGGCTGGGCCGGAGCCCGGTGCCCGCTCGGCGGTGACCGAGGCCCTGGTCGAGGCCGCCCTGCTGCTGCACACCTGGCGGGGAACGGGCGGCGCGTTCACCTTCCCGCGGTTCTTCGCGGGCCTGGCGGTGATCGCGACCGGCGTCGCGGGCGGCACCGGTGAGGCGATCAGGACAGAGGTCGAGCGGTACGAGGAGCTGATCCAGCAGCCGCGACTGCGCGGTCTGGGGGCGCGCGACTTCTGGCGCGGCGCGCTCCTCGGGGCCGTACGGAAGATGCTGGAGGTCCTGGCCGGCCAGGCGCTCGGCCCGTACGGGGCCGGCGCGCTCACCGCGCTGCTCGACGCCCTCTTCGAGCGCCTGACACCCCGGGGCGAGGCGGAACTGACCCGGATCTACGGCGAGTATCCCGGCGCGGCCGGCCAGCCCAAGCACGGGCTGCGCAGGCTCGCCGCCGAGTTCCGGGCCGGCGGCGAGCGGCGGGAGGACGCGGAGCGCTTCCTGTTCCGGGCCCTGCGCGAGGATCTGGAGGCGGCGTACAGCGGGCTGGGGGGCTGGCTGGGCCGGGTCGGCCGCCCGGGACTGCTGCTGGACCACGCCGAAGAACCGCTGGGCGAGCGGCTGCTGCGCGCCGTGCTCACCGACCGCCGGGACGGGCAGCGCGACCGCGTGGTGATCGTGGCCACGGCGCGCCGGGCGGACGGCGGCGACTTCCTGCACGGGGGTCTGCCACCGAGGGAGGTGGCAGCGTTCCGGCCCGCCGACGGGGTGCCGGAAACCTGGTCCCGCCGCAGGGACCCGGAGGAGGACCGCGGCCCGCTGTCCGCCGGGGTGCTCATGCTGCGGATGCCTTTCCTCACCGGCGACCAGCTCCGCAAGGCGACCGAGCGAATACAGCTGGGCGCAGAGCGGGAGGGCGGTATGCATCGCCGCCGTATCACCGCCGCCGTGGCCCAGCTGAGCGGCGGACGTCCGCACACGGTGATCCGGCTGGCCACCGCTGCCGCCGACCACCGGATGGAGACGGACGCCAACGACCGGGCCATCCTGGACGCCAAGCTGCACCACCCGGACGGCGCCCCCGAGCGGCCGGTGACGGACGTACTGCTTCAGGAGCTGATCCTCGACCAGCTGCCGGTGCGGCTGCCGGACGAGCACCATGACCAGTGGCTCGATCTCCTCACCCATCTGTCGGTGGCGCACGACCCGGAGTGCGCAGAAGTCCTGCTGCGCCATCACCAGGCGGGCCGTGTCCTGCGCCTGACGGCACATGAGGTCGCGCGGCTGCTCAACGACACCGGATGGCCCAGCTGCGAGCGGCACTTCATCGGGGACTTCGGCCTGCGCCAGCTGCTGGTGCACCGGCTGTACGGACTGTCGCGCGACGGTGCCGCCTGGTACGCCGACCACCATCTGCTGCGCGACCACTACGCCGTGAGTGAGCCGAGCGGCGGTGCGTTCCACTCGGTGACGACCCACCAGATGAACCACCACCTTGTCTCCGGCGGCGTCGACGACGTGGTTCGCCACCTCACCGCCACCCTCCCCGGCCGCTCTCGTCAGTGGTGCGAGGAACTGCTGGAGATCGCCCAGGCGCCGTATCCGGGCGGGGCGGACGAGCGCCGAAAGCGCGCCCAGGGTCTGGCACGGGTGGACGGACCGCCGCTGCGCCGCACCGTCGACCAACTGCTGCACGCCGTATGGCTGTGCGAGGAGCGCACCAGGCCGACCGGAGGCGAAATGGCCCGCACGCTGAAGCAGTTGCTGAGGGACTTGTCGACCATGGACTTCGACGGCGCCGGAGAACTCGGCCCGACAGCCACCGAGTGGAGCCACCTGGCCGCGAACGAGCAGCCGTTGCTCCGCTGCGACTGCACCGATCAGCTCGGCCGAAGGAGGTAACGGGGATGCCCAGCTGGATACCCAGGTGGAACAGACTGCCCAGGTGGGGAAAGATCCTCTACGCGCTGGCGGGCGTGGCGGTGCTCGTGGCCGCCGGCGTATACGGCTTTCCCGCCCTCCAGAAGCCGGACACCTGCCACGACGGCATCGAGAAGATCGGCGGCGAGTGCATCGGTGTCGACGGCGCGGGCTACGACTTCGGCACACCGGAGATCAGCGCCGTGGCCAAGGCCATCTCGGAGGAGAACAAGAGGATCGCGAACCAGCCTCACGTCACCGTGGCGATGATGCTGCCCCTCAAATCGGACACGGCGGGGCTGCGGCGGCAGATGCGCAGCGACCTCCAGGGCGCGTATCTGGGACAGCGGCAGGCCAACTCGGGCGAGGGCCAAGTGCCCAAGATCCGGCTGGTGCTGGCCAACCCGGGGCTGAACTACGGCCATCAGGACAAGGTCGTGAGCACGCTGCTCGACATGGCCGAATCCGACAAGGACAAGCTGCGAGCCGTCACGGGCTTCAACCTCACCCTCGACGCCACCGAGGAGGCCATAGAACGTCTGACGGAAAACGGCGTCCCGGTGCTCGCCTCCCGGATCAGCGGGGACGGGATCGCGAACGTCGACGGGAAGAAGCAACGATTCCCCGGCCTGGCCCGGATCATCCCCACCAACGGCAACGCGGCCGAGGCCCTGGCCAACTTCAACGGCGAGCGGGGCCGGGAGAACACCAGGACGGTACTGGTCTACGACACCCGCCCGGACGCCTACGACGAGTCGCTGGCGAGCGCGTTCCGGGGGATCAAGGAGACGGGTCCGGCCGGTCCCGCCGACATGCCCTTCGAATCCCCGGGGATCGACGAGGCCGGCTCGACCGGCAGCCAGTTCGAGCAGATCGCCAACAACATCTGCGGTTCCGCGGCCGACACCGTCTACTTCGCGGGGCGCACGCTGCATCTGCGGATCTTCGCGCTCACGCTCGCCAAGCAGACCTGCGCGAACCGGCACTTCACCCTGGTCAGCGGCTCCGACGCCGCCTCGCTGCGGCAGGCCATGTCCGAGAAGGACTGGGCGCAGCTGCGCGGCGAGGACGGCGAGGCGAAGGTGACGGTCCAGTACGCCGCCCCCGCGCACCCGGCTGCCTGGGACACCGAACTGGCCGCCTGGACCAAGCAGTGGAAGGAGACCCACCACCGCGAGCCCACCGCGAACGAACTCCCCCAGTACCTCACGGAGCCCAAGGCGGCCCTGGACGCCCTCAGCGACCTGATCAAGAGCACGAGCACGGCGGGCACGGACCTCGGCTCCGCCCCTGACCTGGAGGACTCCCGCACCATGCTCGTCTACGACGGCCTTGTCACCATCGGCACGGCTCTGCACGAGGTACAGGGCAACAACGCCGAGCAGGCACCCAGCCTCGCGGACGTCCGCCAGGAGTGGTCGAAACTGCAGTCGGTGCACCGGGTGAGGGGCACGAGTGGCCTGATCTGCCTGACCAGCGGCGGGAATCCGTACGACAAGCCGGTCGCGGTGGTCGAACTGAACCCGGGCCAGGGCGTGCGCGGGGCCCTGAAGTTCGTCGGTCTGGGCTGGCCCACCGGCAAGGAACAGCCGAAGAACTGCGTGATCCCGAGCGGTACTTCCTGAGACAGCCGACCCCTCTCTCAGCCCACCCCCCAGCACCCCTCGGCGACGAGCCAACGACAACATCGTGCCCGGGGAGCTCGTGCGCCGCCCTACCTCGAGTAGAGCGAAAGGGCATCCGCCAGCCGTGGGAGTCCTCTTGGTGAACGTGCAGCGCACGTACGTCGAGTTCTGCACGATCGTGATGCTGGAAGAACCGAGCCTCCACCCTGCGGTCCCCGGCGCCGGCGGCCCGGCCGGAGCCCGGGGCTCACCCCGGGGCCGGCTCGGTGTCCTCGCCGTCCTCGCCGTTCCACGAGTAAAGGTGCTCCGGGCGGCCGGCGGCGCCGTACCGCAGTTCGATGCGGACCGTGCCGTCCGCCGCCAGGTCGGCCAGGTAGCGCTGGGCCGTCGGCCGGGAGATGCCCAGGCGTTCCGCGAGCGCGCTCGCGGTGATCGGCCCGTCGAGGGAGGTGATGGTGTCCGCCACGAGCTTCCCGGTGGGGGTGGCGCGCGGCCGGCGGGCGCGGCCGGAGCGGCCCGTGGCGTGCAGGGCGCGCAGCGCGCGGTCCACCTGGTCCTGGGCGAGAGAGCGGTCGGTGGCCAGCTGGGCGCGGAAGCGGGCGTACGCGGTCAGGCGGTTGCTCAGCTCTCGGTCGTCGAACGGCTTGATCAGGTAGCCGACGGCGCCGCCGCCCAGCGCCGCCCGTACGTGCGCGGCCTCTCCCGCGGCCGTCACCATCAGCACGTCGCCGGTCAGCTCGGGCAGCACCTCGGTGCCCACGCGGTCGGGCAGGTACAGGTCGAGCAGAATCAGGTCGGGCCGCAGCGCGCGGCTCAACTCCACCGCCTTCGCCGCGGTATGGGCGGTGCCCGCCACCGTGAAGCCGGCGACCGCGTTCACGTAGCGGGCGTGCAGTTCGGCGACGCGATAGTCGTCGTCCACGACCAGGACCCGGATCACAACTCACCTCCCTGTGCTGCCGCTCGTTCCGCCTCCGTGGCGGCCGGGGCTCGCCGCTCCAGCGCGCCGGGGAAGCGGGCCAGGAAAACGGCGCCGTGCCCGTCCCCGCCGGGCTGGCCCAGGCGCACCTCGCCGCCGTGCTTGGCCGCGAGCTGGCGGGCGAGGGTGAGCCCGATCCCGTGCCCCGACCGCTCCCCCGGACGCCGGGTGGTGAATCCCCTGCGGAACAGCCGCTCGGCGTCCTCGGCCCGGACCCCGCCCCCGCTGTCGGCCACGGCCACGTGCAGCGTATCCCCCTCGGCCAGCACACTCAGCTCCGCCCAGGCAGGACGCCGGTGTCCGCTCGCGGCCGCCCGTACGGCGTTGTCCAGCAGGTTGCCGACCACGCTGACCACGTCCAGCGGCTCGGTGAGCCGGCCCGGCAGATAGGAGTCCTCGTCCAGGCGCAGCTCCACGCCGTGTTCGGAGGCGGTCGCCGTCTTGGCCGCCAGCAGTCCGCGCAGATAGGGGTCGGCGATACGGGCCCCGTCCCGGTCCTCGGTGGCCAGCGGGGCGGCGGCCAGTTCGCGCAGGTAGCCCTGCGCCTCCTCGACGCCACCGGTGGCGAGCATGCCGGAGAGGGTGTGCAGCCGGTTGGTGTACTCGTGCGCCTGGGCGCGCAGGGCGTCCGAGAGCGCGCGCAGCGCGGCCCGCTCGCGTTCCAGCTCGTCCACCTCGGTACGGTCCCGCACGGTGACGACGTGACCGAGGTCCCGCTCGCCGCGGCGGACCGCCTGCGCGCTCACCACGAGCAGCCGGGCGCCGACCACCGCCACGCTCTGCCGCAGTTCCTGCCGCTTGGCCAGGGCGCGGTGCACCGGCGCGGGCAGGCCGGCCTCGTCGAGCGGGGTGCCCGGCGCCACCGGGCCGTCCAGCAGCCGGGCGGCCTCCTCGTTGCACACCGTGATCCGGTTCGCGGGGTCCACGGCGAGCACGCCGTCCCCGACCCCGTGCAGCACGGCTTGCTGTTCGCGCAGCAGCTCGGCGAGTTCGGCCGGTTCCAGGCCGAGGGTGTGCCGCTTGAGGCGGCGGGTCAGCAGGGCGGCGGCGCCCATGCCGACGAGCAGCGCACCGACCGAGAACGCGCCCTGCTCACGGATCAGCGGTACGGCGGCCTCCAATGCCGTCGTGACCCGGACGCCTGTGCTGACCTCGCCGATCACCGCGCCGTCCGCGGAGCGCAGCGGGACCTTGGCGCGGGCAGATTTCCCGAGCGTGCCCCGCTGGATGGACACCGACTCGCGCCCGTCCAGTGCGGTGGGCGGCGTACTGACCTCCTTGCCGACCTCGGCCGGGTCCGGATGCGACCAGCGAATTCCGTGCCGGTCGGTCACGACGACGAAGAGCATGCCGGTACGCCGCCGTACCGCCTCCGCGAGGCGTTCCACCTCGCCACCTGGATCCGAGCCGGCGCCGACCCGCCGGGCCACGGCCGGATCCTCGGCGACGGTCCGGGCCACGGCGAGGGCTCGCTGCTCGTACTGCTGCTCGGAGGAGTTCCGCAGCAGGGTCACCGTCAGCGCGAATCCGGTACCGAGAACGACGACGAGCGCCAGGACCTGGGCGAGCAGTGCCTGCGTGGCGATACGGGGACCGCGGAACATGACGCCAGAGTATCCGGGGCGAATGGCCGGCGGACCCGCGCACAAAACGAACAGAATGCACGGAAAGATTTCCGGCTCCATCAATTAACGCAATCGTTACGCCCCTGGTGATGTGGCGTCGCTTGCGCATACGGTGCCCCGCAAGCTCCAGACGAAGAACCTCCGGTGATGACGAAAATCCCGTGTATTCGAGTCTTCGAGTTTTCGAGTACGGGAGTTCCCGGAAGATGAGAGAAAGCTGAATGCGCATGATGGCAGCGTTGGCATCACAGTCCGCGAAAGCGGCCCCCGGGGCCGTGGTCTGGTCCGGTCACGACACCTGGCTACTGGCTCTGGTGGGCATCTCCATCGCCGTGGTCGTCCTCCTCATCAGCTGGGCGAAGCTGCATGCCTTCCTCGCCCTGATGGTGGGCGCCCTCACCGTTTCCATACTGTCCGGAGCCGGTGTCGAAAAAGCGGCGGATTCCTTCACCACCGGCCTGGGCGGCATTATGGGAAAGGTCGGCATCCTCATCGTCCTGGGTGCCGTGCTCGGCCGGCTGATGGCGGATTCCGGCGGCATCGACCAGATCGTGGCGACTCTCACCCGCGTCGCCGGGCCGAAACGGCTGCCGTGGGCCGTCACCGCTATCGCCTGCATCGTCGGACTGCCGATGTTCTTCGAGGTCGGCTTCGTCATGCTGGTGCCGTTGGTCCTGCAGATCGCCAAGCGCGCGGACTACCCGGTGCTGCGGGTCGGGATCCCCGCCATGGCCGGCCTGGCAACCGTGCACGCACTGGTGCCCCCGCATCCCGGAGTGCTGGTGGCCGTCAACGCGGTGCACGCCGACATCGGCCTCACCCTCGTCTACGGCCTGATCGTCGCGATCCCCACCGCCATCGTCGTCGGGCCGCTGTTCACCGCGTACATCTGGCCGCGGGTCCCGGCCCGTATCCCCGACTCGGCGCTGGCGGCGTTCACCACCGCGGGCCCGCCGAGCGCTGTCGTCACCGCCGCGCTCGACCACGCCCGGTCGCAGACGCAGGCCGCCGCCCGGGCATCCGTACCCGCGTCGGCCCCCTCGGCGGGCGTCACCGTGACCGACCACCGTCCCCAGCCGGCGAGCGACACCGCACGGGAGGAGGGCGAGCCGCGGGACACGCGGCGCATGCCGAAGTTCTCCGTGACGATCGGGACCATCCTGCTGCCGATCGCGCTGATGATGCTCAAGGCCAGCTGCGACACCTTCAACTGGGCGCACGGCACTCTCCTGACCACCATCGAGTTCCTCGGCACCCCGGTGATCTCCCTGCTCGCCGCGGTGCTGGTGGCGCTGGTCACCTTCGGCTGGGCCGTCGGCTCCTCACGCCGTGACGTGCAGGAGACGCTGTCCCGGTCCTTCCCGCCCATCGCCGGCGTACTGGTGATCGTCGGGGCCGGCGGCGGCTACTCCGCGGCGCTGCAGGACTCCGGCATCAACGCCGCGATCGGCCAGGCCGCCCAGCATCTGCACATCTCCCTGCTCCTGCTGGCCTGGCTGGTGGCCGCCCTCATGCGCACGGCGACCGGTTCCGGCACGGTGGCCACGGTGGCGGCGGCCGGCATCATCGGCCCGATGGCACACGGCCTCGACTCCTCGTACGCGGCCCTGCTCGCCCTGGCGCTCGGCTCCGGCGCGGCCTTCCTCGGGCATGTCAACGACGCCTCGTTCTGGATGTTCAAGGAGTACTTCGGACTCTCCGTGAACGGCACACTCCGCACCTGGACCGTCGCCCACACCCTGCTGTCCCTGACGTCCCTGAGCGCCATTCTGCTGCTCCACGCCGTCGTGTGACGGGCTCACGCCGGGGGCGGGCGGAACCGTCGCGGCATGGGGGGCAGCAGGTTCGGGGCGGGGGGCGGCGTGACGGCGAGGGCACCGCACGGGCCGCTCTAATTAATCCTCGTCCCTCCCCTGAGGTACGGCCCAGGCCAGCACATGACCGAAGCCGTTGAGGGCCCAGTGCAGCGCCGCGGGCGCTAGCAGACTTCCGGACCGGCGCCGCAGTCCGCACAGGCCGACGCCGGCGGCGGTCGTGGCGGCAACGGCGGCCGTGACGGACTGCGTGGTGCCTGCCGGTCCGGTGCCGAGGACCGCCGCGGCCTCGTTGGACCGGGTCAGTCCGCGAGAGGGAAGCACATGCCAGAACCCGAACAGCAGCGATGACACGGCAGTGGCCCAGGCGGTACCGCGCTGTCCGTCACGGCCGCCCATGGCCCACCTGACACCGCCGGAAGGCAATCTCCTCCAGCAGCACGGTGCCGAACGGCACAGGTGCCCAGGTCGCGGCCTGTCTCACGGGCCTGGACACCGGCCGGCCGGAGCGCGCTCTGGTCTGGTGGGGACTCGACCACGACAGGCTCTTCGACATGCCGGGAGTGCCGTCCATGGCGGTGCGCGATATCTACGAGGTCGCGGCCCGGGCACCGCTCGAGAGTCAACGCTCCTCCAGGCGGCGGAGGGCCTGGCGCCACTGGACCGCGTCCACGCCGTCGCGATGAACACCGTGGTCATGCTGCTGGACACGCACAGCCGCACCAAGGCCCTGGAGCTGCTCGACGAGCAGGCCCTGGAGCCCGAGCGGCAGGGCCACCCCAGGCCGTACACGATCACGTGACCCTGCCTGTCCGCCAGACCCGCAAGCAGACCTGATCGACGACGCCCGTCAACCGTCCTGGTGCCCGCCGCCCGGCCGGACTGCCTGGGCCCGGGATCACGCACCCCAGGGACTGAGAACAGACATCTGACGCACCCGCGCTGAACAGCCGGCGTCCTCTGACTCCGAGCGCCCGGCGCCCTGCACATGGGACGTGGCCGAGGCTGGTCGGGCCCGACCACGCCCCCGACCATGGCAGCCCAGCGCTCATGTTGCCGGATCGTGATCGGTGCTCGGGGGTTGTGGCCACCGCCCTGGTCGGCGTCACCCCGCTGGAGATGGCCCGCGCCTCCCTCGTCGGCCGGCCCCTGCACCAGAGCCCGATCGTCGCGTCTTCCTCCCCCACTCCCCTCAGACCAGTTCCGTGCTTGAGCTTGTGCATTGGAAACCGATCGGTTTACAGTGAGGGCACGCGAAACCGATCGGTTTCCAAAAGGACTTCGGGAGTGCATGATGACGACAAATCGGCCGGTGGCCCTCGTGACGGGTGCGTCCTCCGGTATCGGCAAGGAGGCAGCGCTCGCGCTGGTCGCGGCGGGTTTCGAGGTGGCCGGTACGGGCCGGGACACCTCACGGGTCGCGCCGCTGGGCGGGGTGACGTTCTTCGACCTCGACGTGGTCAGCGACAAGTCGGTCACCGCCGTGGTCCAGCAGGTGATCGCACGGTTCGGGCGGATCGACGTCCTGGTCAACAACGCGGGCGTCGGCTCGATCGGCGCGGCCGAGGAGACCTCCCTCGCGCAGGCCGAGGGCGTGTTCGACATCAACGTCTTCGGGGTCATGCGCATGGTGAAGGAAGTACTGCCTCACATGCGCTCCCAGGGACGCGGACGCATCATCAACCTCTCGTCCGTGCAGGGGTTCATCCCCGCTCCCTACATGGCCGTCTACGGCGCGTCCAAGCACGCGATCGAGGGCTACTCCCAGTCCCTGGACCACGAGGTCCGCCCGTACGGCATCCGCTCGCTCCTCGTCGAACCCGCCTACACCAACACCGGATTCGAGGCCAACAGCGCGAAGCCCGACTCCCCTCTGCCGGTCTACGCCGACCAGCGCCACATCTTCGACCGCCTGATGACGGACGCGATCAAGAACGGCGACCACCCCACCGTCGTCGCCAAG
This sequence comes from Streptomyces sp. NPDC050619, assembly GCF_040654815.1. NCBI lineage: Bacteria > Bacillati > Actinomycetota > Actinomycetes > Kitasatosporales > Streptomycetaceae > Streptomyces > Streptomyces sp. NPDC050619. The sequence goes on along the minus strand of NZ_JBFAIR010000002.1, from coordinate 1,117 downwards.
GCCATCGTCACAGCCGCCACCGACACCAAGCCGAAACTGCGCTACGCCGCAGGCCCCATGGCCGGACGCGCACGCATGCTCCGCTTCGTCCCCGCCTGGGTCCTGGACAAGCAGATCCGCACGATGAACAAGCTGGCCGGCTGACACTCGCCACCCTCCCCACCCGTAAACCCATCGCGCCGTTGATACCGGGAGAGACCCATGTCCGAGACCCTGCACTCCGCCGCCGCTACCGTCGCGCGCTGGCGCTCCGCCGAGGAACGCGGTGACGTCGACGCCGCGGTCGCGTGCCTGAGCCCGGACGTCGTGCTCAGCTCGCCGCTCACCGACCAGTTCCGCTTCGAGGGAACTGACCAGCTGCGCTCCTTCCTGACCTCGGCGTTCGCGGCGGTCAAGGACGTCCGCTACCACACCCAGACCGGCGAGGGCGACACGTACGCCCTGGTCTACCGGGCGCGGGTGGGTTCCCAGTCGTTCGAGGAGGTGCAGATGCTGCGGCTCGACGACCAAGCACGCATCACGGAGATCACGCTCTTCGGGCGTCCGATGCCGGCCCTCACCGCCCTGATGCACCTCATGGGTCCGGCGCTCGCTCGCCAGCAGGGCCGCCGGGGCCTTGCGACGCTCATGAGCGTCAGCACCGTACCCATTCACGCGATGGTCTCCTCGGGGGACCGCAGCATGGTCGCGAAGACCCGCCCGACAGCCCGGCGGACCTGACAGAACCAGATCCACTGAGCGTTCGGCCCCGTTCCCCTTCCCGTTCCAGGAGTTGACGGTAGCCGCAACTCGCCTTGCCCTCCAGCGACTTGACACCCCAGGAGACGCCCCCATGCAACGACGTACGTTCCTTACGGCGACCACCGCGTCGCTGGCCGCCACCCAACTCGCCGGACCCGCCTACGCCTCCGCATCCCCTTCCGGTTCAACAGCCGGTCACTACGAGGTCGTTGCCCGCTTCTGGGGCGCGATGCCGACGGGTGTCACCGTCTCGCGCCGCGGCCGCATCTTCGTCAACTTTCCCCGCTGGGGTGACGATGTCCCGTTCACCGTCGCCGAACTGCGGGGCGGGAAGCCGGTGGCCTACCCCGACGCCGAGGTGAACCGCGAGGACGCC